>CAWGHQ010000015.1:0-136854 GCA_963822495.1 uncultured Actinomycetota bacterium | reverse complement strand
TGGACAGGAGCCGGGCGTTGGAGGAGGCTCGATCGATGGACGCCCCCGAGTTGCTTCCCGGCAGCATCGTCGTCGGGGTCGATGGATCGCCGCAGGCCCTGCACGCGCTGGCCTGGGCTGCTGACCAGGCCGTCCTGGACGGCCGCCGACTCACGATCGTCCACGCGGCGCCGCCCCCCGTCGTGGTCGACACGATGGGGTTCGCCGCGAGTGGCGCGGACCTCGGGGGCCTGCTCGCCGACGTCCGCGAGCAGGCCGAGGTGCTGCTGGCCGCCGCGCTCGCCGAGGCCCTCGCGGGTCGTGACGGTCTCGAGGCCGACGGCGTGCTCAGCACCAACGACCCCCGCACGGCGCTGCTGGACCGCAGCGAGGAGGCCTCCATGATCGTGATCGGCTCGCGGGGCCGCGGCCCGGTGGCGAGTCTGCTCCTGGGATCGGTCAGCGTCTCGGTCTCCAAGCACGCTGCCTGCGCCGTCGTGGTCCGCCGCCCGGGCGCTCGCGACCGGTCCTCGCACGGGATCCTCGTCGGGGTCGACGGGACGGCCCGGTCCACCCCGGCAGTCGAGTTCGCCTACCGGATGGCCTCGGTGCGCGCCCGGCCGCTGACCGTGCTGCACTGCTACTGGGCGCCCGACCTCCCCAGCACGCGCAGGCTCGCCGCGGACGTCGACCTGGTCGCGGAGAACGCCGTGGTGGCCGACGTCGATCGCCGGCATGAGGGAGCGCTACCCCGATGTCGAGGTCACCGTGCAGCTCAGCCGCGGCTTCGCCGACCAGCGTCTCGTGGCGGCCTCGCTCGAGCACGAGCTGGTCGTCATCGGCCACCACCCGGTCACGCCGCTGACCGACCTCGTCTACGGCTCGGTCGCGCCGACCGTCGTCGAGCACGCGCACGGGGCGGTCGCCGTCGTGCCCTCGCTCCTGCCCGTCGACTCCCCCGTGGGCTGAACCGCCAGCCCTCACCAGCTGAACCCTGCCGCTCCCCTCCACCCGTCGACGACCGGCCCCGTCGGACGAGGGACCGGGAAGAATCACCCGTGGGGGTGCCCACGATCTACGCGTCGGGCCGCGCGACGTGCGCCACGCCACGGATCGCGCACCCTTGTGGGGGTGCTTGGTCCGGTATCGACCGCTCTACGTTCTCGACGTCCCGCCGTACCCCGGCGCACCCCAGCTCGCGTCAGGAGGTCCGACGTTGCCCCAGAATCTCGCTCCCCGGACCGACGGTCGGAGTCGGCGGTGAGCACCTGCACCACCCGCCGCCTGGTCGTCGCGTCGGTGCCCTCGGGGCACCCCTACGTGCGCAACCTCGGTCCACTCGATCCCCGACAGCCGGCGCCGGTGCGTCTGGTCGACCCCGATCCCGATGACGTCAGCCGCGCCGCGGGGGTCCGGTGGTGGCCGCCGCCGATGCTCGAGCGCTCCTGGGCCGCTGCGCACGCCTTCGACCTCATGCACGTGCACTTCGGCTTCGACGACCGCACCCCGAGCCAGCTGCGTGAGCTCGTCGAGGAGCTACGGGCCAGCGGCCGCGCGCTGGTGCTGACCGTCCACGACCTGCACAGCCCGCACCAGGAGGACCCCGCCCAGCTCAGGGCACAGCTCGACGTCCTGGTACCGGCCGCCGATCGCGTCATCACGCTGACCGCCGGCGCCGCGCGCGAGATCTTCGAACACTGGCGCTGCGAGGCCGCGGTCGTGCCGCACCCTCACCTGGTCGACCTGACCACCATGGAGCGGGTGCGACGGCACCGCGAGGGTGTGGTGCGTTCGCGGCCCCGGGTCGGTCTCGCGGTCAAGGACCTGCGCACCAACACCGACCCCGTCCGCCTCCTTCCGGCACTGGTCGAGCTGACCCGCCGCGGGCATGAGGTGGTCCTCACCATGCACCGTGAGCTGCACGACCGCCCCGTCGGGCATCGTCAGGTCGAGGCTGTCGCCGCCCTGACCCGGGCCTCCCAGGAGCATGGTCTCGAGCTGGTGGTCCACGACCCCTTCGACGACGAGGCGCTGTGGCGCTGGGTGGCCGCCCTCGACGTGGCGCTGCTCCCCTACCGCTTCGGCACCCACTCGGGGTGGCTGGAGATGGCCCACGACCTCGGGACCTCCGTGGTCGCCCCGGCCTTCGGCCACTACGACGACCAGGGCGCCGATGCCACCTACGTGGCCGATGCCGACGTCGTGGACCACGACTCCGTGGTGGACGCCGTCGAACGGGCCGTGAGCGAGCGCGCGGCCACCGGCCTGCCCGGCCTCGATGCGCGCGGCCGGCGACGACAGCGCGCGTTCGTCGCCGAGGCCCACGACCGCATCTATCGCGAGGCCCTCCACCCTCGGTCGCCCCGATGACCCGCCTGCGGGTGGCCGTCGTCGCCCCAGCGCGCTTCCCGCTGGCGGAGCCGTTCGCCGGGGGGCTCGAGGCCCACACCCATGCCCTCGTCCTCGGCCTGCGTCGGCGCGGCCACGAGGTGACCGCCTTCGCGCCGCCGGGCAGCGACCCCCGCCTCGACGCCGTCGATCTCGCCGTCTCCGCCTACCGGGGCAGTGACGCCGCACGAGCCGACGTCGGCGCTCCTCCCGATCGGTGGATGCGCGAGCACCACGCCTACCTCGACCTGATGCTCCGGCTCGGCCGACGCTCGTACGGGGCGCTTCGACGTCGTCCACGACAACAGCCTGCACCACCTGCCGATCGCCATGGCGGGCTCGCTCGGCGTCCCTGTGGTGACCACGCTGCACACCCCGCCGGTCCCGTGGTTGGAGTCGGCCGTCCTGCTCGGACCGGCAGATCACTCCTACGTGACCGTGAGCCGGGCGATGGAGCGTGCCTGGGACCACGCGGTGCGCAGCACGGTCGTGGCCAACGGGGTCGACGTCACGTCCTGGACTGCCGGGCCGGGTGGCCGTCGCGCGCTGTGGTCGGGCCGCCTGGTGCCGGAGAAGACCCCGCACGAAGCGGTCCAGGCCGCTCGGCTCGCCGGACTCCCGATCGACCTCGCCGGGCCGGTCCTCGACCCGGTCTACTTCCGTCGTCACGTCGCCCCACTGCTGGGCCCGCAGGTGCGTTACCTGGGCCACCTGCCGCAGCGCGCGCTGCGCCACGTCGTCGCCCACGCCAGGGTCGCCCTGGTCACCCCGTCGTGGGACGAACCGTTCGGGCTCGTCGCCGCCGAGGCGCTCGCGTGCGGGACACCCGTGGCGGCCTACGCACGCGGTGCCCTGAGCGAGATCGTCGCCCCCGGCGTCGGTGCCCTGGCGGTGCCGGGCGACGTCGCCGACCTGGCCCGCGCGGTGGCGCAGGCCGCCGGCGCGGACCGGCGTGCGGCGCGGGCACGGGCCGTGCAGTGCTACTCCCACGACGCCATGATCAAGGCCTACGAAGGCGTCTACGTCCATGCGGCCGAGCGCGACCTCGTCGCGTGAGACACCAGCGGATCGGCTACTACGTCCATCACCACGGCACCGGGCACCTGCACCGGGCCAGCGTCCTGGCCGCCGAGCTGACGCGGCGCGGGGTCGAGACGACCGGCCTGTCCTCCCTGCCACGTCCCGGGACCTGGACCGGCGACTGGGTGCGGCTGTCGCGCGACGACGAGCCGCCGCCCGGACCGGACGCGGACGCCGCAGCTGGTGGCCTGCTGCACTGGGCACCCCGGGGTCACGACGGCCTCTCCCGTCGCGCCGCCCGGATCTCTGGCTGGCTAGCGGAGGCCCGGCCCGATCTCGTCGTCAGCGACGTCTCTCAGGAGGTCTCGATCCTCACCCGCCTGCACGGTGTCGCGGTGGTCTCGGTACTCCTTCCCGGTCACCGCCCCGACCCCGCACACGCCCTCGGCCTGGGTCTCAGCGACGACGTCGTCGGCTTCTGGCCCCCCGGGTCCTCGCTCTCCTCGACCGGGTTGCCGCCGGCCGTGGCCGGACGCGTGCGCGAGCTCGGTGCCCTCTCCCGCTTCGGCCCGTGCGAGACCCCCGGCCCGCGCGGTGGTCGCCGGGGAGTCGTCCTCGCCGGCTCCGGCGGTGGCTACGAGGTCCTCGAACGAGCAGCCGCCGCCCTCGCGCTCGCGCTCCCGAGCTGGACCTGGCTCCTGCTCGGCCCGGGGTCGTGGGTGGCCGACCCCTGGCAGCACCTGTGCGCTGCCGACGTGGTGGTGACCCACGGGGGGCAGAACGCCGTCGCCGAGGTCGCGGCGGCGCGGGTGCCGGCCCTGGTCGTACCCCTGGCCCGGCCGTTCGGGGAGCAGGAGGCCACCGGTGCGGCCCTGCGAGCGGCTCGGTACCCGGTGCGGGTGGTCGACGACCCGGTCGGAGCCGACTGGGTCGCGCTCGTCGCCGACGTCGTCGGCCTCGACGGCCGCGCCTGGGCGGGTTGGGCCGACGGCGGTGCCGCCGCCCGCTTCGGCGACCTCGTCCTGGGCCGCCTCGGAGCCGCCGGGCAGGTCGCCTCGTGACCCTTCCCGCCACCGCGGCGACGCGTCGCCCACGCACGGCCGTCGTGACCGTGGTGCACGGCCGTGCCGAGCACCTGCGCCGACAGCACGCCTCCCTGCTGCGCGACCCGCCCGACGACTGGGTGGTGGTGGCCGTCGACGACCCCTCCGTCGCGCGATGGCGACCGGACCGGCTGACGCCTCACGTCGTCGAGGTCGGCACCGACCCGCGCGGGCTGCCCCTGGCTGCGGCGCGCAACGCCGGGATGCGCAGCGCGCTCGAGCGCGGGGCGGAGGTGGTGGTCCTGCTCGACGTCGACTGCTTGGCCGGCGAGGGCCTCGTCGAGGCATACGCCCGCGCAGCGGCCGCGCCGGGCACGGTCTGGTGCGGGCCGGTCACCTACCTCTCCCCGGCGCCGTCCACCGGCTACGACCTCGCCGGTCTCGCCGCTCTCGACGCCCCCCACCCCGGCCGGCCCGCGCCCCCTCCGGGTCGTCAGGTGGAGTCCCACGACCCCGACGACTGGCGGCTGTTCTGGTCGCTGTCCTTCGCCCTGCACGCGGCGGACGTCGCCCGGACCGGTGGCTTCTGCGAGGACTACGTCGGCTACGGCGGCGAGGACACGGACTTCGGGCAGCTCGCCCGCGAGGCCGGTCTCGCCCTGACCTGGCTCGGCAGTGCCCGGGCCTACCACCAGCACCACCCGGTCAGCAGCCCACCGGTGGAGCACGCGGTCGACATCGTGCGCAACGCCCACCTCTTCCACGACCGGTGGGGCTGGTGGCCCATGCTCGGCTGGCTGCACGAGCTGGCCGATCTCGGGGTCGTCCACGAGACCGAGCACGGGTGGAGGCTGAGCCGGTGAGCCTGTCCCCGCCGGCGCCCTCGTCCGCGGCCTGGGACGACCCGCGCGCCCTGCATCTCGGCGTGCCCCCGGACGACGGGCGTCCGCTGCTCGTCGTGATCGGCAACTGCCAGGCGGAGTCGCTGCGGATGCTGATGGCGCCGGACCTGCGCAGCCTGCGGCTGCCGGCGATCCACGAGCTCGAGGCCCCGCGACGTCGCCCCGCTGCGCGCGCTGCTGGCGCGCACCGACCTGCTGGTCTCGCAGCCGGTGGCACTCGACTACCACCAGCTGCCGATCGGCACGGCCCAGCTGGTCGAGCGACTCCCCGCCACGGCCCGCCACGTCGTCGCCCCGATCGTGCGCTTCAGCGGACTGCACCCGCACCACGTCGTCGTCCACCCGCCGGAGCTGATCGACCCGCTGCCCCCGCTGGTGGTCTACCACGACCTCGTCACCGCGGTCGCGGCCGCGTGGACGCGCAGCGGACGACCGGTCCCGGCGGAGGCCCTTGCGCCGCTGACGCCGGCCGGCGTGCGCGGGGTCGCCGCGCTCTCCATCGCCGAGCTGGCGCGCCGGGAGCGCGCCACCGGGTCGGTGCGGGTCAGCGACCTGCTCCTCGAGCCCCGTTTCGAGACGATGCGCACCATCAACCACCCGGGCAACCGGGTGCTCGAGCCGCTGGCCCGGCGACTGCGCGCGGCACTGGGTCTGCCAGAGCGTCCCCTGGCCCGGGTGCCACCCCTGCTGACCTCGGTCATCGCGCCGCGGGACCCGGTGGTAGCGACGGTCTACGACCCCACCGTCGTGCCGTCGTCGGCGTGGCACGTCGAGGGCGTCGAGATACCGGGCCGCGAGGTGAGGCGGGCGCACGCCGCGTTCTACAGCGAGCGCCCCGACGTGCTGGACGCCGTGCTGGACCGCTCCGCGGACGTCCGCGACCTCCTCGGGCTCCGGACCCCGCAGGAGGATCGGTGACCCGGCGGCCGGTCGCGGTCACCGGCGCGGCGCGGTCGCGACCACAGTGACGGGCGACGTACCGCTGCACGTGGTCCCCGACCGACCCGGGCACGGCGTGGTCCTCCTGGCCCAGCAGGTCGCCGGCGCCGTGGGGGCTCGGACCTGCGACGTGGCCACGGCGCTGACCTTCCCTCGACTGCGGGCGCACGTCCATGTCACGGACCGCCTGTTCGGAGCGACCGCGCGAGAGGCCGGCGAGACGCTGACCGCCCTCGCCCGGCACCACCGGACCACCGTGACCCTGCACGACGTCCCCCAGGTCGGCGACGGGGAGGCCTTCGCCGAGCGGGCCGCCGCCTACGCCGCCCTGCTGGGGGAGGCCTCGCAGTGGGTGGTCAGCTCGCAGCACGAGTCCGACCTGGTCCGGGAGCACCTGAGACCCCGGACCCGCGGTCTGGTCGTGCCGCTGCCCGTCCTGCCCCTCGCGCCGCCCGCGGGTGGCCGGGGCGGCCGGCGGAGCACGGGCGAGACCGTCGTGGGCGTCCTGGGCTGGCTCTACCCGGGCAAGGGCCACGCGGAGGTGCTTCGGGCGTGTGCCGGCCTGCCCGGCCGGGTCGTCGTGCGCGCCGTCGGGGGCGTGGCCGAGGGCCACGACCACCTCCTCGACGAGCTTCGCGCACTGGCGGCCTCGTGCGGCGTCACCCTGGAGGTCACCGGCTGGGTCGACGACGACGCGTGGGCCGAGGCGATCGAAGCGGTCGACGTGCCGGTGGCCGCGCACCGCCACGTCTCGGCGTCGGGGTCGGTGAACAGCTGGATCGCCGCCCGCCGCCGGCCCCTGGTGGCGTCGGGGGCCTACGCGAGCGAGATGGCGCGGTTGCGTCCGGGCACCCTCACCGTGGTCGAGGACGACGACCTGCCCGCGGCTCTGGCCCGAGCCGCGCGCGAGCCCGCCTCGACCTGGCTGGACGACGCGACGTCGACCGGTCCCGGTCTGGGCGACGTCGCCCGGGCCTACCTGGACCTGTGGGCCCACGCGTGAGCTCGGACCCGGGGGGCGCGGACGCACCGGGCACGGTCACCGTCCCGGGCAACCGGTGGGACCTCGCGCCACCCTCGCCGGGCCCGGCCTCGGTGACGGTGGTCGTCACCCACTACGAGCAGCCCGACCAGCTGGCCCGCACGCTTGCGGCGCTGCGCGACCAGCGGCACCCCGCGAACCTGGTGCAGGTGGTCGTGGCCGACGACGGCTCCGCCGCGCCGCCGGTGCTGCCGCCGGGCGTCGAGATGGTCACCCATCCCGACCGCGGCTTCCGGGTGGCCCGCATCCGCAACCTCGCGGCCCGCGTCGCGCGCCACGAGGTGCTGGTCTTCCTCGACGCCGACACCACCCCCGAGCCGGACTACCTGGCCCGCATCACCCGGCTGCCCGGCACGCTGCCCGAGGCCGTGGTCGTCGGTCGCCGCCGCCACGCGGACCTGGCCGGCGTCCCGCCGGGGGCCGACGTGCGCTTCGCGGGCCTGGCGCGCGTGCTGGACGAGCCCGCCTGGCTGCGGCAGGCCTACCGCGACTCGCGCGACCTGCTCGACGCGGACGAGATGTCGTTCCGTTTCGTGATCGGTGCCGTCTCGGCCTGCAGCCGATGGCTCTTCGAGCAGACCGGTGGCTTCGACGAGACCATCGAGAGCTACGGCGGCGAGGACTGGGAGTGGGCCCACCGGGCGTGGACCCGGGGCGCCGTGCTGGCCCACGAGCCGCTCGCCGTGGCCTGGCACGACGGACCCGACCGTGCCTCGCGGCCGGGGTGGGGCGCCGACCGGACCGGGCGGGAGCGGATGCTGCGCGAGACGCTCGCCGTGGCCTCCCGGGTGCCGGTGCCGGGCGTGAGCCCACGCGGGTTGCTCGGGGCGGCGCCCGACCCGCTGGTCACGGTCGCGGCCGACGTGGAGGGGGACCGGCTGGTGATCACTCTCGACGACCTGCTGGCCGCCTGGCCGCGCGCCCGGGTGCTGCTGGACCCGCGACGCCAGGCGCTGCTGCTCGGCGACCCGCGAGTCGTGTGCGAGGAGCCGTCGGACGGGGCGGGTCCGTGGTGGACCTCGCAGACGGCCCGGGGCAGCTGGCGCCGTCTGCACCTCCACCGGGCCCTGCGCGGCTCACCCTCGTCCTGGACCGTCGGCGCGGACCTGCTCATCGGCCCCGGCGCCCCCGGCCGCGTCGAGGTCCGGGGCGCCGACGGTCGCCCCGCCATGACCTGGTCGACCCTGCGCGCCGAGTGCCGGGCAGCACGGTGGCGACGCGACGACCTCGACGGTCGGACCTCCGTCGCGGGCGACCTCTCCGGCCTCCCCGACGACCTCACCGTGCAGGCGCACTGGGGTGGCTGGTCCTGAGGTACGGCGTCGCGCCGGGGTCGGCCGGCCGGTGACCCGGCTCGCGTGCCGAACCGGGTGCGCGTCCACCCCGCCGGACAACAGCTGACCGGGGTCCGCCCCGGAGCCGCGGCGATGGGCTCGGTCGCAACCCGGAAGAACGGGACAGTGACTCCCCGCAGGTCAGGAAGGGCCGACCGTGGAGCCGCCTGTCGGAATCGAACCGACGACCTTCTCATTACGAGTGAGACGCTCTACCGACTGAGCTAAGGCGGCGCGCTGCTGCAACGCCCGCGAAGCATACCGAGGAGCGTGGACCCCGGGGAGACCGCGGGTCACCGTCGGGCAGCTCACCCCGATCCGGCCGCCTACGTCGAGCCCTCGGCGTCGAGGAGGCTGGAGACGACGAAGTCGGCTGCGGCGCGCTCGAAGGTCCGGGCGTGGCGCAGCATCGCGTGCCGCCCTCCCTCGACGAGCACGAAGTCGGCGTCGCCGACCGTGGCGAGCCGCCGGGTCAGGGCGGCCGAGCCCTCGGGCCGGGCGATCCGGTCGCTGTCGCCGTGCACGACCAGCACCCGCCGTCCCCGCAGGTCGGGATCGTCCCCGGGCAGCACGTAGGGGTTCAGCGCGACGACCGCCTCGACGCCGGGGCGCCCGCCCGCGAGCAGGGCGGCCCGCCCGCCCAGCGAGTGCCCGACGAGCGCCACCGGCAGCCCGGGGAGCAGGGACTCGATGCGGTCCAGGGCCCACGCGACGTCGTCCACCGGTGTGCGCGAGGTGTCCCAGCCGCGCGAGGAGTTGAGCAGCCGGAAGACCGCGAGCCTGCCCCGACCGGCACGGCGCAGCCGGCGCGCCACCGGGATCATCCGCAGCACCGAGAGCTGGGCCGGACTGACCATCGTCGAGTCACGGCGCGAGGCGCCGCCGTGCAGCACCAACGCGACACCAGCTGGGTCGACGCGGGCGCGAGACGGCGATCAGACGGGGGGAAGGGTCCGAGGTCGACATGGCTCGATCGTCCCCCGCCGTGCTCGGGTCGGGGTGCACTGAAAGGGTGAGACGACGGGGACGGCCGAGTGCGTGGGGCACCGCTCCGGCGATGATGGGGCCCGTGACCGGCCCGCAGGGCCGTCACCCTGATCCGACCACGTCCGGAGAGGCAGGGCCCATGGCCGAGGACCCCGAGGTCCCGCCGCTACGACGGGTGACCCTGGCCGACGTCGCCCGCGAGGCCGGCGTCTCGCGGGCGCTGGTCTCGATCGTCATGCGCGACGCCGTCGGCGCGGCACCGGCCACCCGCGACCGCGTGCTCGCGGCGGCCCGGGCACTGGGCTACCGCCCCGACGCCCGTGCCCGCGCCCTGGCCGGCCAGGGCTCCAAGCTGATCGGCGTGATGTTCGGCGTCACCGGCAGCTTCCACCTCGACCTGCTCGACGGCCTGTACACCGCCGCAGAGGACGCCGGCTACGGCCTGATCCTCAGCGCGCTCACTCGCGGGCGCGACGAGCGGGTGGCGGTGCAGTCGCTCCAGGACTTCCGCTTCGACGCCCTGGTCATGCTCGAGCCGCCGACGCCGATGCCGCTGATGGCGGGCCGGATGCCGTTGGTGGTCTTCGGCTGGCACGTCGACCACCCCGCGGTCGACTCGGTCCGCACCTCCGACGAGCACGGCATGCGCCTGACCGTCGCCCACCTCCACGACCTCGGGCACCGCTCGATCGTCCACCTCGACGGCGGCGAGACGCCGACCGGCGTGCAACGCCGGACCGCCTACGTCGAGGCGATGCGCTCCCGGGGCCTCGGCGCGGAGGTCCGGGTCCTGCCGGCCGGGGTCTCCCAGCTGGACGGCCAGCGCGCCGCTCGCCACCTGCTCACCGAGCGGGAGCTGCCGACGGCGGTCGTCGCCTACAACGACGACGTCGCCGTCGGCGCTCTCGGGGTGCTGACCCAGCAGGGGGTCGACGTCCCCGGACGCGTCTCCGTGACGGGTTGGGACGACAACGCCCTGGCCCAGCTGGCTCCGTCCGAGCTCACCACCGTGGCCCAGCAGCCGTTGCTCATGGCCAGGCTCGGCATCGAGCGGCTGATCGCGCGGCTGAACCACGAGACGGTCTCCGACTCCGACGTGGTGCTCGAGCCCGAGCTGCGGGTGCGATCGACCACGGCGACGGCGCGTCGGCACCCTTGACAGACGCTGGGGCCGCTCGTAGCGTTCGTTCTACTAGAGCGCTCTAGTCAACGAACCCGAGGACCTCCGATGACCCCACCACCCGTTCGTATCGCCCTGATCGGGGCCGGCCGGATCGGCGCCTCCCACGCCGCGGTCCTGGCCCACCGGGTCCCCGAGGCCGACCTGGTCGCGGTCAGCGACCCGCGCCCGGGCGCAGCGGCGGCCGTCGCCGGCCCCCTGGGCGCCCGTGCCGAGACCAGCGTCGAGGCCGTCCTGGCTGCCGACGACGTCGACGCCGTCGTCGTCGCCGCCTCCTCGACCGCGCACGCCGAGCTGATCGTGGCCGCGGCCGGGGCCGGCAAGCACGTGTTCAGCGAGAAGCCCGCCGGGATGTCGCTCGAGGAGATCGCCACTGCTCGCTCCGCGGCCCGCAGCGCCGGCGTGGCCTTCCAGGTCGGCTTCAACCGCCGCTTCGACGCCGGCTTCATCGCCGCCCACGAGGCCGTCACCGCCGGTCGGGTCGGCACCGTGCAGCTGATGCGCTCGGTGACCCGGGACCACGGCACCGGGCCCGCCGACCCGGCGGCCGTCCCGGCGTGGACGATCTTCACCCAGACGCTGATCCACGACTTCGACACGCTGAACTGGCTGAACCCCGGCGCGCAGGCCGTCGACGTGGTCGCCACGGCCGACGCCCTGGTCAAGCCCGACTTCAAGGGGTCCGGCCTGCTGGACAGCGCGGTCGTGGTGATCCGCTACGACAACGGCGCCCTCGCGATCGCCGAGGCCAGCTTCGGCGCCGCGTACGGCTACGACGTCCGCGGCGAGGTCCTCGGCTCCGCAGGCATGGTCACCGTCGGTGACGGCTCGGCGTCCTCGATGCGCCTGCACGACGCCTCGGGCCGCACGGCGAGGACGGCCCGCAGCGACACCGAGCTGCTGATCGACGCCTACACCGACGAGCTCGCCGAGTTCGCGACGGCCGTCCGGGACCGGCGTCCGCCGAGCGTGGGCGGGGCGGAGGCGTGGGCGGCCTTCGCGATCGCGCAGGCGTGCATCGAGTCGATGGAGCGCGGCACCCGCGTCCCCGTGTCGAGGCAGGCCCGGTCGTGAGCTTCACGCTGGCCGTCTGCGCCGAGATGGTCTTCACCGAGCTGCCGCTGCTGGAGCGGGTGAGCCGGATCCACGAGGCCGGCCTCGCGGTCGAGATCTGGGACTGGTCGACCAAGGACGCCTCAGCCCTGGCCGCCACCGGCGCGAGATTCACCTCGATGACCGGCTACCTCGCCGGCGACCTCGTCACCGAGGCCGGCGCCGACCGGCTGCTCGCGACCGCCGAGGAGTCGATCGCGTTCGCGCAGGCCATCGACTGCCCGTCGCTGAACCTGCACGGCACCGGCCTCGGCCCGGGCGGCCTGCCCGTCGTCGCCACCGAGGTCGTCACGGGAGAGATGTGGATGGCCGCGCAGCGCACGTTGACGCGCGTCGCCGACCTGGGCCGGGGCCACGGGGTGCAGTTCGTGCTGGAGAACCTCAACACCGCGGTCGACCACCCCGGCACCCCGTTCGCCCGGGCCGCCGACACGCTCGCCCTGGTCCGGGCCGTCGACAGCGCGCACCTGCGGCTGAACCTGGACCTCTACCACGCCCAGATCGGCGAGGGGAACCTCGTCGAGCTCGTCCGCCGCTGCGCGCCGTACCTCGGCGAGGTGCAGGTCGCCGATGTGCCGGGCCGTTGCGAGCCCGGCACCGGCGAGGTCAGCTGGCCCTTCGTCGCTCGCGCCCTCGCCGCGACCGGCTACGCCGGCGTGGTGGCCATGGAGGCCTTCGCCCGGGACGACTCCGACCTCGCGCTCGAGCGCTTCCGCGACGCCTTCACCATCCCCTGACCCGGTCCCCCACGCCGCCTGCCACCGAACCCTGGGAGCTCCCGTGCCCATCCAGACCCACACCGCCCCGGTCGTCTACGACCCCTTCACCGACGCCTTCAAGGACGACCCCTTCCCGGTCTACCGCCGCCTGCGCGAGGAGGCGCCGGTCTACTACAACCCGAAGTGGGACTTCTGGGCGCTCTCCCGCTTCGAGGACTGCCGGGCCGCGCTGCTCGACCCGGTCACGTTCATCAACCACCCCGGCATCGACCTCGACGCCACCAACGACCAGGGTGGCCTGGGCAACCTGCCCAACATCGACAACCCGCGCCACGACGAGCTGCGCGCGGTCGTGCAGCGCGAGTTCATGCCGCGCAGCATCGCCCGGCTCGAGGACGACGTCCGCCGGACCACGACGCGCCTGGTGGACTCCTTCGCCGACCGAGGCACGGTCGACATCGCCCAGGAGCTGTCCTGGCCCCTGCCCTACGAGGTCTTCTTCGACTTCCTCGGGCTGCCCCACGGCGAGGAGCGCACCCAGCTCATCGCCTGGTCGCACGGGCTCAAGGACCGGGTGCCGGACGACGACCGGCTCACCGCGCACGCCGTCGCGTGCACGGACAGCTCGCGGGACTACCTGGCCGGCCTGCTCGAGGAGCGCCGCCGGCGCCCCCGCCGGGACCTGCTGACCCACATCGTGCAGTCCGACATCGCCGGTGTCCCGTTCGCCGAGGAGGACATCGAGGCCGCCTCGGAGGTCGTCGGCCTCACCTTCGGGCTCTACCTGGCCGGGATCGAGACCACGGCAGCCCTCATCTCGACCCTCTTCCAGGAGCTCGCCCGCCGCCCGGACTCGCAACGCGCGCTCCGGGAGGACCCGCGCCTGATCCCCGGTGCTGTCGAGGAGGGCCTGCGCTTCCGCACCCCGCTCCAGCTGACCGCACGCACCACCACCCGCGACGTGGAGCTGCACGGAGTCACCATCCCCGCCGGCGCCCGGGTGGCGATGGTGATCGGTGCCGCCAACCTCGACGAGCGGCGCTTCGAGCGCGCCGACGAGTACGACGCCCTCCGCCCGTCGGGCCGCCACCTGGGCTTCGGCGAGGGCCTGCACGGCTGCCTCGGCAACCCCCTGGCCCGGCTCGAGGCGCGCGTGGCCCTCGAGGTGGCGCTGCCGCGGCTCGGTGAGCTCAGCCCCTCCGGTCCCGCCGTGCGCTACCCCTCGACCCCCAACATGGCCGTCCTCGACCACCTCCCGGTCGTCTTCACCCCCCAGGGACCCCTCAGCCCGGTCGCGGCCGGGCCGGCGGCCGCCGAGCGGGTCGGCGACCCCGAGGTCGCCGAACTGGTGGTCCGCGAGCGCACCCTGGCCGCCGAGGGAGTCGTCGTGCTGACCCTGGCCGCCCCGGACGGCGACGCCCTTCCCGCGTGGGAGGCCGGCGCGCACATCGACCTGGTGCTCGACAACGGGCTGACCCGTCAGTACTCGCTGTGCGGCGACCCCGGCGACGCGACGACGTACCGGGTCGGGGTCCTGCGCGAGCCCGCCGGCCGCGGCGGGTCGGCGCACGTCCACGACAGCCTGACGCGCGGCGTCTCGGTGGGCGTGCGCGGGCCGCGCAACCACTTCCGGCTCGAGCCGGCCGACCACTACGTCTTCATAGCCGGCGGGATCGGGGTGACGCCGATCCGGGTCATGGTCGAGCAGGCCGAGCGGGCCGGCGCGGACTGGACGCTGGCCTACGGCGGGCGCACCGGCTCCTCGATGGCCTTTGTCGACGAGCTCGCCGTCTACGGCGACAAGGTCGTCGTCTGGCCGCAGGACACCCACGGCCTGCTGGACCTCGACGGCCTGCTCGGGACGCCGCGCCCGGACACCCTGGTCTACGTCTGCGGCCCCGCGGCACTGCTCGACGCCGTCGAGGCGCGCTGCGCAGCGTGGCCGCCGGGGGCGCTGCACCTGGAGCGCTTCACCGCGAAGGAGCTGACCGCCCCCGTGCTCGACGAGCCGTTCGAGGTCGAGCTGGCCACAACCGGTGAGGTGCTGGTCGTACCCACCGACGACTCGGTGGTCGAGGTCCTCGAGCGCGCGGGCCGGCAGGTGCTGACGTCGTGCAGCGAGGGCAAGTGCGGCACGTGCGAGGTGCGGGTCCTGGGCGGGCTTCCCGACCACCGCGACAGCGTGCTCACCGCCGAGGAGCAAGCCCACAACGACCGGATGATGGTCTGCGTCTCGCGCTCGGCCACCCAGCGGCTCGTGCTCGACCTGTGAGGCCCGGGCCCATCGCTGAGGGAGGGGCGCTCAGGGCGTGAGCAGGTTGATCTCGAAGGAGTAGCGGCTCGCGGCGTACACGTGGTCGCCCCACTCCACGATGTCGCCGCGGTCGTCGAAGGTGACGCGCTGCATGGTCAGCACCGCAGCGGCCCGCGGCTCACCGAGCAGTCGCGCCTCGGGGGCGCTGGCGGTGCGGGCACCCACCGTCTGCACGGCCGAGTGCAGGTGGACGCCGCTGGAGCGGAGCAGGTCGTAGAGCCCGCCCTGCTCCAGCGCGGCCGGCGCGAAGGCGGCCAGCCGCTCGGGCAGGTGGTTGGTCATCCGGGCGATCGGCAGGTCTCCGGCGCTGCGCAGGCGCTCGATGCGGACCACCGGGTCTCCCTCCGGCACCCCGAGCCTCTCGGCCACGGTCGCGTCGGCGGACACCGTCTCGAACGACAGCAGCCGCGTGCTCGGCGACTGGCCGGAGCCTGCGAGGTCGTCGAAGAGGCTGCTGAGCTCGAGCGGTCGGCGCAGCTTGGGCTGCACCACCCGGGTGCCGATGCCGCGGCGGCGGACCACCAGCCCCTTGTCGACGAGGTGCTGCATCGCGCGGCGCATCGTGGGACGGGAGAGTCCCAGGCGCTCGGCGAGCATGATCTCGTTGTCGAACAGCGTGCCCGCCGGGATCCTGCCCGAGCTGATCGCGTGCTCGAGGTGCTGGGCGACCTGGAAGTACAGCGGCACGGGACTGGTGCGGTTGATCGCCAGACCCCGCAGGGTCTCCTCCACACCGTCGGCGACGCTTCGCACAGTCATACCGGACAGTATGTCAGGACGTTAAGGCCAAGGATCACACCCGGTGTCCCGCAGCCCTGCGACGAGATCAGGTCGCGACCACCAGCAGCACCGCACTGAGCAAACCCAGGGCGAGGGCGGCCAGCTCGAAGGTGCGCTGTTGGATCCGCCGCACGGTGAGGACCCCCACCAGTCCGCCGAGGAGCATGGCCGGGACGAGGACGGCATCCAGGAGCAGGCTCGGGCCCGAGATCAGCCCGAGGCCCGCACTGAAGGGCACCTTGGCGAGATTGACGACGAGGAAGAACCAGGCACCGGTGCCGAGCATCGAGAGCATCGGCAGGCCGGCCAGGACCAGGTACCACGTCATCACCGGGCCGCCGGCGTTCGCGGTCATCGTCGCGAAGCCCGCGAGCACCCCGACCCCGACGGAGCGCACGGCGTGGGTCCGCGCCGAGGTCAGGCTGCCGCGGGAGCGGACACGCTGGGCCAGCTGGGTGCCGGTCATCACGATCAGGATCGCGCCGATCGCCACCCGCATGACGTCGTCGTCGACCGTCGCGACGAACCAGGCGCCGAGGGCGAGGCCCGGCAGCACCCCCGGCAGCAGCCGGAGCAGCTGCGACCAGGAGCCGTGCCGCCGGTACAGGGCGACGGCGAGGAGGTCGCCCACCAGCAGCAGCGGCAGTAGGGCGCCGGTCGACTCGCGGGCCGGCAGGACCGCGGCGAACACGACGACCGCGAGCGAGGCCGCGCCGCCCAGCGCGGTCTTGGCGAAGCCGACCAGCACTGCGGCCAGGGCGAGGGCGACCCAGGCCGTCGCGGAGAGCTCGGGAAGCATCCGCCTCGGATCCCGCCCGGGCTCAGGCGCTCGCGGCAGCGGCCCGGAGGACCGCGGCAGCGACCTCGAGGCCCTCTATCCGGCCGAAGGAGGTGTCCTCGTGCTCGATGTTGACCGCCATCTCGGGGTCTACCTCGCGCAGGGCTGCCACGAACCCGGTCCAGAATTCCAGGTCGTGACCCTGACCGAGGGCGACGAAGTCCCACGCGGAGTCTGTGGGCCAGGCGTTGGCGAACTCGTGGCCGCCGAGATTCACCGGGTCCTCCTCGGACGGGACGCGACGGAAGCGCTCGTCGAGGACGCCGTACACCGAGGCGTACCGGTCGTTGATCCGGACGTCTTTTGCGGCGGCGTGGACCACCAGCGGGCCGAGATACGCGATCGCAGCGATCGGGTCCATGCCTTGCCAGAACAGGTGGGAGGGGTCCATCTCCGCGCCGACGTTCGTGGCGCCGCAGCGCTCGACCAGCCGCTTGAGGGTAGGCGGGTTGAAGACGATGTTCTGGGGGTGCATCTCGATCGCGACCGTGACGCCGTGGTCGGCGGCCAACGCGTCGATGTCCTTCCAGAACGGCACGGCGACCTCGTCCCACTGGTAGTCCAGGACGTCGAGGGAGCCCGAGTTCCAGGCGTTGACGATCCAGTTGGGCACGGTGGAGCCCGGCTCGCCGCCGGGCAGGCCGGACATGGTCACGACGCGGGTCTGGCCGAGCGCCCCCGCTGCGCGGATGGCGCGGCGCAGGTCGGCGGCGTGCTTGTCCCCGATGGCGGGGTTGGGGTGCAGCGGGTTGCCGTTGGCGTTCAGGCCGGCCAGCGCCACGCCAGCCTCGTCGAAGACTGCCAGGTAGTCGTCGCGAGCACCCTGGCTGGCGATGACCTCGTCGATCGGGATGTGCACCGGGGGCAGGAAGCCGCCGGCGTTGATCTCCGCGGCCTCGAGTCCCAAGGAGGCGATCACGGCGAGCGCCTCGGGCAGCGGTCGGTCGTGGAGGATCGCGGTGTAGACGCCGAGCTTCACGGGTGGCTCCTGGGGGAAGGCGGGCGCGGGGCGGGTCGCCCTGCGAGGTGGTGCAGGTGCAGGACAGCCCCACCGTGCCCGTACAGTATGTCAATACATTCTGACAGGCGAGAGGTAGCACGAGATGAAGCAGATCGGTGTGGGCGTGGTCGGGGCCGGCTGGATGGGGCACGTGCACTCACGGGCCTACCTGCGGGTGCCGCACCACTATCCGGAGCTGTCCCTGCGCCCCGTCCTCGCTGCCGTCGCCGACCCCGTCGAGGCGCTGCGCGAGGACGCCGCCGCGCGCTACGGCTTCGCCTCGTCCTACGCCGGGTGGCAGGACCTGGTCGCCGACCCCGCGGTGTCCGTCGTCAGCGTCGCCACCCCACCCTTCCTGCACGCCGAGATCGGTGAGGCCGTCGCGCGCGCCGGCAAGCACCTGTGGATCGAGAAGCCGGTCGGGCTCTCGCTGACCCAGACCGAGCAGGTCGCCGGGGCCGTGACCGAGGCCGGCGTGGTCGCGCGCGTGGGCTACAACTACCGCTTCGTGCCGGCCGTGGTGAAGGCGCGCGCGCTGCTCGCGAGCGGTGCGATCGGCCAGCCGACCCACGGGCGGTTCCGGATGCTCACCGACTACGCCGCCCACCCGTTCGGACCGCTGTCGTGGCGCTACGAGACCGAGCGGGGCGGGGACGGCGTCATCGGCGACCTGCTCTCGCACGGGCTCGACCTGGTGCGCCACCTGCTCGGAGAGGTGGACCGGATGGTGGCCGACACCGCCGTGCTCATCCCGCAGCGCCCGCTGGCCGACCAGGGCAGCGGGCCGGGCGGTCACTACGCGGTCGCCGAGGGCGGACCCCTCGGTGCGGTGGAGAACGCGGACTACGCCGCCTGCCTGCTGCGCACCGCCAGCGACGTGCCCGTCTTCGTCGAGGGCAGCCGCGCCGGGGTGGGCGACCAGAACAACTACGGGTTCGAGATCCGCGGCACCTCCGGCCTGCTGGCCTGGGACTTCCGCCGCCCCGGCGAGCTGGTCGTCTCGCGCGGGGACACCTACGCCAACCAGCCGCTCACCACGATGCTCGTGGGACCGGGCGACGGCGACTACGGCCGCTTCCAGCCCGGGGCCGGGATCTCGTTGGGCTTCGACGACCTCAAGGTCATCGAGTGCGCCGGCCTGCTCGCCTCCGTCGCGGGCGGGCCGCGCGACTGCGGAGCCGACCTGGAGGACGGGGTGGCCGCCTCCCGGCTGATGGCGGCGGTGCGCGACGCCGCCCCGCCCGCCTGGCACCGGGTCTGAGCCCTCCACGAGGACGGTCGGTCCGGCGCAGCCCTGGCTCGGGGCTCAGCGCGCCTTGACCACGACCACCGGGGTGCTGGCCTCGAGGATCACGGTCTGGGCGACGCTGCCCAGCAGCGCCTTGCCGACCGGCGACCGGCGACGGGCTCCGATCACCAGCACCTCGGCGCCCACCTCGTCGGCCCGGGCGACGAGCTTGCCGCCGAAGTCGGACGAGGCGGCCGTGATCAGGTGCAGCTGCCACTCGACCCCGGGCTGCGCCCCCACGGCCCGCTCGAGGTCGTCGGCGACCCCGGCACGGTAGGCGTCGGTGCGGTCGGCGTCGACCGACTCGACCACGTGGAGCACCGCCAGGTCGGTGCCCCGACGGACCGCCTCGTGCACGGCCTCCCTCAGGACCAGGGCCGTGGTGGACCCCACCTTGTGGGCGACGGCGACCGTCATCGCTGCAGCTCGTGCGAGAGCTCGGTCAGCTCGTCCCCGCCGGCCATCTGACGGGTGAGCTCGTCCAGGGTGACCTCGTTGCTCTTCTTGTCCAGCACCGCACGACCCAGCTTCAAGATGACGAAGTGGTCGCTCACCAGGTGCGCGTGGTGCGGGTTGTGGGTGATGAACACGACGCCGAGGCCGGCGTCGCGGGCCGCGGCGGTGTACTTGAGGACCACGCCCGACTGCTTGACGCCGAGGGCGGCCGTGGGCTCGTCGAGGATGAGCACGCGGGCCCCGAAGTAGACCGCCCGGGCGATGGCGACGCACTGGCGCTGGCCACCGGAGAGCTCGCCGATGGGCTGGTCGATGTCCTTGACCACGATGCCCATCTTGCGCAGCTCCTCGTCGGCGATGCGCTTCATGTCCTTGACCCGGAGGCTGGCGAAGGGGCCCCGCCCCTTGACCATCTCGGAGCCGAGGAAGAAGTTGCGCCAGACCTCCATCAGGCTCACCACCGCGAGGTCCTGGTAGACCGTCGCGATGCCGTGGTTCAGCGCCTCGCGCGGCGAGGAGAAGTTGACCTCCTTGCCGTCCACCTTCAGGCTGCCCTCGTTGTGCGGGTGCAGGCCCGAGATGATCTTGATCAGGGTGGACTTCCCGGCGCCGTTGTCGCCGAGGACGCCGGTCACCTCCCCGGCACGCACCGTGAGGTTGATGCCGCGCAGGGCGCGGATGGCGCCGTAGCTCTTGCCGACGTCGCTCATCTGCACGAGGGCTTCGCCCTTGGACAGCTCCGGGTCGGCGTGCTCGGTCAGGGTGTCGGTCATGACTAACCCACCTTTCGCAGGGTCGAGAGCTTCTTGACGTAGAGGTTCACCAGCACGGCCAGCAGCAGCATCACGCCGAGGAACGCCCGGAACCAGTTCGGGTCCCAGCCGGCGTAGACGATGCAGAGGCTGGTCATGCCGAAGATGAAGGAGCCGATCGCGACGCCGACCGCGTTGCCGTAGCCACCGGTCAGCAGCGTGCCGCCGACGACGGCGGCGATGATGTAGAGGAACTCGTTGCCAACGCCGTTGCCGGCCTGGAGGGTGTTGAAGCGGTACAGGGTGTGCATGCCCATGAACCAGCCGAGGAAGGCCACGGTCATGAACAGGCCCACCTTGACCTTCAGGACCGGGACGCCGACCGCCCGCGCGCTGTCGACGTTGCCGCCGACGGCGTAGATCCAGTTGCCGATCTTGGTGCGGGTCAGGACGAAGGTCGCGATCGCGACGAAGAGGAACCACCACAGCACGGTGATCGAGATCCGCACGGAGCCGACCTGGAAGTTGTGCGCGAACAACCAGCTGAGGGCGCCGTAGCCGTCCATCCGGTTGATGTTCGGGGTCGAGACGGAGCCGGTCACGATCTTGGTGAGGCCGAGGTTGACGCCCTGGAGCACGAAGAACGTGCCCAGGGTGATCAGGAAGCTCGCGATCCCTGTCTTCATCACCAGGTAGCCGTTGAAGAAGCCGATGGCCAGGGCTCCGAGGAGGGAGATGAGCGCGCCGACCCACAGGTTCAGGCCGAGCTCGTAGCTGATCATCGCGTTGGCCAGGCCGGAGGAGGTGACCATGACGCCGGCGGAGAGGTCGAACTCGCCGCCGACCATCAGCAGACCGACCGCGACGGCGACGATGCCGATGGTGGAGCTCTGGTAGAGGACCGTGAACAGCGAGTCGGCCGAGCGGAACGAGGGTGCCACGATCAGGAAGAAGATGCCGATCACGACCGCCGCCACCATGGCGCCGATCTCAGGACGGGCCAGCATCCGGTTCATCAGTCCGAGCTGGACCCGGTTGCCCGCCTCGGCGGGTGTCGCCTGGTCCGGTTTCTTGGTGGACGTCGTACTCATGTCAATCTCCTTGATTGAGGGTTGAGGCGACAATGACCGCCCAGGCCGTGCGATCGGCCCGGGCGGCCACTGCGTGCGTGATCAGCGCGTGTTGTTCTGCGCGAACGGGAGGATGGCGTCGATGTTGCTGGAGTCGACGAACGAGGGGCCGGTGAGGACGGGACCGCCGCCGCCGAGGTCGTTGCCGTTCTTGAGGTTCAGGTAGAGAGCCGTCACGGCCATGTAGCCCTGGGCGTAGGGCTGCTGGTCGATCGAGAACTCGATCTTGCCGTCGGCGATGGCCTGCGCCGCGTCCATGTTCAGGTCGAAGGTGACCAGCTTGGCCTCGCTGCCGGCGGCGTCCATGGCCTGGAGGGCGTCGAGGGCGATCGGTGCGCCGAGGGTCACGATGTAGTCGATCGAGGGGTCCTCGGTGAGCGCGGCCTGGAGCGAGGCGACCACGGCGGAGTCGTCGGCCCCGTTGACCTGGATGTTGGTGGTGTTCGCGATCCCCTCCTTCACGCCGGCGCAACGGGACTCGAGCGCGACGGACCCGGAGGCCTGGATGACGCAGAGCACGTTGTTACCGCCGTCCTCGGCGATCCGCTCACCGGCGGTGGTGCCGGCGAGGTTCTCGTCGGAGCCGAAGTACATCTGCGCGCCGGTCTCGAGGTACTGGTCGATGCCCGAGTTGAACGCGACGACCGGGATGCCGGCGTCACGGGCGCCCTGCACCGAGGAGGCCAGGGCGTCCGGGGTGGCCAGGGTGGTGGCGATACCGTCGACCTTCGAGTCGACCACGTTCTGGATCAGGGTGGCCTGCTTGGCCGGGTCAGGGTCGTTGGAGTACTTCAGGTCGATCCCGTAGTTGTCCGCCGCCTGCTGCCCGCCGGCCTTGATCTTGTCCCAGAAGGTGTCGCCAGGGGTCTCGTGGGTCACCATCGCGATGGTGTAGCCGGAGTCGTCGCCGCCGCTGTTGCCGCCGCTGCTGTCCCCGGTCGAGCTCTCCTCCGCGCCCCCACCGCTGCAGGCGGAAGCAACGACGGCGACCGCCGCGACGATGGCCAGGGCACTGCCCGTGCGCACTCGAGTCTTTCTCATGATCTGTGGTGTTCCTCTCGTTGGGAGAGCGCGCCTCGTGACGCGGCTCCGCAGCCCGGTCGGGGTCGGCTCTGCGCTCCGGACCCCGCTGCCGACCGCCAGCGGCGGGTTCCGCCGTTGTGCCGACGATCACACCTTGGCGAGGCTTCCGGCACTGTCAATAGTTTGTGCTTACATATTTAAGTAGGATCATGATCATCGAAGATGCGGACGCCGCCGTCACGCCGTTCCCCGCTAGGAGTCTCGGTCAGAATGTCAGGACAAAGCATTGACAGACGGTGTGGCGTCTGAGTTGGATGGTGACGCGTCGCAGCGCCGGCTCCTCAGCAGCCGGCGCCGACGACACGGACGCCGTCCGACTCGTTCGACGTCATCTCCCGACCTCCGGAGGAAACCCTGTGAGAACTGTCCCGCACTGGATCGCCGGCAAGACCACGACGGGGAGCTCGGACCGCACCGCCCCGGTCTTCAACCCCGCCACCGGCCAGCAGCAGGCCGAGGTGCTCCTCGGCTCGGTCGGTGACGTCGAGTCCGCCATCGCGGCGGCCAGGGACGCCTTCCCCGAGTGGTCGCAGACCTCGGTGAGCAAGCGGGCCAAGATCCTCTTCGCCTTCCGCGAGCTGGTCAACGCCCAGGCCGCCGAGCTGGCCGGCCTGATCACCGACGAGCACGGCAAGGTGCTCTCGGACGCCCTCGGCGAGGTCCAGCGCGGCCTCGAGGTGGTGGAGTTCGCCTGCGGCATCCCCTCGCTGCTCAAGGGCGACTTCTCCGACCAGGTCTCCACCGACGTCGACACCTACTCCTTCCGCGAGCCGCTCGGGGTCGTCGCCGGCATCACGCCGTTCAACTTCCCGGCCATGGTGCCGATGTGGATGTTCCCGGTGGCCATCGCCTGCGGCAACACCTTCGTGCTCAAGCCCAGCGAGCGCGACCCCTCGGCCTCGATGAAGATCGCCGAGCTGTGGCAGCAGGCCGGTCTGCCGGACGGCGTCTTCAACGTGGTGCACGGCGACAAGGTCGCGGTCGACACGATCCTCGACTCCCCCGACGTCGCGGCCGTGTCCTTCGTCGGCTCCACCCCGATCGCCCGCTACATCCACGAGCGCGGGACCGCGAGCGGCAAGCGGGTCCAGGCTCTCGGCGGCGCCAAGAACCACGCCATCGTCCTGCCCGACGCCGACGTCGACTTCGCCGCCGACCACCTCGCCGCCGCGGCCTTCGGCTCCGCCGGCGAGCGCTGCATGGCGATCTCCGCCGCGGTCGCCGTCGGCAGCGCGGGCGACGCGCTCGTCGCCGCGGTCAACGAGCGCGCCCGGGCGGTCAAGGTCGGCTCCGGCCGCGACACCGACAGCGAGATGGGCCCCGTGGTCACCAAGCAGGCCCAGGAGCGGATCGTCGCGCTGATCGGCACCGGCCAGAACCAGGGCGCCGACGTGACCGTCGATGGCCGCGGCCTCGAGGTCGCCGGTCACGAGGACGGCTTCTTCGTCGGCCCCACCGTGATCGACGGCGTCACCACCGAGATGGACGTCTACAACGAGGAGATCTTCGGACCGGTCCTCTCGGTCCTGCGCGTCGAGACCGTCGACGAGGCGATCGCGATGATCAACGCCAACCCGTACGGCAACGGCACCGCGATCTTCACCTCGAGCGGGGAGTCCGCACGGCGCTTCCAGCGCGGCGTGCACGTCGGCATGATCGGCATCAACGTGCCGGTCCCGGTGCCGATGGCCTTCTACTCCTTCGGCGGCTGGAAGGACTCGCTCTTCGGCGACAAGCACGTGCACGGCCCCGAGGGCGTCGGCTTCTACACCCGCGCGAAGGTCGTCACCGCGCGCTGGCCCCGCACCGCGGCGGCCAGCGACGCCAGCTTCCACTTCCCGACCAGCAAGTAGCACCTCCGGCGCCCACCGCCGGCCCACCGCACCCGCCCGCCTCCGGATCGAAGGACCCCATGACCGACCTCTCGCAGCTCCGCCTCGGCACCGCCCCCGACTCCTGGGGCGTCTGGTTCGCCGACGATCCCCACCAGGTGACCTGGGACGTCTACCTCGACGAGATCGCCCGGGTCGGCTACGTCTACACCGAGCTGGGCCCCCAGGGCTTCATGCCCCAGGACCCCGAGCAGCTCAAGGACGAGCTGGCCCGCCGCAACCTCACCGTCTGCGGCGGCACGGTCTTCGCCGGGCTGCACCAGGGTGCCGAGGCGCTGGACAAGGCCAAGCGCGAGTTCGGCCAGGAGGCCGAGCTCCTCGCCGCGGTCGGCGCCGAGTACCTGGTGCACCTGCCCGAGCAGTACACCGACCAGCACAGCGGCGCACCACCGAGGGCGCCGACCTCGACCCCGACCAGTGGAAGAACCTGGTCACCGGCACCGACGAGCTGGCCCGCTACCTCGTCGAGTCGTTCGGCGTGAAGCTCGTCTTCCACCCGCACGCCGACACCCACGTCGACACCCAGGTGCGGATCGAGCGGTTCCTCTCCGACACCGACCCGGACCTGGTCAACCTGTGCCTCGACACCGGACACGTGTCCTACTGCGACGGCGACAACATCGCAGATCATCGAGCGTTCCCCGAGCGGATCACCTACGTGCACCTGAAGTAGGTCGACCCGGTCGTGCGCGCCAGGTGCTCGCCGAGAACATCTCGCTGGCCGAGGCGGTGCAGCTCGGCGTCATGTGCGAGCCGCCGTACGGCGAGCCCGACATGCCCCCGCTGCTGGACGCGCTGGCCCGCCTGGACCGCGACCGATCTACGCCGTCATCGAGCAGGACCTCTACCCCGTCGAGCCGCACATCCCGCTGCCGATCGGCGCGCGGACGGCCGGCTACTACGTCGGCTGCGGCCTCGGTCCGGTCCGTCGCTGGCCCTACTGACCTTCCCTTCCGCCGGAACCGCGCACAACACAGACAGAGAGACGAGAATGACACTGAGAGTCGGAGTCATCGGGACCGGCATGATCGGTCAGGACCACATCCGCCGGCTGACCGAGGTGGTGTCGGGCGCCGAGGTCGTCGCCGTCAGCGACGTCGACGCCGACGTCGCGCAGGTCGCGTGGCGGGCCTGAAGAACGCGACCGTGCACGCCACCGGCGAGGAGCTGGTCGCGGACCCGAACGTCGACGCGGTCCTCGTCTGCTCGTGGGGCCCGACCCACGAGACCTACGTGCTCGCCTCCATCGCGGCCGGCAAGCCGGTCTTCTGCGAGAAGCCGCTGGCCACGACCACCGAGGCGTGCCGCAGCATCATCGACGCCGAGGTCGCCCACGGCAGCCGCCTGGTCCAGGTCGGCTTCATGCGCCGCTACGACGCGGCCTACCGCGCCCTGAAGGCGGTCATCGACTCCGGCGAGATCGGCGCCCCGCTGATGTACAGCTCGCGGCCACCGCAACCCCTCGGTGCCCGGCGCACTACACCCGGGACATGGCGATCGTGGACACCGCCGTGCACGACTTCGACGTCACCCGCTGGCTGCTCGGCGAGGAGCTCGCCGCCATCCGGGTGCTCGCGGCCAAGCCGAACAGCCTCGGCGGCGACCTGCAGGACCCGCTGCTGATGATCGTGGAGATCGGAGTCCGGCGTGCTCGTCAACGTCGAGACCTCGGTCAACATCCGCTACGGCTACGACATCCGCGGCGAGGTGGTCGGCGAGACCGGCACCGCCGCGCTGGCCGACCGCGGCCCGGTCGTCGTGCGCAGCGGCACCAGGTCCGCTCCTCGGTGCCCGAGGACTGGCGCGAGCGCTTCATCGCGGCCTACGACGTCGAGTTCCAGGAGTGGATCGACGCCGTCACCGCCGGTGAGGGCGCGACCGGGCCGAGCGCGTGGGACGGCTACGCCGCGCAGGTCGTGTGCGACGCCGGCGTCGCGGCGCTCTACTCGGGCGAACGGGTCGTCATCGAGCTCGGCGACAAGCCCGGTCTCTACGCCTGACCCCGACCACCACCGACCCGAGAGAGGCCCCGATGAAGATCGCCCTGGATCCGTACATGTTCCGCTCCACGCCGCTGCTCGAGCTGCCCGGCGCTCGTCGCCGACCTCGGCTTCGAGTACATCGAGCTCTCGCCGCGCGAGGACTTCATGCCGTTCTTCCTCATGCCGCGCTGCGACGACGCGACGGTGAAGGCCTTCAAGAAGGCCCTCGACGGTGCCGGCGTGAAGGTCGCGGCCAACCTGCCGCTCTACCGCTGGTCGGGCCCGGACGAGGACGAGCGCCAGGCCGCGGTGCGCTACTGGAAGCGCGCGATCCAGATCAGCACGATGCTCGACTGCGACGTGATGAACTCCGAGTTCAACGGCCGCCCCGAGCAGGCCTCGCTCAGCGAGGCGAAGTTCTGGCGGTCGATGGAGGAGCTGCTGCCGGTCTTCGAGACCGAGGGCGTCCAGCTGCGCCTCGAGCCGCACCCCGACGACTTCGTCGAGGACGGCATGGTCGCGATCGACATGATCCGCGGCATCAACTCGCCGCTGGTCTCCTTCCTCTACTGCGCGCCGCACACCTTCCACATGGGCGGCAACATGGTCGAGATCATGGAGTACGCCGGCGACCTGATGACCCAGCTGCACGTGGCCGACTCCTTCGACCACACCGGCTCCTCCGGGCTGCGCTACATCACCAACCCGCCCGGCAACGCGGTCCGGGTGCACCAGCACCTCGACATCGGTCAGGGCGAGGTGGACTGGGACCTCTTCTTCGAGACGCTGGGCCGGCTCGGCTTCGGGGCTGGCGAGGACCACGTCATGACCTCCTGCGTCTTCGCGTGGGAGGACCGGGCGCGGGAGTCGACCACCTTCATGCGCGAGACGATCGAGCGGTACGTGTCGGCATGGTGACCTCCCCGAACGACAGCGACGCGACCGCACGGCCGGCTCCGGGCGCCCTGGACCTGCTGACCGTCGGCCGCGTCGGGGTGGACCTCTACCCCGAGCAGAACGGGCCGCTGGCCGAGGTGCGCACCTTCGCGAAGTTCCTCGGCGGCACGGCCACCAACGTCGCGGTCGGCGCCGCCCGGCTCGGACGTCGGACCGCGGTGCTGACCAAGGTCGGTCCCGACGGCTTCGGCACCTACGTGCGCCGGGCCCTCGACCGACTTCGGCGTGGACCCCTCCTACGTGGGCACCGCCGAGCACCTGCTGACCCCGGTGGTCTTCTGCGAGCTGGATCCGCCCGAGGACCCGCCGCTGCTGTTCTACCGGCTGCCCGTGGCCCCCGACCTGACGATCACCGCGGACGACGTCCCGTGGGACCTCGTCGCGAGCGTGCCCGTCCTGTGGGTGACCGGGACCGGGGTCAGCGTCGAGCCCGCGCGCAGCACCCAGCTGGCGATGCTGGCCCACCGCGGCCGCCCGGAGCCGGGCTCCGGGCACCACACCGTGCTCGACCTCGACTGGCGCGCCATGTTCTGGTCCTCGCCGCAGGAGGCGCGCAGCGAGTACGAGCGGATGCTCGGCTCGGTCACCGTCGTGGTCGGCAACCGCGACGAGGTCGAGGTCGCCGTCGGCACGCGCGACCCCCACGAGGCGGCCGACCGGCTCCTCGGGCACGGGGTCGAGCTGGCGCTGGTCAAGATGGGTGCCGAGGGCGTGCTCGTCGCGACCCCGGAGAGCCGCGCCGTCGTCGCCCCGCACCTGGTCGAGGTCGTCTGCGGCCTCGGCGCGGGGGACGCCTTCGGTGGCGCCCTGGTCCACGGCCTGCTCGCCGGGTGGGAGCCGGAGCGGATCGCTGCGTACGCCAACGCCGCCGGGGCCGTCGTCGCCTCGCGGCTGGCCTGCGCCGACGCCATGCCCACCACCGCCGAGCTCGATGCTCTCGTCACCGACCGAGGAGCCCGCCCATGAGCACCGACCCCAGCCGGGCCCCCGACCTGAGCGACGAGGAGTGGTCGAGGCTGCTCCAGATCCGCGCCAGCGACCCGGGAGCGGTGGCGCGTGCCTACGCGGCACGCCGGCGGCCCGGCCGCCTGCTCGACGACAACGGCAGCATCTTCCTGGTCGCCGCCGACCACCCCGCCCGCGGGGCGCTCGCCTCGGGGCCCGACCCGATGGCCATGGCCGATCGGCGCGGGCTGCTGGCCCGCCTGGTCGAGGCGCTGCGCAACCCGGCCGTCGACGGAGTGCTCGGCACGCCCGACATCGTCGAGGAGCTGCTCCTGCTCGGCGTGCTGGAGAACAAGGTCGTCATCGGCTCCATGAACCGGGGCGGGCTCGACGGCGCCTCCTGGACCATGGACGACCGCTTCACCGGCTACGACGCGGCCAGCATCGCGCGCTTCGGCCTCGAGGGCGGCAAGATGCTGCTGCGCATCGACGACCAGGACCCCGGCACGGCCCCCACCATCGAGGCCTGCGCGGTGGCAGTCAGCGAGCTCGCGGAGCTGGGCCTCATGGCGATGGTCGAGCCGCTGCCCTACCACCGCTCCGCGGACGGCTCGCTGACCCTGCTCAAGGACGCCCCGTCCCTGGCTCGGGCGATCACCATCGCCAGCGGCCTGGGCACGACCAGCGCCTGGACGTGGCTCAAGATGCCCTCGTGCGACGACCCGGTCACGGTCTACGGCGCCACGACCCTGCCCTGCGTGGTGCTCGGCGGGGTGCCGGACCCCGATCCGGAGGCGGCCCGCCAGGCGTGGGGCCAGACGCTCTCGCAACCGGCCGTCCGCGGCCTGGTCGTCGGCCGGTCGCTGCTCTACCCCTCGACCGGCACCGTCGCCTCGGCGGTGGAGACCGCCGCGGCGCTCCTGCGCTCGGCGCACGGGGTCACGCCGTGAGCCTGCACCGACCCCTCGGGTCGGCCTCCGGCGCCGAGGGTCGGGTCGTCGACCTGACGCCCGAGGACGCCGGCTGGGACTGGACCGGTCTCAGCGTCATCGAGGTCCCCGCCGGAGGCAGCCGCACCGTGCGGACGGGGAGCTGCGAGGCCTTCGTGCTGCCGCTCGCGGGCTCGCTCACCGTGGAGGTGTCCGCGCAGGACGGGTCGCAGGGGGCGGCGGGCCCGACGGGACCGACGCGGTTCGAGCTGGCCGGCCGCGAGAGCGTCTTCACCGCCGTGACCGACTTCGCCTACGTGGGCCGCGACAGCGTCGTGGTCCTCTCCAGCCCCGCGGGCTCGAACGGCGCCGAGGTGGCACTGCCCAGCGCGCGTTGCACCCTGGTGCTGCCGGCGCGGTACGGCCCGGCCGAGCAGGTGCCGGTCGAGGTCCGAGGTGCAGGCAACGCGACGCGCCAGGTCACCAACTTCGGGGTGCCCGGGGTGTGGGACCACGCCGAGAAGCTGATCTGCTGCGAGCTGATCACCCCGCCCGGCAACTGGTCCAGCTTCCCGCCGCACAAGCACGACGCGAGCGAGCCGTGCCCCGTGGTCAACGAGGAGATCTACTACTACCGGATCGCCGGCGCAGACCAGGTCACCTGCTCACGGGTCGGCTTCGGCTACCACCACACCTACACCGGCCCCGAGCACGAGGCGGCGGGCCTCGCGCGCATCGACGAGGTCACCGAGGTCCGCGACCACGACGTCGTCCTCGTGCCCCACGGCTACCACGGGCCGTGCATCGCCGCGCCCGGCTACCCGATGTACTACCTCAACGTGATGGCCGGCCCCGCCGACGAGCGCGCGCTGGCCTTCTGCGACGACCCGGCCCACGGCTGGATCCGCGAGACGTGGAACGAGATGGAGCCCGACCCGCGGTGCCCGGTGACGGCAGCCGCCGGGTCACCGACGTCGGGTACGCCCGCTGCCACCGAAGCCGAAGGAGACCCGCATGACCGACCCCGCCGTTGAGGGCACCGTCCGGCTGACCACCGCTGCGGCGCTGGTCCGCTGGATGATCGCGCAGCGCTCGGAGCTGATGGACGGCACCGAGGTGCCGCTCTTCCCCGGCGTCTTCGCCATCTTCGGGCACGGCAACGTGCTCGGGCTCGGGGTGGCGCTGCACGAGGCCGGCGACGCGCTCCCGACCTGGCGCGGGCAGAACGAGCAGGGCATGGCGCTCGCCGCCGTCGCCTACGCGCGCGCCACCGACCGCCGCCAGGTCATGGTCGCGACGAGCTCGGTAGGCCCCGGCGCGCTGAACATGGTCACCGCCGCCGGCGTAGCCCACGCCAACCGCCTGCCGGTGCTGCTGCTGCCCGGCGACACCTTCGTCAGCCGCGCGCCCGACCCCGTGCTCCAGCAGGTGGAGCACTACGGCGACCCGACGGTCTCGGTCAACGACGCCTTCCGCCCCGTGGCACGCTACTTCGACCGCATCGTGCGGCCCGAGCAGCTGATCAGCACCCTGCCGCAGGTCGCGCGGGTGCTCACCGACCCCGCGGACGCCGGTCCCGTCGTGATCGCGCTGCCGCAGGACGTCCAGGTCGAGGAGTTCGACTTCCCCGAGGCCATGTTCGCGCCGCGGGTGCACCGCGTGCCGCGTCCGCGACCCGACCGGAGCGCGCTGGCCGAGGCCGTCCGGACCCTCGAGGCGGCCGAGCGACCGCTGCTGGTCGTCGGCGGTGGCGTGCGCTACTCCGGCGCGGCCGCCGAGGCGCTGGCCTTCGCGGAGAAGCACGGCGTCCCGGTCGTCGAGACCGTCGCCGGCCGCACGCTCGTGCCCCACGGCCACCCCCTGCACGGCGGCGCCCTCGGCATCATCGGGGCGACGTCGGCCAACGCGCTGGCCGCCGAGGCCGACGTCGTCCTCGCGGTCGGCACCCGGCTGCAGGACTTCACCACGGCGTCCTGGACCGTCTTCGGTGCCGACGTGCGGATCGTGACCGTCAACGCCGCCCGTTTCGACGCCGTCAAGCACGCCGCGCAGGCCGTGGTCGGCGACGCTCGCGAGACCCTCGCCGAGCTGAGCGCCGCCCTGGGCGACTGGGCCGTCGGCGGCTCCTGGGCCGCCCGCGCCGCCGAGGAGCGCCACGGCTGGGACTCCCACGTCGACGAGCTGCGCCGCGGCACGGCGCCCGACGGTGCGCTGAGCTACGCCCAGGTCGTGGCCGTCGTCAACGACGCGAGCACCCCGGACGACTACGTCCTCACGGCCTCCGGCGGCATGCCCGGGGAGCTGCACGGCGGCTGGCGCACCGGCGACGTCACGCCGGGCGCGGGCCCGACGTCGGGGGCCACGATGGACCTGGAGTACGGCTTCTCCTGCATGGGCTACGAGGTCGTCGCACCGTGGGGCGCCGCCATGGCCCGCCGGGTCACCCACCCCGACGGGCTGGTCACCGGCCTGTTCGGCGACGGCTCCTACCTGATGCTGAACTCCGAGCTCTACTCCGCGGCCTTCGCCGGCCACCCCTACGTCGCGATGCTCTGCGACAACGGCGGGTACGCCGTGATCAACCGGCTCCAGACGAACCAGGGTGCGGCCGGCTTCAACAACCTGCTCGAGGACTCCCGCGGGCCAGGCGCCGACGGCAGCGTGCGCGTCGACTTCGCCGCCCACGTGCGCTCGCTGGGCTGCAGCGTCGAGGACGTCGCCGAGGGCTCCTCGATCGACGACCTGCGCGCGGCGTACCTGCGGGCGCGACAGACGGCGACGCAGACCCAGCGGCCGGTCGTCGTGGTGTGCCGCACCGACCCGAGGGCCTGGACGGAGGCCGGCGCCTGGTGGGAGACCGGCGTGCCTGCCTCGCTGTCGGGTCGCGCGGCCTACGACGAGGCGAAGCCCGGCCAGCTGCGCTGGCTCGGCTGAGCCGTGACCCGGGTGGACGGCGTGCTCCACCCGCTCCGTCTGGGGGTGGTGGGCTACGGCACGGGCGGGCGGCACTTCCACGCCCGGGGTGCCGACCTATGACCCCCTGAGCACCCCGGTCGCAGCGGGCGTCGACGCGGTCACCATCACGACTGCGCCGGCCACCCGGAGGCGCTCGTCCGGGAGGCGGCGGCCGGTGCCGTCCTGGCCGCCGCCGCCGAGTCGGCCGGGGTGGCCCTCAGCGTGTTGCACAACCACCGCCGGGACGCGGACCTGAGGGCCCTCGCGGAGGAACGGACAGCTCGACACGACGGCGGAAAGAGCCACGGGACTGGGGACCTGCAGACGGGTCGAGGGCCAGCCCCCGGGCCGGGGTGGTCAGCAGTCAGCGGTCAGCCGACGATGTACCAGGGCAGCCTCGAGCCGACCCGGTCGTCCTCACCCTGGTCGTCGTCGTCCTCGCCATGGTCGTCGGAGCACTCGTCGTCGGCGTCGTCGTCCTCGTCCTCGGCGTCGACCCCGTCCCCGTCCCCGTCCTCGTCGCCGTCCTCGACGCCGTCGGAGTCGGAGTCGGAGTCGTCCGCATCGGTGCCGTTCTCGTTCTCGTCCTCATCGGCCACACCGTCCTCGTCGGCGTCGTCGTCGTCGGCGCCGCAGGACTCGTCGGCGTCGTCCTCGTCCTCGTTGTCGACACCGTCGTGGTCGGCGTCCTCGTCACCGTCGGGGGTGCCGTCGTCGTCGGTGTCCGGGTCGCTCGGGTCGGTGCTGGCCGCGTCGTCGTCGACCTCGTCGCCGTCGTCGTCGCCGTCACCGTCGGAGTCCTCGACCTGCGGGTCGAGGTGACGGTTGAACTCCCCCAGGTTGCGCAGACCGTCGTGGTCGGCGTCGGCCTTGGCGTTGGCCTGGTGCGGGTTCAGGTCGTGCCTGAGCTCCCACCGGTTGGACATGCCGTCACGGTCGCTGTCGACACCCGCCGCGTCGGCGGGCACCGACAACGAGAAGGGGACTGCGAAGGCGGCGAGGCCGGTGGCGAGCAGCGCGATGCCGGGGCGGCGGTGCAGGGGCGAGGTGGTCAAGGGGGGGTCCTCTCCGGGGGATCAACGCGCTGCGTGCTCGGCACGCACCACGAGGTGGATCACACCCTAGGACGCCGAGGACACGGTCCGAGGCGAACTGCTGAGACCCGGGGCGTGGTCTATACGCGGGGCGGGCGCGTCGCCGGAGAGGTCGAGGAGCGAGGTCAGCCGATGGGCTGGCGCCGGCGTCGCCCACTGCTCGAGGGCGAGAGTGACGGTGCTCGACGGCCCGCGCTCGACGGCAAGGCTCGTGACTCGCCGCTCTGGAGGTGGGTGGAGGGAGTGGTCGCCGGGCTGGTCGGCAGCCACTGCACGGACGACTCGCGCAACCGACAGGCCAGACCACACCCGGCTCGCGGTGGTCCAGCGGCGACTCCTCCGCAGCGCGAGCGCGCAGGCGGTGCCGAGCGCCACCTCGACCCGCCACGAGCGCCATCTCGACGCGCGACGAGCGCCATCTCGACGAGCTCAGTGGGCCCCGGCTCGCTGAACAGGGTCAGCCTCCGGCTGAGCCCGGGCCGGCGGCCGTGCCCGCGGGGGTGGGACTCGCGCACTGCACGAAGCCGACGCCGCCACCGGAGGCGAGGTAGCCCCGGCCCACGGTGACGGCCACCGGTGCCTTGCGCGGCAGCGCCGAGATGCCCAGCAGGTCGCCGTCGAAGTCGACGTTGGGCTGGAGCAGGATCCCGCAGCGCGCCTTGCGCACGATCTTGGTCCAGTGGCTGTAGAGCCCCCGCAGGTCGTCCGAGCGGCCCGAGGCGATGACGCACAGTCCCGGCACCTTGGCGTTGAGCAGGCCGGCGAAGGCCTGGTCGGTGTCGTCGTACTGCTCGGCGTCGTCGACGAGCAGCACCAGCGCTCCGGTGTGCACGCGCGCCGAGGCCAGCAGCGCCGCCAGGCCGTCGTCGCCGACGGCGACCCGGTCGAGCCCGGCCGTGGCCAGGGGCGACCGCCGTCCGCAGACCCCCCAGATCGCGAGGTCGCGGCCTTCGGCGACGGCCGCGGTCCGCAGCGCCTCGGCGATGGCCAGCAGCGTCGTCGACCGGCCGCTGCGGGGCGGCCCGGCCACGAGCACGTGCTCGCCGCTCCACACCTGGAGCACGGCGGGGCCGAGGTCGGCCTCGGCGATCCCGACCGGGATCAGCCAGGGCTCGGCGTCGAGGCGCGCACCGGTGCCGAGGTCGGCGACGCTGACCTGCTCGGGCAGCCGGCCCACCACGGTCTGCTTGGCCGGGGCACCCCGCCAGGTCCCGACGATGCCGGCCACGGCCTCGGTGAGCGGCACGGAGGTGGTCGCGACGTGGGTGTGCAGCCCCGTCTCGGCCGGGACGCAGCGACCCGCGACGGCCGCCGGCGCCTGCTTGGGCGAGAGTCCGGCCGAGGAGTAGTCGTAGGCGTCGGCCAGCCGGAAGAGCCACTTCTGGGTGGTGACCTCGTCGATCGCGGCCGGCACGGCCTTGAGCCGCGAGGTGCTGGCGGCGAAGAACATGCCGACGTCGGGGCCGTCGGTCCAGGCCCGGTACAGCCCGTCGAGCAGGCGCAGGCCCTCGAAGTCGTCGTACTCGTCGCGCAGGGCGGCCAGTCCGTCGAGCAGCACGACCAGCCGCCGGTGCGGCCCGGGCGCGGCCCGGCGGCGGTCGAGCTCGGCGCGCAGGAACTTCAGCAGCCGCACCTGCTCCTCGCGCGAGCTCGCGCCCGAACCGACGTAGCCGGCCAGGTGCGGCAGGCCCTGGAGCGGTGCCAGGTCGCGCGAGCCGAGGTCGAGCACGACCAGGTCGAGGTCGTCGGGGCCCAGGTGCGAGGTCAGCACCAGGGCGATGCTGGCCAGCGTGGTGCTGGTGCCGCTGCCCGGGATGCCCATGAGGAGCAGGTTGCCGCGGCCCATGTCCCAGCCGGCACCGATCTGGCGCTGGCGGTCGGGGTCGTCGGAGAGGGCGAACTCGACGACGTCGTCCACCAGTCCCCCGGCCACCGGCAGGTGGCCCTCGGCCGGCCCGATCGTGCCACCAGGGCCCAGGAGGTCGACGCGCTCGCCGAGGGCCTCGGGCCAGACCGGCCGCGGCGGTGCGTAGCCGGCGATGTCGTTGGCCTCGACGATCGCGTCGATGAGCAGGTCGAGGTCGGTCGGCGCGTCCTTGTCGTCGTCGCCCTCGGCGCGCTGCGGAGCCGCGGACCCCCCGAACCCGACGGCGTGGGTCTCGACGACGGCCGAGCTCGCGGCCTGGGCGCGGCCGGTGACCAGCGCGGTCTGCACGGGGGTGATGTCGTCCTGGCCGAGCTTGACGTAGGCGCGGCCCATCTGGGTGCGCCCGATCGAGGCTGCGGTCGGCACCCCGATCACGTTGGAGGAGTCGTCGCGGCTCTGCACGCGCAGGGCGACGCGCAGGTTGGTGTTGGCCAGGATGTCGTCGTTGACCACCCCGGCGGGGCGCTGGGTGGCGAGGATCATGTGCACACCGAGGGTCCGCCCGACCGCGGCGACGCTGACCAGCGAGGACAGGACGTCGGGGTACTCCTTGGCCAGCATGGCGAACTCGTCGACGACCAGCAGCAGACGCGGCATCGGCGTGGCGGGGTTGGTCGCGAGGTAGGCGTCGAGGTTGTCGATGCCCTCCCCGGCCCCGGCGAAGACCCGTTGGCGGTAGCGCATCTCGGCCTCGAGCGCGCGCAGGGCACGGTCGGCGAGCTGCTCGTCGAGGTTGCTGACGGTGCCGATCGTGTGGGGCAGCCGTTCGCAGGCCGCGAAGGCAGCGCCGCCCTTGAAGTCGATGAGGATGAAGGTCAGACGGGTCGGGTCGGTGCTTGCGGCCAGGCCGGCCACCATCGAGCGGAGGAACTCGCTCTTGCCGGAGCCGGTGGTGCCGCCGACCAGGCCGTGCGGCCCGTCGCGCACCAGGTCGAGCTCGAAGCCACCGGTCTCGCCGACCCCGACGGGGGTCGAGATCCGCTTCGAGGCGCCCCAGCTCTCGCGGATCGCGTCGGCGCTGATCTCCTCCAGCCCCAGCAGCGGTGGCAGGCGCACCATCGAGGGCAGCGCCGCGCCCGGGACGACCAGCTCGGGGTCGTCGAAGCGGGCCAGGTCGAGGGCGCAGCGCCGCGCGGTAGCCAGGTCGAGGCCCGCGAGGACGACGTCGTCGACGGTGGTGAGGTCGTCGGGCCGGGTGGCCGTGCCCTGGGCGTCGGGCCTGACGTCGATGACCATCGTGCAGGCCGCCGGCAGCTGCTCCTCGGAGGCAGCGATGACGATGCCGGCGACCTGGGTCTCGGGCTGGTCGATGGTGTTGCTGCGCACCCGACGGCCGTGGCCGAGCAGGGTCCGGGCCGGGGAGTTGCGGCCCTCGGTGAGCACCTCGGAGTCGATGACCAGCAGCACCGCCGGGGTGGGGTGCCGGTCGACGGAGTCGCGCAGCACGCGCAGCATCGCCTCGCTGCGGCTGCGCTCGGAGGAGAGCCAGTGACTGGTCGAGCTGTCGCCGAGCTGGCGGGTGTGGGGGAACCACGTCGTCCAGCGCCAGTCCTCGTCGCGACCGTGGTCGCAGAAGACGCCGATGGTCAGGTCGGCGGGCCCGACGTGGACGGCCGCCTGGGCGAGCAGGCTGCGGGCCACGGCCAGCGCGCCCTGGCGGTCCCCGACGATGCCGACGACCCCGGCGTTGCCGAGCTCGACCTCGACCGGCGCGGTGCGCATCCGGAAGTCGCGGACGATGCCACGCACCCGGTCGTCGAGGCGCTGGCCCGAGCTGGCGTTGTCGACCGGCGGCTCCCACGCGACGTCGCCGACGCCGGCGTGCAGGGTGAGGAAGTCGCTGGAGCCGGGGCGGCGCTGCCACATCAGCGTCGAGGGGAGACCGGCGCGGCGCACCGTCGTGGCCGGGTCGGGCGCCTCGACGCGGCGCCGGGCCCGCTCGGCGGCAGCGGCCGCGGCCAGGTCGTCCTCGAAGGTGTCGACGGCCTCGGCGAAGCGGACCGCCTCCTCCTCGATGTCCTTGCCGCGACGGCGCTTCTGCTCGTAGAAGGTGCCGATGCCGAGGATCGGGCTGAGCCCGGCGATGATCGCGAACGTCGGGTTGTGGAGCACCAGCACCATCACGAAGGCCAGGATCAGTGGTCCGATCACGGTGGCCAGGGGGAAGCGGCTGGGCTGGGGATCGTCCTTCTTGGTCGGCGGCGTGGTCGCCTCCGGTGCCGGCGGCCGACCCGGTCGGGGCGGTCGGTTGAAGGGCGCCGTGCCGGCCGGGGTCAGGTTGTGCAGCGAGCCGGGGGCCGGCGCCAGCGGCTCGGCGGTCGTGCGGCGCAGGGTGATCGCCACCCCACCGGCCAGCACGACGGCCTCGTCGGTGACCAGGACGCCCTCCTCGGCCGGTTCCGGCTCCTCGGTCTGGTCCTCGCCGGCCCTGGCCGCCGCCTTCGCCGCCTTCTTCTCGGCGCGCCGGGACCGGCGCCGGGCCAGGGCACGCCGGACCGGACCCCCGTCCGGCTCCACGGCCTCCTCGGGCTCGGCGACGTCCTCGTCGTCGTCGAGGGGCCTGCCGTCGACCATCGTGCCGTTGGTGGACCCGGCGTCGGTGACGCGCAGCCCGTCGTCCTCACGCACGACGCGGACGTGGCTCCAGGAGGCGCTGGGCGAGTCGAGGGTGATGTCGGCCAGCGGCGAGCGGCCGATCAGCAGCGGACGGCCGGTCGGCACCGGCACCACCAGGCCGGCGGCCAGGCCACCCGACACGGTGGCCGACCACCCGGAGAGCGGGGTGGTGCGCACCAGCGCCGAGCGGGCGATCCGGGAGCCCTCGAGCAGCATCACGTCGCCCACCCGGTCGCCGGCGACGTGCTGGTTCTCGTCGACCCACACCTCGTCGGTCGCGGCGACGAGCTGACCGCACGCCTGCTCCACGACGTCGGCCAGGGTCGCGGTCCCCGCGACCTGGGCGACCTCCACGTCGTGGGTGGTGCCGTCGACGTCGATCACCAGGCGCACGGGGGACTCCTTCGATCATCCGGCGCGGAGCCGGTCCTCACGGGGTGGACGAGGGGTCTCAGCCTCGCGGGACGGCGAACCAGTAGAGCGCCGGCGACGGCGCACCGGAGCCGCCGGGTCGCAGACCCGTGTCCTGGGTGGTCGCCTGGAGCGGGACGACGTCGCCGGGGGGCAGCGCCGCCTGCTGGGTGAAGTCGAGGATGGAACCGGCGAACCCTTGCTCGCGACCCAGCTGGAGCCCGCCGAGCGCCCGGGCGACAGCGGTCGGCTCGGTGCTGTCAGCGGTCACGGCGGCGTCGACCAGCGCGACCACGGCGTCGTGGCTGCGCAGGTCGGCCGCACTGGCGACGTCCGCGAAGGGCTCGCTCTCGAAGAGGTCCTGGAGGTCGGGGTCACCGGCCGCCGCCCGCAGCGCGGCGAAGTAGGCCGAGAGCGCGTCACCGCGCGCCGAGGCCGTCATCGCCGTGACGTCGCCGGCGGCGGTACCGACGGTGACCGCGTCGACGGCGAGGGTGCCGCCGGCCTCGACCAGGTCGTCGGCCAGGACCGGGCTCAGCGCGTCGGGAGTCAGGAAGACCCGCAGGCTGACGCCCGCGCCCTGCAGGGCGCGCAGGACCTGCGCCTCCTGGGCGGCGGAGCCGGAGACGACCACCGAGTCAGCCTGGACGTTCTCGGCGAGCTGCTGGACCTGGCGGGCCGCACGATCCCCGGCCGGACCGGGGGTGAAGGTGAGCTGCTCGACGGCCTCGACGTCCGGCAGCTCGGGACCGCCCGCGTCGATGAGCACCGGCTTGGTGGCTCCAGCCGTCTCGAGCGCCGAGGTGAGCGCGGAGGAGACCGCAGCCTGGTCCGGACCCGTCAACCACACCGGAGCGCCCTCCGGCAGGAAGGGACTCGGGGTGTAGGGCAGCAGCGCCGGGACTCCGGTCTGCTTCGCGGCGTTGATCGCTCCCACCACGTGCGGCCCGGAGGTCGCCACCACGATGCCGGAGACGCCGTCGTCGGCCAGGCTCGTGACCGCGTCGGCCGCACCCTCGCGCGTGCCCTTGTCGTCGACGGGCAGCAGCTCGACGTCGGCACCCCCGAGACCGAGTCGGTAGGCCGCGACCCGGGCACCCTCGGCGGCCTCACGCCACTGCGACCCCGACTCGGTGCCGGTCAGGCTGACCAGGACACCGATCTTCAGGCCGTCCGGCACGCCCTCGATCGCGAGCGGCACCCCGACCGGGCCGGCCGGCGTCGTGGCCACCTCCGGGTCCGCGGGCTCCTCGGAGCCGCTGCAGGCAGTGAGGCCGATCGCGAGGACCGCGACCGCGGGCAGGAGGGCGCGACGGTGGAGGGCGCCGCTCATGCCCCGCCCTGCAGGTGGAAGACGTAGACCGTGCGGCGCTCGACGCCGTCCGGCAGGTCGAGCTGGAACGCGGGCAGACCGGCCTGACGCGTGAAGGCCGCCTCCGCCTGGGCCTGGCGCAGCATCAGCCCGGCGATGTCGCCACCGCGGACGTTGGAGTAGGAGTCGGCGGTGCGGCCGGCCAGCGCGAGCTGGTAGTCCGCCGTGCCGGCCGTGGCTGCGTTCGTCGTGATCGAGCCGAGCAGGCCCGAGCCGTCGACCTGCGGGTTGCCGAGGTCGGCGAGCACCTTGGTCAGGTCAGCGGTGAGGAGCTTGCCGGCCGTCTCGGTGTCGAGCGTCGAGGCCGACACCGTGTCGGCGATGACGCCGAGCCCCTTCTTGACGCTCTCCGTGATCGCCGTCGTGGCCGACTGCTCGGTCCTGGACAGCCCGGCGCGCTGCTTGTCGATGGTCGACGCGCCGTCGGCGGCGATGTCACCGGCGGCGGAGAGCATGCCCTGGCGGGACTGGTCGAAGGCCTTGGTGACGTCCTCGCGGGCCTGCACCGAGCGGGCGGTGACGTCGTCGATGGCCTTCTTGGTCGTCTCCTTGACGTCCTTGCGCGCAGCGCGGGCGACGTCGCGGACCGCGGCGGTGAAGGAGCCTTGCGCGGCAGCTCCCTCGTCCTCGACCGTGTCGAGGGCGTCGCGGATGCCCTGGATCGATCCTTGGGGCCCGTCCACGCTGCCGGTGAGGTTCCGGATCAGACGCTGCAGCTCCTTGATGGTGGCAGGGACGCTGCCGGTCGCGCCGCCGTTGATCGCGCGTTCGAGCTCGCCCAGCTTCGGCACCAGGGTGCTGGTGTACTCCTCGTCGAAGGCACCGAGTGCACGGGTCAGTGCGCCGTCGGGGTTGGTGGCGGCCACGGACGTCTGGACCTCGGCGAGATCGTCCCTCGCCGCGCCGATCGTGTCCAGGATCCGACCCGCCGCAGGCGCCGGGAAGTTCTGCTCCACGACCTGCGGGCAGCTCGCGGGAGAATCGGTGATGTTGTCCATGAGGCCGGCACCCTGGGCGGGCGTCAACGGCTTCGTCGCGTCCACGGGGACGTCGGGGGCCTGGGTGAGCGCGCAGATCTCGTCGACCAGCGCGGTCGCGCTGGAGCCGAGCGTCGTCAGGTAGCCCTGCTGGCGCACGAGATCGGCGCGCAGGGTGTCCAGCGCAGCGCCCACGGCGTTCCTGCTCGCCCGCAGCTTCCCGGCGCTGGCGCGCACCGCGGCGACCAGCTTGGTGACGCTGTCCTCGTCGGGGCCGTTGACGACGCCGCCGAGGGTCAGCAGGAGTCCGTCGATGGCGTTCGCGTCCTCGGCCAGGGTGGTGACCGCATCTCGCGCGTCGTCGAGGCTGGTGAGGTCGAGCTCGCCGGCGGCGCTCGCCGCCGCGTCGTTGAGGTCGGCGACGAAGGTGGAGAACTTGCTGCGGGAGTCCGACAGGGCGCAGGTCACGGAGCCGGCGGGGGAACCCTCGGCGCCGGGCGCGCACACCGTGTCGTTCGGGTTGCTGGGGCCGATCGTGGTCAGGATCGTGTTCTTGAGCTGGACCTTGCAGCCGTCGCTGGCCTGGGCGTAGCCCTGCAGCGTGCTGACCACGCGCAGGAGGCTGCCGTAGACGCTGTCCCCGCCGGACCGGGTCGCCACCGAGGTGTCGCAGCCGCTGCCACGGACGCTGGGCGCCGGGGGGTTGGCCGAGGTGTCGCCGAGCAGCTGGTCGATCGAGTCGACGGTCGTCTGCAGCTGGGACAACGAGGAGGTGCCGGTCGCCTTGAGCGAGGAGGAGATGTTGGAGCCGAGGCCCTCGACGGTGCCGTCGAGAGACTTCATCGAGGAGGTGATCTGCACGACGCTGCCCTCGAGGTCCTGCACCGTCTTGTCGCCGAGCGTCTCCGAGGACGCCTCGAGGGTGCGCCGGACCTGGGAGATCGAGCTGCTGGCGCGGTTCAGGACGGTGTTCACCTCACCGATCACCTGGATCGTCTGCTCCTGCAGCTTCAGCTCCTGCGAGCCGGCGGGGTCGAAGGCTGTCTTCACCAGTGCACCCAGGGACGGGTCCGTGACCAGCCCGGGCTGGACGCTGAGGTCGATCGCCGGCGCGACGAAGTCCTCGGCGTCGACGACCAGGCTCAGGGTGGCGCTCGAGGCCAGCTGGGGTGGCGCGAGGATCGTGGCCCACTGGACCTGGGTGGTGCCGGTCTCGCTCTGGCTCAGCACACCGTTCGTGGCTGCGGCCGCGTCGTTCGCGTCGGCGGTGACGACCCGCGAGGCCGGGGTGTCGGTCAGCGCCGCCGAGGCGACGACCGTCAGGGGTGCGCCGACCAGGGCCGGCTGGGTGCGCGAGGAGCCGTTGGCGTCGTAGGAGATGTCCTGCGGCTCGACGGTCAGGTTCTGCACCGTGAGGTCGATCTGGAGCTTGCCGGTGTAGCCCTCGAGGTCGGACAGGTCGGTGCCGGCCCCGTCTGCGGTGCGGTAGGAGGTCAGCACGCGGACCGGGAGGTCCTTGACGACCTCGGCCGGTGAGTAGGACTGCGAGGTGCTGTCGGCCTGCTCGCCGTCGGCGGAGGCCATGACAGTCGTGCCGTCGACACCTGTGAGGGTGCCGTCGGGCGCCATCGCGACGTTGACCGACTGCAGCACCCGGTCACCCGGGGCGACCACGAGCTCGGAGTCGGCCACGGTCACCAGGCCGGGTGAGGTTCCTGCGCCGAGCGCAGTCACCGCCAGGACGGCCACCGTCGCGGCGATCGGGCGCCGCACCAGACGGGAGCGCAGGTGCGGGAGGGACTGGAACAACATGTACTCACCTTGCAGTCGCAGATCGTCGGTTCCGCCCATGTCGGCCCCGCAGCCGGGCCAGCATAAGCGGGTGCTGACCGATTACCTACCCGATCGGCTCGGAAGTACCCTCCTGACCTGCGTTCTTTACCTTTGACGCCGTTCTGCGGGGTCGAGGTGTCGCGCGGCGTGCAACGCCTGAAGCCTCGAAACCCGGGCACCAGCCCACACCCAACTCGCCGGGTTTCGAGCAACCCAGCGGCCACGTCGCCCGACATCCGCAGTTTCACCGGTTCACCGGTGAAACTGCCGCTTCTGCACCGCTGCATCACCGCAGAAGCGCTCGGATGGGTGCAGAACTTCAAGGCGCTGCAGGCGTCACGGCGGTCTCAAGACCGGGTGAGGCGTCCGCGGACCGGTCACCAGGTCTCGAGCAACCCCGTGGCCACACCCGGGCCGCGCCGTGGCGCGGGAGAGCCGACACAGGCGTCACCTGAGTCATCCCCAGTCTCAGAGGTAGTCAGCTCTCGGATCAGGCACTCGGTGCTCGCTCCTCAACCACCGTCAGGCGGCCGCAAGCAGGTTCCTCAGGCCGTCGAGGAGGCACTCAGGTGGGTTTGCGGTGGCGGTTCAGGCGGGCCAGCAGGTCGTCGGCGTCGAAGCTGGACGGGACCCGGCGGAAGTGGAACGTGTGGCTCTCACCGACCTCCTCGAAGAGGGACGGCGTCGTGGCCGGCCGCTGGAGCAGCCACGTCAGGCAGGTGTCGCCCAGGTCCTCGGCCCGGGCGCACCCGGCCGACGCCAGAGCAGCGAAGTCCAGCCCGACCAGGGCGCAGGCCCGCGGCAGCAGGTCGGCGACGATCATCTTGTCGCGCCGGTCGAGCTCACTCGCCTCCAGCAGCGCCATCGCGAACGCGGCCCGCTCCACCAGCTCGGGGCGCTGCTCGCGGACCACCAGGGAGGCGGCGTGCTCGGGGAAGTTGAGCAGGCGCCAGGCCTGAGCGTCCGACAGGCCAGACGGCGTCCGCACCGCAGCCAGCCAGCTCTCCGGCTCGACGGTCAGCGACCGCTCGATCCAGTCGACCCACACCGACGGGACGCCGTCGTGGTCCGGGCCGGACGGCATCTCCAGCAGGTCCAGGACGGCCGCCATCAGGGCAGCTCCATGTAGTCGCCGCTCCGCTGGTAGCCGGCCACGTCCAGCTGGTCCAGCTCGCGGGCGAAGACCGTCGGCTCGCCGATGTGGTCGCCCTGGGTCTGGATGAGGTTGCCCTCCGGCTCGCTCGCCAGGTACAGCGGACGCTGGTAGTCCATCGCCCCCTGGATGAACTCGTCGTTGAACTCCGGCGACCACGTGCCGTCGGGTGCCTGCAGGACGACGTGGTCGGGCCAGTCGGCGGCGACCGCGGTGTCCGGCTGACGACCGAGCACCACGGTGCTGCCGGGCTCGCCCAGGTAGGACCGTGCCTCCTGGCCGAGGGTCGGGACCGGCGGCTCGGCGCCGAGGCGCCCGTCGGCCATGGCGTTGGCGAGCCGCTGGTCGGCGATGCCTTCGAGGCCGTGGCCGGCGCCGCCGAGCACACCACCGGTGACGCCTCCCATCGCACCGCCCTGGGCCGCCGAGGTGACGAACCCGCCCGGGGTGTGCGGACCCGGGCCCGTCGCGTAGGTGTAGGTGCTGCCGACCGCGCCCGAGGTGGCACCCGAGAGCGCTCCGCCGACGACGGCCTTGCCCAAGGCGCTGCTGACGCCCATCCGGGCCGCGGCGCCGGCTCCGCCCCAGGCGCCGAAGGCACCGGAGATGGCGACCTGGCCCCAGTTGACCTCACCGGTCGTGGCCTTCTGGATGATCGTGTCGGCGCCCGCGGACATCAGCATCATGCCGGCCGGACCACCGACCCCGGTGACCATGAGGGCACCGCCGGCGATGACCATCGCGCCACCGGCGACGTACTCCCAGTTGTCACCCATCCACTCGCCGGCCGCGTGCAGCGCGCCCTGGTGGGAGGCGGTGTAGGCCGCGAGCTCGGCGTCGGTGACCGGGCGGAGCCCGGTCGGGTCGACGGCGTTGAGCGGGTCGTTGCCGGCGTAGGAGTAGGGGTTCCCGGCCCAGGCGGCGCCGGGGACGGGCTGCCAGGGGTCGACGGAGAGGAAGCCGCGGCTGGAGGGGTCGTAGACGCGGGCGCCCATCCACTCCAGCCCGGCGATGGTGACCTCACCGGCTCCGCCCACGGCGATGCCGCCGCTCGGTCCGCCAGCGGCTGCCCACGGGTCCTCGTCGTCGGTGCGGGCCTGCCGCCAGCCCGGCGCCGTCCAGTCGTGGCCGACGCCGGTCACCGGACCGGCGGCCACGACGGGGTCGTCGCCGACCTGCGCGGGGGCGACCGCACGGCGGTCGGCGGTGTCGAAGAAGACCTCGGCGTCGTCGAGCCTGGCGAGCTCGCCGAGGGCGTCGACCGCCGTGGTCACGGTGCGGACCTGCTGACCGGTCGCGTCGCGGTCACTGACGGCGGACAGCCAGCCCAGCCGGCTCCAGGCGAAGTCGCGCGTCGCGCCGTCGGAGCCCTCGACCCGGGTCCGCCGGCCGGCGCCGTCGTAGGAGTAGGCGACGGTGCGCCCGTCCGGCTCGTCGGTGGAGACGAGCTGCCCGGCGGCGTCGTAGGACAGCGTGCGAGTGACGCCGTCGCGGGTCTCGGCGACCAGTCGACCGGCGGCGTCGTAGCGCCAGTGCGAGACCACGTCACCCCGGCGGGCCTCGACCAGCTGGTGGGCCTCGTCGTGGACCAGGGAGGTCGCGACGCCGTCGCGAGCGACGGTGACGACCCGGCCCTCGTCGTCGCGGTCGACGACCGTGATCGAGGTGCGGTCGCCGATGGTGACCTGGTGGCCGGCGACTCGACCATCACCGAAGGTCCAGGTCTGGGCCAGTCCGGGCATGCCGGAGGCGTCGTAGGCCTGCGTGCCGACGACCCGCCCGACCACGTCACGCTCGAACGCGGCGCGGCCCAGCGTGTCGTGCACGACCGAGCTGATCCGGCCGGCGGCGTCGCGGTCGTAGCGGGTGGTGCTGCCGTCGGGACCGGTGCGTGAGGCCCGACGGCCGTCGGCGTCGTAGGTCCACGACAGCCCGCGACCGTCGCGGGTCCGGGAGACCAGGTTGCCCCGGGTGTCCCACACCAGCTCGTGCACCGCTTCGCGACCGGCCCCTGTGTGGTCCACGACCCGCACGCGACGTCCGCGGACGTCGTGGTCGACCGAGGAGACGACCTCGCCGTCGACCGCGGTGGTGAGCAGGCGGCCGGTGGCGTCGTAGGTCCACACGGTGCGCTTGCCGGTGGGGTCCTCCTGCCAGACCTGGCGCCCCGCGGCGTCGTAGCCGGCGCGGGTGGTGCGGCCCAGCGGGTCGGTCTTGGCCACGACGTGGTTCAGCGCGTCGAACTCGCGGCGCACGACTCCGCCGGCCGGGTCGGTCGTCGTCACCGCGCGACCGTTGGCGTCGTACTCCCAGCGGGTGGAGCCTCCGTTGCCGTCGACGGCCTCGACGAGCTGGCCGGCGGCGTCGTAGCGGAAGCGTCGATGACCGAACTGCGGGTCTCGGGACTCCACGACGCGGCCCGCGGGGTCGTAGGTCAGCAGGGTGGTGCCGCTGCCGGGCACCCGCCGCTTGGTGACGCGGCCGTCGGCGTCGTAGGCCCAGGTGGCCTGCTCGCCCGAGGGCATGGTCTGCACGACCAGACGTCCGTCGGCGTCGTAGGTCATCGTGGTCCGAGCGCCGAGCTCGTCGACCACCGCGTCCGGGCGACCGCAGGCGTCGTAGGTGTAGGTGACGGTGCCGCCGCCGGGCTTGGTCACCGCGACCGGTCGACCGGCGGCGTCGCGCTCGACGCTGGTCAGGCCCCCGGCGGCGTCGATGAGCTCCGCCGGGCGACCGCACCGGTCGTAGCGGGTCAGCACGGTGGAGCCGTCCGGGCGCTCGCTGGCCACCAGCCGGCCCAGCTGGTCGAAGCGGATGCCGGCGGTGACGGGACCGGCGTGTACCTCGGCGGTGCCCGCGGAGCGGTCGGTGGTGGCCGAGCGACGCTCGCCGGTCGGCGACGTGGTCGAGGTCAGCGTCCCGTTCACGTCGTAGTCGCGGGTCCAGGTCGCCCCGGTGGGGTCGGTGGTCTCGCGCAGGCGGGAGAGCCCGTCGTGGCTGAACCGCCAGGTGGCCCCGTCGGGAAGCTCGACCGAGGCCACGTTGCCGAGGTCGTCGAAGTGACGCGTGACGGCGCGCCCCAGCGCGTCGACGGTGGTCGCGACCTGACCGTCGGGGGCGTGCTGCACCTCGGTGCGCCCGCCGGCGGGGTCGATGGTGGCGGCGAGCAGGCCGGCCTCGGTGTGCTCGTAGGCCCAGGTGCCGCCGCCGGGGTCGGTGCGACCCTTCAGCAGTCCGGTGACGGTGTCGTAGCGGTAGGAGGTGCGGTGGCCCGACGGGGTGACCGCGGCCACGACCCGGCCCGAGGCGTCGCGCTCGAGACGAGCGGCGTTGCCGGCGGCGTCCGTGGTGGCGACCAGGTCGCCGTGCTCGTCGTGGGTGAACCCGACCACGACGCCCGTGGGGTCGACCACCTCGGTCAGCAGGCCGTTGTCCCAGGTCATCTGGGTGCGGCCGCCCTCGGGATCGGTGAGCGTCGCCGGGTTGCGCTCGTCACCGTCGTAGGTGAACGCGGTGACGGCCGGCTCGTCGGCGCCGGTGTCGACCGTGATCGCGCTCAGCCGGTCCAGGTCGTCCCAGTCCTGGGTGTACCGCGCGCCGCTGGGGTCGACCCAGCCGACCAGACGGCCACGGCCGTCGTACTCCTTGACGGTCACCGCGCCGTCGCGCTCGGTGACCATGACGGGGTTGCCGTGGGTGTCGTAGGAGGTGGAGAGGCGGCACTCGTCGGCGTCGACGAGACCGACCAGGCGGCCCCGCTCGTCGGCGATCCAGGTGTTGGAGCGGGTCCCGTCCTCGTCGGAGACGACGGTGACCCGCCCGGGCAGGTAGACGTAGCGGGTGACCCGACCCTGCGCAGAGCGCTGCCTGATGACCCGGCCTCGGTCGTCGTAGGCGTTCTCGACCTCGGCGACGCCCGAGGCGCCGAGGACGGCGTCGATGCGGCCCTGGTCGTCCCAGCGGTATCGCCGGACGCCGAGCGCGGACGTCGAGGAGACCAGGCGCTCCTGCTCGTCGTAGCCGAAGCTCACCTCACGCCCGTCGGAGGCTCGCAGCCCGATCAGGCGGGTCTCGCCCCAGAGCAGCTCGATCGCGCGGCCCCGTTCGTGGCTCATCCGGGTCAGGCGGTCACCGCTCCACTCCAGCCGGACCGCCGAGCCCGGGCCGCTGCTGCGCTCGACGAGCCGGCCGGCGGTCGTGAACGACCAGCGCGTGCCGTCGTTGCCACGGACCTGGAGGCCGTCGTCGGTGCGCTCGAGCCACAGGCTCTCGCCCACCGCGCGGTCCCACCCGGCGCCGAGGCGCGCGAAGGTGACCTGCCGTCCGTCGGGCAGGACGAGGTGGGCGGCCTCGTCGTCGAAGCGCAGGCCGGCCTCGGTCCACGAGGACCACCCCAGGCCCAGGGCGCCCGCGGTGTCGTTGAGCGAGTTGTAGGTGCGGGAGAACACCAGTGCGCCACACGCCCCGGCGAACCCGAGGTCCGCCTCGGACTCGAGGAAGTTGCCGGTCGAGGTGTTCACGGGGTCGTCGGCGTAGCCGGTCGTCGGCGGGTGGCCGTAGGCGCTGGGCGGGTCGATGACGATGTCCTGGCGGGTCGCGGAGACCCCGGCGGCCTGCAGCGCGGCGGCCAGGGCGGAGTTCGACAGGGTCGAGACCGCGCCGGAGCCACCGGCGGCCTCGAACGCGCCCGCGACGGTGTTGGCCCAGGCGACGTCCTGCTCGTTGGCGGCGAGGAACTTGTCGGCGCCGGTGAAGACGCCGTCGGCCGACAGCGTGCCCCAGTGGCAGGTCGAGCAGAAGGTCGCGTAGTCGCTGCGGGCCCGGCTCAGCGGCGCCGTCAGCCGGCTGTTGGCGTGGGAGGAGCCGGTGGCGAAGGAACGCAGGTCCTCCGGCTTGGCCGAGGAGGTGCCGCCGCTGCCACCACCACCCGATCCCGGCGCCGGAGTCTGGCGTGGTGCGTTGCGGGGCGGGGAGACGGGCAGGCTGACCTGGCCGGCGGGCGGACCGACCGGGGGCGCGTCGCCGCCGAAGACCGAGTCGACGCCCTTGTCCCACAGGTTGCGGTCGTCCTGCTCGGCCTTCCACTGCCGGGCGGTCTCACGTCGCTGCTGCTCCTTGCGCGCCTCCTCCTTCAGCGTGCGGGCGCCGCTCGCGATCTCGCGCAGCCGCTCACCGAGCTCGGTGGCGTCGGCCCTGGCGGTGGCGGCGTTGGTGCGGAAGAGGTCGGAGAAGTGCCCCTTGAACTCGGTCAGCGCCACCGTCACGAAGACGTTGCGCGAGCCGGCCTGGCCCTCGACGTCGCCCGCGGCGGCGTCGGCCGAGGCGATCAGCGCATCGGCAGCCCCGAAGTCGAACGGGACGTCCTCGTCGATCGCACCCAGGTCAGCCACAGCACACCACTCCCACGTCGTTCACGGTTCCGGTCAGCAACGACAGCCCGACGACCGAGGTCCTCAGGGCACGCAGGCTCGTCGTCCGTCGCCCCTCGCCCGCGGTTGACACCGCGGACGGGGGACGATGGGGGACGAGACGCTCAGGCGCCGCCGCCGGCGGTCATGATGTTCTGGCTGATCTTGTCGAGCTGGTCACGAAGCTCCTCCAGCTCGGTACGGGCCTTCTCCAGCGCCGCTCGGGTCTCGGGCCACGTCGACCCGCGGAACTTCTCCGCCAACGGCCCGTCCCAGATGTTGGGGTCCGAGAGCTGCTTGCCCTGGGCGTCGAGCTGGCTGATCTGGTCGGTGAAGCCACCGTTGATGATCGACTGCATCTGGGTGATGGACTGCTTGGCCTGCTCGGTCGACAACACGCGAGACATGAATGTCCCCCATCTCCCGGCTATCGGCCGGGTCGAGAAGTTTCGGATACGTGGATGACTGATGCCCGGGACGAGAGGGTCCCAAACCTCCAGACGGCCCCATCATGCCGCGGACTGGACCACTCGGCTGCCGATGGTCGAGAACTGCCCGCAGCCTGGTCCGCAGAACGGACGGCGATGCGCCCCGGCGGGCAGTGGCCGTGCCAGGCGCGCCGAGAGCCTCGAGCAGCACGTCGTTCTCACCGGGTCGTCGGGCCCCCCTGGAGGTCCGCGGGCACGAGACGCCTCGGGCGCCGCCCCAGGTGGGCTCCGAGACGTGGATGCCCCCCATCTCTCCGCTGCCCGTCGGGACTCGACGTGGCACCCACCGGCCTCGGTGGCACAGACCGCACTGGTGCCCCGGACCGCCTGCCCCCAAACCTCGGGTCCCGCCGTGAAGCCTCGGCTAGGCTCGCCGCCGGAAGAGACCAGGGATCGCCAGGCAGGAGGACGCGTGCAGCCGGAGGGCTTCGACGACGCCCTGGGCGCTTCCTACCGTCTGGTCGACCGTCTCGGCGAGGGCGCGACCGGCGAGGTGTGGCGGGCGGTGCACCGCCGTACCGACGAGACCGTGGCCACCAAGCTCCTGCGGCGTGAGCACCTCTCCGACCGTGACCTGGTCGGCCGGTTCGTCCAGGAGCGCTCGGTGCTCGTCGGGCTGCGCCACCCCGCGATCGTCGCGGTGCGCGACCTGGTCGTCGAGGGCGAGCGTCTGGCCATCGTCATGGAGTACGTCGACGGCGGCTCGCTGCGCGAGGTGCTGCGGGCCCGCGGCACCCTGACTCCCGGCGGTCGCGGTCGACGTCGCCGCCGCCGTGCTCGACGGTCTCGGCGCCGCCCACGCCCAGGACGTCGTGCACCGCGACGTCAAGCCCGACAACATCCTGCTCGGCCGCGGCTGGGAGTCGGGCGTACCGGGCGCGGTGAAGATCGTCGACTTCGGCATCGCCCGCATCCTGACCGAGCGTCGGGGCACCACCACCGGCCTGCTGGGCACCCCGGAGTACATGTCGCCCGAGCTGCTCACGCGGGGCACCGCCGAGGCTGCCGCCGACGTGTACGGCGTCGGGATCCTGCTCTACGAGCTGCTGGCGGGCCGGACCCCGTTCGCCGGTCCCGGCAACGAGTACACCATCGCCCACCGCCACGTCAGCGCGGATCCGCCACCCCTGGCCCTGCCCGACCGGCTGGGCGCCGTGCTCGCGTCGCTGCTCGAGAAGGACCCCGCCCGCCGGCCCTCCGCGACCGCCGCCGCTGCCGCGCTGCGCTCCGTGCGCGGCGAGGTGGCCTCGCTGGCGGCGCTGGCCCCTGAGTCCGACCCGGCCGACTTCGACTCCGCCCGAGGACCGATGACCGTCGTGCGCGGCCTCACGCCCGGCCCGGTCGGCGACCTGGCGCGGGCGACCGGCGCAGCGACCGGCGGGGCGACCGAGGGGGCAACCGAGGCGGCGACGGACGAGGCCGATCGAGGCGTCACCCGACCTCGGCGCACCCGGTCAGGTCACCACGGTGCGCCCGATGCGGCGCCTGGTCACCCCGCCGAGCGAGCGCCCGGAGAGCGTCGAGCGCGCCACTGCCTCGGCCCGGCTGGCGCGACCCCCGACTGATCGCCGTCGTGGTGGTCGCCCTCGTCCTGATCCTCGGGGCCGTCGCCTTCGTGACCCTGACCGGCTCCGACGACCCCGCTCCCGGCCCCCCGGAGCAGGCGGCGCCCCCGGGCCAGAGCGCCGCGAGCGCGCAGCAGCTCGACCCCGCGCTGCCGACCGGGCTGACCACCACCCGCGAGGCGACCTACGACCCCGAGCAGGGCCTGATCGCGGTGACCATCACCTACTCGGCGCAGAAGGCGCCGCTGACGGGGCCGTTCCTCGAGGTCCTGCCCGGCGGGAAGGACGGTTGCCCCGCCGTCGCCTGGGAAGGCGCCCGCGCGCAGCCCAACCTGCCCTCGACCGGCATCACGACCGAGTGCGCCTGGAGCGTCGACGTCGGCACCATCGAGCCCCAGGCCTCGGTGTCCACCACGGCCACGGTGCAGCTGCCCCTCGAGGGCGAGGACACCACGACCGCGCTGCAGACGTGGCTCGACGAGGCCGCCGGCACGACGACGACCGTGATCTCCGACAGCGAGCTGAGCAGCACCTCCTACCCCGTCCAGCGCCTCGTGGACGTCGTCGTGAGCGTCCCGTCACGCTCGGTGAGCCAACGGACGCTGAGCCTGGTGCTGTGGCCCGTCTGGCCCGACGGCCAGGACGACCTCAACCCCCTCTACCGCAGCCCCGCGGTCGGCGAGCCGACCGAGCTGCTCACCGCGGTGGCCGGTGGCGAGCAGGGCGTGCGGCTCAGCTCCGGCTGCTCCAGCGGCCTGTCGGTCTCGCCCGACGGTCTGGTCGTCACGGCGCTGTCCGTGGCGCCCGAGTGCACCGTCAACGCCACCGTCGGCAACTTCACCAGCCTGGTCAGCAACCCCGTGGCCATCGTCACCCGCGGCGGCTGAGCAGACTGGCCCCATGAGCACCGCTGCCGCCGCCCCCACGTCTCGCTGGTCGAGGCCCCGCTCACTGCTGGCCCTCCTCGGCTTCCTGGCGGCGGTCGCGGTCGCGGCCGGACTGGGTGGCGTGGCCGCCGGATCCGCGGGCTCGCAGTACCAGCGCCTCGACCAGCCGCCCTTCGCCCCGCCGTCGTGGCTCTTCGGCCCCGTGTGGACCGTGCTCTACGTCCTCGTCGCCGTGGCCGCGTGGCTGGTGTGGCGACGTGAGGGCTGGGGCCTGGCGTTGGGCGCGTGGGTCGTGCAGCTGGTGCTGAACGCGGCCTGGACGCCGCTGTTCTTCGGCGCCGGCCTCTACGGCGTCGCGCTCGTCGAGATCGTGCTGCTGCTGGTGGCCGTCGTGGCCACCACCGTGCTCTTCGCCCCTCGTAGCCGCCCCGCCGCGCTGCTGATGGCGCCGTACCTGGCCTGGGTGGCCTTCGCGTCGCTGCTCAACGCCTCGATCTGGTGGCTGAACCGATGACCGCGCCGGCGTCTGCCTCCGGGCACGGCACCGTCGTCGGGCGCGTGGTCGGGCTCTGGCGCTACCCGGTGAAGTCGATGGGCGGGGAAGCGCTCGAGCGGCTCGACCTGCACCCCCGCGGCGTGCGGGGCGACCGGCTCTGGGCGGTGCGCGACCTCGAGTCCGACCAGACCGCCACGGCCCGCCGGGTGCCACGGCTGCTGAAGTGCTCGGCGCGGTACGCCGTCCCGCCGACGAGCGACCCCGGCTCCGGCGAGGTCTGGCCGGTACGGATCACCCTGCCGGACGGCACCGAGGTCGGCAGCGACGACCCGGGCGTCCACGACGCGCTGAGCGACCTCGCCGGGCGGCGTCTCCGGCTGGTGCCCCTCCCGGGCGTCGACGAGCGGCGCGCACACCGCGGAGGACTGCGCACGCAGGCCGCGATCCGCCGCGACCTCGGCATGGACCGCGACGACCCGCTTCCCGACGGCGGCTTCCTGCCGGCGAGCACCATCGTCCGGCTGGCGCGCTACAGCACGCCGCCGGGCACCTTCGTCGACGTCGCCGGGCTGCACGTGCTGAGCACCGCGAGCCTGGCGGTGCTGGGTGCCGCCGGGGTCGACGACGACGTCCGCCGCTTCCGGCCCAACGTCCTCGTCGAGGTCTCGGACGCGAGGCCCGGGTGCTTCCCGGAACGGGCCTGGGTCGGCCAGGACCTCGCCCTGGGCAGCACGGCGACCGCGTCGGTGACGATGCCGACCATCCGTTGTGTGGTGCCCTCTCGCGAGCAGCCCGGTCTGGTCAAGGACCCCGCGGTGACCCGAGCGGTCGCCCAGGTCGCGCAGCGCTTCCTCGGGGTCTACGCCGAGCCGGGCGACCTCGGCGCCGTGTGCCTGGGCGATGTGGTGCGACCCCTCGGTGCGACCCCCCGGGGGGCCCTGGGAGCGGCTCGCGCACCCGGTGCTGCGACGGGTCAAAGGCCCGCTCGTGCGCCTGGGTGCGCGACTGCTGCCTCGTGGGCGTTCCTAGGGAACGCCCACGGGCTCGTAGGTCAGGGGTGACTCAGGCCGCGACGAGCAGCGCGTCGTCGACGACGTCGGTCACGAAGGACTGCTCCGAGCCGCACCAGCAGCGGTAGGAGATCGACATCCCGTGAGCGTGGCTCTCCACGCCGATGAGCTGGCTGGGGAAGATGAGCTGGCGACGGGTGCAGGTGGTGCAACGACGGGTGAACACGGGAGACCTCCTCGAGGGTGGTGGATCGGGTACACCTTCATCATGACCGATCGCCATACCCAGGGGTAGCCTTTGTTTCCTTGATGAGGTCAAGGTTCGACCTATGATGTGACGGTGCTCTCCCTGCATCAGCTGACCTGCTTCCTGGCCACCTACGAGCACGGGTCGCTCACGGCCGCCGCCGACGAGCTCGGCTACGCCCAACCGTCGGTCTCCGAGCAGGTCCGGGCCCTCGAGCGCACCCTCGACGTCCAGCTCTTCCGCCGGGTCGGCCGCGGTGTGGTGCCCACGACGGTCGCCGACACGCTGCGCCCGCACGCCGAGCAGGTGCTGGCCGCGGTCGAGGGGGCGCGGCGAGCGGTGCAACGGGTCCGCACCCTGGAGACCGGCACGATCCGGTTCGGGATGTTCGGCACGGCCCGCCTCTACGCCGGCGCCGGACTCGTGGCAGACGTCCTGGCCCGACACCCCGGCGTCCGCGTCGAGCTGATCGGCCAGAACTCGACCGATGTCTTCGACCAGCTGCGCCGCGGTCACCTCGAGGCGGCGATGATCGCGGTGCCCAGCGTGAGCAGCGAGGCGATGAGCGTGACCCCCGTGGCCCGCGACGAGCTGGTCTACCTCAGCGCGGATCCCGAGCGCCTCACGGCTCCGGTGAGCGCTGCTGGCCTGGCGCGCGCCTCGCTGGTGATGCCGGAGACGACCTGGCGCACGGAGGACTCGACGCGCATCGTGCTGCGGCGCATGCTGCACGAGACCGGGCGCAACCCGGTGAGCCGGATCGAGGTCGAGGACGTCGAGACCGCTGTCGAGCTGGTCGGGCTCGGCCTGGCCGACACCGTGATCCCCCGCGGCGCCGCCGAGCAGCTCGTCCCCCGCCTGGCCCCTGACGTCGGCTGGGTCTGCCTGCGCCCACGCCAGTACGACACCCTGGCCATCGTCCACCGCAGCGGCGCCGTGCTGAGCCCGGCCGCCCGGCTCATGATCGAGCTCGCCACCCTGCGGATCCAGGCGATCGCCGAACCGGTGACGCGGCGCTGAGGCGTCCGGGCAGGATGGGGTCCGTGGACGACGCGACGAGCAGGAACGGGCCGGGCTGGCTCGTGGCGATGGCGGTGCTCGTGCTGGTCGCCGGAGCCCTCACCGGCTTCGCCCTGTTCCGGGGTGTCTCGCAGGTGCTGGCCGACACCCCCGTCTCGGCGGAGGCGCGTGGGGAGCCCGGCTGCGTCACGACGGCGGTCTACACCGGCCCCGACGGGATCGAGCGCAGCGTCGACGTCCGCGTCTACAAGGCCAACTGCCTGGCTGCCGACCCCGGCGACACCCTGAGGGTCTACTACGACGCCGACCACCCGCAGATCACGGCCGCAAACCGCTCCTGGTGGTGGTCGCTGCTCGGCGCCGGGCTCGGCGGCGGGTTCGTGTGGCTTGCCGGCCGTTCCTTCGTGGTCACCCTGCAGCGACTGCGCCGGTGAGGCCGCGGCCGGCTCAGCAGCGCTTGCCGTCCTCGGGCACCGTGCCCGAGACGAGGTAGGACTCGACCGTCTCGTCGATGCACGCGTCGCCCTGGTGGTAGCCGGTGTGGCCGTCGCCGTCGCGGGTCAGCAGGACCCCGGAGTCGAGCTGGTCGGCCAGCGCCACCGCCCCCTCGTAGGGCGTTGCGGGGTCGCGGGTCGTGCCGACGACCAGGATGGGGGCGGCACCCTCCCCGCGGATGGTGAGGGGTTCCTCCGAGGTCGTGACCCGGACCCCCTGACAGGCAGCGAGCGACCACACGAAGGTCCGGCCGAAGGTCGGCGCGGCCTCCTCGAAGTCGTCGAGCTGGGCCGGCACCTGGCTGGCCGGGATCGACGTCGGGTCGTCGAGGCAGTTGATGGCGAGGTTCGCCTCGAGCAGGTTCGAGGTGTACCTGCCGTTCGCGCGGCTGGCGTAGGCGTCGGCGAGGAGGAGCAGCGTGCTGCCGTCGCCTGCGAAGGCCGTGCGCAGGCCCTGGTCGAGCACCGGCCAGGACTCACGGCTGTAGAGGGCGGCCCCGATCCCGAGGTAGCCGAGTCCCTCGGTCAGCTCGCGTCCGTCCTGGGTCGACAACGGCTGCCGGTCGAGCTGGTCCAGCAGGCCGCTGACCTGGTCGAGCCCGCCCTGGAGCGAGTCGCCGAGGTAGCAGCCGCTGACGTTCTCGACGCAGTTGCCGACGTAGGAGCGGAGCGCCGTCTCGAACCCGCCGGCCTGGGCGAGCGTCGCCTCACGCGCGGACAACGAGACGTCGATCGCGCCGTCGAGGACGAAGCGGCCGACCCGGTCGGGGAAGAGCTCGGCGTAGGTCGCGCCGAGCTCCGTGCCGTAGGAGGCGCCGAAGTAGGCCAGTCGCTCGTCGCCCAGGACCGCCCGCAGCACGTCCATGTCCCGGGCCGCCTCGATGGTGCTGACGTGGCCGAGCAGGTCGCCGGTGCGTCGCGTGCACCCGGCGAAGAACCGCTCCTGCGCGCGCTGGAAGACGCGCGCCTCCGCCGCGGAGTCCGGGTCGGGGTCGGCGGCCAGGAGGTGGTCGAGCCCGGTGTCGCTCAGGCAGTCCACCGGTTCGGAGCGGCCGGTGCCGCGCGGGTCGAAGCCGACGACGTCGAAGGAGGAGGTGAGCGCGGGGCCGAAGATCCGTCGGGCGGCCGCGGCGAACTGGGTGCCCGGCGCGCCGGGGCCCCCGGGGTTGACCACCAGCGAGGCGATCGGCTGACCGGTCGCAGCCACCCTCAGCAGGGCGAGGTCGACGGTGGCTCCCCCGGGCTCGGCGTAGTCGACGGGGACCCGCAGGCTCGCGCAGTCCTGCTCCTCGCTCTGGTCGCCGCCCGGGCAGGCCGACCAGCTGATCTCCTGGTCGTAGAAGACCGCCAGGTCGGGCTCTGGCGGCGCAGTGGCCGCCCGGGCCCTCTCGAGCGGCTGGACCTCGGGCCCGCCCGAGGCCGACGTCGAGGGCGCGGGGTCGCTGCTGCCTCCGCCGAGGGCGAGGGTCCCGGCGAGGGCCAGTCCTCCCACCAGCGCCGCGGCCAGGACCACCGCCACCACCGTCGTCAGGACGGCCGTGGAGCGCCTCACCGTCGGCTCCCCTCGGGGACCTGCAGGGCGACCATCATCGACTCGAGGGCCAGGGCGACGGGCACGTTGAACTCCAGCATCTGCTCGCGGGCGAGGAAGATCGCCTCGATCCGTCGGAGGTTGAGCTCGGGGGTCGAGGTGCGCACGACGTGCTCGACGTCGGCGCGGATCTCGGTGTTGACCAACGCACCGGTGGCTCCCAGGGCCAGGGCGACCGCGTCACGGTAGACCGAGGCGAGGTCCATCAGCCCCCGGTCGACGACGTCGAGGACGCGGCGCTTGGCGCGGGTGCGCTGGGCCCTGTCGAGCTCGGCCAGCGCGGGCGCGTACTCGCGGGGTCGCCGACCGCGCTCGACCACGCCGTAGGCCGTGTCGAGGTCCGCCTTCTCCTTGGCGTCGAGGGCGGAGGTGAGGCCCTCGGCCTCCTCCTTGGCGGTCTCGGCCAACCGGGTCGCGGCGCTCATCGCGGCGCCGATCGAGGTCAGCCGGGCCGGGTGGGCGACGACCTCGGCGCGACGGTCGCGCGTGGCCTCGTCGCTGGCCAGGGCCCGGGCCCGGCCGATGTGACCCTGGCTCGCGCGGGCCGCATAGGTCGCCAGCGCCGTCCCGACGCCGAGCGTGCGCTCCAGGAAGTCGGCGACCTCGGCCGTTCCGGGCGTGGCCAGCGTCACCAGCCGGCAGCGCGAGCGGATCGTGATGAGGACGTCCTCGACGGTGGGGGCGCACAGCACCCAGACGGTGCGGTCGGTCGGCTCCTCGATCGCCTTGAGCAGCGCGTTGCAGGCTCGTTCGGTGAGGCGGTCGGCGTCCTCGACGATCATCACCTGCCACCGGCGTCCGTTGGGGGCGAGGGCCGAGCGTCGGACGAGGTCGCGGATCTCCTCGACGCCGATGGACAGCTTCTGGGTGCGGACCATGGTGACGTCGGCGTGGCTGCCGACCAGCACGGTGTGGCAGGCGTGGCAGACCCCGCAGCCGCCCTCCTCGCACTGCAGCGCGGCCGCGAAGGCGACCGCGGCGTTCGAGCGCCCGGAGCCCGGCGGGCCGGTGATCAGCCAGGAGTGGCTCATGCCCCGCCCGGCGGCGGCGTCCTGGAGCGCCGGCAGGGCGCGCTGCTGACCGACGAGCGAGTCCCAGACGCTCACCGGACCACCTCCTCGTCCATCCCGACCCGGGCCAGCCACGCCTGCACGGCCTCGCGGACCCGTCCCTCGACCTCGTCGACGTCGGCGCGCGCGTCGAGCACGAGGTAGTGCCCGGGGCGTGCGGCCGCGTCGGCCTCGGCCAGGGCCAGGAACGCCGCCCGCACCCGCCGATGGAAGGCGAGGGACTCACCCTCGATCCGGTCGCGTCCCTCGAAGCGGTCCAGGCCGGCCGTCGGCTCGAGGTCGAGGAGCACGGTCAGGTGGGGGCGCAGGTCGCCGGTCGCCCAGCGTGCGACGTGCTCGACCTCGTCCGCGGCCAGGGAGCGTCCGGCGCCCTGGTAGGCCAGCGTGGAGTCGACGTAACGATCGGTGACCACGACCTCGCCCCGCCCGAGCGCCGGACGCACGACGGTCTCGACGTGCTCGGCCTTGTCGGCTGCGTAGAGCAGGGCCTCGGTGCGGTCGCTGAGGGCTCCGGTCTGCGGGCTGAGCACGATCCGACGCACCTGGCGGCCCACCTCGGTGTCGCCCGGCTCGAAGGTCGCGCACACGGCGTACCCCGCGGAGCGCAGCCATGCGGTGAGTCGTCGGGACTGTGTGGACTTGCCCGAGCCCTCGCCGCCCTCGAGGCACACGAAGAGCCCCCGCTCGGCCCGCACCCCGGGCCAGGTCGCTGCGCTCACGCGACGAACCTACGAGGTCGCGCCCACAGCCCGCTCGGCGCCTGCACCGACAAGACGTCGACGTCCGGCAGGTTCCGAACGCACAAACGCACAAGCGCCGAACTTGTCGGGCGTTTCTCACGCTTGTCGTGGCTTACAAACCACGACAACATCGGGAGTCCCCGGCCAACCGGGGATTCCCAGCGACCCCCGGCTCAGCCCTTCTTCGCCGGGGCCTTCTTGGCGGCGGCCTTCTTGGCCGGTGGCCTTCTTCGCGGTGGCCTTCTTGGCCGGAGCCTTCTTGGCCGTCTTCTTGGCGGCCTTCTTCGCGGTCTTCTTCGCCGGGCCCCGGGCCCGGCGCTCGGCGAGCAGCTCGGCGGCGCGGTCGGGGGTGATCGACTCGACCGAGTCCTCCTTGCGCAGGGTGGCGTTGTACTCGCCGTCGGTGACGTACTCGCCGAAGCGGCCGGCCTTGACCACGATCGGCTGGCCGGAGACCGGATCGGTGCCGAGCTCCTTCAGCGGCGGGGCGGCCGCGGCGCGACCGCGCTGCTTGGGCTGGGCGTAGATCGCCAGGGCCTCGTCGCGGGTGATCGTCAGCAGCTGCTCCTCGGCCACCAGCGAGCGGGAGTCGGTGCCCTTCTTCAGGTACGGCCCGTACCGACCGTTCTGCGCGGTGATCTCCTCGCCGTCCTCGCCGGCGCCGACCACCCGCGGGAGCGAGAGCAGCTTGACGGCGTCGTCGAGGGTGATCGTGTCGAGGGTCATCGACTTGAACAGCGACCCGGTACGCGGGCGGGCCGACTTCGCTGCGTCGTCGGGCAGCAGCTCGGTGACGTAGGGGCCGTAGCGGCCGTTCTTGGCCACCACCGCCAGACCGGTCTCGGGGTGCGCGCCGAGCGGGATCTCCTCGCCGGCGGGGTTGGCGAAGAGCTCGTGTGGCCTTCTCGAGGGTGAGCTCGTCCGGGGGCAGGTCGTCGGGCACGTTGGCCCGCTTGCCCAAGGGGTTGCCCTCGTCGTCGGGGCCCTCGAGGTAGGGCCCGTAGCGCCCGACCCGCAGGTTGATCCCGGACTCCGGGCCGCCGATCGGGAAGGTCGCCAGCTCGCGGGCGTCGATGTCGCCGAGCTCGTCGACCAGACGCTTGAGGCCGGTCACCTCGCCCGCGCCGTAGTAGAACTCCGACAGCTCGGTGTTGCGGTCCTTGCGTCCCCCGGCGATGTCGTCGAGGACGTCCTCCATCGCCGCGGTGAACTCGTAGGAGACCTGACGGGGGAAGTGCTCCTCGAGCAGGCGCGTGACCGAGAAGGCCAGCCAGGCCGGCACCAGCGCCGTGCCCTTCTTGTAGACGTAGCCGCGGTCGACGATGGTCTTCATGATCGAGGCGTAGGTCGAGGGACGACCGATCAGGCGTTCCTCGAGCTCCTTGACCAGGGTCGCCTCGGTGTAGCGCGCGGGCGGCTTGGTCTCGTGACCGCCGGCCGTGAGCGAGGCCGCGCTGACCGGCTCCCCCTCGCTCAGCTGCGGCAGCCGGCTCTCCTTGTCGTCGCTGTCGGCGCCGTGGTCGGTGCCCTCGACGTAGGCCTTGAGGAAGCCGTGGAAGGTGATCACGCGCCCGCTGGCGGCGAAGACGACGTCCTCGCCGGTGGCGGCGGCACCACCGAGACGCACCGAGACGCTCTGCCCGGTCGCGTCCTTCATCTGCGAGGCGACGGTCCGCATCCAGATCAGCTCGTAGAGACGGAACTGCTCGCCGGTCAGACCGGTCTGCGCCGGCGTCCGGAACGTCTCGCCGGCCGGACGGATGGCCTCGTGCGCCTCCTGGGCGTTCTTGACCTTCGTGGCGTAGACCCGCGGCGCGTCGGGCACGTACTCCGAGCCGTACAGCTCACGGACCTGCGAGCGGGCCGCGTCGATCGCCGCACCCGACAGGGTCGTGGAGTCGGTACGCATGTAGGTGATGAAGCCGTTCTCGTAGAGACGCTGCGCGACCGACATGGTCACGCTCGCCCCCATCCCGAGCTTGCGGCTGGCCTCCTGCTGGAGCGTCGTCGTGCGGAACGGCGCGTAGGGCGAGCGACGGTACGGCTTGGCCTCGACCGAGCGGACGGTGTAGGCGGTCTCGGACAGCCCGGCGACCAGGGCCTCGGCGCGGGTGCGGTCGAGGTGGACGACCTTGCCCTGCGCGGCGGCCTTGAGCACGCCGTCCTGGCCGAAGTCGGACCCGCGCGCCACGCGGTCGCCGTCCACGGAGTGGACCCGGGCCGGGAACATCCGCGCCTCGTGGCCGCTGCCGGCGTCGAAGGTGCCCTCGAGGTCCCAGTAGGAGGCGACGCGGAAGCGGATCCGCTCGCGCTCGCGATCCACCACCAGCCGGGTCGCGACCGACTGCACCCGCCCGGCGGAGAGGCCGGACATCACCTTCTTCCACAGCACCGGGCTGACCTCGTAGCCGTAGAGGCGGTCCAGGATGCGCCGCGCCTCCTGGGCCTCGACGAGGTCGTCGTTGATGCTGCGGGGGTTGGCCACGGCGGCCTGGATGGCCGGCTTGGTGATCTCGTGGAAGACCATCCGGTGCACCGGGATCCCGGCCTTGGGCTTCAGCTCGTCCAGGAGGTGCCAGGCGATCGCCTCGCCCTCGCGGTCCTCGTCCGTGGCCAGGTACAGCTCGTCGGCGTCCTTGAGCAGCTTCTTGAGCTTGCGCATGTGCTCGCGCTTGTCCCGCGGGACGATGTAGTAGGGCGTGAACCCGTTCTCGACGTCGACGGCCAGGCGCCCCCACGGCTTGTCCTTGATCTCAGCCGGGGTGTCGGCCGCGGACATCGGCAGGTCGCGGATGTGGCCGATGGAGGACTCGACGACGTAGCCGTCGCCGAGGAACCCGCCGATGTTGCGGGCCTTGGCCGGCGACTCGACGATGACCAGCTTGTGGGACACGGGGTACGCCATTCCTTCGCGTTCGAGGGGTGCCTCCCGGTGCGGGAGGCTCCGGCGGTCACGGTAGCGCGGGTGCTCGGGGCACCTCGCGTGACCGCTGGAGAGCCGCCGACGCGGGTCCGGCGACGTTCGCAGCGTGGCACACGTGCCCACGGGGAGCACCACCCGACCACGCCGTGGCGGGTCCGACTACTCCAGGAAGCCCTCCACCACCAGCTCCGCGACCACCGGCAGGTAGGACGTGCGCAGGTCGGCCGGGTCCTGGTCGAGCAGCACCGCCAGGGCGTCGAGGACCTGGCCCACGGTGAGGTCGCCGTCGCAGGCGCCGACCAGTGCGGCCTCGACGGTGTCGGCCCGACGCGCCCGCCGCAGGCCGCGCTGCTGGCGCAGCACGATGGCCTCGGGATGCTCGGCCCCCGGCTCCCCGAGGCTCTCCTGGCGCACGTCGGCACGCACCACCAGGCGGTCCGCGAGCCCGACCGGCCGCCGCACGGCCTCACCCCAGGCCGCGATCGTCGGCGCGATCGGCTGCTCGAGGTCGTAGGGCCACTCCAGCAGCGTCCGCACCGCCGGACCGGCCCCCGGGACGCCGGCTCGACGGTGCAGGTTGACCCACCCGAAGCCGATGCCGTCCACGCCCTGGTCGTCGAACCACGAGAGCCACGTCTCGTAGCGCCGCCGGTACTCGGCCACGGCCGCCGGGTCGCCCGCCCCCGCGGTGGGGTGGGTGCCCTCGTCCTTGAGCCACAGCTCGACGTAGGCCGCCGGGTCGAGCACCTCCCGCTGCACCACCAGCGCGTCGGTGTCGTCGTCGAGCCAGCCGGCCAGCCGCTCCTCCCACGGCCGGTCGCGCTCGACGACCCAGTTGGCGAGCACCTGGCACCACCCGCCGTCGGTGAGGTGGGCCGGCGCGGCCCGCACGATGTCCTCGACGACCCGGTCCCCGGGCAGGCCGGAGTCGCGGTAGACCAGGCGCTGCCGGGTCCCGGGCGAGATCACGAAGGGCGGGTTGGTCACGACGAGGTCGAAGCGCTCGTCGGCGACCGGGTCGAAGTACGAGCCCTCCCGCACCTCGACCCGGTCCCCCACGTCGTTGAGGGCGGTGTTGAGCCGCGCGAGGCGCAGGGCGCGGCGGTTGACGTCGGTGGCCACCACCGTCTCGCTGTGCCGGGCCAGGTGCAGGGCCTGAACGCCGCACCCGGTCCCGAGGTCCAGGGAGCGCCCGACCGGCTCGCGCAACGTCAGCTGCGCCAGGGACGTCGACGCGGCGCTGATGCCCAGGACGTGGTCCGAGCCGACGCGCTGGGCGAGGCCGTCGAGGCCGGGAGTCAGGTCGCTGACCACCCACAGGTGCTCGTCGTCGCTGGCGTAGGGGCGCACGTCGAGACGCGCGGCGACCTGCCCGACGGACTGCTCGAGCAGCCCCTCCACCGCCAGCCGCTCCACCAGGCCCGGCAGGGCGGCCTCGGCGTCCGCGAGCGGGACCGCTCGCTGGAGGAGGAACAGGCGCGCCAACGTCTCGGTCGGCGAACCACCTGCTGTGGCCAGGACGCCGGGGGTCGTCTCGTTGCGGGACAGCGCGGCATGGGCGCGCGGGCCCAGGACCTCGGCGACGTCGTCGTAGGTGAACCGGGCCGCCAGCAGCGCCTCGCGCAGCCGGGCCGGCAGGTCGTCGCTCACGGCCTCACCCTCCCACCTCGCACCACCGGCCCACCGCGCAGGATCCGCGGTGGGCCGGTGAGTGCCGAGGACGTGACGTGCAGGCCCCTACGGCGTGTTGAGCGGCTGGGTCGGCGGCTGACCCGAGGGGTCGTGCGCCGGGTCGTAGGAACCCGGACCGGCGCTGGCCGGCGGCAGGGGCGGCGCCGGCGGCGGTGCGTCGTCGCCCCCGATGGTGACCTCGCGCTGCTTGGAGATGTAGACGGCCACCGCGATGATGGCGACCGCGACCAGCGCGATGATGATCCGCAGGGTGTCGTTCTGGTCGTCGCCGACCCCGAGGGACACCACCGCCCCGGCGATCAGCAGCGAGACCAGGTTCATCACCTTGATCAGCGGGTTGATGGCCGGACCCGCGGTGTCCTTGAACGGGTCGCCGACCGTGTCGCCGATGATCGTGGCCTCGTGGGCCAGGGAGCCCTTGCCGCCGTGGTTGCCGTCCTCGACCAGCTTCTTGGCGTTGTCCCAGGCACCCCCGGCGTTGGCCAGGAAGACCGCCATCAGGGTGCCGGTGCCGATCGCGCCGGCCAGGAAGCCGGCCAGGGCGGTGGCGCCGAGGCCGAAGCCGACCGCGACGGGCGCGAGGACGGCCAGGATGCCGGGGGTGATCAGCTCGCGCAGGGAGTCGCGGGTCACGATGTCGACGACCCGCCCGTACTCGGGGCGGCCCGTGCCCTCCATGATCCCGGGGATCTCGCGGAACTGGCGACGCACCTCGTAGACCACCGCCCCAGCGGCGCGGGCGACGGCGTTGATGGCCAGGCCCGAGAAGAGGAAGACCACCGCTGCACCGAGCAGCACCCCGACCAGGACCGCGGGGTTGAAGACGCTGAAGTCGAGCAGCCGTGCCTCGCTGAGCGTGGGGTTGGCCTCGGCGAGGGACTCGTAGACCGAGGTGGCGTAGGACCCGAACAGCGCCGTGGCCGCCAGGACCGCGGTCGCGATCGCGATGCCCTTGGTGATCGCCTTGGTCGTGTTGCCGACGGCGTCGAGCTCGGTGAGGATCTGTGCGCCCTCGGGGCTGACGTCGCCGGACATCTCGGCCACACCCTGGGCGTTGTCGCTGACCGGCCCGAAGGTGTCCATGGCCACGATCACGCCGACGGTGGTCAGCAGGCCGGTACCGGCCAGCGCCACCGCGAACAGGGAGACCGTGAGCGCGGCGCCGCCCAGCAGGTAGGCGCCGAAGACGGCGGCACCGATGACCAGCGTCGTGTACACCGCCGACTCGAAGCCCACCGAGAGCCCGGAGAGGATGACGGTGGCGGCCCCGGTCAACGAGGTCTTGCCGACGTCCTTGACCGGACGGTGCTCGGTGCCGGTGTAGTACCCGGTCAGCGCGAGGATGCCCGCCGACATCACGATGCCGATCACCACCGCGGCCGCGGCGATGAACCGCGGGTCGCCGTCGGCCTGGGCGAGGTCGGGTGCGATGTTGACGAACTCCGCGAAGCTGCCCGGCAGGTAGACGTAGGACAGCACGATGCTGGCCACCGCGGCGATGCCCGAGGAGAGGTAGAAGGAGCGGTTGATCGTGGTCAGGCCGTTCTCCCCGGCCTTGGGCCGGGTCAGGTAGACGCCGGCGACCGCGGTCAGGGCGCCGATGGCGGGGATCAGCAGCGGGAAGACCAGTCCGGCGTCGCCGAAGGCCTGCGAGCCGAGGATCAGCGCCGCCACCAGGGTCACCGCGTAGGACTCGAACAGGTCGGCGGCCATGCCGGCGCAGTCGCCGACGTTGTCGCCGACGTTGTCGGCGATGGTCGCGGCGTTGCGGGGGTCGTCCTCGGGGATGTTGTTCTCGACCTTGCCGACCAGGTCGGCTCCGACGTCCGCGGCCTTGGTGAAGATGCCGCCGCCGACGCGCATGAACATGGCCAGCAGGGCGGCGCCGAAGCCGAAGCCCTCCAGCACGTCCGGGGCGCTGTCCTGGAAGAGGATCACCACGATGCTGGCGCCCAGCAGGCCGAGGCCGACGGTGAGCATGCCGACCATGGCGCCGGTACGCAGCCCGATGCGCATCGCGACCTCACGGCCGGAGGTGTTCGCGGCCGCGGCGACGCGCAGGTTGGCCCGCACCGCCAGCGACATGCCGAGGTAGCCGACGGCGGCGGAGAAGCCGGCGCCGAGGAGGAAGAAGACCGAGCGCGCGATGCGGACCCCGTTGCCGTCGGCCGGCAGCACCAGAAGTGCGAAGAAGGCGATCGCTGCGAAGACGGCCAGGGTGCGGAACTGGCGCTGCAGGTAGGCGTCCGCGCCCTCCTGGACAGCCTGGGCGATGTTCTTCATGTTGTCGGTGCCTTCACCGGCGGCCAGGACCTCCCTGCGGAACACCCAGGCCATCGCGAGCGCCCCGAGGGCGATCAGGAAGACGAGGATGACGAGGACGAGGTTGCCGCCGGAGACTTCCACCGCTGCGGGAGAGATCCCGGGCATGTGTGCTCCTCCTGCGAGTCGGCCCGGCCACGCGGCTGTGACCCGGGTCATGGAACGAGCCGGAGTCTACGCACGGGGAGGCCACGGCCCACCGGCGCCTCGCCCGTCCGGTGGACTCGGTCCGAGCGTGCCGCGGCAGGAGTCGTGGCTCAGGAGGTGGTGAGGGCCGCTTCGGGGCTGTCGTGGATGACGAACACCTTGGCCAGGCCGGTGATGCGGAAGATCTTGAGCAGCCGGTCCTGGTGGCAGACGAGCTCGAGGGTCCCCTCGTGCGCCCGGACCCTCTTCAGCCCCCCGACGAGCACCCCGAGGCCGGTGGAGTCCAGGAACTCCACGGCCTGCATGTCGATCACGAGCCGGTACCGGCCGGCCGCGACGAGCTCGGCGATCTTGTCGCGCAGCTTGGGGGCGGTGTAGACGTCGATCTCACCGCCGACGGTGACGACGGTGACGCCGTCGACGTCGCGCGTCTCGAGACTCAGGTCCAACGAACTCTCCCCCGGTGCAGGCGGCCGCCCGCCTCGCGGTGAGGCGCTCGACCGGCGGTGCGCGGCCATGTAATCACGACCGGCGCCACGCTGCACACGAACCACCCCGACGCGGCGTCCCAACGACGGTGTGGACGACGGTGTGGACGACGGTGTCGGACGGCGGTGTCGGCGGTGGTTGAGATGATCGCCGGGTGCCGACCTCCCTGCCTGCCGCCCCGGCGTCCGCGCTGGGCGTCGGTGGCGGCACCGCGACGCTGCGTCGTCTGGTCGAGCTGCCCGGGCGGGCGGAGCGTCTGACCCACCTCGAGGTGCTGCCCGCGCGGGCCGGGCGCAGCGCCGACTGGCCGGTCTGGGCACCGCCGGACGTCGTGGCCGCGCTGGGGTGCCGTGGCATCTCCCGGCCCTGGACCCATCAGGTGGCCGCCGCCGAGGCCGCTCACGCCGGGCGCCACGTGGTGCTCTCCACCGGCACGGCCTCGGGCAAGTCCCTGGGCTACCAGCTGCCCGCCCTGGCCACCGTGCTGGGGAGCCGGGGCGCCAAGGGCCAGCGCGGTGCCACCGTGCTCTACCTCGCCCCGACCAAGGCGCTGGCCCAGGACCAGCTGACCTCGCTGCGCGGGCTCGGCCTCGACCTGCGGGTGACCACCCACGACGGCGACTCCGGCGTCGAGCAGCGCGAGTGGGCGCGCCGGCACGCCGAGTGGATCCTCACCAACCCCGACATGCTGCACCGCTCGCTGTTGCCGGGCCACGAGCGGTGGGCCGCCTTCCTGCGGTCCCTGCGCTACGTCGTCGTCGACGAGTGCCACTACTACCGCGGTGTCTTCGGCGCCCACGTCAGCCACGTGCTGCGCCGGCTGCGCCGGATCTGCGCCCGCTACGGGGCCCACCCGACCTTCGTCCTGGCCTCGGCCACCGTCGCGGAGCCCGCGCAGGCGGCCGAGCGACTGACGGGGCTGAGCGTCGAGGCCGTCACGGACGACGCCTCCCCCCGCGGCGAGGTCTCGCTGGCGCTGTGGGAGCCGCCCCTGTCGGGGACGGCCGGGGAGAACGGCGCGCCCGTGCGCCGGGCGGCCTCCAGCGAGGTCGCCGATCTGCTCACCGAGCTGGTCCTCGACGACGTGTCGACCCTGGCCTTCGTCCGCTCCCGGCGCGGGGTCGAGCAGGTCGCCCTGAGCACGCAGGCCCAGCTGGGCGAGGTCGACCCCCGGCTGGCGGACCGGGTGGCGGCCTACCGCGGCGGCTACCTGCCCGAGGAGCGGCGCGAGATCGAGCAGGCGCTCCGCTCCGGACGACTCACCGGGCTGGCCGCGACCAACGCCCTCGAGCTCGGCATCGACGTGCAGGGGCTCGACGCCGTCCTGCTGGCCGGCTTCCCCGGCACCCGCGCGGCGCTGTGGCAGCAGGTCGGTCGGGCCGGGCGCAGTGGTCGCGAAGCCCTGGGAGTCCTCGTGGCCCGCGACGACCCGCTCGACACCTACCTGGTCCACCACCCCGAGGCGCTGTTCGGCCGACCGGTCGAGGCATCGGTCTTCGACCCCGACAACCCGCACGTGCTGGCCCCCCACCTGTGCGCAGCCGCCGCCGAGCAGCCGTTGACCCGCGACGACCTGTCCTGGTTCGGACCACGGGCGGGAGAGGTCGTCGACCAGCTCACCGGAGCCGGGCTGCTGCGTCGCCGCCCGCACGGCTGGTTCTGGACCGACCGTCGGCGCGCGGCCGACCTCACCGACATCCGCTCGACCGGCGGGCCGGCGGTCTCCCTGCTCGAGACCGGCACCGGCCGGGTGATCGGCACCGTCGACGGCGCCCGTGCCCACGGAGAGGCCCACACCGGGGCCGTCTACGTGCACCGGGGCGAGACCTGGCTCGTCGAGCAGCTCGACCTCGAGGAGAACGTCGCGACGATGCGCCGCGAGCGCGTCGAGTACTCCACGTCGGCCCGTGAGCTGACCGACATCACGATCGTCGCCGAGCGTGAGCACCGCTGGTGGGGTTCGTGCCGGTTGAGCCTCGGCGAGGTCGACGTGAGCCACCAGGTCGTCTCCTTCCTGCGACGTCGGGTCCCCGGTGGCGAGGTGATCGGGGAGGAGCTCCTCGACCTGCCCGAGCGGCGGCTGCGCACGAGCGCCGTGTGGTGGACCGTGCCCGACGACGCCCTCCACGAGGCCGGGCTCGACCCCGCAGACCTGCCCGGAGCGGCTCACGCGGCCGAGCACTGCGCGATCGGCCTGCTCCCGCTGTTCGCGACCTGCGACCGCTGGGACATCGGCGGGGTCTCGACCGCCCGCCACGCCGACACCGGCCTGCTCACGGTCTTCGTCCACGACGGCCACCCGGGCGGCTCGGGGTTCGCCGAGCGGGGGTATGCCGCCGCGCACGACTGGCTGCGAGCCACGCGGGAGACGATCGGCGGCTGCGAGTGCGCGACGGGGTGCCCCTCGTGCGTGCAGTCGCCCAAGTGCGGCAACCAGAACAACCCGCTCGACAAGGCCGGCGCCGGTCGACTGCTCGACCTGCTGCTCGCCCACGCTGTGCCGGCTCAGCCGGCTCGGCCGGCTCAGCCGGCTTGATCGGCGAGGCCGACCGGACCGGCGCGGGCCTCGGCGGTGGGGTCGGCGACCAGGCCCCACCAGTGCGGACCCGCTACCCGCACCTCGAGGCGCACCTCGCGACCGGCCGTGGCGCACGAGGTCGCGGTGGCGTCGTTGGCCCTCGCCACGGCCGCAGCGGCCGCGCACGCGTCCTGGCCGCGGGCCAGCGCCCCGGCGCCGGCCAAGGCTGCCAGGTCGGCGGCCGCCTGCGCGGTACGCAGGTCGACCACGACCGCAGCGAGGGCGCCCAGACCGCCCCCGAGCGCGACCAGGACCCCGCAGACGATCGCGGCCAGCACCGTGGACGCGCCGACGTCGTCGCGCCCGGGCGGATACCGCCTCACGGCCCCGTGCCCGGCTCGAGCGCTGCGACCGCGTCGGCGCGCACGCGCGCCCCGGGAAGCGCAGCCAGGACGCCGACGGGTCCGTCGACCTCTGCGCTGACCTCGACGTGCACCTCCTCACCGACCCGCTCGACCCGGACCGTGGCCCCCGCCGGCGCCACCCGGCGCGCCAGGTCCTGCGCGGCCGCCACGTCGTCGCCCCGGGCCACCGCCCGCGCTGCCTCGCGGGCCGCATCGACGGTGCGCACCTGGGCGGCGCCGACGGCCAGCAGCCAGCACAGCGCTGCGGTCAGCGCCACCAGCAGGGGCAGTACCAGGGCGGCCTCGGCGGTGACCGCGCCGCGCTCGCCGCACTCGCCGCGCTCACTGCGATCAGGCCGACAGCGCCCGGACCCGAGCAGCCTCATCCGATACCGAGGAGGCCGAGCACGTGGTCGAAGAGCGTCCGCAGCAGCTGGTCGCCGAAACCACCGCTCAGCAGCTTGTACAGCAGACCGGCCAGTCCGGCGCCGGCAGCGGTGCCGACCGCGTACTCCGCGGTGGTGATGCCCCGCTCGTCGCGTGAGCGAGCCGCTGCGGGCGGCAGCGTGACGGGCCGGGGGCTCGGGTTGGAGGTGAGGGGACGGGACGGGCTGGGGCGGGAGGTGATGGGGCTCGACGTGACGGCTGAGGCCATGGGTGCTCCTTCGACGGGGACCGCGGACGCGGTCCGGAGGGACCAACCTGCCTGCGGCGAGCACCGATCGACGGCGCCCCGGAGGCTCGTTGGGGAGACCGTGCCGACCGACCTCGCTGTGCACGACCGGTGGGCGCTGTCCGGCGCGACGCTCCCTCCACCTCAACGCCCCGTGCACCCGAGACCCGGTGGGTCGACGCGGTTGGTCGACGCGGTGGTTGAGGGCCGAGCGCGGCGAGCGTCTCGAGACCCCACTCACCACAGCGTGCCGAGGAGTCCTGCGACGAGGGGGACGATGCCTACGAGCAGGAAGGCCGGCAGCAGGCACAGACCCAGGGGCAGCGCCGCTCGGACGCCGACGGTCCGGGCGCGGTCCTCCACCTCCGCACGAGCCTGGGCTGCGAGCTGGTCGGCGAGACGCTCGACCGTCTCCAGCACGGGAGCGCCGGTCTCGTGGGCCCGCGCCATCGCCCGACCCCAGGGGGCCAGGCCGGGCTCGAGGGCGAGCCGGCGCCAGGCGATGGCGGGGTCGGTGCCCAGCGCGAGGTGGCCAGCGACCGAACGGGCGGCCTGGGTGGCCGGGCCTGGCAGCGCATCGGCGACCAGGTCGAGCGCCGGCCCCGGCGCGGCCCCCGCGCGCAGAGCGGCACCGACCAGTGCGACGACGTCCGGCAGGGAGCGCTGCACCTCGACGCGTCGTTCGCGCACCGCGGCCGGTTCGGCCCGGGCGATCACCACCCAGCACGCCACTGCCGCACCCACTGCCCCGACGGGCCACAACGGGCCTCCGACCAGCACCGCGCCTGCGACCGCGGCCGAGGCGCACCAGAGCCAGCGGTAGCGGCTCAACCAGCCCGCGCCTGACTCCCCCGCTCCGTTGGCCCACCCGTCGGCCGGGTCGGCCGGGTCCGCCCGCAGCGACCCGGTGCCGACCGGGTGGCGGGCTTCACCGGCGCCACCGCCCACCACGCGCAGCCGGCCGCGCCGAGCACGCAGAGCCACCCGGCGGTGCCGAGGCCCACGCTCACGAGGACCTCACCCTCGTCCTGACTCGACTCCGCTCGCGATGGCCTCGATCCAGGCCAGTCCGAGCGAGCCCAGGGCCAGACCGCCGCCGAGACAGGCCAGCCCGGCCGGGGTGTCGAGCAGGAAGCCCCAGGGGTCACCGCCGGCTCCGGAACCCATCACCAGGGCCAGCAGCGGCAGGGCCGCCACCAGCCGTGCGGTCGAGCGAGCCGAGGCCAGCTCGCCGTCGACGACGCGACGCAACGAACGCCGTGCGCGCAGGTCGCGGGCCACTCGCTCCAGGGCCGCGCCGAGCCCCTGACCGGTGCGGTGGGCCACGTGCCAGGCCGCGGCCAGTGTCAGGAGCCCCTCGGCCCCGGGTCGCCGGGCGGTCTTCCGCCACGCCTGCGGCACGTCGCTGCCCAGACGGTCCGCCTCGGCGACGCCGGCCAGCGCCGGCCACTGCTCGGCCGCTCGGGCGAGCGCAGCCGACGTGGTCCGCCCCGCTCCGAGCTCAGCGGCGAGCTCCTCGCAGACCTCGAGCACCCGCTCTCGGGTCGCGGCGGCCTCACGCCGGCGACCTCGCTGCCCCACCAGCCGCCCAGCGGCCACGCCGGCCGCGCCGAGCACCAGGACCAGGACCACCCGTCGGACCGGGAGCCAGCCGCCGAGGAGAAGGACCCCGACCACCACGGCTCCGCCCAGCACGATGCGGCGACCGCCGGCTCGGTAGCGGGATGTGCGCCTGGCATCGGGGTCGGCGTCGCGGCCTGGCCGACCGGGCACGAGCAGCGCCACCGAGGCCGCTGCGGCAACGGCGCTCAGGGCCGAGGTGCTCACGGAACGTCCTCGCCCAGCAGCGTCAGCAGCCGTGCTGCGCCGGGGCCGCGCGCCGTCCGTCCCCGCGCGTCGACCCCGAGGGCCACCTCGGTGACCACGAGGCCGTCGTGGTCCCGCCTCAGCACCGCCACCTCGGCGACCCGGCGCCGACCGGACCGGTCTCGGGCCAGGTGGACCACGACGTCGAGGGCAGCGGCCAGCTGGGAGTGCGCGGCCTCGCGGCCGAGTCCCGCCGCGAGGGCCAGCGCCTCGATGCGGGCCGGGACGTCGTGGGCGGAGTTGGCGTGCAGGGTCCCGCACCCACCCTCGTGACCGGTGTTGAGGGCAGCGAGCAGCTCGACGACCTCTCCCCCGCGTACCTCGCCGACCACGAGGCGGTCGGGCCGCATCCGTAGCGACTGCCGCACGAGCGTCCGCAGGCCGATCGCACCGGCGCCCTCGGCGTTGGCCAGGCGGGCCTCGAGCCCGACGACGTGGGGGTGCCGGGGACGCAGCTCCGAGGAGTCCTCGACGACCACGAGACGCTCGGCCGGGTCGCACTGCTCGAGCAGCGCACCGAGCAGGGTGGTCTTGCCGCTGCCGGTGCCACCGGAGACCAGGAAGGCCAGGCGACGGTCCACCACCCCGCGCAGCACCTCGGCCACCTCGGGCGTCAGCATGCCCAGCGCCTCGAGCCCGGCCAGGTCGTGACCCTGGCGGTGAGGCAGCCGCAGCGAGACGACGGTGCCGGGGCGGGCCACGGGGGCCAGGATGGCGTGGCAACGGGTGCCGTCGGGCAGCCGGACGTCGACGTAGGGCGTCGCGTCGTCCAGGCGCCGCCCGCCCAGCGCGGCGAGCCGTTGGGCCAGGCGCCGCACGGCGGCCTCGTCGGGGAAGGTGACCTCGGACCGCTCGAGCCCGGCCCCACGGTCCAGGTACACCTCGAGGTGACCGCTGACCAGCACGTCGGTCACGCCCGGCACCCCGAGCAGCGGCTCGAGCGGTCCCGCCCCGACGACGTCGCGGCGCAACGACTCGTAGACGGCCAGCACCGTCGCGTCCCCCACGGGTCGCCCGGCCTCGCGCAACGCCTGCGCCACCCGGTGGGGGGTCAGCTCGCCAGGCGCGGCCGCGAGCCGGTCGCGCACCACCTCGACCTCAGCGGCCCAGCCGACGGCGACGCGAGCCCGGTCATCGGCCGCCGGGTCCGCCGCCGGGCCAGCGATCGGACCAGTGGGTCGGCCCGTCCTCGCGCCGAGGGCGGTGGTCGTCATGCCGCGACCGGGCCGACCGGACCGCGCACGGCCAGCAGGGCGAGCGCCTCGCCGGCGGCCCGGGCCAGGGCGCCGCGGCGTCGCCGCACCGGTCCGAGCCCGAGGTCGACGTCCTCGTCGAGCCCTCGCTGGGCGCCCATGCTCAGCAGGACCGGCAGCCCGGTGGCCCGCTCCAGCGGGCCCGCGTCCGACGCCGGACCCCGCACGACCAGCATCGGCACCAGTCCCGCCGGCAGCCAGGTGCCCGCTCGAGCGCACCACCGGCTCGTGGCCGCAGCAGCGCCCGGGCCCGGTCGTACGACCACGAGCAGGCGGTCCAGGCGGCCCAGCACCTCCTCCGCCGCGGCGCCGCCCCCGCGCGGCAGGTCGACCACCACGGTGGCGTGCCCGCGGGGGGCGGCACCGATGACCGACCGGACGACCTCGGCCGAGAGAGGATCGGCCGGACCGGTGCACCAGGTGAGCACGCCGAGCCCCTGGCGACGGGGCACGGCATCGCGCAGCGCTCGGCCGCCGAGCCGGCCGGCGGTGCGCCCCAGGTCCTCCCAGCGCACGCCGGGGCGCTCCTGGAGGCCCAGCAACCGGTCCAGCCCCGACCCGAGCGGGTCGAGGTCGACCACCAGCGAGGACGCGCCGGTCGAGGCCGCGACCTGCCCCAGCGCTGCGGCCAGGGTCGACGCGCCGGCGCCCCCGACACCGCCGGCGACGCCCACCAGCAGTCCCCGCGCTCGTCCGCCCTCGCCGAGGTCGCCGAGCAGCTCGGTGACCCGGACGTCGTGGCGCGGCACCTCGAGGAGGTCCTCGGCGCCGAGTCCGAGGGCGTCACGGAACGCGTGGTCCTCGACCGGCGACCAGGCGACGAGGTGCACCCCGGCACGACGGGGCGGCGCGAGTGCGGCCATCTCGGGGGCGAGGTCGCCCCCGACCAGCACCAGGGGTGCCGCACTCCACGAGCGCAGCGCGACCGCCGGCTCCGTGGTCTGCGCCGGCGCGGCACCGGCAGCCGCGGCGAGGCGACTGAGGTGCTCACCGAGGGCGGCGTCCCGCGTGAGGAGCACGGGTGGTCCGGTGGGGTGCGGGGTCGGTGCGGGCGGTGGCGTCATGCCCCGAGACTCGTCCCGCCGGCCCCTTCCCCGCCGCCACGGCGTCCGCAGGTGTGGAGGGTGCCGCCGGGCCGGACCCCTGTGGACGCCGGACGGCTCCTCACGCGCGCCCTACGATGAGCGACATGGCTCCGCCGCCGACCCCCGCGTCACCGGCTCCCGCCGCGGCCCCGGACGCGACCGGGAGCTCGACGGTGCCGACGGCCGCGTTCTTCGACCTCGACAAGACGATCATCGCCAAGTCGAGCACCCTGGCCTTCTCCAAGCCCTTCCAGGCCGGAGGGCTGATCTCCCGGGCAGCCGTGCTCCGCTCCGCCTACGCCCAGTTCGTCTACCTCGTGGGGGGCGCCGACCACGACCAGATGGAGAAGATGCGGGCCTTCATGTCCCAGCTGTGCGCCGGCTGGGACGTGGCCACCGTGCGCGAGATCGTGGCCGAGACCCTGCACCACGTCGTCGACCCCCTCGTCTACGACGAGGCCGTCTCGCTGATCGAGGAGCACCACCGCGCCGGGCGCGACGTCGTGATCGTCTCGACGTCGGGCAGCGAGGTGGTCGGCCCCATCGGCGAGATGCTGGGTGCCGACCACGTGGTCGCGACGCGCCTGGAGATCGCCGAGGGCCGCTACACCGGAGAGATCTCCTACTACGCCTACGGCGAGGAGAAGGCGCACGCCGTCGAGGTCCTCGCCCAGGAGCGTGGCTACGACCTGGCCCGGTGCTTCGGCTACAGCGACTCGATCACCGACGTCCCGATGCTCGAGGCGGTGGGCCACCCCCACGCGGTCAACCCCGACCGGGACCTGCGCAAGGTCGCGGCGTCCCGGGGCTGGCCCGTGCTCACCTTCACCCGACCGGTGGCCCTGCGCTCGCGCCTGCCCCTGCCCGCGGCCCGCCCGACGCTGGCCGCACTGGCCCTCGGTGGAGCCGTCGCGGTCGGCGGCGTGCTGTGGGCCGGCGCGCGGCGACGACCCCCTACCTGAGACGACACGCCGCGCAACCCTTGTGTCCTGGGTCACACCGGCGTAGACAGGTCCCACAACCAAAGAGCTGCACATGACCAGGTACCCACGCGGCGAACCACCCTTCTGACAGGGCGCTAGTCACGGCGATGACCGGGGCAGCACTACCACGTTGCACGCTTGGTAGCCAGGTTCATGTGTGACGGTGGCATCCGGGCCCAGCCCGGGTGCCACCACTGGCGTCCGGGGTCCTCTCAGCTCTCGGGGCTCTCGGGGCTCTCGGCCGGACGGCGCAGCGGGCTGGCCTCGGCCGCGGCGGCGTAGGCCTCGGCGGCGTAGAGCACCCAGGCGTGAACCCCCGCTCGGTCGCCGGAGGCGTAGCCGCGCAGGTTCGACTCGTAGGCCTTCCGCAGCGCCAGGTGGCCGGCCTCGGGCACCACGAGGGACTTCTCGTCCACGCCGCGGACGAGCACCACCAAGCGCTCCACGGCCCTGGCCACCAGCGCGTCGTGGGTGCCGAAGGGCGCCGCGGTGGCCAGCTCGGCGTGGACGACCGCGGCGACCAGCAGCGCCGGCGCTGCGGTCGGCCGGGTGAGCAGGTCAGCCACCCCGCGCAGCCTGGCCGCACCCTCGGCGTCGCCCGGCCGGCCGAGCCGCTCGGGCGGCTGGGACCCACCCGCAGCCAGGGCGTGCACGCGGGCCAGGGCCTGGAGCGGGGCGGTGCGCAGGGTGGGTGCCAGCGCCAGCAGCTCGGTGGTGACCCGCACGGCGTCCCGGGCCGTCGCGTCGCCGTCGCCGGCCCGGACCTGGGCCAGGCTCGAGGCCGAGCCGGCCAGGACGGCGCTGGCGTGCGCACCCCGCAGCAGCGACTCCGCGGTGGTCTCCGGTGTGGTGCGCCTCAGGCCGCGGTCTCGCAGCACGACGTCGATGCCGTCGCGCGCGGCGGCGTAGGCGCTGGGGACGCCCTCGGCGGCCACCAGCCAGGCGAGAGGGTCGGAGTCGGGCACGACCGGCGAGCCTAGCGGGCCCCACGCCGGTAGCCTCGACCCCGATGACCGACCACACGCCTCCGCCCGGCCCGGCCCGGTCCTTCGGGACAGTCGCTGCCGCCTACGACCGCGGGCGACCCGAGTACCCCCGCGAGGCCGCCGCGTGGCTCGCTGGCCCCCGACCCCTCAGCGTGCTGGAGGTCGGTGCCGGCACCGGCAAGCTGACCCGTCACCTGGTCGCCCTGGGGCACGACGTGCATGCCACGGACCCCGACGAGGCGATGCTCGCCGTGCTCGCGGCCTCCCTGCCCGACGTCCGGGTGAGCCAGGCGCCGGCCGAGGACCTGCCCGTCCCCGACCGCTCGGTCGACCTCGTCGTCGGCGCCCAGTGCTTCCACTGGTTCGACCTCGAGCGGGCCCTGCCGGAGATCGCCCGCGTCCTCAAGCCGGGCGGGTCCGTGGCGATGACGTGGGCCGAGCGCGACGAGCGGATCCCGTGGGTGCGTCGGCTCGGGCGCATCCTGAGCAGTCCCGGCGAGCGACGCGACTGGACCGCCGAGCTGGTCACCTCCGAACGCTTCGGCTTCGTCGAGGAGGCCTCCTACCCCTTCTGGCAGGGGATCGACCGTGAGTCGCTGCGGGACCTGGTGGTCTCCCGCTCCCACGTCACGACGCCCGACGAGGAGCAGGGTCAGGCGCGGCTGGAGGAGGCGCTGGCGCTCTACGACGGCTTCGGACGTGGCTGGGAGGGCATGCAGCTGCCCTACTTCGCCCGCTGCTACCGCGCTCGCGTCGTGATCCCCCGGGCTCCGGACCGCCCCCGGGCCTCGTCCGGTGACGACCCGGCGGTCCCTCCCGGCGAGGGCGGCCCGGCCGGCGACGACGAACGGGTCGACCCGCCCACCGACGACGACTCCGGCACCCTGCTCATCGACTTCCGCTGAGGAGGCCGCCGCGTAGGGCACCATGCCCCCATGCGGGCCTGGAGACGGCACCACCTCGGCACCGAGTCGGACCGGGCCACCTTCCGCACCCTGCACCGCGCCTCGTTGGCCGCACCGGCGCTGCGCGAGGGCCTCACCACCACGAGCGCGGAGCGGTCCATCCGCCACCTGCGGATCCTGCTGGGCACGCCGGCACTGGCGCTGACCGACTCCGAGCAGCCCCTGGCCTGGGACGGGACCGGGCAGCACCACCTCGAGCGGGCCGGGACCCTGGCCGCCCGGTGCGTCGCCCAGGGCCGCACCCGGGTCTTCGACGGCGACGACCTGGCCTGCGCGGAGGCCGGCTGCCCCGTGCGGGTGGCGATCGTGAGCCCGCTCGTGGTCGACGAGCGGGTCGTCGGCACGTTGCAGGCGATGACCACCCGGACCACCGCGGGCCTGGTGCGGGCCGCCGACGAGGTGGCCCAGTGGGTCTCCGGCCAGCTGGCGCTCGCCGAGGTCGACGCCTCCCGCACCCGGGTGATGGAGGCCGAGGTGCGCGCGCTGCGTGCCCAGATCAGCCCGCACTTCGTCTACAACTCCCTCGGGGCGATCGCCAGCTTCGTGCGCACCGATCCCGACCGGGCGCGCGAGCTGCTGCTCGACTTCGCCGACTTCACCCGCTACTCCTTCCAGCGCCACGGTGACTTCACGACCCTGGCCGAGGAGCTGCGCTCGGTCGAGCGCTACCTGCTGCTCGAGCAGGCCCGCTTCGGGGACCGGTTGCGGGTGACGCTGCGCATCGCTCCCGAGGTGCTCCCCGTCGCCGTACCCTTCCTGTGCATCCAGCCGCTGGTCGAGAATGCCGTCCAGCACGGGCTGGCCGCCGCGGACGGGGTCGGTCACATCACGATCCTGGCCCACGACCGGGGGCAGGACTGCGTGATCGAGGTCGAGGACGACGGCTCGGGCGAGGACCCCGAGCGGGTGCGCCGCGCGCTGGCCGGAGACCGCCGCCTCGACGCGGTCGGCCTGGGCAACGTCGACGCCCGGCTCCGCGCGGCCTACGGCGACGACCACGGGCTGGTGGTCGAGACCGCTCCCGGAGCCGGCACGAAGGTCGTCGTGCGGGTACCGAAGTTCGCCCGCGGGGTGAGCGCATGAGGGACCCGGAGGCCGGCCCCGGCCTGCGCGTGCTGGTCGTCGACGACGAGCAGCCCGCGCTCGACGAGCTGGCCTACCTGCTCGACCGCGACGACCGGGTCGCCGAGGTCCTCACCGCCGGTGCCGCCGCGCAGAGCCTGCGGGTCCTGCGCGAGGAGCACGTCGACGCCGTCTTCCTCGACGTGCAGATGCCGGGGCTGAGCGGCCTGGAGCTGGCGGCCGTGCTCGGTCGCTTCCGCACGCCCCCGCCGGTGGTGTTCGTGACCGCGCACGACGGGCACGCCGTCGAGGCCTTCGACCTGCAGGCCGTCGACTACGTCCTGAAGCCGGTACGCGCCGAACGGCTCGCCGAGGCCGTACGGCGGGTGCTGGACAGCGGTGCGCGGACGGTCCCCGGCGCGGCCCCGGACCCGCAGATCCCCGTCGTGGTCGGCGGCGTCACCCGCTTCGTCGACCGCACCGACATCACCCACGTCGAGGCCCAGGGCGACTACGCCCGGCTGCACACCGCGCACGGCAGCCACCTCGTCCGCACGCCCTTGTCGACCCTCGAGGCCGAGTGGGCCGACGCCGGCTTCGTACGCATCCACCGCTCGCTGCTGGTCGCCCTGGCCCACGTCCTGGAGGTCCGCATGGAGCAGGGCCGCTGCTCGGTGGTGGTCGGCCGGGGCGTCGAGGGCGTCGAGCTGCAGGTCAGCCGGCGCCACACCCGCGAGCTGCGCGAGCTGCTCGTGCGTCGGTCCGGCCCATGAGCGAACCGCCGCCCCGCGTCCGGGTCACCGGACCGGCACGTCGGACGTCCACGCCGCGCCGGCGCACGGGCGACCTGGAGGAGTCGACCCGGTTGGGAGGGGTCTACCTCGGCTCCCTGCTGCGGGTCCAGCTGGGTCTCGCGCTCCGCGTTCTCGCCGTGCTGGTGACTGCGGTCGGCGGCCTGCCCCTGCTCTTCCACCTCGCACCCGGGCTGGCCGAGGCCACGCTGCTCGGCCTGCCGCTGGCCTGGCTGCTGCTCGGCGTCGTCGTCTACCCGGTGCTGTGCCTGCTCGGCTGGGTCTACGTCCGAGCCGCGGAGCGGACCGAGCGGGACTTCGCCGAGCTGATGAGCGAGCTCGACCCGTGAGCAGCGAGCCCCTGCCCGGGGTGCTCGCCGTGGTCCTGGTGACCGCCTCCACCCTGGCGCTCGGAGCCTGGGGGCTGCGCTTCTCCCGCACGACCAGCGACTTCCTGGTCGCCTCGCGCACGGTGCGGCCGGGGCTGAACGCGGCGGCCGTCAGCGGCGAGTACCTCTCCGCCGCCTCCTTCCTCGGGATCGCCGGGCTGCTGCTGACCTACGGCGCGCAGATGCTCTGGTACCCGGTCGGCTGGACGGCCGGCTACCTGGTGCTGCTGGTCCTGGTCGCGGCGCCGCTGCGTCGCTCCGGCGCCTACACGCTCTCCGACTTCGCCGAGGCCCGGCTGGGCTCCCGGGCGGTGCGCGCGACCTGCTCGGTGCTCGTCCTGGCCGTCGGGTGGCTCTACCTGCTGCCGCAGTTCCAGGGCGCAGGGCTCACGCTGCGGGCCGCCGTGGGCGCACCCTCCTGGGTCGGGCCGGTCGTGGTCGGGGCCGTGGTTCTGGTCAACGTCGCGCTCGGCGGGATGCGCTCGATCACCCTGGTCCAGGCCTTCCAGTACTGGCTCAAGCTCACCGCGCTGCTGCTCCCGGCGGCCGTGCTGGTCGCCGTCTGGGCCGGCGACGGCGCTCGCGCCGTTCCGGCCGGCGCCGCCGGAGCCGGGGACTGGTCCTCCCCCCTCGCCGCAGGCGGCGCGGCGGGGCTGTACACGACGTACTCGCTGATCCTGGCCACGTTCCTGGGCACCATGGGGCTCCCGCACGTGGTGGTCCGCTTCTACACCAACCCCGACGGCCGGGCCGCTCGCCGCACCACCTTGATGGTGCTGGTCCTGCTCGGCCTCTTCTACCTGCTGCCCCCGGTCTACGGGGCCCTCGGTCGGGTCTACGGCGCCTCGGTGGGCCGCGGCGACACCCTCGTCCTGGAGCTGCCGGGGCTGATGCTCGACGGGTGGTCGGCGGCCCTGCTCACCGGCCTGCTGACCGCCGGCGCGTTCGCGGCCTTCCTGTCGACCTCCTCGGGCCTGGCGATCGCCGTGGCCGGGGTGCTGAGCCAGGACGTCACCAACCGGGAGGTCGCCGGGCGCCGCCTCTCGGCCGTGGCCGCGTTCCGGGCCGGCGCCGTGGTGGCCGTCGTCGTGCCCGTGCTGGTCGCGCTCGCCCTCCCCCACGTCGGCGTGGCGCGAGCGGTCGGCTTCGCCTTCGCCGTGGCCGCCTCCACGTTCTGCCCGCTCCTCCTGCTCGGCATCTGGTGGCGCGGTCTGACCGCGGCCGGCGCCCTCGCCGGGCTGGGCGTCGGCGGCGTCGGCTCCGGTGCTGCGGTGGGGTGGGCCCTGGTGACCGTCGACGACGGCAGCCTCGCGGACCTCCTGCTGGGTCAGCCGGCCGCCTGGTCGGTGCCGCTCGCGTTCGCGGTGATGGTCGGCGTCAGCCGCGCCACCGCCGACCGGGTGCCGCCGCACGCGACCCGCTTCCTGGTGCGTCTGCACACCCCCGAGGCACTGGAGCTCGATCGCGGCTGACCGCGGCCCGACCCCCTGCTGGTTTCACCGGTTCAACCGGTGAGACCAGCGCTTCTGCGCCGCAGCTTCGGGCCAGAAGCGCAAGGATCGGTGCAGGGGTCGTCGACCGCTCGTCGTGCCGTGGCGACCGCTGGGCGAGCGGTCGACACCGCCGGACGCAGCCGAGGTCTCCTCCCCTGTCGGCGCCGCTGCGGGGGCCCTACCGTGACGCCGGTCACGTCCCGCAGCAGCGAAAGGCGACCCGATGGCCCACGAGACCAACGATCCACCGGACATGGCGGCCCGCCACGACCCGGTCTACGACGAGCTGCACGCCACTCCAGAGTTCACCGAGCTGCGAAAGCTCTACCGCGGCTTCGTCATCCCTGCGACCGTCGCGTTCCTCGCCTGGTACCTGCTCTACGTCGTGCTCTCCAACTGGGCGACCGGCTTCATGAGCCACCGACTGGTCGGCAACATCAACGTCGCGCTGGTCTTCGGACTGCTGCAGTTCGTGACCACCTTCGCGCTGGCCTATGTCTACGCCCGGTTCTCCTCCGCCAAGCTCGACCCGCTGGCGCGCAGGCTCAACGACGACTACGAGGCAGGCAAGCGCTGATGGACCACCAATTCCTGACCACCGCCCTGTTCCTGAGCGTCGTCGCGGTCACCGTCGGCATCACGTTCTGGGCCAGCCGCACCACCAGCGGCACCGCCGACTTCTACGCCGGCGGGCGCAGCTTCAGCCCGGTCCAGAACGGCCTGGCCATCGGGGGCGACTACATGTCCGCCGCCTCGTTCCTGGGGATCTCCGGGGCCATCGCCATCAACGGCTACGACGGTTTCCTGTACTCCGTGGGGTTCCTGGTCGCCTGGCTGGTCGCCCTGCTGCTCGTGGCCGAGATGCTGCGCAACTCGGGTCGCTACACGATGGCCGACCAGCTGGCCTACCGGATGCGGCAGCGCCCCGTCCGGATGGCGGCCGCCACCTCGACCGTCGTGGTCTCCATCTTCTACCTGCTCGCGCAGATGGTCGGCGCCGGCGCACTCGTCGCGCTCCTGCTCGGCGTGGACAGCCAGGCCGTGAAGAACCTCGTCATCCTCGGCGTCGGTGCCCTGATGATCTTCTACGTCACCGTCGGCGGCATGAAGGGCACCACCTGGGTCCAGATCGTCAAGGCCGTGCTGCTGATGATCGGCTCGGCCCTGATCGTGGTGCTGGTGCTGGCCAAGTTCGGCTTCAACATCTCCGACCTGCTCGGCACCGCCGCCGCCAACAGCGGCAAGCCCGGCTTCCTCGACCCCGGCATCAAGTACGGCGTCTCGCTGACCAGCAAGATCGACTTCCTGAGCCTGGGGCTGGCGCTCGTGCTCGGCACGGCCGGACTGCCCCACATCCTCATCCGCTTCTACACGGTGCCGACCTCGCGCGACGCCCGGAAGTCCGTGCTCTGGGCGATCGGCCTGATCGGCGTCTTCTACCTCTTCACGCTGGTCCTCGGCTTCGGTGCCGCGGCGCTGCTCGACGTCAGCACGCTCGACGCCTCGGGCAACCTCGCCGCACCTCGCCTGGCCGAGGCCGTGGGTGGTGGTGCCGGCTCGACGGGCGGCGCGATCCTGCTGGCCTTCATCGCTGCGGTCGCCTTCGCGACGATCCTCGCCGTGGTGGCGGGCCTGACGCTGACCTCCTCGGCCTCCGTGGCCCACGACATCTACAACAACGTGGTCAAGAAGGGCGAGGCCACCGAGGAGCAGGAGATCAAGATGACCCGCGTGGCGGCCGCCGCCATCGGCGGTGTCGCGATCCTGCTCGCCATCCCGGCGCAGAACCTCAACATCGCCTTCCTGGTCGCGCTGGCCTTCGCGGTCGCGGCGTCGGCGAACCTGCCGGCGATCGTCTACAACATGTTCTGGCGAGGGTTCAACACCCGCGGTGCCACCTGGAGCATCTACGGCGGCCTGATCTCCTCGGTCGGCCTGGTCGTCTTCAGCCCGATCATGTCCGGCAAGGGGCTCGACCCGACGACGGGCGCCAACCTCTCGCTGCTGCCGACCAGCATCGACATCTCGTGGTTCCCGCTGGAGAACCCCGGCATCGTCTCCATCCCGCTGGGCTTCCTGCTCGGCTTCATCGGCAGCATCTCCAGCCGTGAGCCGGCCGCCGCAGACCGCTACACCGAGCTCGAGGTCCGCGCCCTGACCGGCGCCGGCTCGGAGAAGGCGATCGTGCACTGAGTACGACGGGCGCCGCGCGGTCGAGAGGCCGCGCGGTTCCCGCCCGCCTCGGTGGCCTCGCCGCCGGAACACCCCTCCAACCAGCAAGCAACCACCGGGAGTCAAGGTGGCAGTGCGCCGCCTATTGTGGCGCTCGCCACCATCAGCACCGCCTTGGGAGACGCCGTGAGCGAAGAGACCCTGTCCGAGACGTCGAAGGACGACCGCCGCTTCGAGCCGCCGGCCGACCTTGCCGAGCACGCCAACGTCACCGAGGAGGTGTACGCACGCGCCGACGAGGACTTCGAGGGCTTCTGGGCCGAGCAGGCCGACCGCCTGAGCTGGGAGCAGCGCTGGGACCGGGTCCTGGACTGGGACGACCCGCCGTTCGCGAAGTGGTTCACCGGCGGGCGCCTCAACGCCGCCTACAACTGCGTGGACCGCCACGTCGAGGCCGGGAACGGTGACCGGGTCGCCCTGCACTTCGAGGGCGAGCCCGTCGACGACACCCGCACGATCACCTACTCCGATCTCAAGGACGAGGTCTGCCGGGCGGCCAACACCCTGGTCGAGCTCGGCGTGCAGACCGGCGACCGGGTGGCGATCTACATGCCGATGATCCCGGAGACGGTCGTGGCCATGCTGGCCTGCGCCCGCCTCGGCGCACCACACACCGTGGTCTTCGGTGGCTTCTCCGCCGACGCCCTGGCCTCACGCCTCGTGGACTGCCAGGCGAAGGTCGTCGTCACCTCCGACGGCGGCTACCGCCGCGGAGCGCCCTCTGCGCTCAAGCCGGCCGTGGACGAGGCCCGCGCCCGGGCGCACGACGACGGTCACGACGTGGACGCGGTGCTCGTCGTGCGGCGCACCGGGCAGGACCTCGAGACCTGGGACGACGACGTCGACCACTGGTGGCACGACACGGTGGACACGGCCTCGTCCGAGCACGAGTGCGAGTTCTTCGAGGCCGAGCACCCGCTGTTCGTCATGTACACCTCCGGCACCACCGGCAAGCCCAAGGGCATCTTGCACACGACCGGCGGCTACCTGACCCAGACGGCGTACACCCACTGGGCGGTCTTCGACCTCAAGCCAGAGACCGACGTCTACTGGTGCACCGCCGACGTCGGCTGGATCACCGGGCACAGCTACATCGCCTACGGTCCGATGGCCAACGGCGCTACCCAGGTGCTCTACGAGGGCACGCCCGACTCGCCGGAGAAGGGCCGCTGGTGGAAGATCATCGAGAAGTACGGCGTCACGCTCTTCTACACCGCCCCCACCGCGATCCGCTCCTTCATGAAGCAGGGCCGCGAGATCCCCGACCGCCACGACCTGTCCTCGATCCGGCTCCTGGGCTCGGTGGGTGAGCCGATCAACCCCGAGGCCTACGTCTGGTACCGCGAGGTGGTCGGCGGCGACGACGCCCCGGTCGTGGACACCTGGTGGCAGACCGAGACCGGCGCGGTGATGATCAGCCCGCTGCCCGGCGTCACCCACGGCAAGCCCGGCTCGGCCATGGTCGCCATGCCCGGCGTCGCCGCCGAGGTCGTCGACGAGGACGGGAAGGTGCTCGGCAACGGCGAGACCGGCCTGCTCGTGGTGACCAAGCCGTGGCCCAGCATGCTGCGCACCATCTGGGGTGACGACGAGCGGTTCAAGGACACCTACTGGTCGCGCTTCGCCGAGCAGGGCTACTACTTCGCCGGCGACGGCGCCAAGCGCGACGACGACGGCGACGTGTGGGTCCTCGGCCGCGTCGACGACGTCATGAACGTCTCGGGGCACCGGATGTCGACCTCGGAGATCGAGTCGGCGCTGGTCTCGCACCCCAAGGTCGCCGAAGCAGCCGTGGTGGGCGCTCAGGACCAGGACACCGGTCAGGCGGTCTGTGCGTTCGTGATCCTCACCGACGAGGCCGGCGACGGGGGCGAGGACATCGTCGAGGACCTGCGCAACCACGTGCGCAAGCAGATCGGCGCGATCGCCAAGCCCCGCCAGATCATGGTGGTCCCCGAGCTGCCGAAGACCCGCTCGGGCAAGATCATGCGCCGCCTGCTCAAGGACGTCGCCGAGAACCGCGAGGTCGGTGACGCCAGCACCCTGGCCGACTCCTCGGTGATGGACATGATCAGCTCCAAGCAGAAGGAGTCCTCCTCCGACGAGTGACCCTGATCGGGGTAGATCGGGGTAGATCGGGCCTGAGGGGTCCTCGCCCGTGCCGTGGCATGGGCAGGGACCCCTTAGGCTTGCCGCAGGTGCGCCGGGAAGTCTGGTCGGCAACGACGTCGGCGACCCCCCAGGAGCACAGATGACCCACCCCGAGTCCGGACCCGGTACCGAGTCCCCGCCCGACCCGCAGCGCCGTCTCTTCGCGCGGGGAAGCTTCCTGGAGAGCTCGCGGATCGCCGGGGTGCTGCGCGCGGAGACCACCGGCGGCCTGCTCCTGATCGCCGGAGCGCTCATCGCGATCGTCTGGGCCAACACCCCGTGGTCGGAGACCTACACCGCGCTGCGCGACACGGCGATCGGCCCGGCGTCACTGCATCTCGACCTCAGCCTGGGAACCTGGGCCGCCGACGGGCTGCTGGCGATCTTCTTCTTCGTCGCCGGGCTCGAGCTCAAGCGGGAGTTCGTCGCCGGCGACCTGCGCGACCCGCGTCGCGCGGCCCTGCCCGTCGCGGCCGCCGTGGGCGGCATGGTCGCCCCGGCCCTGTTCTACGTGGCCTGGAACCTCGGCGAGAACGGCGACCTGTCCGGCTGGGCCGTCCCCACCGCGACGGACATCGCCTTCGCCGTGGCGATCCTGGCCGTCATCAGCACCCACCTGCCGGCCGGACTGCGCACCTTCCTGCTCACCCTGGCCGTGGTCGACGACCTGCTGGCCATCACGATCATCGCGCTGTTCTACTCCGACGGGTTGCGGCTGTCCTTCCTGGCCCTGGCCCTGGTGCCGATCGCCCTCTTCGGCCTGCTGGCCCAGCGGCGGATCCGCTCCGGCTGGCTGCTCGTGCCGCTCGCACTCATCGCCTGGGTCCTGGTGCACGAGTCGGGCGTCCACGCCACCGTCGCGGGAGTGCTGCTCGGCTTCACCGTGCCGGTGCTGCGTCGCGACGGCGACACCGGTCGGCCCGGACTGGCCGAGCACCTCGAGCACGTCGTCCGTCCGATCTCGGCCGGCCTGGCGGTCCCGGTCTTCGCCTTCTTCGCCGCCGGCGTCACCGTGGGCGGGCTCTCCGGCCTGGTCGAGGCGTTGCGGGACCCCGTGGCCCTGGGCATCGTGACCGGTCTGGTGGTCGGCAAGACGGTCGGCATCTGCGGTGCCACCTGGCTGCTGGCGACCTTCACCCGCGCCGACCTCGACGACGAGCTGTCATGGGTCGACGTGGTCGGGCTGTCGGTGCTGGCCGGCATCGGGTTCACGGTGTCCTTGCTGATCGGCGAGCTGGCCTTCGGTCCGAACACCGTGCGCGACGAGCACGTCAAGGTCGGGGTGCTCGTCGGGTCGCTCCTGGCCGCCCTGATCGCCGGCGTGATCCTGCGCCTGCGCAACGGGGTCTACCGGCGGCTCTGCGAGGAGGAGGCGCGCGACGACGACCGGGACGGAGTCCCCGACGCCTTCCAGGCCGGCGACCGCGACCCGACCACGCCACCGGCCTGAGCGGGCGGCCGCCCTGATCTCCCGGCCCCCCGCAGGTTGTGGGTAGGGTCGCCCCGACATCTCGATGCGACATCTCGATGCGACATCTCGATCCGCGCACCAGCTGGGAGCAGAGCACATGGCCAACACACCGGTGAAGGACTCCGACCCGACGATCGGTCGACTCGTCTCCGACGCCAGCCGCGACCTGTCCTCGCTCGTCTCGAAGGAGATCGCGCTCGCCAAGACCGAGCTCAAGGTCAGCGTCCGCGCCGGCGGGCTGAGCATCGCCCTCTTCGCGGCGGCGGCGTTCCTGGGCGTCCTGGCGATCATCATGCTCTCGGTCGCGATCGCCTACTTCATCAACTGGAACGGAGACGGCCTGGCCCTGCACTGGGCCTTCCTGATCGTCTTCGGCGCCTACCTCCTGCTGGCCGGTCTGCTGGGCCTGGTCGGCATCAAGAAGATCAAGACGGTCGGCCCCCCGGAGCGGGCCATCGTCCAGGGCCGCGAGATCCCCAAGGCGCTCAAGGGCAAGCGCTGAGCGCCCTCCTCCACCGGTGAGAGCTCGACGGGGCTTGTCTCAGGTCGCGCAGTCCCCGGTCGCGGCCTGCCCGACGGCGACCTCTGCGACGTCGGCGCTGCGCTGGACCTGCCCGGCCGTCAGCGCGTAGCCGGTCTCGTCGTCGGTGACCGACGCGGCGAACACCACGCCGAGCACCTCACCGGCCGAGGACACGATGGGCCCGCCGGAGTTGCCCGGTCGCACGAGACCGCGCAGCGAGAACACCTCACGGATCACGGCACCGTCGCCGTAGATGTCGGGTGAGCGCAGCCGTTGCTCGGAGCGGATGCGTCCGGTCTGGATGTCGAAGGGGCCGTCCTGCGGGTACCCCGCGATGGCCACGCCCTGCTCGGCGCGACCGGAGTCGTCGAGGGCCAGGGTGGGCGTGGCACCGGAGTCGAGGCTCAGCACGGCGACGTCGAGGTCGGGGTTGTAGTAGACGACCTGAGCGGGGACCGTCGTCTCGCCGAGCTCGACCGTCGGCTCGTCGACGCCGGCCACGACATGGGCGTTGGTCATGAGCCGGTCCTGGGCGTAGAGGAACCCGCTGCCCTCGACGCCGCGTCCACAGTCGTTGTTGCCCCGCACCTTGAGCACGCTGGCCTGGACGTCCTGCACGTCGGGATCGGTGAGCAGCCGCTGGGGTCCGGGCTCGACCTCGACGATGCGCTCGGAGGCGAACGGCTCCAGGTACTGCGGGAAGAAGCTGGACCCGACCACGTCGTTGAAGGCACCCAGGACGCCAGAGGCCGCACGCGGCAGCGCGGAGTCGACGGTGGAGAGCACGGCCGAGGTCCTCACCAGCGGGGTGAAGCCGGCGATCTTCGTGCCGGAGACGGCGACCCCGAGCGCCCACGCCACGAGCAGCACCGCGGCGGCGCTCAGGGCCGCCCCGCCGACCGCGTCGATGGCACGGGCGGGCTGCCAGACGACCTTGGCCCGCACCCGGGCGCCGGCGTACTGCAGGACGGCCTGGCCCAGCGACGCCCCCAGGATGACGATGAACAGGGCGCCGAGCGAGACCAGCAGCGACGGGTCGGCGTCGCCCAGGGCGATGGGCGCGAGCCACACCCCCGCGAGGCCACCCAGCAGCAGCCCGGCGGTCGCGAAGGCCCCGGTGATGAATCCTTGCCAGTAACCGCTGAGGGCGTAGGCCAGCACCAGGACCACCAGGAGCCAGTCGAGCAGGTTCACCTAGCGGTCCTCCGGGCTCAGGCGCAGGTCGGCGGCAGGGGGCACGTCGTGGACCGGGGGGCGTCCCCCGAGCATGTAGGCCGGCAGCTCGTGCAGGGGCGCGTCGGCGACCGGCTCGGACCACCCGAGGAAGTCGAAGAGCCGGCTGATGATGCCCGCGGTGAAGCCCCAGCAGATCACGTCCTTCTCCTCGCCGATCAGGAAGCCGGGCCCGACCCAGCCGGAGGGCGCCCGCACACGGATCCGGTGGTCGTCGTTGACGAGGTCGCGCAGGCCCACCCGGTGGATGGCGTGCACCTCGGCCGGCGAGGCCACGTGGACCGGGCCGGGGCTGTGCCACCAGGCCAGCACGGGCGTGACGGCGAAGTTCGACGGCGGCAGCCACAGCTCGGGCAGCTCGGCGAAGACCGTGACGCCGCCGGGGTCGACACCGGTCTCCTCCTGCGCCTCGCGCAGTGCCGCGTCGTGCGCGCTCTCCCCGGGCTCGGTGCTGCCGCCGGGGAAGGAGACCTGGCCGGGGTGGGAGCGCATGTCGTGGGCGCGCTCGGTGAGCAGCAGCTCGGGTCCCGCTGCGCCCTCGCCGAAGAGCATCAGCACCGCCCCACGGCGGGGGTCGACGTCGTCGGGCGGCAGGAACCGGGTCAGGTCGTGCACGGTGATCTCGCGCGCGCCGTCGGCGACCGGACGGAGCCAGGCCGGAAGGACCGCGACCACGTCGTCGGGCGGGGTCACAGGCTCGCCCCCAGGTGCTCCTCGGCGAGGTCGCGCAGCTGCTCGACGGAGGTCATCTCGACGAACTCGAGGTGCGTCACGGTGCCCTCGGCGTCGACGAAGGCCCAGAAGGGCAGGCCTCGCAGCGTCGGGAACGGAGAGGACCCGTCGAGGGACCCGTCGGGGTCGGTGAGCAGGTCGTAGGACAGTCCGCTCTCCCGGGCCAGGGCGCGTGCCCGGTCGACCTGCGGGTCCTGGAAGTCGATGCCGACCACCTGCACCTCGTCGCCGTAGCGTCGCGAGAAGGACTCCACCACCGGGAGCTCGTCGCGGCACGGACCGCACCAGGAGGCCCACAGGTTGACCACCGCGGGCCCTTCGAGGTCGGGCAGGTAGACCTCGCTCCCCCCGTCGAAGGAGGCCAGCGTGACCTCGGGAAGCGTGGTCACGTCCGGCTCGCTGCTGGCGCACCCGACCAGCGTGCCGGTGAGCAGCAGGCTCGTCGCGACGCCTGCCCACGGCCTCATGCCGGCCCCTGCGTCCGGACCAGCGCCGCCGCGGCCACCGGGTCGGTGGGGCCCTCGCCGTAGGCCGGGCACCACGCCGCGACGGGGCAGGCGCCGCAGGCCGGCACCTTGGCGTGGCAGCGGCGTCGGCCGTGCCAGATGAGGTGGTGGGACAGCATCGTCCAGTCCCGCTTCTCGAACAGCGCGCCGACGGCGTGCTCGACCTTGACCGGGTCGGTCTCCTCGGTCCAGCCCAGGCGGCGGGCCAGCCGGCCGAAGTGGGTGTCGACGGTGATGCCCGGCACGTCGAAGGCGTTGCCGAGCACCACGTTGGCGGTCTTGCGGCCGACGCCAGGCAGGGCGACGAGGTCGGCCAGCCGCGGGGGGACCTGTCCGTCGTGGCGCTCCACGAGGGCGGCGGAGAGCTTCAGGAGCGACTCGGTCTTGGCCCGGAAGAAGCCCAGCGGCCCCAGGATCGTCTCGAGGTGGGTCCGGTCGGCAGCCGCCATCGCCGGGGCGTCGGGGTAGGCCGCGAACAGGGTCGGGCGGGTCGCGTTGACCCGTCGGTCGGTGGTCTGCGCGCTGAGGACGGTGACCACGAGCAGCTCGAAGGGGTCGGCGAAGTCGAGCTCGCAACGGGCCTCGGGATAGGTCGCGGCCAGCGTCCGGTCGATCTTGCGTGCGCGGCGCACCAACGCGGTCCCCGGCCGGGGGGAGGGGGCGGTCGCGGGCACGCCCCCAGCCTACGGCGGGCCCTGGGGGTGACCGGCGACGCCCGGTGTGGTGGTGTGACCTGTCGCACTCGTTATGCTCGCACCCACCGACCGGCACCGAGGAGAGATCGTGGACAACGACGTACTGCGCCAGGCGCCGCTGTTCAGCGCGCTCGACGACGAGGCGGCCGCCGCCCTGCACTCCTCGATGGCCGAGACCCGCCTCCACCGCGGCGAGGTGCTCTTCCACGAGGGCGACTCCGGCGACAAGCTCTACATCGTCTCCGAGGGAAAGGTGAAGCTCGGCCGCAGCTCCTCGGACGGTCGCGAGAACCTCCTGGCGATCCTCGGTCCTGGACAGATGTTCGGCGAGCTCTCCCTCTTCGACCCGGGGCCCCGCTCGGCGACGGTGACCGCGGTGACCGAGGCGACGTTCGCCTCGCTGTCCCACGAGGACCTCCTGCGCTGGCTCGACGGCCGTCCGATGGTGGCCCGCGGCCTGCTCGCCCAGCTCGCCGGGCGGCTGCGCAAGGCCAACGACGTCGTCGCCGACCTGGTCTTCTCCGACGTGCCCGGACGCGTCGCCAAGGCGCTGCTCGACCTCGCCGACCGGTTCGGGCGCACCGCCGACGACGGCGTCCACGTGCACCACGACCTGACCCAGGAGGAGCTGGCCCAGCTGGTGGGCGCCTCCCGCGAGACCGTCAACAAGGCCCTCGCCGACTTCGCCTCGCGCGGCTGGGTGCGCCTGGAGCCGCGCTCGGTGGTCATCATGGACCTCGAGCGCCTCGGCCGCCGCGCCCGCTGACCTCCGGGCCGCACACCCGGCCCGGGCGACCCAGCTGTAACGCGGAGTTACTTCGTCTGCTGCAGCGTCGCGCCGCCGCACCAGGCGAAGTAACTCCGCGTTACAGCTGAAACTGGCGGTCAGCGGGCCGCCAGATAGGCCAGCTGGGCGCGGACGGACAGCTCGGCGGCGCCCCAGAGGACCTCGTCGACGTCGGCGTAGACGACCTCGACGACCTGTCGGGGCAGGGTGTCGTCGAGGGTGACGTCGCGCGCCTCGCGGGCCAGACCGTCCAGCGCCGCCTCGACCTGCTCGAGTCGGTCGCGGCGGTGGCGGCGGTAGTGCTCGATGACGGTGATGGCGTCGTCGATCACCGGGCCGTGCCCGGGCCAGACCGCGCCGACGCCGCGCTCGGAGGCGAGGGCGTGGAGCCGGTCGAGCGAGCCGAGGTAGGCCCCGAGCTGGCCGTCCGGGTGCGCGACGACCGTGGTGCCGCGCCCGAGCACGGTGTCGCCGGTGAGCACGACGTCCTCGGCCGGCAGCCAGAACGACAACGAGTCGCTGGTGTGGCCGGGGGTGGCCACGACGCGGACCTCGAGCCCGTCGACCTCGACGACGTCGCCGTCGTCGAGCCCCTCGGCGCCCAGGCACAACGTCCGGTCCAGCGCCCGGACCTCGCACCCGACGCGCTCGGCGAGCTCGCGGGCGGCCTCGGCGTGGTCGAGGTGGTGGTGGGTCAGCAGCACCAGAGCGACGCTGCCGTGCTCCTCGCCCGCGTCCTCCCCCGCCTCGACGACGGCGTCGAGGTGCTCGAGGATCGAGGGCCCGGGGTCGACGACGACGGAGCGCCGGGCGCCGGGCTCGCGCAGCACCCAGGTGTTGGTCCCGTCCAGCGTCATGATGTCGGCGTTGGGCGCGAGCACGCAGCGCCCACGATCGCCGAACCGACCGCCCGACCAGCTCACCGTGGCCTCACCACCAGGTCACGACCGGCTCATGACCGGCTCGCGACCCCGAGCCGGGCCTCGAGCACCGGACGCTGGTGCTCGGGGATGGAGAGCACGTGGTCCTCGCCGGAGGGCTCGACGCTCGGGCAGTGCATGGTGACCTCGCGGTCGCGTGCGGCGGCGAGGACCTCGTCGGGTCCGGCGTGCTGGGCGACCTCGAGGCAGGTCAGGTAGGTCGGCGGCATCATCAGCATCGCTCCGGCCTCGACCTGCTCCGCAGCCGCCAACGCTGGGAGCCAGGTCACCGAGGACGACTCCATGGACACGTCGCGGGTCCGCTGACCCTCCGGCAGCCGTGCGGTGAGGAACCAGGTGCGGTACCGCTTGGGCTCGAAGACGGGCGTGACCCAGGCCCCCCACACGCCGAGCAGGTCGGTGCGCAGCACCAGCCCCCGCCGGGCCAGGAAGTCCGTCATCGCCAGTTCGCGGGTCTCGAGCGCGACGCGGTCGGCCTCCCAGTCCGCCCCGGTCGTGTCGGCCACGACCGAGTCCTCGTGCTCGCCGGCGAGCAGCACGCCGGACTCCTCGAAGGTCTCGCGGACGGCGGCGCACACCAGGGCCCGCGCCAGGTCCTCCTGGCAGGCCAGCTGCTGCGCCCAGCGCGCCGGCGACGGACCGGCCCAGGCGATCCCGGCGTCGAAGTCGCGGCGGTCCACGCCGCCACCGGGGAAGACGCACATGCCGGCGGCGAAGTCCATGGAGGTCTGGCGGCGCAGCAGGTACACGTCCGGGCCGGCGCCGGGCCGGCTGCCGCTCCGCGTCAGGACGACGGTCGCCGCGTCGCGGGGCTCGGCCGGCACGCGACGCCCGGAGCTGTACTCCGCGGCCAGGTCGACCACGTCCTGGGTGAGCGGGACCGGTGGGACCGGGATCCTCATCGTGCCGGTCCGTCGACCTCGACCATGATCTCGACCTCGACCGGGGCGTCCAGCGGCAGCACGGAGACCCCGACGGCCGAGCGGGCGTGGACGCCGGCGTCGCCGAAGACCTGCCCGAGCAGCTCGGAGGCGCCGTTGGCCACCGCGGGCTGACGGGTGAAGTCGGTGGCCGAGGCGACGAAGCAGACGACCTTGACCACGCGGGTGACGCGGGCGAGGTCGCCGACCTCGGCCTTCACCGCGGCGATCGCGTTGAGGGCGCACTGCTGCGCACAGGCGTAGGCCTCCTCCTCGGTGACCTGGGCGCCGACCTTGCCGAGCGCCAGCAGCTCACCGGAGCGCAGGGGCAGCTGACCGGCGCTGAGCACCAGGTCGCCGGTGCGCACCGCGGGCACGTAGGCCGCCACCGGCGCGGCGACCTCCGGCACGCTCAGCCCGAGCCCGGCGAGGACCTCTTCGGGGTGGGTCATCGCGTGCGCCTCACTCGACCGGGCGCTTGAAGTAGCCGACCAGGTTCTCCGGGTTCATCCCGGGGGCGACCTGGACCAGCTCCCACCCGTCGGACCCGAAGTTGTCGAGGATCTGCTTGGCGGCGTGCGTCAGGACCGGTGCGGTCAGGTACTCCCACTTCGTCATGCCCCGACCCTACTCGGGCGCGGCGGCGTGCAGCGTCGGCTCCGTGCTGGCCCGCACCTCGTCCTCGTCCACCCCGGGCGCGAGCTCGACGAGCACCAGGCCACCGGGGGTCACGTCGATCACGCAGAGGTCGGTGATGATGCGCTGCACGACCCCCTTGCCGGTGTAGGGCAGCGAGCACTCCTCGACGATCTTGTAGGACCCGTCGCGCGCGACGTGCTCCATCAGCACGATGACCTTGCGAGCACCGTGGACGAGGTCCATCGCACCGCCCATGCCCTTGACCATCTTTCCGGGGATCATCCAGTTGGCGATGTCGCCGGCGGCCGAGACCTGCATCGCCCCGAGGATGGCGGCGTCGATCTTGCCGCCGCGGATCATGCCGAAGGACGTCGCCGAGTCGAAGAAGGCGGCGCCCGGGCGCAAGGTCACGGTCTCCTTGCCGGCGTTGATCAGGTCGGCGTCCTCCTCACCGTCGATCGGGTAGGCGCCCACCCCGAGGATGCCGTTCTCGCTCTGCAGGACCAGCTCGACGCCCTCGGGCACGTAGTTGGGCACCAGCGTCGGCAGACCGATGCCGAGGTTGACGTACGAGCCGTCCTCCAGCTCGGCGGCCGCCCGCGCCGCCATCTCCTCCCGCGTCCAGCTCATGCCGGCCCTCCCTCGTCGGCGCTGCGCACGGTGCGCTTCTCGATCCGCTTGTCGGCGACCTGCTCGGGGCTCAGCGCCACCACGCGGTGGACGAAGACGCCCGGCGTGTGGACCTGGGCCGGGTCGAGCTCGCCCGGCTCGACCAGCTCCTCGACCTCCGCGATCGTGACCCGTCCGCACATCGCGGCGAGCGGGTTGAAGTTCTGCGAGGACATCCGGTAGACGAGATTGCCGTGCCGGTCGCCGCGGTGCGCCCGGACCAGGGCGAAGTCGGCCGTGATCGCCTCCTCCAGGACGAACTCGCGCGAGCCGTCGTGGGTCTCGAAGACCCGGGTGTCCTTGGGCGGCGAGGCCACCACCACCTCACCGGCGTCGTCGTAGCGCCACGGCAGCCCTCCCTCGGCGACCTGGGTGCCGCCGCCGGTGGCGGTGTAGAACGCGGCGATGCCGTTGCCGCCCGCCCGCATCCGCTCGGCCAGCGTCCCCTGCGGGGTCAGCTCGACCTCGAGCTCACCGGAGAGGAACTGCCGCGCGAACTCCTTGTTCTCCCCGACGTAGGAGGCCACCATCCGCCGCAGCCGCTTGGCCATGAGCAGCCGGCCGAGGCCCCAGTCGTCCACCCCGCAGTTGTTCGACACCGCCTCGAGGTCGTCGGCGCCCTGCTCGAGCAGCGCCTCGATGAGGGTCGAGGGGATCCCGCAGAGCCCGAAGCCGCCGACGGCGAGCCGGGAGCCGGAGCCGATGTCGGCCACCGCCTCGGCCGCCGAGGCCATCACCTTGTCCATACCCTGATCCAACGCAGGTCGGCCCCCGCGCGTCAACCGACCCGCGGGGCCGGGGGCTCACCCCCGGCGACCCCCTAGGCTGCGCCGGATGAGCGACTGGCCCCGGGTACGCCTGCACGTGGTGACCGGCAAGGGCGGCACCGGCAAGTCGACGGTCGCCGCGGCCCTGGCGCTCGCGCTGGCCGGCCGCGACAAGAACGTCCTGCTGTGCGAGGTCGAGGGACGCCAGGGGATCGCCCGGATGTTCGACGTCGACCCGCTTCCCTTCGAGGAGCGCCGCCTGGCGACCGGGCTGCCGGACGCCCGCGGCCGACGCGGCACGGTCCACGCGCTGCACATCGACCCCGAGGCCGCGTTGCTGGAGTACCTGGCCCTCTACTACAAGCTCGGTCGGGCCGGGCGCGCCCTCGACCGCTTCGGCGTGATCGAGTTCGCCACCACCATCGCCCCCGGCGTGCGCGACGTGCTGCTGACCGGCAAGCTCTTCGAGGCCGTCGACCGCAACAGTCGCAACAAGGGCGCGATCACCTACGACGCCGTCGTGCTCGACGCGCCGCCGACGGGCCGGATCACCCCGTTCCTCAACGTCAGCGACGAGCTGGCCGGGCTGGCCAAGGTCGGGCCGATCAAGGCCCAGTCCGACACCATGATGACGCTCTTCCGCTCCCCCCGGACCGCGGTGCACCTGACCACCGTGCTCGAGGAGATGCCCGTCCAGGAGACCGCCGACGGCATCGGAGAGCTGCACGGCGCCCGTCTCCCGGTCGGGGGCGTGGTCGTCAACCTGGTCCGCGCCCGCGAGCTGGCCGAGCCGGCGCTGGCCGCCGTGCGCGCCGGCGACCTCGAGCTCGGCACGCTCCGGGACGACCTGGCCCGGGGCGGGATCGCGACCGACGGCACCCGAGGCGACACCCTCGTCGAGGACCTCGTCCGCCAGGCCCACGACCACGCCGACCGCCGGGCGCTCGAGGAGGCCCAGCGCGGCCGCGTGGCGGCGCTCGGACGGCCGACCTACGAGCTGCCCCGCCTCAGCGGAGGCGTCGACCTCGGCGCCCTCTACGAGCTGGCCGCGACCCTGCGTGAGCAGGGGATGGCCTGATGGCGACCACCCGCTCGCACCGCGTCGGGCCCGCGCAGCCCTGGACGACGGGCCCCGGCGCGGCGTTCGACGTCGACGCGCTGCTCGACGACCGCAGCACGGGGATCGTAGTGTGCTGCGGCTCGGGCGGGGTCGGCAAGACCACCACCTCCGCTGCGCTCGCCCTGCGCGCCGCCGAGCGCGGACGTCGGGTGGTGGTGCTGACCATCGACCCCGCCCGCCGCTTGGCGCAGTCGATGGGGATCGAGCAGCTCGACAACACCCCGCGCCCGGTCACCGGCATCGACGAGGCGGCCGGCGGCAGCCTCGACGCGATGATGCTCGACATGAAGCGCACCTTCGACGAGGTGGTCGAGAGCCAGGCCAGCCCGGAGAAGGCTGCGCAGATCCTGGCCAACCCGTTCTACGTCACCCTCTCCAGCTCGTTCGCCGGTACGCAGGAGTACATGGCCATGGAGAAGCTCGGCCAGATCCATGCCGACGCCGCGCGGGCGGGCAGCTACGACCTGATCGTGGTGGACACCCCACCGTCCCGCTCGGCGCTGGACTTCCTCGACGCCCCGGAACGGCTCTCCAGCTTCCTCGACGGGCGGTTCATCCGGCTGATGCTCGCCCCGGCGCGCGGACCAGCGCGGCTGATGACCGCGGGCCTCGGGCTGATCACCAGCACCCTGACCCGGATCCTGGGCGCGCAGGTGCTGCGCGACCTGCAGAGGTTCGTGGCCGCCATCGACACCGTCTTCGGTGGGTTCCGCCAGCGGGCGCAGCGCACCTACTCGCTGCTCCAGGACGACCAGACGGCCTTCATCGTGGTGGCGGCCCCGGAGCCCGACGCACTGCGGGAGGCCGCCTACTTCGTGGAGCGGCTCAGCGAGGACGCGATGCCGCTCGCGGGCCTCGTGGTCAACCGCGCCGCACGCGCTCCCGTCGCCGACCTCTCGGCCGACGACGCCGCGTCGGCGGCAGCCCGGCTCGAGCGTGAGCAGGGCAGCGCTCCGGCGCGACCCGAGCGCCGACGCCGACGACACCCGGGGGGTGCCCACCGTCCCGACGAGCGGGCTGCTGCGCCTGCACGCCGACCAGGTACGACTGGTCGAGCGCGAGACCCGGCTACGGCGAGGCTTCGCAGCCGCGCACCCGGAGGTGCCGACCGTCGTGGTCGCCGCCCTCGCCGGTGACGTCCACGACCTGGTCGGCCTGCGACGTGTCGGAGAGCTGCTCGCCGGCTCCTGAGAGCGGCGGCGGGTGGCTCAGGACCGGGCGGAGACCGGGCTGGCGCGCACCACGGCGGCCTCAGGGGCACTGCCCTGGGCGCTCTGGGTGCGGGCGGTCTCGAGGACCGCGCGCCACGACGAGCTCGGGCGGCGCTTGAGCAGGGCCCGGCGCTCGCGCTCGGTCATGCCTCCCCACACCCCCCACTCGATCTGGTTGTCGAGGGCCTCGGCGAGGCACTCGGTGCGCACCACACAGCTGCTGCACACCTGCTTGGCCTTGTTCTGCTCGGCCCCTCGAACGAACAGCTCGTCGGGCAGTGCCGTCTTGCACGCAGCGCGCGGCGCCCAGTCTTCAACCCACATCGTGTGTCCCCATACATCTCGGTCTGGTCGGGTGTATAACGAGAGCATCGCCGGGTTCCACCTGTGGCCCACTCGACTACGTTCCTGTTGTGTAGAAGTTAAACGGATTGCAACAGATTAGCCAGGGCTCGTCGTAGTCATCTTCTCTGGTCACAACTGACTACCAGCCCCTGCCGCGGGAATCGTGGCCGGGTGCGGGGCTCCCGTACCCTGAGGTCATGTCCAGGCCCCGCTCCGAACGCCCGACCGCCTCGCGCGCGGTCTCCTACCTCGCGGTGATGCTCGCGGTGTCCGTGGCGCTCGGAGTCGTCGTGGCCGGGCTCGCCGTGCCGTTCGCCGGCGTCGCCGGTCTGGTCACCCGCAGCACCGCGGAGGCGATGGACGAGCTGCCCCAGGAGCTCGAGGACGTGCCGCTGGCCCAGCGCACCACCGTGCTGGACAAGGACGGCAACGTCATCGCCAGCCTCTACGACGAGAACCGGGTCAACGTCGAGCTGTCCGAGGTCAAGCGGATCATGGTCAAGGCCATCGTCTCGATCGAGGACTACCGCTTCTACGAGCACGGGGCCCTCGACGTCCGCGGCACCATCCGCGCCCTGGTCACCAACCAGGCCAGCGGTTCGGTCCAGCAGGGCGGCTCCTCGATCACCCAGCAGCTGGTCAAGCTGACGCTGCTCAACGCGGCGGACTCGCGCGCCGAGGAGAAGGCGGCGGTGGACGACACCTACGCCCGCAAGCTGCGCGAGCTGCGCTACGCGGTGGCTCTCGAGCAGCAGCACTCGAAGGACTGGATCCTGGAGCGCTACCTCAACAGCGCCTACTTCGGCGACGGCGCCTACGGAATCCAGGCGGCGGCCGTGCACTACTTCAACGTCAACGCCAGCGCGCTGAGCCTGCGCCAGTCCGCGATGCTGGCCGGCCTGGTCAAGAGCCCGGACGCCTACGACCCCACCAACTACCTCGACCGTGCCATCGAGCGCCGCAACGTGGTGCTCGACCGGATGGCCCAGCTCGACGTCATCCCTCGCAAGAAGGCCGAGCGGGTCAAGAAGATGGACGTCGGGCTCGACGTGCAGTCCAACCAGAAGGGCTGCGTGAACTCCCCGGCCCAGTGGTTCTGCGACTACGCCGTCGCCTACCTGGCCGCCGACCCCGCGCTCGGCGACACCGTCACCGACCGCGAGGAGCTCATCACCTCGGGGGGGCTGACGATCAAGACCACGCTCGACCTCTCCGACCAGCAGGCCGCTGACGCCTCGGTGCGCGACCACGTGTACCCCGACGACGAGGCGATCGGGGGCCTGGCGATGGTCGAGCCGCGCACCGGCGCCGTGCGGGCCCTCTCCCAGTCCAAGGTGATGGGCCGCGAGCCCAACCAGACCTTCCTGAACTACGTGGTGCCCGAGGAGCTCGGCGACTCCGCCGGCTTCCAGGCCGGCTCGACGTTCAAGGCCTTCGTGCTGGCCCAGGCGATCAAGCAGGGCATCCCGCTGAACACCAAGATCCCGTCGCCGCAGACGAAGATCTTCGACCAGGCAAGCTTCGCGAACTGTCCCGACGCGCCGCCCTTCGCGGGCACCTTCCCGATCAGCAACTCCACCGGCGAGGGCACCTTCGACCTCTACTCCGGCACCCAGAACTCCGTGAACACCTTCTTCATGCAGCTCGAGCAGCGCACCGGCGTCTGCGCGCCCTTCCAGCTGGCCAAGGACATGGGTCTGCAGCTGACCAACCCGACCGGGGACTCCCAGGGCAACGGCGCGGAGCGCGTGCCCACCTTCACCCTCGGGGTGCCCAACGTCAGCCCGGTCGAGATGGCCGAGGCCTACGCCACGTTCGCCGGTCGCGGCCTGCACTGCGACGCCCGGCCGATCACCTCGATCGAGGACGCCGAGGGCAACACCCTCAAGACCTACGACCCGCACTGCCAGCAGGTGATGGAGGCGCCGGTCGCCGACGCCGTCAACGACATCCTGCGCGGCGTCCAGGAGCCCGGCGGCTTCGGCTACGACGCCGGGATCAGCCTCGACCAGCCCAGCGCCGGCAAGACCGGCACCACCTCGAGCACGAAGTCGGTGTGGTTCGTGGGCTACACCCCGACGATGGCTGCGGCCTCGATGATCGCCGGGGTCAACACCGCCGGCCAGCCGCAGGAGCTGATCGGGCATCGCGTGCAGGGACAGATCCTCTACGACGCCTCAGGTTCTGGCACCGCGGGCCCGATGTGGGGCGACGCCATGAAGGCGATCTCGGGCTCCCTTCCCGACGAGGACTTCGTGGCGCCTGACGCCACGACCATCGCCGGCGTCACGACCCCCGTACCGGACGTCTACGGCCAGTCGGTCGATGCCGCCACGAGCACCCTCGAGGCGGCCGGCTTCGAGGTCAGCGTCGGCGGGTCCGACTACTCCGACTACTCCTACGGGACCGTCGCCTACACCTCCCCCGGCGCCGCGACCGAGCTGAGCACCGGCAGCACCGTGGTCATCTACACCTCGGCCGGCGCCGCCCCGGCCCCGCCCCCGCCCTCGAGCCCGCCCCCTCCGGGCGGCAACGGCGGAGGCAACCCCGGTAACGGCGGCGGTAACAGCGGCGGTAACAGCGGTAACAACGGCGGCGGCAACGGGCGCTGAGGCCCTGACCCGTCAGTCGTCGCCGGGGAGCCCCGCCCGGGGCGCCCCGGGCGGGGCTCAGCCCAGCTGCCGGCGGACCTCGGCAGCCACGGCCGCGCCGTCCGCGCGCCCGCGCACCTGGGGCTGGACCCTGCCCATGACGGCCCCCATCGCCTTCGGGCCCTGGCCGGCCGAGCCCGTCTCGGCCACCGCGGCGGCCACCACCGCGGCGATCTCACCGGGATCGAGCGGCGTGGGCAGGTAGTCCGCGATCACGGCGGCCTCGGCCCGCTCCTTGGCCGCCATCTCGCTGCGGCCGCCCTCGTCGAAGGCGACCGCGGCCTCGCGCCGCTTCTTGGCCTCGGCGGAGAGCACCCCGATGACGTCCTCGTCGGTGAGCTCGCGGGCCTGCTTTCCGGCGACCTCCGCGGTGGTGATCGCGGAGAGCACCATCCGCAGGGTCGAGGAGCGGACGACCTCGCGCGCCTTGATCGCCGAGGTCAGGTCACTGCGCAGCCGGTCCTTGAGGGCACTCATGACGGCCATTGTGGCAGCCTGGACCGGTGCCCCTGCTCCCTGCGCTCGCACGCCTCGGTCTCGCCGGAACCGCCCTGGGCGCCCTCACCACGGCCTACGCCGCCGTGGAGGCCCGGGCCTACACCCTGCGCCGCGTCGAGGTACCGCTGCTGCCGCCGGGGCAGCGTCCGCTGCGGGTCCTGCACCTCTCGGACGTCCACCTCACCCCTGGGCAGGCCCGCAAGCAGCAGTGGTTGAGCTCGCTGAGCGACCTCGAGCCCGACCTCGTGGTCGACACCGGCGACAACCTGGCCCACCGGGACTCGGTGGCCCCGTTGCGGGCCAGCCTGGGACCTCTGCTGGAGCGACCCGGGGTGTTCGTCCTCGGCTCCAACGACTACTACGAGCCGACCTTGCGCAACCCGCTGCGCTACCTGCTGCCTGACGACGGCCGGCGCGCCACCAACGCCGGCGAGCTGCCCTGGCGTGACCTCAGCGCGACGCTGAGCGCCGGGGGGTGGCGCGACCTGACCAACACCCGCACGACGCTGACCGTCGGCGAGACCAGGTTCGCCTTCGCCGGCGTCGACGATCCCCACCTGTCCTACGACCGGCTCGAGGACGTCGCGGGGCCGGCCGACCCGCAGGCGGACGTGCGGCTCGGCGTCGCCCATGCCCCGTACCTGCGGGTCCTCGACCAGTACGCCGCCGACGGCTACGACGCCGTCCTGGCCGGCCACACCCACGGCGGCCAGGTGTGCCTGCCCGGTGGCCGCGCGCTGACCACCAACTGCGACCTCGAGCCGGCCCGGGCCAAGGGGCTGCACCGTCACCCCGCAGGCTCGCGTCCGGGCGACCCCGGCTCGGCCTGGCTCCACGTCTCGGCCGGGCTGGGGACCAGCCCCTCGATGCGGATCCGGGTGGCCTGCCGACCCGAGGCCACGCTGCTGACCCTGGTGTCGCGGCCCTGAGCACGCAGCGGCCTCCCGCGTGACGCGTCGGAGCCGGTGCTCGGGTATGCTCCGATGCTCGTGGGCTTGCCCACATCGGGCTGTGGCGCAGCTTGGTAGCGCGCCTCGTTCGGGACGAGGAGGCCGCAGGTTCAAATCCTGTCAGCCCGACCATGTGATGTCTCACGACATCGACGACACCCGGACCTGCGGATGCAGGTCCGGGTGTGTTCGTCCCAGGTCCTGGTCGAGCGGATCCGCACGCCCGGGTCCGCGCGACAACCGCGTGCCACACTGTGCCCATGGCCGACCAGGACCGTGACCTCGAGCGCGAGAAGCTCAGCCTCGACAAGCCGAAGCTCTTCGGGCGCAGGCCGCGGCCCGAGGAGTCGGCCGCAGCACCCACCTCTGCGCCCACACCCGCGCCCACCCCGGCGCCCACCCCGGCGACGAGCCCGGTGACGAACGCTGCGCCCGAGCCGGCGCCCGAGCCGGCGCCACGAAGTCGACCACGGCGACGACCACCTCGGCGCGACGCAGCGCGGGTCTTCCGCCGTGGGTGAGTGGTCTCCCCGCCCGGGCCCGGTCGCTGCGAGCGAAGCGGTCCTCGACCACGGCCGGGGCGGCCTCCGGAGCGCCCCGGTCCCGCTGGCAGCCGCCCGTCAGCGGCCTCCAGGCCGTTGCACTGGTCGGACTCGTCGTCGGGCTGCTCCTCTACGGACTCTCGGTCGCCGCTGTCCAGACGTGCGACGGCGTCAACGGGACCACGTCCTGCGGTCGCGCCGGCTACTTCGTGCTCTTCGTGGTCCTGGTGCTCGCGGGCTACGCCGGCACCCTGGCCCTGCGCGCGCTGCGCGTGCCGGACCCCGCCGGCATCAGCACGCTCGGCATCGGCATCACCTCGGTGATCGTGCTGCTGGTGCTGGTCCCGGCGCTGTTCAGCCGGTGGATGATCGTCGTCATCCCGATCGTCACCGTGGTCGCCTACCTCGGAGCGCACTGGGCCGCCACGATCGGCCCCGACGAGGGCGAGCGCCCCGACGACGCGCCGATCGTGCCGCTTCCTGCCTCCGCTGAGAGCCGAAGAAGGTCCGTGCCCCCGACCTGAGCCCCTGAGGTCAGCGCGCGGCGAGCAGCTCGGCGATCTGCACGGTGTTCAGGGCGGCGCCCTTGCGCAGGTTGTCGCCCGAGACGAACAGTGCGAGCCCCCGGCCCTCGGGCACTCCCTCGTCCTGCCGGATCCGCCCGACGTAGGAGGGGTCCCGGCCGGCCGCGAGCAACGGGGTCGGGATGTCGGTGACCTCGACGCCCGGCGCCACCGCGAGCAGCTCGTGCGCGCGCGCGACGCTCAGCGGCGAGGCGAACTCGACGTTGAGGGCCAGCGAGTGGCCGGTGAAGACCGGCACCCGCACGCAGATGCCCGAGACGGCCAGGTCGGGCAGGCCGAGGATCTTGCGCGACTCGTTGCGCAGCTTCTGCTCCTCGTCGGTCTCGCCCAACCCGTCGTCGACGATCGAGCCGGCCATCGGCAGCACGTTGTAGGCGATCGGTCGGGCGTAGATCGCCGGGTCGGGGAAGCTCACCGCGGACCCGTCGTAGGCCAGCTCGCGAGCCTGCTCACCGGCGCCGCGGACCTGTCCGGCGAGCTCCTCGACGCCCTTGACGCCCGATCCGGACACGGCCTGGTAGGTCGAGGCGATCAGCCGCACCAGACCGGCCTCGTCGTGCAACGGCTTGAGCACCGGCATCGCCGCCATGGTGGTGCAGTTGGGGTTGGCGATGATCCCGCGCCGGGCCTCGGCGATCGCGCCAGGGTTGACCTCGGAGACCACGAGGGGGACGTCGGGGTCCCTCCGGAAGGCCGAGGAGTTGTCGACGACCATGACGCCGGCCTCGGCGAAGCGGGGCGCCTGCGCACGGGACGTGGTGGCGCCGGCCGAGAAGAGGGCGATGTCGAGTCCGCTGGGGTCGGCCGTGGCGGCGTCCTCGACGACGATCTCGCGGTCGCCGAAGCGCAGCGCCGTGCCCGCCGAGCGGGCGGAGGCGAAGAACCGGACCTCGGCGAGCGGGAAGGCCCGCTCCAGCAGGATCTGGCGCATGGCCACGCCGACCTGGCCGGTGGCCCCGACCACGCCGAGGCGCAGGCCCGCACCGTCGCGGCTCCCGGGCGCGCTCATCGCCCGGTCCCGCCGTAGACGACGGCCTCGACCTCGTCGGAGTCGAGGTCGAAGGCGGTGTGGGTGGCACGGACGGCCTCGTCGACCTGCGCCTCGTCGACGACCACCGAGATCCGGATCTCGGAGGTCGAGATCATCGAGATGTTGACGCCGGCCGAGGCGAGGGCGGCGAAGAAGCGTGCGGTGATGCCGGGGTGGGAGCGCATGCCGGCGCCGATCAGGGAGACCTTGCCGATCTGGTCGTCGAAGAGCAGCTGGCCGTAGCCGACCTCGTCCTGGATGCGCGCGAGGGCACTCATGGCGCTCTGGCCGTCGGTGCGCGGCAGGGTGAAGGAGATGTCGGTGCGGCCGGTGGCGGCCGCCGAGACGTTCTGCACCACCATGTCGATGTTGATCTCCGCCCCGGCGAGGGCCTCGAAGATGCGTGCGGCCTCACCGACCTTGTCGGGCACCCCGACGACGGTGACCTTCGCCTCGCTGCGGTCGTGGGCGACGCCCGCGATGATGGCCTGCTCCACTGGCTGGTCTCCTGCCTGTGCGGTGCTCGAGGAACTGCGGGACGCGGTGCTGGGAAGGACCCAGGTGCCCTCCTTCTGCGAGAAGGACGAGCGAACGTGGATGGGCATGGAGTACCGGCGCGCGTACTCGACGCAGCGCAGGTGCAGGATCTTGGCACCGGACGCCGCGAGCTCGAGCATCTCCTCGGTGGAGACCCGGTCGAGCTTGCGCGCCGCCGGGACGATCCTCGGGTCGGCGGTGAAGACGCCGTCGACGTCGCTGTAGATCTCGCAGACCTCCGCGCCCAGCGCGGCGGCCAGGGCCACGGCGGTGGTGTCGGAGGCGCCACGACCCATCGTGGTGACGTCCTTGGTGTCCTGCGAGACCCCCTGGAAGCCGGCCACGATGGCGATGTGGCCCTCGGCGATGGCCGCCTCGATCCGACCCGGCGTGATGTCGATGATCTTGGCCCGGCCGTGGGCGGAGTCGGTGATCACGCCGGCCTGCGAACCGGTGAAGGACCGCGCGCGGTGCCCGAGCTGGGCGATCGCCATGGCCAGGAGGGCCATCGAGATCCGTTCGCCGGCGGTGAGCAGCATGTCCAGCTCGCGCGGCGGCGGGAGCGGCGAGACCTGCTGGGCGAGGTCGCGCAGCTCGTCGGTCGTGTCCCCCATCGCCGAGACGACGACCACGACGTCGTGGCCCGAGCGCTTGGTGTTGACGATGCGCTGCGCCACCCGCTTGATGCCGCTGGCGTCGGCGACGGACGAACCGCCGTACTTCTGCACGACAATGCCCACCGGGGCTGCTCCTGTGGATCGGGGTCGGACTGAGGACCGTCCGAGTCTAGCCAGGCGCCGGTCGGTCAGTCCTCGGCGTCCAGGACGGCCTCCGCGGCCTCGATCTGGGCCACCTCGCCGGGCAGCTCGACGTCGAGCCGGTCGTGGGAGACCACCGAGAGCAGGGCGTTGAGCACCGCACCGGCCAGGTTGCCCCAGGAGGCCACGTAGGAGAACTGCCACCACCACAGCGCCTCGTCGAGGTCGCCCGAGCGGTAGTGCCGCAGGCCGTTCTCGAGGTCGGTCGCGATCGCGGTCAGGTCGTCGGAGAGCTGTCCCTCGACGACCTCGGGCACGTAGGGGTCGAAGACGAAGCTGTAGGTGTCGACGTTGCCGAGCATGCCGGCCAGCGCCAGGCGCATCTCGTCGAGGTCGGGCTCCGGCCCGACGTCGGGCTGGAAGTCGGAGCGGGGCACGAAGTCGCGCTGCGCGCCGAGCCGGGCGCCCGCGAGGAGCACCTGGCTGATCTCGAGCAGCAGCAACGAGATGCCGCGGCCGGCGTCACCCTGGGCCGCGATGGCGCGCAGCGCCACCAGGAAGCTCTCGATCTGTCCCGAGACCTGCGCGGCCAGCACCTCGGTCTGAGCGTCGTCGCCGTGCCTGGTCATTCGGCTGCCCGCCTTCCGGAGAATGCTCGTCCCAGGGTGATCTCGTCGGCGTACTCGAGGTCGCCGCCTACTGGCAGTCCACTCGCCAGCCGGGTGATGCGCAAGCCGAAGTCGCGCAGGAGCCGTGTGAGGTACGTCGCGGTGGCCTCGCCCTCCAGGTTGGGGTCCGTCGCGAGGATCACCTCGGTGACCGCGCCGTCGGCCAGCCGGCCGAGCAGCTCGCGGATCCGCAGCTGGTCGGGGCCGATGCCGTCGATCGGCGAGATCGCCCCGCCGAGCACGTGGTAGCGCCCCCGGAACTCGCGGGTGCGCTCGACGGCCACCACGTCCTTGTACTCCTCCACCACGCACAGCAGGGCCGGGTCGCGGCGGGGGTCCCGGCAGATCCGGCACGTCTGGTCCTCGGAGACGTTGAAGCACACCGAGCAGAACCGGACGCGCGCCTTGACCTCGGTGAGCACCTCGGCCAGGCGCCGGACGTCGTCGGCGTCGGCCTGGAGCAGGTGGAAGGCGATCCGCTGCGCACCCTTGGGGCCCACGCCGGGGAGCCGGCCGAGCTCGTCGATCAGGTCCTGGACGACCCCCTCGTACAACGGGTCCTCAGAACCCGAGCCGGCCGGGCTGAGCGCCGGGGCCGACCTCGCCGGTGCCACCGGTGCCCCCGAGACCACCGAGGTCGGGCAACCCGCCGCCCATGGGTCCGAGCGCCTCGGCGGCCAGGGCGTCCGCCTTGGCCTTGGCGTCGCGGTAGGCGGCCACGACGAGGTCGCCGAGGTCGGCGAGGTCCTCGGCCGCGGTGCCCTCGAGGCTGCCGGCCCGCAGGTCGACCGCGACGAGCTCACCGACGCCGTTGACCGTCACCGCGACGGCTCCGCCCCCGGCGGTGCCCTCGACGGTCGCCTCGTTGAGCCGCTCCTGGGCCTCCTGGAGCTGCTCCTGCATCTGCTGGGCCTGCTGGAGCAGCGCGTTCATGTCGAAGCCGCCACCGCCACCGAGCGCGTCGAAGGGGTTCTGGGTCATGAGGTCACCTCTCGGGTGGATCGGGTGCAGTGGGGTGCAGTGGATCGGTCGGCTGGTTGGGCGGTGCTGGCGGGAGGCCGTCAGGGATGACGGATCTCCTCGATCATCTGGGCGCCGAGCTCGCGGGCGAGCAGGTCCGCGCCCCCGAGCTCGTCGGACTCGGCGTCCGCGTCGTCGGGTCGCGCGTCGGCGTCGGCAGCCGCCAGGTCGGCAGCCGTGCGGGGACGACCGGGTTCCCCTGCGTGCGCGGCAGGTGGCGCGGGGTCGGACGACACGGTGCTGGCCGGTGCCGGAGTCTCGGGCTCCGCCGACGGCTCCGTGGCCCAGGGGGGCGGTGCCGGCTCCGGCTCGGCCGGCGTGGACCAGGTCGCCGTGGCCGGCGCCGTCGGAGGGGTCGGGGGCGCGAGGGTCACCGGGGGCGCCGGACTCGAGGCGTCGGCCCCGGGGTCGACGATGGTCTCGACCGACCAGTCGGAGCCGACCACGTCGATGGCCGACTGCCGCACGATCTCGGCGCTGCCGTTGGCGTCGAAGGAAGCCCGGGCCCCGGCGTTGGCGAAACCCAGCGTGAGGGTGGACCCGTCGACCGCCACCACCTGGCAGTTCTGGCTCAGGTGCATCCAGGTGACCCGGCGGCGGTGCTTGGTCGCCTCCACCACGTCGGGCCACAGTCGGCGGACGTCGGCCAGGCTCAGGGCGGGGGTGCTCGCCGGCGCGGGCGCCTCCACCGGCGGCTCCATCGGCGACCCCGAGGGCTCCGGGGCGCGGTCGTCGGGCGGCGGCGCGACGTCGTCGGCCTCGCGCTGGGCAGGGGCCCGTGCCGGGGAGATCTGGGCCGGGGGGACCGGGGAGCCCGGGGGCTCCACGCTCTCGCGAGCCCGGGGCTGCTCGGGGGCGGGACGGTCCTGGGCCGGGACCCGCACCAGCGGGTCGGACGGCGGCTCGGACGTTCGCTCGACGGGGGCGCCTGGCAGACCGGTGATGGCACTGCGGCGCTCGATGCGGTCGAGACGGGCCATCACCCCCTGGGTGGAGTGGTCGGCTCCGGGCAGCAGCACCCGGGCACACACCAGCTCGAGGAGCAGGCGGGGCGCGGTCGCACCGCGCATCTCGGTCAGACCGGTGGCCACGAGGTCGGCGGCCCGGCTCAGCTCGGCGGTGCCGAAGCGGGCGGCCTGGGACACGAGGCGCTCGCCCTGGTCCTGGGAGACGTCGATCAGGCCGGTCGCCGGGGCGTCCGGAACCGCGGCCACGATCACCAGGTCGCGCAGCCGACGCAGCAGGTCCTCGGTGAAGCGGCGTGGGTCCTGCCCGGTCTCGACGACCTTGTCGACGACCGCGAAGACGCCCCCGCCGTCAGCCGCCGCGAAGGCGTCGACCACCTCGTCGAGCAGGGAGTCGGGGGTGTAGCCCAGCAGGGCCGTGGCCAGCTCGTGGGTGACGCCCTGCGGCCCCGCGCCGCCGAGGAGCTGGTCGAGCACCGAGAGGGTGTCGCGCGCCGACCCGGCGCCGGCGCGCACCAGCAGGGGGATCGCGGCGGCCTCGATGCGGACCTCCTCCCGGGCACAGAGCTCGGCGAGATAGGCGGAGAGGATCTTCGGCGGGATCAGCCGGAACGGGTAGTGGTGGGTGCGCGAGCGGATGGTCGGCAGCACCTTGTCCGGCTCCGTGGTCGCGAAGACGAACCGCAGGTGGGGCGGGGGTTCCTCGACGAGCTTGAGCAACGCGTTGAACCCCTGTGGGGTGACCATGTGGGCCTCGTCGATGACGTAGACCTTGTACCGGCTGCGCACCGGCGCGAAGAAGGCCTTCTCTCGCAGGTCGCGCGCGTCGTCGACGCCCCCGTGGGAGGCGGCGTCGATCTCGATGACGTCGATCGACCCCGGTCCACCGCGGGCGAGGTCGCGGCAGCTGTCGCACTCGCCGCAGGGGTCGGCCACCGGCGCCAGCTCGCAGTTGAGGGCGCGGGCCAGGATCCGCGCCGAGGTGGTCTTGCCGCAGCCGCGGGGGCCGGAGAACAGGTAGGCGTGGTTGACGCGGTTGTTGGCCAGGGCCGTGCGCAGCGGCTCGGTGACGTGGTCCTGCCCGATGACCTCCGCGAAGGTCTCGGGCCGGTAGCGCCGGTACAGCGCGAGGGGTGACTCCACCCGTCGAACACTAGCCACCGGCACCGACACCGGGCCAACGCGTCCGGCCCGGCCGCTCCCGGGCATGAAAAGGCCCCCCGCGCACCCAGCAGAGCTCACTGACCCTTGCTGCCTTCCGGCCCTGGGGGATTGGGCGAGGTGCCGCCGCACGGGGGGTTGCCCTGGAGTCTAGGCGACCTCACCCCCGCCGCGGCAACCGGCGTACCAGCGGCCGATGTCGTGCTCACCGACGACGACCGGTAGCCTCCTGCGCGGAGGATTCGCCTAGTGGCCTATGGCGCTCGCTTGGAAAGCGGGTTGGGTGTGAAAGCCCTCAGGGGTTCGAATCCCCTATCCTCCGCCAGTGCTCCATCACCTCCGACCTGGACCTTGATGACCCGGGGGTCGAGGTCGCTACAGGCCTCATGCGCCGCCATGTGTGCCACGGCTGGGCGGCAACGCGGTCCACGGCCGCCTTCTGCATGGTCGGCGTGACGTGGCTGTCGATGTTCACCGTCGTGGGGGCGTCGGTCAGTAGTCGGTGGCAGCTGACCCGGTCGGGAAGAGGACCAGCTCGTGCGCGGGTGCGCGGATGGTGCGCAGGACTCGACACCGTCGCTGCTCGAGGGTGATCCGGCACGTCACGAGGCGAACCCTGTGTGGCCCGAAGGGGTTGCCGTCGAAGGCGAGGCCGTACGCGGTCTCCCTGTCCGTCCACCCACCCAGGATGAACTTCCGGCCGTGCAGGTCGGCGGGCAGCCCGCGGCCGCTACGCACGGCGAAGACCTGGCTGCCGCGGTCGACGGCCATCAGGGCCACCGAACCGTCGGGTGAGATGTGGCCCGGCTGGGTCGAGCGGTAGGGATCGCGCGGAACGACGAGCCTGCCATCGCGCACCTGCGCGGGCAGTCGCTGACCGCCACCGGGATCGCGGCGGGCGAAGTAGAACAGGTTGTAGTGGCTCTCGTGCTCGGTCCGCGTGCCCGACCGCGGATCCCAGGACATCACCTGGCCCGACGCGGTCCGGACGAAGAGCTCGTCGCCGTCGAAACCCAGGACGCGGGGCTCCGCGTCCTCATAGAGATCCGCGAGGTCGTCCTCGGCCTCACCCATGCCGGCGTCGTCGTGGACGACGACCGCACCGGTCTCCAGGTCGACGACGACGGTCGACCAGGGCATCGCGTCGGACTTGTCCAGCAGGCCCAGGTACCGGTCGCTCTCGGAGACGCTGAGCTCGTCGGCGCGAAGGCTCGTGGGGCGGACTGCACCGCCATCGGTCACTCGGACGACGTCGGAATGGCCCCGGAGGAGGTAGATCCGTCCGTTCGCCTCCACCATCGCCCGCACTGGCTGGCCCACGCGGATGGTTCGGTCATCTGCATGGATGGTGCCAGCGACGGCCCAGAGGACGGCACCACGAGCCAGCGGACCCACACCGGCCGGCACCACAGCAGTGCCAGGACCCGTCGGACCGGACGATGACTGGCAAGCCGTCAGCGCGAGTCCGAGGATCGCGCACGCGAACAACCGCCACATTCTGGGACCCTAGGGTCTCGCCTCACAGAGCATCGCCACGAGTGACGGCCGCGAACCGCGTACTCGAACCCGCGTCGTTGCGCCGCCAAGGCCGCGGGGCCGAGTCGATCGGTCGGCGAATGCGCGGGCAGGGCGGCCAGCCAGATCAGCCGCGCGTGACGAACCTCAGAACCAGTCTCGGCGAGCTGGGGACCTCGGTCCGGGTTCAGCTGAGCCAGCCGTGCTCGCCAGCTTCGAGCCCTCCCCCCCACCCCCCCCCGGGGTCCCCCGCCAGTTGACCTGCAGGTACGACGCACCGGGTTGCTCGAGCCCGGTGCGGCAACGGCCCCTCGCCGCACCCCTGATCTCGGCTCGGGTACGGCGACCCGGCTTGCCGAGTGTTCGTTACGGCTCGGCGACCTGTGCCAGCCGCGACTGGACGAACAGGTCCGCCGTGGTCCGGCGCGCACGTGTCGCCAGTGATGGGCAAGGCCCCGACGTACGGCGCAGCGTCGGCTTCTCGGCACTTCCCCAACGAGGATCACGGGCATCACCAGCAGATCCGGTCGCGCCCGACGCCCCTGGGCGGCGACAGGACACGGGTCACAGCCAACGACGCACTCGGCGCTGGTAGTCGTCGTACGGCGCACCGAAGCGCTCGTGCAGGAATCGCTCCTCGGGGCGGATCGCGCCCCAGCGGACGAGCAGGACCGCGGCCGGGAACAGTACGAGCCCCCGGAACGTGGGCGCCAGCAAGGCCAGTCCGAGGTAGAGCCCGAGCAGGCCGACGTACAGCGGGTTGCGGGAGAGCCGGTACGGGGCCTCCTCGATGATCGTGTGCGTCGCCTGCCCCGGCAGCAGCCCGGTCTCGTGCCGACCGAACAGTGACAGCGACCATCCGTTCCACCCGATGAACAACGACAGCAGGGCCCAGCCGAGCGGAACCCTCCAAGCGCGCCGAGGTCGACTGGGTCACCCCATCTCAGGGTGGCCAGCCAGCAGACGAGCAGGGGCCCGCCGATCGCGACCGGCGGCCAGAGCCGGAGGGCGACGGCGTCCTGGGAGCCGTGGACCATGCCCTCATCATCGCGCGCCGTAGCGTGCACCGAGGCTGACCCCATCGCTGAGAAAGATGCGGGTGTCCAGGCGTGCGGGTCGGGGCAGGTTCGCGCGCAGCCGCCGTCGCTGGGCGAGGGTCATGGGTGGGTCACGAGCCGACCTTCGCCCGGCTCGGGATCAACGGTGTGCGACTCACCCTCAGCAACGACGAGGCTGACGACCTGGCCCTGGCGGTGGCCGAGGGCCAGCTCGACGAGATCTCCGAGCAGCGTCATCTTGCGATGTCGAGACTCAGGTCGCCAGGTCGGTGTTGACGGCGAACCCGCACTGGCGGTACAGCGCGAGAGCCGCGGCATTGCCTGGCTCGGTCTGCAGGGACAGCCGCAGCGCACCCGACTCGCCGGCGGCTCGGCGGATGGTCTCGACCAGCCGACGGGCGACGCCTTGGCGACGCACCGCGGGATCGGCGAACAGGTCGCGCAGCTGCCAGGACCGACCCAGCCGGAGTGATGCCGGGAGCTGGTGGACGGCAGCGAACCCGACCATCCGCGGACCGTGGTGCGCGCCGTAGAACGCGAGCTCGCCGGAGCCGGCCATCTCGCTGACCCACGCCCCTGTCGCTGCGGGAGCCGGCGACTGGCCGTAGTGGATCCGGTACCGCTCGAACAGGCCTGCCAGCTCCGCGACCGCGTCGGACGTCGGATCGACCGGACCACAGGCGAGGGGCTCTGGCACCAGCACAGCCTACGAGCGCAGCCCTGTGCCGCGACACGATTCATCGACGAGAGATCGGCCCGCTCCGCGTCCCCCACCTTCCTCGTGCGGGACGCCCGACCTCACCGTGAGGCGGTCGCGTCGACCAGACGTGGGATGATCTCTGCCTGATCTGTGCCTGATCGTGGCCTGAGCCAGGTGCTGGTCGGCCGACAGGCAGGCTGCCCACGATCGGGCAGGGAGGGGCGCCTGGTGAGCCAGCAGTTCTACTCGGATGCGAGGCTCTACGACCGGTTGTTCCCCGGTGGCGAGCAGGCCGTCGACTTCTATCGGACCGAAGCCGATCGGCAGGGCGGGTCTGTCCTCGAGCTGGGGTGTGGCACCGGAGGGAAGCTGATCCCGATCGCGGCCGACGGCCATCAGTGCCTGGGCCTGGACCTCTCGCCCAAGCATGCTCGCCGAGGCTCAGCGCAAGGCGCACGAGCGCGGCGTGGAGGTGACGTGGTGGCAGGGCGACATGCGCGACTTCGACCTGGGCCGAACCTTCGACCTCGTGCTCGTCGCCGCCAACTCGTTGCTCCATCTGCAGGAGGCCGAGGACCTGGTGGACTGCTTCCGGTCAGTACGACGGCACCTGGCGCCCGGAGGGCGGTTCGTCTTCGACGTGTTCAACCCGAGCGTGCGCCTGCTCGCCCAGGCCGACGGCGTTCGACGCCGGCGCGATGCGTTGTCGTTCGTGGATCCCGATCGTGGCGTCGTGCACGTCGATGTAGCGGAGACCTACGACGCGGCCGCGCAGGTGACCCACGGGAGGTGGTACTTCTCGACCGACGCCGAGGCCGACTTCGTCGACGCGCCGCTGGCGATCAGGAGCATCTTCCCCCAGGAGCTGCCGCTGCTGCTCTCGCTCGGCGGTCTCCGGGTCCTCGAACGCTTCGGCGACTGGTCCCGCGCACCGTTCACCGCAGGTGCCCCGCTCCAGCTCTACCTGTGCGAATCGAGCTGGACCGAGAGCCAGCAACAGACGGGTGGGTCGCTGAGGCGCCTAGCCTGGGGAGGTGGCCCTGCGACTCATCGGTGCCGGCTTGCCCCGTACCGGCACCTCGTCGCTGCGCGAGGCGCTGAGGCACCTGCTGGGCGCACCCGTCTACCACATGAGCGAGACCTTCGCTCACCCCGAGCACGCCCCCACCTGGGTCGCCGCACTCGCGGGAGATCCGCCGGTGTGGGACGACTTCCTGGCCGGTTACGTCGCTGGGGTCGACGCGCCGTTCTCGAACTGCTGGCGCGAGCTGGCGCGGGCGTACCCGGACGCCCCGGTGCTGTTGTCGCGCCGCAGCTCCGCCGAGGTCTGGCACCGCAGCATGGACGCGACGGTGCTACCCAGGACGCGCGAGATCCTGTCGAGGGACGTCGACGACCCGATGGCACCGCTCTTCCGGGTCGTCTTCGCCGACCTCGGCCGCGACATCGACGACCGCGAGGAGCTGATGGCCGGTTACGAGCGGCGGCTCGAGGAGGTCCGCGCGGAGGTCGCGCCGGACCGGCTCGTCGACTGGCAGCCCGGTGACGGGTGGGACCCCCTCTGCCGCGCCCTCGGCGTAGGCGTCCCGAGGCTGCCCTTCCCTCACGAGAACAGCACGTCGGACTACCTGGCCCGCGCCGAGATCCGGGCCCGCGAGGGGCGATGACCCTCGCGCGGCGCGAAGTCTGCGCGTGGGGAGCGTGCTGTGGTCAAGCGCGGCACATCCGACGCTCCTGCGGAGCATCGGCCGGCCAGTCCTCGGGCACACCGTGATCGACGAACCCGGCGCGGGCGTATGCGCGGATCGCGACGACGTTGTCCTCACGCACCATGAGGCAGGTCTGCTGCCCGTGCGCCGTCGCCCACGTGACCACCTCGCCGATGAGTCGGCCGGCCAGGCCCGTTCCTCGCTGACCGGGAGCGACCCACATCGAGATCAGCTCCACCTCCTCCCCCGACTCCACCCCCGAGGCCACGCCGACCGGCCCGTCCTCGCTTCGCGCAACCACCGTGAACGGCACGTCGGTCAGCCGTGCCCGCCAGCGATGCTCCGGGGCGTCGACCCAGTCGCCGTGACGGGAGCCGAAGGCAGCCGGGGCGTCGCTCAGCGCTGCGAGCCGCACCTCCCGGAACTCGGGCCAGTCCTCGGGGCCGATCCGGACGAGCTCGACGACGTGCACCCCGAGGATGCTAGTCGTGTCGACGTGTCGTGTCGGGGGGCGAGCGGGAGCACGCTGAGCGTCGCGTCGGCGCACCGGGATAGCCTGGGTGGCGCGTCCCGACCGCACCGCCCGACGATGCGACGGGTCGCAGGGACCAGCTCGTGGGAGGCTCGGATGACCTATGACGAAGGGCTCGCCGCCCGGATCCGTGACGCCGTCGAGGCGGAGGCCGGAGCGACGGGCCACACCGAGATCAAGATGTTCGGCGGCCTGTGCTGGACCGTGAACACCCACATGGTCGTGGGCATCGCAGATCAGGACCTCATGGTCCACGTCGGCAGGGACGGCGTCGGTCCGGCGCTGGAGGACGGCGCTCGCCCGGCGACCATGGGCGAGCGGACCATGGGCGGCGTGGTCCTCGTCGGGGCGGCGGACCTTCCCGACGCTGCAGCACTGGCCACCTGGGTCGGGCCCGCGGTCGAGCGGGCCCGGGCGAGACCCCCGAAGAAGCCGAGAGCACCGAAGCCGTAGGGGTCACTCCGCCCCCGCCGCAACAGAGACGTCACCGGCCCCCCGAGGTGCCACACGCTCGTAACACGGCGTCAACCTCGCGGCGACGTGCGCGCACCAGGATCGCTGTACCGATTCCTTGCCGTCGCCGTCACCCCCGGGAGGCCCACCATGCCCGCGATCCCCACGACCGAGCGCACCGGCGCCGAGAGCGACCTCGAACGTCTCGTCGTGCAGCGTCGCGAGTTCCGCCTGCGCCATGCCCGTGCGCTGACCGGGCTGATGGACCAGCGCACCGACCTGCGTGGGGTCCACGCGCTCGCCGACCTCGTCGACGACGCCGTGCGCTGGAGCGCCTGAGCGTCCTGGCCCGGGTCACGGTCGGGTTGCGACCCGGCCGCGGCCCCCCGACACCTCGGCGAGGGCTGGATATAGTCGCCGCGTGATCTTCAAGCGGGTCGGCGAGGGTCGCCCCTACCCCGACCACGGGCTGGGCTCGCGCGGCTGGGCCTCGGTCCCGCCCAGCCAGGTCCGGCTCGACGAGCTGGTCACGACCAAGGACACCCTCCAGCTCGACACCCTGCTGGACGAGGCGTCCACGTTCTACGGCGACCTCTTCGCCCACGTGGTCTCCTGGCACGACGAGCTGTACCTCGAGGACGGCCTGCACCGCGCCCTGCGCGCCGCGCTGCAGCAACGCCACGTCCTGCACGCGCGCGTCCACCGCGTGGAGGTCTGATGGACGTCGGCTCGTTGACGAAGGTCCGCACCGGCGTCACCCTCGTGGTGCTGCTCGTGGTGGTCCTGGTCGCCGTCGTCTGGGGCTGGCGCTCGCTGACCGAGCCCCTGCCGAGCAGCACCGAGGGGCCGTGCACCGCGATGGAGCTGGCTGCCGGGGACACCCTCTACCCCGACCAGGTGACGGTGGCCGTGCTCAACGCCGGCACCCGCAACGGGCTGGCCAGCCGCACGATGAGCGAGCTCGCCGAGCAGGGCTTCCCCCGCGGCGAGCTCGCCAACGCTCCCGGCGGCACCGACGTCCGCACCGCCGCGATCTGGACCGACCAGCCCAGCAGCGCCGCGGTCCGGCTGGTGCGCTCCTACCTCGGCCGCGGCCGCACCGACGTCGTACGCCGTGACCCCACCTCGGTCGGCGTCAACGTGGTCGTCGGCGACGGCTTCGACGACCTGCGCAAGGGCTCGCGCAAGGTCAAGGTCTCCGAGGCCACCACGGTGTGCAGCCCACCCTCCTGAACCCCCTCAGCGCTCGGGCCCCTCGTCGAGCCACTGGGCCAGCCGCCCGCCCTGGCTGACCTGGCGCAGGCGCTGCTCGGTGCGCTCGCGCAGGCGACGCGGGGTGACGATCAACAGGTCGTCGCCGTGGCGCAGCACCGTGCGTCCCTCCGGCACGATCGTGTGGCCCTCGCGGATCACCATCGAGACCGAGGCCTCGGCCGGCAGCCGCAGCTCGCCGACCTCCACGCCGTGCAGGCGCGAGACCGGGCTGATGGTGACCTGCAGCAGGTCGGCCGCCACCCGGTCCAGCGGTGCCGCCTCGACGTCGAGGTCCCGCGGCTCGGAGCGGCGGGTCACCCGGAGCACCCGCGCCACGAAGGGCAGGGTCGGTCCGGTCAGCAGGGTGTACACCACGACCATCACGAACACGATGTCGAAGAGACGCTCGGCTCCGCGGACCCCCTGTGAGAGCGGGATGGTGGTCAGCACGATCGGCACCGCCCCCCGCAGGCCGGCCCACGAGACGAACGCGGTCTCCCGCCACGGCATCGGCTGGACCACGCTGGCGACGAGCACCGAGAGTGGTCGGGCCACCAGGGTCAGCACCAGGCCGGCGGCCAGGGCGACGGCCACCGCTCCGCCGGTGATGCGCATGGGTGAGAGCAGCAGCCCGAGCATCACGAAGAGCCCGATCTGGGCGAGCCAGGCCACGCCCTCCGCGAAGGAGCGGGTGGCGGTGCGGTGGGGCAGGTCGGAGTTGCCGAGGACCAGCGCGGCGACGTAGACGGCCGCGAAGCCGCTGGCGTGCAGGGCAGCGGCGGCGCCGTAGGCGAAGAAGGTCAGCGCCAGCACCGCGAGGGGGTACAGGCCCGAGGCCGGGAGCGCGGCCCGGCGCATCACCCAGGCGCCGCCGAACCCGCTCCCCAGGCCGACCAGCAAGCCGAGCACCAGCTCGAAGCCGACGATCCCGACCGTCCCGAGCAGACCGTGGTCGGCCACGGCACCCGTGGAGATCAACGTGACCAGCACCACCGTGGGTGCGTCGTTGAGACCGGACTCGGCCTCCAGGGAGCCGACCAGACGCTGGGGCAGCGGCACCACGCGCAGCACCGAGAACACCGCGGCCGCGTCGGTCGGCGAGGTCACCGCGCCGAGCAGGACGGCGAGCTCCCAGGGCAGGCCGAGCAGGTAGTGGCAGCACACGGCCACGACCGCCACCGAGACCGAGACCCCGATCGTGGCCAGGGAGAACCCGAGCCGCATCGAGGGGCGGGCCTCGCGCCAGCTGGTGGTCAGGCCCCCCTCGGCCAGGATCACCGCGAGGGCGGCGAAGCCCAGCGCATGGGCCAGCTCGGCGTCCTCGAAGCCGATCCCCACCCCGGACTCGCCCAGGGCCACGCCCATCAGCAGGTAGAGCAGCAGGCTGGGCAGCCCGGCGCGCGAGGACAGGCGGACCGCCAGGATGGCCAGGAGCAGCACTGCGGAGCCCACCAGCACGAACGTGTCGAGCTGGTCGACGTCGAAGGTCATCTCACCTCGGCGGGGCTCAGGGGCGTCTGGACCCCCAGCCTACCGTCGAGACGCCGCTCCCTCGCCGTGGCGCAGTGCCGGCACGAACGCCCTCCGCACGAAGCCCGTGCGGACCCGCTGCGGGTGGTCGCCGACGTCGATGGTGCTCACCTCGCGCTCGGTGCGGTAGCTGATCCGCGAGATCTCGTCGCTCCCGCTCCACGAGACGTAGCAGAATCGTCCGTTGGCGCTCGGTGTGACCCAGTAGGGCTTGGTGCCCGCCGTGATCAACGAGGACCGCTCGAACGTGCGGGCGTCGACGACGGTCGCGTAGTCCGACATCGTGCCGGCCACGCAGATCTTGGTGCCGCGCGGATTCATCGCGATGCCGTGGTGGGCGGAGTCCAGGACGTACTCCTCGCGCGGGACGTCCTTGACGAGGTTGGGCAGGCGCTTGACGTGGGTGATCCGCCCGCTGCTGCGGTCCATCTCGAAGAACCCGTGGAAGAAGCTGAGCTGGAAGTAGAACGTCTTCTCGTCCGGGGAGACCGTCAGCGGACGCACGGCCTGACTGACGTCCTCCAGCCCCAACCGGTCGAGCTCGGCGCGCAGGTCGTAGCGGCGCAGGACCCTTCCCCGTCCGGGCGTCCACGAGCTCGAGCACGCGCTCCCCCTTGCTGGTGTCGAGGGCCGGCTGGTCCGTGGGCGTGTAGACCGTGCCGATGCTGGCGTGCAGGATCGTGGCGCCGTCGTCGAGGTAGACGCTCTCGTGCGGGGTGTCCCCGGAGTCGAAGCGGCCCACCTTCTTGCCGTCCCGCACGCGCAGCACGTGGACGATCCCGGCGGTCGAGGCGCTGACCACCACCCTCCGCCCGTCGGGCGACATCGCCATGTGGTCGGCGCGGTAGCCCGCGACCGGCGTGCGCCACACGATCTCGCCGGTGCGCAGGCTGATGCCGACCACGTCGGCGTAGGAGGGGCGCGAGACGACGAGCAGCCGGCCGTCGTTGGAGGAGTACAGGTCGTCGACGAGCTGGTCGTGCCCCTCCCCGACGGCCTGCTGGACGGCGAGGTAGTAGGCCAGGCGCTGGGGGTCCGACTGGATCTCCGCCATCCGCTCCTCGCGGTCCGGGACGACGTCGATCCGCGCGATCCTGCGGAAGCGTCGGGGGGCCAGCACGTCGGCGGTCCCGTCCCAGTTGTTGCCGACGAACACCACCGGCCGCTCGGTCGCGCGCGGCGCCACGGATCCGGCCGCGGGTTCGACCGCCTGCGCGGGAGACCAGGCGCCGAGCGCTCCGATGCCCAGCACCGCGGCGACCGCCGTCCCCGCCGCCGTCATCACCGCCGTCCTCGCCGCTGTCCGCGCTGCCGGTCCGCGTCGCGGCCCGTCCCTGCTCGTCCTGGCCCCCATGGCTGACTCCTGTTCGTCGTGTGGACCCGATGATGCCCGGGAACCCTGCCCGGCGCACCCCTCGACCCCGGACCGGGCTCAGCCGGCGAGGTCGTGCACGAGCTCGGCGAGCTGGGCGAGGTTGCGGCACTCCACCATCTCCACGATCGCCCCGTAGGCCGCCGTCGCGCTGTCACCGGTGCCCCAGTTGCGGCGGCGCTCGGGGTTGAGCCACCACGCGTGCCGAGCGGTGGCGACGAGGTCGCGCAGGACCGGCTCGGCGAGGTCGCTGTGGTTGGAGCGGGCGTCGCCCAGGATCAGCAGCGACGACTTCGGCCCGACCGCGTCGGGGTGGTCCTCGGCGAAGCGGGTCAGCGCGCGGCCGTAGCTGGTGCGGCCCCACCGGGCGGCCTGCGCGGTGTCGGCGGCCAGGGCGGCCAGGGTGTCCACCAGGTCGCCCCCGGGCCGGAAGTGGTGGGTGACCTCGTGGACGTCGTCGACGAAGGTGAAGGCCCGGACCGCGCCGAACTGCTCGCGCAGCGCGTAGACCAGCATCAGGGTGAACTGGGCGAAGCCGGCCACCGACCCGCTCACGTCGCACAGCACGACCAGGTCCGTGCGGTGCGGGCGTCGGGGCCGGTGGTGGGTGGTCAGCGGCACGCCGCCGGTCGACATCGACGCGCGCACGGTCCGTCGGACGTCGAGCGGCCCGCGCCGCTGCGCGTGGTGCTCCTGGGTCAGGCGTGCGGCCAGGCGGCGCGCGAGGGGGAAGATCTCGCGCCGCAGGTCCTCGAGGTCGGAGCGTCGGGCGGAGGTGAAGTCGATCCGGTCGAGCGAGGGCCGCACGGCGACGTTCGCGACGTGGTCGGCGCCCTTCTCCTCCGCGATCCGGCGTCGGGCGTCGTCCTCCACGCGGCGCGCGAACGCCCCGGTCCGCCGACCGGCGGTCCGCTCGGCCTGCTCGCGCGTGGCGCCGTCGCCCGTGGCGTCGCCGAGGAGCAGCCCCTGGACGACCTGGTCGACCAGCTCGGCCGGCGAGACCCGCTGCAGCGCGGTGTAGGCCGACCACGAGGACAGACCCGGCCCACGACCGGGCATCGCGCCGAAGCGCGCGACGGCCTCGGTGGCGAGCGCGTCGAGGCGAGGCTCGTCGCCGTCGGCGAGGGCCTCCGCGAGCCGGTCGCGGAAGTCGCGGAGGGCCTCGGCGCTGTCTCGTCCGGCGGCGCGTCCCGCGGCCGGGTCCTCGTCGACGTCGGCGTCGCGCTCGGCCACTCCGCCGCCGATGAGTCGGGGGAAGTAGAGGTCGAAGAGGGTCTCGAAGGTCGGTCGCTGAGACGAGCGCTTGACCAGCGTGGCGGCGTAGGCGTCGCGCACCGTGCGTCGCTCCCCCCAGCCCCCCGCCGCAGCGAGGGCACCCAGCGCCGCGACGGCGTCGAGGTCCTCGGCCAGGGAGACCGGCAGCCCGGCCCCGCGCAGCGCCTCGAGGAACGCGACGTGGCGGTGGAGCAGCCCGCTGGTGGCCGGCACGCTCAGGTCCGGGTCCGCAGCGTGAGCTCGCGGGCGGCGCGCTCGTGGTCGGAGTGGTGCTTGAGGACGACGCCGAGCGTCGCGTCGATCGTGGCGGGGTCGAGGTCGCGGACCTCGAGGGCGACCAGCGTGCGCGCCCAGTCGACCGACTCCGCGATCGAGGGCGCCTTCTTCAGCTCGAGCTCGCGCAACCTGGCGACCGTGGCGACGAGCTGAGAGACGATCCGCTCGTCGAGGTCGGGCACCTGCGAGGCGACGATCTGCCGCTCGCGCTCGGCGTCGGGGTAGTCGAGGTGGAGGTAGAGGCAGCGCCGCTTGAGGGCCTCGGAGAGCTCGCGGCTGGCGTTGGAGGTCAGCACGACGAGGGGGCGGCGGGTGGCGGTGATGGTGCCGAGCTCGGGGATGGTGACCTGGAAGTCCGAGAGCACCTCGAGCAGCAGCCCCTCGACCTCGATGTCGGTCTTGTCGACCTCGTCGATGAGGAGCACCGTGGGCCGCTCGCGCCGCAGCGCGCTCAGCAGCGGCCGGGTCAGGAGGAACTCCTCGGTGAAGATGTCGTCGTGGGTCTGCGACCACGCCTGGTCCTCGCGGCTGGCCTGGATGCGCAGCAGCTGCTTCTTGTAGTTCCACTCATAGAGCGCCCGCGCCTCGTCGAGACCCTCGTAGCACTGCAGTCGCACCAGGTCGGCGCCGGTGCACCGAGCGACGGCCTTGGCCAGCTCGGTCTTGCCGACCCCCGCCGGGCCCTCGCACAGCAGCGGCTTCTCCAACGCGCCGGCGAGGTAGGCCGTCGTGCCGGTCGCCGGGTCGGCCAGGTAGCCGGCCGACCCCAGCCGCGTGACGGCGTCGTCGGGCGAGGAGAACCAGGTCATGGCGGCCATCCTCACCCATGTCCTTCAGTCGGAGGACTGCGGTGCCGATGTTCCGGTGTGACCCTCACCGACCTGCGCCGCCGTCGTCAGCTGGGCCTGGTCGTCTCCTCGGTGGTGGTCGTCGGCCTCACCGCCATCGCGGTGCTGGACCGAGGCGCCGCGTCACCGGCCTCCGTGCTCCTGGTCCTGCCCGGCTGCCTGCTCGCGATCGTGGCCTCGCGTCGCGAGCTGCTCGCCGGCCTCCTGCTGACGGCGGCCTGCTGCTTCCTGCCTGCCGTGCTGACCCCCTCGGTCGACGCCACCGCCCTGGTACGCGCCGCGACCCTGGCCGCGGTCGTCGCGGCGGTCGCCTCCGTGGTGCGCCTGCTCGACCAGGAGTCGCGCCGCGTCTCCGTCGTCGCCGGACGTGCCGCCTCCCACGACCCGCTCACCGGGCTGCTCAACCGGCGCGGCTGGCAGGACGCTCTGGAGCGCGAGCACGCGCGGACCGTGCGCAGCGGGGTCGGCGCCACGGTGGTCGCCCTCGACCTCGACGGCCTCAAGCGGGTCAACTCCGAGCGTGGCCAGGCCGGCGGCGACCAGCTGCTGCGCGCCACCGCCGAGCGGCTGCGCCGCACCCTGCGCACCGAGGACCTCCTGGCGCGGGTCGGCGGCGACGAGTTCGCGCTGCTCCTCGTCGGGGCCGACGTCGACCAGGCGATCGCCTCGACCGAGCGGCTGCGCGCGAGCGGCCCCGCCACCTCGGCGTTCTCAGCGGGCGTCGCTGCCGTGCGCGAGGGCGAGCACCCGTCGGTCACCCTGGCCCGCGCCGAGCAGGCGCTCTACCGGGCGAAGGCCACCGGCGGCGGCATCTCGCTCCCGGTCCAGCCCTGGCAGGCCGAGCACCCGGACCCGGACCCGGACTCAGATCTGGACTCAGACCCGGACCCGGACTCAGGGCTCGCCGAACCGCCAGCGGATGGCGGACCGGTAGACCTCTCCGGGACGGAGCACGGTCGAGGGATGGTCGGGGCCTGAGGGGTGGTTCGGTGAGTCGGGCGCGTGCTGAGGCTCGAGCGCGATCCCGTCACCTTGCCGGTGACGCCCTCCCGACGTCGACGGTGCGGTGCCGTCGAAGGCGTTGGCGGTGTAGACCTGCACCCCCGGCTGGTCGGTGGACAGCTCGACCGCCAGCGCACCCCGTGGTGAGACGAGCCTCGCGACCGGACGCAGCCCGGTGCCGTCGGTGACGAGGTGGTGGTCGAGGCCGCCGGCGTCGCGCAGCTGGTCGTGCCCCGCCCGGACGACGTCGCCGAGCCGTCGCGGCTCGCGCAGGTCGAAGGCCGTACCGTCGACCCCGACGGGTTCGCCGAGCGGGATCCCGGTGGCGTCGACCGGCAGCCACCGTGCCGCGTGCACGGTGAGCAGGTGGTCGTCGACCGTGCCGGCGCCCTCGCCGTCGAGGTTGAGGTAGAGGTGGCTGGTCAGGTTGACCACGGTCGGGGCGTCGGTGGTGGCCGAGAGGTCCAGGCGCACCTCGTCGGGGGTCACCTCGAAGCGCGCCTGCGCCGAGAGCCGGCCGGGGAAGCCCTGGTCGCCGGCGGGACTGACCAGCGCCAGGACGGCGTGGTCGTCGTCGTGCTCGAGCACCGTCCACGTGCGGCGGTGGAAGCCGTCGGGGCCACCGTGCAGGGTGTTGCCACGGTCCGAGGGGGCGACCTGCACCGCCTCGCCGTCCAGCTCGAAGCGACCACCGGCGATCCGGTTGGCATAGCGCCCCACCGTGCCGCCGAGGAAGCCGCTGCCGTCGAGGTAGTCCTGCGCGGTGGGGTGGCCGAGCGCGACGTTGCGCCGCACCCCGTCCCCGCCGGTCACCTCGAGGCGGTGGATCGTCGCGCCGAGGTCCAGCAGGTGCAGGACCGGGCCCGGCGCCCGGCCCAGGACGAGTCGTCGCGCTGCGCGACCGTCGTCGAGACCCTCTCTCACGCAGCCACGTTCCTCAGGCCGGCGCCACCGTGCACTGGCGCTCGGCGAGCCAGCGCACCGCGGGGTACCCGGTCAGCAGCCCGAGCACGAGGCCGAGCTGCATCCGCAGCAAGGTCGCGGGCGTGAGCCAGTCGGGAACGGTGTCGGTCATGGTCATCGGCGCGGCACGTCCTCGGGGGTGCGGGAGCACGGTCGCGGCAGCATCGACCGTGCGCCTCCAGCCTAGCCAGCCGGCCCGCCGTGGACGGGACGCCGACGAGAGCCGTGCTTGCAGTAGCGTGGGGACCCTCTCGATCGCGGCGGGTGATGTCGGTGCTGCTCCCAGATGGTGATGCCGGGCTCTTCCCGAGCCCGCGGCTGGGTTCGTGGTCGGGCTTCGCGCTCGCTGCGGACGCCGCGGTGCAGCACCTCAACGAGCGCTTCGGACTCGATCTGTGGCTGGTCACCCACGTGGTGGACGACCACCAGCTGATCGTGGCCGCGGCCGGGCACTGGGAGGCGTTGGCCGTTCCCGGCACCGACTTCTCCTGGCAGGAGTCCTTCTGCGTGGCCATGCTCGAACGACGCGGACCGACACTGGCACCGGACGTCCTGACCGTCCCGGCCTACGCCTCCGTGGCCACCGGGGTCCTGGCGCGGGTGCGGTCCTACGTCGGGGTGCCCCTGGAGGGGGAGGGTGGAGCGTTCTTCGGCACCCTGTGCGCCTTCGCGGGCACGCCGCAACCACAGGCCGGCGACGACCTCCTGAAGACGGTCGAGCTGGTCGGCCAGATGCTCAGCACCATCCTGGCGCACGAGCAGGTGGCGCTGGCGCGTTCCCGGGAGGCGGCCATGGCCTACGCGCTCGCCGAGCGGGACCACCGGACGGGGTTGCTGAACCGCCGCGGGTGGGACGCTGCCCTGCTCCGGGAGGACCAGCGGGTGGCTCACTACGGGTCGAGTGCCGCCATCCTCGTAGCCACCATCGACGTCCCCGAGCAGGCAGGGCGCACCTCCGCCCCACCGTCTGCTGAGCACCTCCTGACGCAGTGCGCGGACGTGCTCACGACCGCGGGCCGTCCGGGAGATGTGCAGGCACGGCTCGAGGGTGACCAGTTCGCGGTCCTGGCGGTCGAGTGCGACGCACGCTGCGTGCAGGCCATGCAGGCCCGGCTCCGGGTCGAGCTGCGCAGCGCCGGCGTCCCCGTGGCGATCGGGGTCGCGAACCGGCGGGTGGGCGAGCACCTCAGCGAGACCAGTGCCCGCGCGCAGGCTGCCATGACGGCCGCGAGGCGACGGCGCGGGGAGTGGAGATCCTGAGCCTCTCGGACGGGCCGAGCGGTCGTGGCGGCCAGGACCCTACGATCGAGCGGTGAGCGCGACCCTGGTCACCAAGGACCTCGCCGGTGGCCACGCTCACCGGACCCTGTTCGAGTCCCTCGACCTGACGGTCTCCCCCGGCGAGGTGGTCGGCGTGGTCGGCGCCAACGGCGCCGGGAAGACCACCTTGCTGCGGATCCTCGCCGGCGACCTGCCCCCGCTCGGCGGCACCGTCACGACCGCACCCGGCGACGCCTTCGTCGGCTGGCTCCCCCAGGAGCACGAGCGCGTCGCCGACGAGAGCGTCGGTGCCTACGTGGCCCGCCGCACGGGAGCGGCCGCCGCGACTGCCGCGATGGAGCAGGCAGCCGCCGCGCTCGGTGCCGCCGAGGAGTCCGCGGCCGTCGCCGACCGCTACGCGGACCGACTCGACCACTGGCTGGCCAGCGGCGCCCCGGACCTGGACGACCGACTGCCACCGCTCCTGGCCGACCTGGGCCTCGACGTCGGTCCGGACGCCCTGATGACCTCACTGTCCGGCGGGCAGGCCGCGCGGGCGGCGTTGGCCGCGCTGCTGCTGAGCCGCTTCGACCTCGTGCTGCTCGACGAGCCCACCAACGACCTCGACCTGCCGGGGCTGGAGCGCCTGGAGGGGTTCGTGCGCGGGCTCCGCTCGGGCGTGGTGCTGATCTCCCACGACCGCGAGTTCCTCGCCCGGGTCGTGACTCGCGTCGTCGAGCTCGACCTGGCCCAGCGGCAGGTGGCGGTCTACGACGGCGGCTACGACGCGTTCCTCGAGGAGCGCGCCGTCGCACGGCGTCACGCCCGCGAGGACTACGAGGAGTTCGCGGACAAGAAGGCCGACCTCGTGGGCCGCGCCCGCACCCAGCGGGAGTGGAGCTCCCAGGGCGTCCGCAACGCGATCAAGAAGGCTCCCGACAACGACAAGATCCGCCGCAAGGCATCGGTGGAGTCCTCGGAGAAGCAGGCCCAGAAGGTCCGTCAGATGGAGTCCCGGATCGCCCGGCTGGACGAGGTCGCGGAGCCCCGCAAGGAGTGGGCGCTGCAGTTCACCATCGGTCGCTCGCCCCGCTCCAGCTCGGTCGTGGCCACCCTCGACGAGGTCACCGCGAGCCTCGGCGGGTTCCGGTTCGGTCCGGCCTCGCTGCAGGTCGCTGCGGGTGACCGGATCGGCATCACCGGTCCCAACGGCGCCGGCAAGACGACGCTGCTGCGGCTCCTGCTGGGCCGGCTCGCGCCCGAGACCGGTCGCGCCAGCCTGGGCGCCTCGGTCGCGGTCGGGGAGATCGACCAGGCGCGCACCGGGCTGGCCGAGGACCGTCCGCTCGGGGACGCCTTCGAGGCCGCCATGCCCGGGCTGGCGCCGGCCGAGGTCCGCACGCTGCTGGCCAAGTTCGGCCTCAAGGCCGACCAGGTCACCAGCCCGACCGGCAGGCTCTCGCCGGGCGAGCGGACGCGCGCGGCGATGGCGCTGCTCCAGGCCCGCGGGGTCAACCTGCTCGTCCTGGACGAGCCCACGAACCACCTGGACCTGCCGGCGATCGAGCAGCTCGAGGAAGCGCTCGAGTCCTACGACGGCGCGCTGCTGCTGGTCTCGCACGACCGACGGCTGCTCGACAACGTGCGCCTCGACCAGCGCTGGCAGGTCCTGGACGGCCGCGTCACCACCGCGGTGGGCTGAGCTCCGCCACAGGCGAGCCGGAGCCGACCGGTGCGGCCAGTCCGCCCAGCAGTCCGACGAGCACGCCGACCGCGACCAGGCGTCCGATCGGTGCGCCGTCCTTGGCGGGCGGCTTCGTGCGCTGCCAGGCGTACCAGTCGGAGCGACGGAACCTCCCCAGACCGGCCAGCGTCACCGCCGTCAGGACCAGCGAGAGCACGGTGAGGCCGGCCTCCTCCGGGTCGTCGACCGCGAACAGACCGGCGAGCTCACCGATCGCGACGAGCACCAGCACGATCCAGACGAGCGCGAGCCGGACGGTGCGAGCCCGGACGACGCCGGCGGCGACGTAGCCCACGAGGACCGCTCCGAGTGCAGCGGACAGCAGGAACGAGACCTGGTCGTCGAGCCGGACGCCCCGGCGCAGCAGTGGCACCCCCTGGCCCGCCAGCGAGGCCCAGGCCACCACCCAGATCGACCTCGGCAGCCGTGGCGTGGACCCGGGGCGCTCGACCCCCCTGACGCTGCGCACGGCCTGATCCTCGCAGCCGAGGCCCTTCGGCCGGCGCGCGGTTCAGGCGTCGTCGTCGGAGGCGGGGGCGGTCGGCCCTGCCCCCGGCTGCTCGCGCTCCTGCTGGAGGCGCTGCTGCGCGGCCGGCAGGAAGGCCAGGCACGGTGCGTCCTCGCCCGGGTGCCGCTCGCCGAGGTGGAAGATCCAGCGGTCCATGGCGGCCATGAACCCGTTGTCCCCTCCGGAGCGGTAGGCCGACCAGCTGCGGTCTCCCCTGACCACGCACTCGGAGCAGCTGATCTTGTAGACGAACTGCTCGTCCGCACCGAGATCGATCCTCACCCTTGCCAGCGGGCCCGCCTGCACGGCGGCCTTCCGCTCCCGGGCCGATCGGCTCGCCGTCATGTCGCCCCCCTGTTCGCGTCGGGCAAGCGACCTTACGTCGCACGTTCGGCGCCCCCGACCAGGGCTGCCCACATGAAGTGGAGTCCAGCAGAGTGGTGTACGACGGACCTGAGTGAGCGCGTGCCTCCAACGTAGGCGCGGCCACCGGGTGGATCCTTCGAGTGATCTGCGAAAACCGACTCGAAGAAGGAACACCGCGATGACCGCTGTACCCAGTATCGACCCTGCCCGCTTCCTGAACGAGCAGCTGTCCCAGGCCAGTCCTGACCTGATGCGCGATCTGCTCACCACGTTCGTCAACGCCCTGCTCGGCGCCCAGGCCGACGCCGTGTGTGGCGCCGGCTATGGCGAACGATCCGAAGAACGAGTCAACTCCCGCAACGGCTACCGCCACCGCGATCTCGACACCCGGGTCGGCACCCTCGACGTCGCGGTCCCCAAGCTCCGCACGGGTTCGTTGTTTCCCGAAGTGGCATTCACGGCGGTCACCAGTCGCCGCAAGGCCGACCAAGTTGGCCGCCGCCTGGTCGTCCGGAGCATCAAACGAGTCCAGGCCCTGTCCAGTGACGGCACCGGGCGAGAACCCGACTTTTTGCTCGCTTCCCGCTGGGTGGGTGGTTCGACGCGGACCGCTGCAATCCGACAGCCTCTGGTGCAGTCGACTACGTGACGCGCTGCCCGTCCCGTACGCCGAACCCGTGGCGGTGACGATCTCCCGCACAGAATCCATCGCGGCCGAGGCCGCGGTCACGACCGAATGACGTTCCCCGAGCGGGACAGCTGCGCACCCAGCTGGGCGGCGAAGATCTCCGAACCCGGGGCGCGGACAGCGGAGTGGACCTCGGCTTCCGCGGCGCAGTGAGGTGAGGCGTCGCGGACGCAGTGCTGTCGCGCGACCGGACCGGGAGGTTGTTGCCGCGCCATTGCGCTGACCTGCCCAGATCAGGCCCGGAGATCAGACCAGGAGCCGCAGACCCGCGGTGACGGCGACGGCCACCGCGACGGCGATCACGACCGAGCCGCGGCGCCACAGCACCACCCCCGCGGCGGCCACCCCGACGGTGTCCGGGCCGACGCTCCACCGCTGTCCGTCGGCGAGCACCGAGGTGACAACGAGTGCGGAGAGCAGCGCGGGCGCTGACACGGCGGCCAGCCGCGAGAACCACCGAGGCAGGTTGCGTCCACCGAGTGCCACCGGGCCGGCCGCCTTGGTGATCGCCGTGATCGCGATCAGGCCAAGGACCACCCACCAGATCGTCATAACGGCGCCTCCCGTGGACCTGGTTCCTCGTCATCCGGATCACCGGACCCGTCCGTCGGGTCGCCGTCGGCCCCGGTGCGCCGCAGCACAAGCAGCGTGGCCAGGGAGGCGGCGAGGATCGGCACGCCCGGCGGGGTCACCGGCACCAGGGCGAGCGCGATGAGGGCACCCGCGGCGGCGACCGGACGGACCCGCCGTTCGCGGAGCTCGAGCATGACCAGCGCGAGGAAGAAGGTCGGGAAGATCGCGTCCAGCCCGAGCGCCTCGGTGTCTTGGACCAGCCCGCCGGCGAAGCAGCCGGCGACGGTGCCGAAGACCCAGGCGAGGTACTGCGGCAGCGTGGTTCCGAAGAGCAGCCAGCGGTCGAAGGTGCCGTCGCCCCGGTTGGCCAGCGCCCACGAGGAGTCGACGACGGTCTGTCCCTGCGCCGCTCGCTTGAGCGGGCCACCGGGCAGCGACGGCGCGAGGGCGATGCCCATGGTGAGGAACCGCGCGTTCACCAGGCCGGCGGCCGAGAGCGCCGCGAGCACCGTGCCGCCGGAGGCCACGACAGCCAGCGCTGCGAACTGGGCCGAGCCGGCGAAGACCAGCGCCGCAGTCACGATCGCCTGCGCGACGCTGAAGCCAGCTTGCAAGGCGACCACCCCGAATGACAGGGAGAGGAAAAACCCGACTGCCGCGTACGGCAGCCCGAGCCGCACCCCTCGCCGAAAGCGCTCACGGGGTTGGCCCGCGGGGTCACCGTCGCCGTCCGCGCCCTCGGTCTCTTCCGGGGGCGTCATCGGAGGATCTTCGCAGGCGAGGACCACGGTTCGCCCGATGGGCCGAGCAGCGGGCGGCGGGCGCACCGCACGACCATCTCGTACTGGCACGCTGTGTATGACGATCGGCCCGTGCGGCGTCGGTGAGCGGCGCCGGGGTTCGCCAAGAATTCGATCAGCATTCGTGGGGTTGTCGCAGGCACGAGTTTGCAGGTCGAGATCTGGTCGGACGTCGTCTGTCCCTGGTGCTACGTCGGCAAGCGTCGCTTCGAAGCGGCGCTCGGACGCTTCGCCCATCGCGCCGAGGTCACGCTGATCTGGCGCAGCTTCGAACTTGATCCAGCCGCCCCGCCAAGCTCGAAGAGCGCCGGCAGTTACGTCGAACGACTCGCCGCCAAGTACCGCTGCGCCGCCGCCGAGGCCCAGCAGATGATCGACACGATGACGGCGACCGCCGCAAGCGAGGGCCTGGACTTCCGTTTCGACCTTGCGCGGCCCGGCAACACCTTCGACGCCCACCGGCTTCTACACCTCGCCGGCGACCACTGCCTTCAGGATGCGCTCAAGGAGCGGCTCGACCGTGCCACCTTCACCGAAGGGTCACCGTCTTCAGACCACACCGCACTACGGACGCTCGCGATCGAGATCGGTCTGCCCGCCAACGAAGTCGACGCTGTCCTGGGCTCGGACCAGTTCGCCGAGGCGGTGCGCGCGGACGAGGCGCAAGCCCAGTCCTACGGCATCAGCGGGGTACCGTTCTTCGTCTTGGGCGGCCGCTACGGTGTTTCCGGCGCCCAGCCGCAGGAGGTGCTGCTCGCAGCACTCGAGCAGGCTTGGACGGAGCAGCCCTTGGCGACGACCGGCGGCGGCCCATCCTGCGAGGGCGATTCCTGCAGCGTTTGACCGCGGAACATCGCGAGGCCCGTTCGCTGATCGTTCTCTGGCGGCTGCGCGAGTCTCGGCGCTGAGTGGCGACGCATGGTGCGGGCACCGCAGGACGTTCCGCTTGTGGGACGAGCGCGCGCTGGTTTTCGAAGTGGCTGCGTGGTCTACCGGGAGTAGACTGACGCTATGGCTGAGACAACAACGGTGAAAGTTCACACCAGCACCCGGGACCTGCTCCTGCAGGTGGGCGCTGCTCGACGGCAGAGCGCTGACCAGGTGATCCGGGCTGCTCTGGAGGCAATGAAGCGCGACGAACGGCGCCAGGTGGCGGCCCGAGAGGCCCGCGCGATCAGGGACGACCCTGCGGACCTCGCGGAGATTCGCGCCATCCAGCAGGACATGGACTCGCTCCGTGAGGGGTGAGGTCTATCGACTACCGGCGCGAGGCAAAGGGCATGAGCAGCGCGGTCGCCGCTACGCGGTCGTGTTGCAGCCCGAATGGCTGACCCTCAGCACGTGGATCGTTGCGTTCACCAGTACCAGACGCCCGCGAAACCACCTTTCGACCAGTCGTGGAGATCGCCGATCAGCCGACCCTCGTCATGTGCGATCAACTCGCGACGGTCGACCTCACTCGTCTCACAGAACCGGTCGGCTTCCTCACTCTCGACGAGATGCAGCGAGTCAGCGATGCCCTGTCCTTGGTGCTCGATCTGTAGCCACGCCAACCCACCCCCGCTCCTGGGAAGCCGTGCTGCCCCGTCAGGCATCACCAGTTCGGGATCCGCTTGCGGCGACGGGGCGTCGTCGACTCGAACGCGGTCGTCGAGCACGACTTGCGTCGTAGGCCGTTCGTCATGCGGGAGGCCGGTAGCAATCTCGTGGCTGTTCCACCTTTCGCACCAGTGGGTCCTTCGTCATCGGACCCACATCGATTGCGGCAAAGGATCCGGAGGCCGAATGATCCGTTCGTTGCCACTCGACACGAGTACTCTCGATGAGTGGCCTCACGCATCAGTCACGTGGTCTATTTCGTTGTAGCGTTGTCGTTGTTCGTAGTGTTGGCGGGATGTTCCGGCACCGAGACCGGGCCGCGCGGCCCCGAGGCCAGTACCCCCGGCACGGCGAGCCCGACGCCGGCACCGAAGACGATCGTGGTTACCCCGATTCCGGTACCGCCCGGCGTGCATCTCTCGTTCGTCCAGCAGCGCATCGACGAGGGCACCCCCCGCGCCCAGGTACGCGTGATTAACGGCACCGAACGCACCCTGCGGGTGCGCTCGGTCGGAGTCGATTGGGCCGGATATCCGTTACGTCTAATGGCGGCGCCCTACAAGATCTTTCCCGGTCAGACCGTCGACCTACGCTATCTGCTGCCGTCTGCCGTCTGTACGCCCGCCGCTGCTGCGGCAGTCCCCTACGGCTTGGCGGTGACCCAGGATGGCCGGCGCATCCGCCGAAAGATGGGCGACGACGGGGTGCGCTTCCTGACACGCCTACGTGAGTCGGCGTGCAACGCCCGCCGCCTCGACGCCACCGCCACCTTGTCCTATGGCGATACCTGGCGTCCGGCCAGACGCAACGGTCGACCCGTACTGCTCGGCACGCTGATCCTCACCCGCCCGGCCCGTCCCGGTCCGATGGACCCGATGCGCGTGACCCAGATCGAGGGATCGGTCCTTTTTGACCTGAGCCTGACTGGCGACCGCTCGGCAAGCAGGCTAAGACCCGAGCAGCGAGAGGTAGCGGTGCCGATCGAGGTTCGCGACGGTGGGCGCTGTGACCCGCACTCACGGGGTCAGAGTACGCAGACCTTCCTCTTTCGTGCGTTCCTCAGCGTCGACGGAGGGGCCGAGCTCTCCCGATTGGTGCCGCCGAGCAAGGCTCAGCAACGACTACTGCTGCGCTTCCTCGACCGTGCCTGCAGCTCTTGAGGCTAAGCCATTGCGGCCGAGGCCGCGGTGGCGACCGAAGGACGTACCTCCTGTGCGACACCGATCCCCTTGGAGTCGTCGATGGCCACAGCTCGGAATGCGGCTATGAGCGGACGTCCAGGGGCGGCGAGAGCGGACGTCCAGGGGCGGCGAGACACTCGTCCGTCCGTTCACCGATCATGAACCTCATGGAGAACCAGCAGGCGCCGCAGTCGGCCGAGGGTGAGGCGAAGGTCATCACGCTCTGCGGCTCGACCAAGTTTGAGGCTGAGTTCGCGGAGGTCAACCAGCGGCTCACGATGGAAGGTTGCGTCGTGATCAGCCTCGGAATGTTCGGCCTCCCCGATCTGCCGGACTACGACTGGACAGCCGACAGCTCGGACCTGAAGGGGCGGCTCGGCGGCGTGCACTTCCAAAAGATTCGCATGGCTGACGAGGTGTACATCGTGGACCCGGGCGGCTACGTAGGTGAGTCAACCCGACGGGAGATTGCCTACGCGGAGTCGCTCGGCAAGCCGGTTCGGTATCTGAGTCGCGAGCGCTTGGCTCGAACGGGAGACGGCCCCCAAGAGTGAGTCCGACCGGGCGGTCCGCTCATCGGCAGGAGAGCGCTCACTTCGCGGCAAAGGACGGCCGCCGCGAGAAACCCGGTCGCGCTGAAGCGATCGCGACCGTTTACTGCTCGACATGCACGTCCAACCAGGGTGGGCTCGTCCTTCCAGATGACAGAGGTGATCGCGGATGACTGGCTATGGCGCACTTCCCGGCGTGTACGAGTGGCTGATCCCCGACGAGAAGTTGACGCCCTCAGGCGCAGTGGAGGCGTGGGGTGACCTCGTAGGGTCTCTTCCGACTAACGCACGCGTCCTCGACTGCGCATGCGGCACCGGCCAACTCGCGGTTGGCCTCTCTGGACTCGGCCTGGACGTCGTAGCGTCAGACGCGAGCCGCGGAATGGTCCGCCGGACAGAAGAACTCGCCGACCAGTTCGGTGTTTCGCTACAGACATTTGAAGTCACCTGGGACGAGTTGCCCGACCACCTCGATGCCTCGACATTCGATGCTGTGTTCTGCGTGGGCAACTCGCTGGGTCATGCCGAAGGAGCGTCCGGCCGGTTGTCCGCGCTGGCCGCCATGTCACGCCTACTGAACCCCGGGGGACGCCTAGTGCTGGCCTCGCGCGCTTGGGAACGCGTGCGAGATGCCGGCTCGCGGATAGACGTGTGGGACCGACTCATTCGCCGCAATGGCCGCGATGCGGTCGTTATGTACGACTGGCAGATCGAGCCGAGTTGGGAGCAGGAGCACCACTTGCAGATCGTCGTCGCGCAAGTTGAGCCGGACGGGTCGGTCCTTGCCTGCTCCGAGCGCTTGTCCTTCTGGCCATTCCGGCATGAGGAACTGATGGCGCAACTCCAGAGCATCGGGCTCCAAGTAGAGACCACCACGTTCGACCCCGATGGCGGGGGATACAGAGTGGTAGCAGTCAGCCGATGAGTGCTACCAATTTCTGAGTCGTCGAAGTGACCTGATACCGGCCACCTTGGCGCCAGTCCGACTTTCGGCAGATCCGGTCGGCCCGGAAGAGGAACGACGTGCGGCGACACCCCTAGCGCCTGGGCAGCTCGGCCTGAACGTCCCGCAGGGGGATCCCCTTGTGGTCACGCTCCGCGTGACGATCGGCGTGCGGCGACTACTCCCAGGGCTGCTGGGGCGCGAGGTGTCGTCGTAGTTCCACGGCGTCGTGGAGGACCCGACTAACGACCATGACGTCGCCGTCGATTCGGCAGATCAGGAAGTGTCGCGGGCGGTGGACCTTTCCACCGGGCGAGCCAGTGCGGCTCTGCGCCAGATGCCATGAGAACACCCCGTCACCCAGCTCGGGGCGCATCGTTCGCGCTACCTCGTCGCTGTGGGTCGCCGCTTCGCGGATGGCTGTGGCTATCAGTGCCTCGTAGCGCTTGCGGGCCTCCTCGCCGAACCGGTCGTGCGACCAGGCGAGAATCGAGACGATGTCGGCCTGGGCGGCACAGGTGAGGCGATACCTCGTCATCAGCCCGCTGACTGAGTCTTGGCCGCGCGGTCGCCAAGCTGCCCGACGAAGTCATCGAGGGACTCGTCATCGATGTCGTCGAAGCGCCCGGAGGCGAGATCCGACCAGCCCTGTTCGGAGGCTTGACGCAGGACGCCGACCTTTGCCGCCTCTTCGACGTGCTCGCGCTCCAGAAGCCGCAGACCTTCGCGCAGCACCTCACTTGCGTTCTGATAGCGCCCAGACCTCACCAGCGACTCCACGAGCTCGTGCTGGTGCTGAGTCAGGACAACGTTCCTCGTCGCGATGACGACCACCTCCGTTGGCAGTATATGCCATGACCTGGCCCGGTTCGGGTCGCCGCAAGCCGAACCGCAATCGGAGCAGCTCGACCAGCTGGAGTAGATCTGCGCTGATGGCGCGGCCGTCCCGATGACGGATCCCGCTACGTTGAAGCTCCGCGTGACGATCCGCGAGTGGGACCCAAGAGTGGTGTCACCGGTGATACCATGCGTCCATGGCGATGACCTTACGACTCTCCGATAGCGAAGCTGACGCGTTGCGCCTGCGCGCCGAGCGCGAGGCCCGTTCGATGCAGGATGTCGCCCGGCAGGCCGTACGCGAGTACATCGAGAACCACAGTCGGAGCGACCTGCTAGACCGAATTCTCGACGAGGAGCTGCCCCGCTACGCAGAAGCCCTGGAGCGGCTCGGTCAGTGATCTATCTGACGCTGCCCGAGCTGCTGCACGTCGCCGAGCGAGCTCTGGGCAGCGAGGCGCCCGTCAGGGATCACGGGTTGCTGCAGTCGGCTCTGGCGCGTCCGCAGGCCTCGGCGTTCGGGCGCGATGCGTATCCCGGCCTGGAGGAGAAGGCCGCTGCGCTTCTGCACTCGCTCGCGCGCGACCACGCCCTGGTGGACGGGAACAAGCGGCTGGCCCTGGCGGCCACCATCACATTCCTCGGGATCAACGGCGTACGACTCGCTCTCACCAATGACGAGGCATATGACCTAGTGATGGCGGTGGCCGCAGGTCAGCTGAACGGAATTGCCGAGCTTGCGGAGCAGATCAGGGGCGGTAGCCGCCCGCGATAGGCCTGGCACCGTCGACCAGCGCTGACGCTCTGAAATTGTCGCTCGACGATCGGCTCGGCTCAGCGTGCCAGTACGGGATCGGCTTGTGGTCACGCTCCGCGTGATGATCGAGTTGCGGTGATCGGAGTCGGCTGCTGCGGCGGCGTCGATCTGTACCTGGCACGGTCCGAGCTTGAATCTGCACTCTGCCCCTATTGGTCCGTCGGCCGACCTGTCTTCGTGACGGGAACGGGCGACTCACGGCAGCAGTGATCACCTGCTACATATGCGTGCGGCAGGCCCGGGCCTCAGACAGCCAAGGTCTCCTCAATTGAGCTCTTTGCTGCCGGAGGCCGTGGTCGTCCGGTAATAGAATGTTCGGATGGCTGAACGTTGGCGCTCCTCCGCCGCTCGTGACCTGGTGAAGAAGATCAACAAAGCCGGGGGTGAGGTCGAGCGGGCAGGCGCGGGGAAGATGAAAGTCACCGGACCCCAGGGCACGGCGACCATCGCCGAGCCGATGTCTGATTCGCGCAAAGACTTGGCCCGCAACAGCGCCGCCCGCCTGATCCTGGAGAAGACCGGCCTGGACATCTCCTAACGTTGGCCCCACAGGTCCGGACCCTCCTCGACCCTAGGCGAACCGACCGGAGAGTCCACCGTGGCCGCTTACCACACGCCTCGGCGGCTTCCTCGCTGCGGAGGCGGCGAGGGAGCAGCACGACCATGAATTTCAACGGAGATGTTCGAGTCGACAGCGAACTCTTGACGGAGACCGATCGGCACGCGGAGCGCAGGGAGGGTCGCGCTTGAGCGATACGCAGTTGCGTTCTACATCGTGGGGACGCTAGCGGGCCGCATCGAAAGCTTCGACGATCTCAGTCTTGACACGTCCGCGGTCATTGACCTCGTAGCCGTTCTCGCGTGCCCAGGCACGAATCCGCTGGGATTGGTCCCGGCCGATGGCGTTGCGTTCTTGCTTGGCACGTTTCGGATGGATCTGTGGGTGTTGGTCTTGGTGGCGCGGGTGAGGTAGGGCGCAAGGACTTGGTCGAAGGCTGCTGCCTCCGCGCTGGTGAGGTCGATGGTGTAGCTGGTTTCACGGTAGGCGAACTGGATCGTCTCGCCGGCGTTGTCGTCAGCGGGTTCGCCGGACACGTCGCTGACCAGGGTGGTGACGACTCGCCGTGCCATGACTGCTCCTCGTTCGACGGTTCGGGTCGCTCGCTGCACACAGAGCCGGAACTGTTCCGCGAAAGTGCCGAAGTGGTGCACGCCTGAAGTGTGGCATCAGCCAAGCCGATGCCAGCCGTAGCCCGTGAAACGTTCCTGTTGCGAAGCACCGAGACAACGCGGCGCCCACACGAGTTGTCGTCGGGGACGCTGTGTTCCCAGCCCGATTCGACGCCCCCGACTAGCTTGTCAAGACAGCCATGGCGGAGTCGAAGTCCGGTGCGGCATGGATAATGCGGGTGTGCGAATTGAGTTGCGTGGTCGGCTGCTCGGCAGCTTCCGAAGGGAACTCGAGTCTCGGAAGGCGCATCCGCTCGGGTCCCTGATCTTCTTCGCCGGGTGGACGGCCTTCGGAACTTTCAATCTCCTGACCAAGAGCTTAAGCGGATGGTGGATCGCGATGGCCCTCTTGACAGCAATGAGCTTGTTGGGGGCCGCCGCAAGCGTCGCGTGGTTGATCGACGAGAGGCGCGCCCCGCGACGGTCAACGAGCACAAGATAGTTCGACGGTCGGGTTTTGGCCGTTCCTTGGTCGCTCCGCGAGCCAAACGGCCTACGGCGCGCGTCGTGCTCGTGCTCGTGCTCGTGCTCGTGCTCTGCTCATGCTCATGCCCAGTCGACAACGCCCATCGCCGTA
>CAWGHQ010000014.1:0-309572 GCA_963822495.1 uncultured Actinomycetota bacterium | reverse complement strand
CTCGGGGTGACCGTCGCCGTGGAGCCGCTGCGTGCCCTCGAGACGATCGCCGACCAGCACACCACCGACGGCGCCCTCGAGCTGATCCCCGAGGTCGACCGGGCGCTGCGCCACGGTCGTGAGCTGCTCTCGGCCTACCGGGAGTCCAGTCTGCGCGTCGTCGCCGAGTCGCACCACGGCTGAGACCGTCCGAACCGGGTCCGGCGGGCCGCGCCCCGAGGGGTGAGCGGCGTTGTCGAACCTCGTCGTATCGTGGTGGCCATGACTGAATCGAACACCAGTACGAGCCCCAACCCCGACGACGGCGAGGTCCTCGGAGCGGCCAGTCCCGAGCCCGGCAACGCCGAGAAGGACACCGCCGACTGGGTGACGGGCGGCGAGCCGATGACCGGTGCCCAGAAGAGCTACCTCGACACCCTGGCCCGCGAGGCCGGCGAGACCATCTCCGCCGACCTCACCAAGGCCGAGGCCTCCGAGCACATCGAGCGACTGCAGTCCGCCACCGGCCGCGGCGCCTGAGGCAACGACGGCGGGTTCTCGTGGCGTCGCCCCGTGTTCGGCCGCGACCGGCGGCGGGCATGCGCCACGTTAGGTTTCCATCGCGGGTGGTCGAGCCCGTCCCGACCCCGAGATCGAGTCCCCTCACATGACCTCACGTCGCACCCGTTCCGCCGTCGGCCTGCTCGCCTCGACAGCCTGCGTCGTCCTCGCCGCGACACCGGCGTCGGCGGCGAGCGTCAGCCTCGACGACGCGACCGGCGACGTCTGGGAGACCACCACGGGCTTCACCGCCGCCGGCAGCGTCGCCGGTGCCGACGTGACCGGGACGGTCGTGCGTCACCTCGCTCGGAAGGTCGTGGTCACCACGCAGCTGGACTCTCTTGCGCCGGAGGACGGACAGGTGGGCACGACCTACCGGATGCGCTTTAACTCCGGGCCCGCGGTCATCCTCACCACCGACAACTTCCGCGCAGCGAGGGGCGAGACCTACCTCTACAAGGCGCGCACCTACGCGCCGATCTCCTGCCGGGGCACGACCGGCGAGATCTCCTACGCCGACGACGCCATCGTCACCTCGGTCCCGCGCACCTGCCTGGGCGGCCCGCGCTGGGTCGAGGTGAGCGCCAGGCTGGACTCGGAGGTCCGGGACCAGGGCAACACCCGCTACTTCCTGGACAGCGTCGGCACCGACGGTCACGGCGCGGGTGCCTACACGCCCCGAGCGACCCGAGGCTGAGCTGCAGCGGCGCGCGGTCACCCGGCAGCCAGGCAGTCGTCGGGCGGTCGGGGTAGCGTCCGGTCGACCGAGGCGCTGACGAACGGGCACCTCACGACAGCTGCGAGGCGACGATGGACGCAGGACAAGCACTCGACGAGCTGGCTGCCGCCTACTGGGCGCGCGAGCTGGAGGCCGACCCGCTCGAGGCCCACCTGCTGGGTCAGTACCCGACCCACGGCGGCTACCAGGACCTCAGTCGCGCGGCCGAGGACTCGCTCGTCGCCGATCTGCGCTCCTACGCCGCCCGGGCGGCGTCCCTGGATCCCGCCGACCTCGACGACGACAGGCGCACCACGCGCGATGCGCTGATCAGCACGACGACGACCCGCGCCGGCCTGCTGGAGGCTCGCTTGGCCGAGATCGCCACCGACCCGGTCTTCGGCGTCCAGGTGGGCGCCCCGATCGCCTTCGGGCTGCTGACCCTCCCGAGCAGCGAGGTCGCGGAGGCCATGACCGGCACGCTCAGCGGCCTCGCGCAGCACTATCGCGACCTCGTGGCCCGGCACCGCGAGGGCCTGGCCGCGGGGCGAGCCCCGGCGGCCTTCGCCGTCGACGGAGTCGCACGGCAGGTCGAGGACGTCCTGGCCGGCGGCGCCGCGGCGGACCCCGCGCTGCTCGCGTTCTCGCCTCCTGCCGACGTCGACGCCGAGGCGTGGCGCGGCCGGCTGGAGGCGGTCGTGCGCGACGAGGTGCACCCGGCGATGCGCGACTACCTCACCCTGCTGCGCGAGGAGGTCGCCCCCGTCGCGCGCTCCGACGACGACGCCGGACTGGGCTCCCTGCCCGGTGGCGCGGCTGTCTACGAGGCGTGCCTGCGCTACTTCACGACCACCGACCTGACCGCTCAGGAGATCCACGACGTCGGTCTTGCCCAGGTGGAGCAGCTGGGTCAGGAGTACCGGACGCTCGGGCCCGAGGTCGTCGGCAGCGACGACCTGGCCACGATCCTCGAGCGGATGCGGACCGACCCTGCGCTGCACTTCACCGAGGGCCAGGCGCTGGTGCGCGCCTCCGAGGACGCGCTGGCGCGCGCCGAGGCGGTGATGGGCGACTGGTTCGAGGTTGTGCCGGACGCCCGCTGCGCGGTGCAGTCGACCGAGCACGGCGCGAAGGCATTCTACTTCCCGCCGGCCGAGGACGGCAGCCGCGGTGGCACCTTCTTCATCAACGTCGACGACCCGTCGTCGTGGGGCACCTTCGAGCTGGAGTCGATGGCCTTCCACGAAGGCGTGCCCGGCCACCACCTCCAGCTCGCGATCGCCGCCGAGCTCCCGCGAAGCGTCCCCGACTTCCGCCGGCTCGGCTTCATCTCCGCCTATGGCGAGGGGTGGGGCCTCTACAGCGAGCGGCTCAGCGACGAGATGGGGCTCTACAGCGGCCCTGTGGACCGCGCGGGCATGCTCGCCGCGGACTCGATGCGGGCCTGCCGCCTGGTCGTCGACACCGGCCTGCACGCGCTCGGCTGGGGGCGCCGGCAGGCGATCGACTACATGATCGCCAACAGCCCGCTCACCGAGGCCATGGTGCGCCCGGAGGTGGACCGCTACATCGTCTCGCCGGGCCAGGCGACGTCCTACATGATCGGACGGCTCGAGATCCAGCGGATGCGTCGCGAGGCCGAGCAACGCCTGGGCGCCGGCTTCGACATCAAGAAGTTCCACTCCGCCGTCCTGGACTCGGGCACCATCCCGCTGGCCGTGCTCGACACCGTCGTCCGGCGCAGGCTGGGCTGACCGTCATCGACCCTGGTCACCGCAGACACGGATCGGTACGCTGCCCGCGAGGGCGGAGACTCACCGCCCACGGGGGGTATGACATGACCAGTCAGCACAGGACCAGTCATCGCGCATCGCGGCGTCGCGCGCTCACCGCCACGAGCGTCGGCCTGGCCGTCGCGGTGCTGCTCGGCTCCGCTGCGCCGTCGAATGCCGAGTCGGTGGTGGTCGCCGACCACGCCAAGGACGTCTGGCACGTCGACCAGGGCGAGGACGGCACGATCTACGGGTACCGCAAGGTCGGCGGGGCGGTCAACGTCAACATCATTAGCACCACGGTGCGCCACCGCGACCGCAGCGTGCTGATCCTGACCGAGTACCGGAGCCTGACCAGGCGTGACGGCCTGTACTACCTCTACCAGAACGTCCGCACCGACGTGCCGCGCGAGTTCGGCCTCAGCGTCCAGTTCGGGTCTTCTCACCCCGAGGGCTTGATCGGGATCTACGACCGGGACGCCGGGGTCGTCGTCGACTGCGAGAACCTCTCCGTCAAGGTGGACTATGCGGCCGACACGCTGCGGACGACGATCCCGCGAGGGTGTCTGGGCATGCCCGAGACCGTCAGCGCGAACGGCGAAGCGTTTGGTCGCAACTGCTGCGACGACCACAAGGTCGACCCGTTCGACCGCCCAGGCCACGGCCCGGTCGGCTGGTCGCCGGCAGTTCGCGCCGGGTAGCAGTCACCCAAGCGACACCTCGACACACGACGAGCGCCACCTCGGCACACGACGAGTGCCATCTCGGCAGGTCAGGCGGGGCGCAGGGTGAGGGTGAAGACGGCGCCGGAGGGCGAGGCGTGGGCGTGGGTGACGTCGCCCCCGTTGGCGCGGGCCAGCGCTCGCACGATGTAGAGGCCGAACCCGGTGCCGGCGGTGGTGCTGGCCACGCCCGAGGAGGCCCGGGCGAAGCGGTCGAAGAGGTGGGGCACGAACTCCTGCGGCACGCCCTCGCCGTGGTCGGCCACCGACAGCACGACGGTGTCCCGGGAGCGCCGCCCCGAGACGACGAACGGTGCACGACCGTACCGGCCGGCGTTGGTGACGAGGTTGGCCACGATCTGGCGGGCGTGCAGCGGGTCGACACAGGCGACGAGCCCCTCGGGCACCTCGAGGTCGAGGTCGAGGCGGGCGTCGAGCGCTGCCTGCACGACCACCTCCCGCAGGTCGACGGCCTCGGGGCGCGGCGCGATCGCCGCGGTGTCGACGCTGACCAGGGTGAGGATGTCGCGCACCAGGAGGTCGAGTCGGCTGCTCGCCCGCCGCGCCGTCCCCACGTGGCGCAGCCGTACCTCCTCGCTGGTGTGGTCCCAGTCCTCCTCCAGGTGCTCCAGGTAGGAGTTGACGACCCCGATCGGTTGGCGCAGGTCGTGCCCCAGCACGCCGAGCAGGTCGGTCAGCAGCTGGTTGGCCCGGGCCAGCTCGCTCGCAAGGTGCTGGGTCGCCGTCTCGTCCTGCATCACCCCGCGCAGCATGACCACCCGACCCTCGGCGTCCAGGACCCGCCGGGTGCGGCTGTGCACGTGACGAAGGGTGCCGTCGGCCAGGAGCAGCCGGTAGTCGGCCTCGTACTCCTCCCCCCGGTCGGCCTGCTCCCTGATGCCGTCGACGACGGCCCGGTCGTCGGGGTGGACCAGCTCGAGGTACTGCTCCACCGTGGGACCGGGACCCTCCGGGTCCAGCCCCATCAGCATCAGCAGCGGTGGCGAGAACCGGACCCTGTCGCTCCCGGGCACGAACGTGTAGCTGCCCAGACGCGCCAGGACCTGCGCCTCGAGCAGGTCGCGCTCGGCCTCGACCTGGGCGGTGACATCGGTGATCTGGGCGAAGAAGCCCGCGACCGCGCCGTCGAGGACGTGCGGGACGTAGGCCGCCTGGAGATGGCGGGCCTCGCCCGCCGGGGTGACCACGGTGTTCACGAACCGCTGCCCGGTGCCGGCCAGCACCTTCTCCACGTGGGGCCGGCTCACGGCGTAGGCATCCTCGCCGAGGACGTCGCGCAGGTGCCTGCCCCGGAGGGCCGCGGGCTCGAGGGCGAACCAGTCGAGGTAGGCGCGGTTGGCCATCACGTTGCGCTGGTCGCGGTCGTAGAGCGCCACCAGAGCAGGAAGCTTGTCCAGCACCCAGAGCAGGCCGATCGAACGGTCCGGCTGTCCATCGGCCGGTCCGTTCCGCTGCTCGTCCCCCTGCCCCGCAGCCCGCGGTCCCATACCACAGTGTGCGCTCGGAGAGGCCTCAGTGCCAGGACCCGCGCCCTCCCTACGGGCAGATTCTCGTCTGTTGGTGCCCGCGCGTCACGGACGACACCGCTCGGGCGACCCTGGTCGACTCTGGCCCCGCGGCCCGGGAGGTGGTACGACGGGGTGATGACCGCACTGGAGACCGGACAGCTGCTGGCCGAGCTGGAGCCGGTCGTGGCAGCGAACCTCGATCGGCACCTGGGCCTCGCGGACGAGTGGATGCCCCACGAGTACGTTCCGTGGAGCCTGGGCCGGGACTTCGCCGACCTCGGCGGCGAACCCTGGGAGGCCGCACAGTCCAACCTCTCCTCCATCGCCCGCACGGCCCTCGAGGTCAACCTGCTCACCGAGGACAACCTGCCCAGCTACCACCGCGAGGTCGACCGGGCCTTCGGTCGGGACAGCGCCTGGGGCACCTGGGTGAACCGCTGGACCGCCGAGGAGGGCCGCCACGCCTTCTGCATCCGCGACTACCTGCTGGTGACCCGCGGCGTCGACCCGGCCGAGCTCGAGCGGGCGCGGATGGAGACGATGGAGGTCGGCTACGACTCCGAGGACAAGGCGCTGCTCAACGTCTGCGCCTACGTCTCCTTCCAGGAGCTCGCGACCCGCGTCTCCCACCGCAACACGGGCCGCTTCACCGGGGAGCCGATCGCCGAGAAGCTGCTCACCCGGGTCGCCAAGGACGAGAACCTGCACATGATCTTCTACCGCAACATCGTCCAGGCCGCGCTGGAGCTCGCGCCCGACCAGACGTTGCGGGCGATCGCCGACGAGGTGATCTGCTTCCAGATGCCCGGCAGCATCATCCCCGGTTTCAACCGCAAGGCGGTGCAGATGGCCAAGGCCGGCATCTACGACCTGCGCATCCACCACGACGACATCGTCGTCCCGCTGCTGCGCCAATGGGGTGTCTTCGAGCTCGAGGGACTGGACGCCGTGGGTGAGCACGCGCGTGAGGAGCTGGCGGCCGCGGTCGGCGCGCTCGACGTCGAGGCCACCGCGTTCGTCGAGCGACGCGAGGAGGCAGCGGCCAAGAAGGCCGCGCGGCAAGCGAGCGCGTCCGCCTAGCTGCTGCGCTACCGGCGATGGTCCTCGCGACGGTGGCCCTCGGAGAGCCGTTCGAGCGCGGCCGGGTCGAGGGCGTCCCGCTCGGCCACGGCGACGGTGCAGGGCGTCACGGCGGTGAGGGTCGACGTCCGCCGCCCGGTCTCGAGCAGGGCACGCTCGCCCAGGACCGCCCCCGGGCCGATCTCGGCCAAGGTCTCGCCGTCGACAGCCACGTCGAGCACTCCGTCGAGCAGCAGGAACAGCTCGTCGGCCTCCTCCCCCTGCGCGGTCAGCTGCGACCCCTTCGCGAGCCTGCGAATGGTCGGCCGCGCGCCAGCCCGCATGATCTGGTGGGACAGCTCCCGTTCGAGGGCCGTCTCGACGGCCACCGTCAGCGTCGGCGAGTCGGTATCGCCCCACGGCGTGTGGGTCCCGAAGGCGTCGTTGCTCCAGTGCCGGAAGTCGATGGCGGCCGACTTGCGGGCCACCCGGCCACCCTTGTCGTAGACCCAGTGCCGCGGGAAGGGGCTGGCCCCGACCAGGTCGAACTCCTCCCGACCGTCGGCGAAGAGCGTCAGGCTCAGCGTCGACCACGCCAGCGGGGCGGCGATCTGCACGTACGGTGCGCGCCGGACCCGCCGCGGCATCGGGACGCCCGTCCGCCCGCCTGCGGTTTGCTCGAACCGGACGGCGTCGGGCGCTACCCGCTCGCTACGGCGACGGTCCGGCAGGGCGACGGCCGCGAAGGTCATGCCCCGGCGCCCGAGGCTCAGCGTGGTGGTGCCGATCGAGCCGGCTCCGGCGTGTCCGTGATCGACGACGGCGCCGTCCTCGACCTCGATCCAGGCCGCGAGCTGGTTGACGAAGCGGGCCTTGTCGGCCCGCAGCAGGGCCGCGAAGTCGTCGACCTCGTGCGGCAGCGGCTTGTCGTAGTGCGAGAACCCCACCTCGAAAGGAGTGCGGAACGCGATGCCGGTCACGGACTCGCTCGGGATCCAGGACACCGCCGTGACGACGCTGTTCAGCCGCATGATCCCTCCTGGAGCCCGGCCCGAGAGGTCAACCAGCCTAGCCGCGGAGGATCCGGTGCGGAACCGCGCGGAGGGTGCCAGTTCCGGCATACTGCCCTCATGCACGGGCTTCCGTCCGGCACGGTCACGATGCTCTTCAGCGACATCGAGGGGTCCACCTCGATGCTGTACCGACTCGGGTCGCAGTGGGGCGAGGCACTGTCGGCCCAGCGAGCGATCCTCCGGGACGTCTTCAGCAGCCATGCGGGCATCGAGATGGGCACCGAGGGCGACAGCTTCTTCGTGGTCTTCGAGCGCGCCCACCACGGACTGCTCGCCGCCGTGGAGGGTCAGCGCCGGCTGCACCGTCACGACTGGCCCCGCGGCGTCTCACTCCAGGTCCGCATGGGGCTGCACACCGGTGAGCCGGAGCACCACGAGGAGGGTTACATCGGTCTCGACGTCCACCGTGCGGCGCGGATCGCGGCGACGGCCAGCGGCGGTCAGATCGTGCTGTCGACCACGACACAGACGCTGGTCGAGGCCCAGTGCGCCGACCTCACGCTGCGCGACCTGGGATGGCACCGGCTCAAGGACCTCGCCGAGCCCGAGCGGCTCTACGACGTGGCGGTCCCGGACCTTCCGTCCGAGTTCCCGGCGCTGCGCAGCCTGGGCACGACGGCCAGTCTGCCGGCGTACTCGACCGACCTGGTCGGACGCTCCGAGGAGGTCGACCGCCTCTGCTCGCTCTACGAGGGCGGCGCGCGGTTGGTCACGCTCCTCGGCCCGGGAGGCACCGGCAAGACCCGCCTGGCCGTGGCCGTGGCCGGCGAGCTGCAGCACCGTCGACCCTGCGACCTCTACTTCGTCGAGCTGCACACGACCGACCGCTCGACCCTGATGTGGTCCGCGATCGCCGAGGCTCTGGGAGCCCCCGCTGAGGTCGACGTCCTCCCCCACACCCGCGTGCTGACCTACCTCCAGGACCGCACGGTGCTCCTCGTGCTGGACAACCTGGAGCAGATCGTCGACGCCGAGCAGGTGGTCGCCGAGCTCCTCAGCCACGCGCCCGGGGCCCAGGTGCTCACGACCTCCCGGCGTTCCCTGCACCTGGTCGACGAGCACGTCTTCCCGGTCGAGCCGCTCTCCCTGCCGTCCTCGGGCAGGAGCGACCCGGCGGCTGCGCACGAGTCGGCCGCCGTCGAGCTGTTCGTCCGCCGTGCCGCGATGGTCCAGCCCCACTTCTCCCTCACTGCCGCCAACGCCGCCGACGTCGTGGACCTCTGCCGCCACCTCGACGGCCTGCCGCTCGCGATCGAGCTCACGGCTGCCCGGTCGCGACTGCTGAGTCCGCGCGCCATGCTGCGCCGCATCGAGCAGCACGACGGCGGCCTGCCCGGTCCTGCCGACCGGACCGAGCGTCAGCGCACCGTCTCGGCCACCGTGGCCTGGAGCTACGAGCTGCTCGACGAGGCCGACCGACGGGTGTTCCGGCGACTCGGGATCTTCGCCCATCGGGTCGACCTGGAGGCGGTGGAGTCGGTGGCCGGCTCCGAGGACCGCGACCCGCTCGACACCGTCGCCCACCTGGTCGACGTCAGCCTGCTCGACGTGGCCGAGGGGCCGGACGGCGAACCGAGGGTCGCGATGCTCGAGACCGTCCGCAGGTTCGCGCGGGCCCAGCTGCAGGAGTCCGGTGAGGAGGACCCGGTCCGGCTGCGGCACGCCCGGTGGTGCGCCCAGGTCGCGGCCGAGGTCGCCACGTTGCTGCTCGGGACCAGCCAGATGAAGGCGCTGGACCGGATCGAGACCGTCGAGCAGGACATTCGCGCGGCTCTCGATTGGTGCCTGGTCGCACCGCCCGCCGGATCCACGGAGGCTCGGCAGTGCGGTTACGCCCTGCTGCACTCGATGAGCCGCTACTGGTACCGCTTCGGCTACGTCGCCGAGGGCACGGGGTGGCACGAGCGCGGACTCAGGGTCCTCGACCTCGACGACCTCGGCGACGGCACCGCGAAGGTCGACGCCCTGCACGGCGCAGGCATCCTCCTGCTCCAGCAGAACCAGGTGTCCCTGGGCGGGGCCGTGCTGCAGCGGGCACTGGACGCGGCCCGCCAGGTGGGGGACCTCGACCGCGAGGCTCGCGAGTCCAACAGCCTCGGCATCGCCCGTCGTGAGAGCGGCGACGCCGACGGCGCGCGCGCCCTGATGGAACGCAGCCTCGAGATCGCCCAGCAGATCGGCAGCCTCAAGCGCACGGCGACTGCGCTGGTCAACATCGTCCACGTCCTGATGGACGTCGGCGACTTCCCGGCCGCGGTGGAGATGGGGCGACGCGCCGTGGCAGCCGACCGGGAGATCGGAGACCCCTGGGGCCTGGCGATCAGCGAGTGCAACCTGGCCTTCGCTCTGCTCAACGCCCAGGGGCCGGACGCGGCCTACGAGCAGCTGCGCAGGGTGGCGCCCGGCGCGGTCGCCCTCGCCGACACCGAGCTCACGATCGAGATCATCGAGGACTTCGCTGCGATCTGGGCTGCCAAGCGTGACGATGTCCGCGCGGCTCGGCTCCTCGGTGCCACCGACACCCTGCGCGAGGCCGCGGCCATTCCCCGCACAGGGCCGGACGAGGCGCACCTCGGGCGCTGCCTGGCGCCGGCACGGGACCGTCTGAGCCCTCGCGAGTGGAGGCGCCACTACGACGCCGGGGCGCTCCTCGGAATCGAGGACGCCCTCGCCGAAGGGATGGCGCACCAGGAGGTCAGCCACGAGGTGAGCCAGGAGTGACCAGGCGGCCGCGGCGCTGCCCGCTGCAGGCCGCACCCCGATCCGTCAGGTCGTCCGACGGCGGTCAGAGGCTCGGGCGGGTGGGCCCACCGCCTCTCGCGGGTGATCCATCGGACCCACCTGCCCGCTTCTGTCCAGGTACCGCGCGGCGCGCTAGCGGAGGTGGAGCCGGTAGCGCGTCGGCTCGTCCCTCTTCTCGACCACCTCGAAGCGGCCCACCGCCCCCTCGAACTCCCGCGTACCTCCAGTGATCGGCAGGCTCGGGTTCCGCCCGCCGCTGCCGCGCCGGAAGACGACGAAGCCCTGGGCGCTGAGGTCCCCGCGTCGGTAGAAGTGCATGGCCACGGAGCACTGAGCGTCGAAGCGTTGGTGGGCGGCTCGCTTGATGTCGCACTTGCCGGCGTCGCGTCCGACCGCCTCGCCGTGCCGGAACAACCGCTCGGCGAACTCGAACGAGTCGCCGGCGCTCGGGCCGCGAGGTCCTACGTCGGTGAAGTGGTGCGATATCGTCCGGGCGGTCACCTGGAACGAGGTTGCCGCCGCCCCCGCGTTGGCCGGCGCCGGCGCCGCCACCAGGGCTGCTCCGAGCGCAAGCGCTCCCAGACCCCTCACTGCCTGTCCCATCTTCGTCCTCCTTAATCGTCACCCCGAGAACGCGCGAGCCCCCCGCTCGCGTCACTTCTGACTTACCGCTGAGCGGCGTGCCTCGTCCAGAGCAATTCGAGGGCGGTCTAGACCGGGCCGACCTGCGAGCAGGTTCCACCTGGCCAGCGGTCGATAGTCGGTCATGGAGGCCACCGAGTGCACCTGGTAGGCACCAGGTCCGGGACGAGCGGTGGCTGGAGGTGAGCGAGGTGCACCGCATGCCACCTGCGGTCCATCTGCGGAGGGTGGAGGACGCGGACCTCGAAGCGTTCTTCGACCACCAGGCCGATCCGCAGTCCATCGAGCTGGCTGCGTTCCCGGCACGCGACAAGGAGCAGTTCGCAGCGCACTGGGTGAGGATCCGTGCCGACGAGACGACGATCGTGCGCACGGTCGTCGTGGACGGCGAGGTGGCGGGCAACCTCGGCAGCTGGACGGACGACGGGCAGCAGCTCCTCGGCTACTGGATCGGACGTGAGCACTGGGGCCGCGGCGTCGCGACGCAGGCGCTCGTCCAGTTCCTGGACGAGGTGCCGACCCGGCCGCTGTACGCCCAGGTCGCGGCGCACAACGTGGGCTCGATCCGCGTCCTGGAGAAGTGCGGTTTCCAGCGGGACCACGTGCAGGCGGCACCTTCTCCTGTGCCCGACGGCCGCATCGAGGAGCTGAGCTTCGTGTTGGACGCGTGAGGCTCGCAGCCCACGCCCTTGCGGAGCACGAGCCGCCTGGGCATGGCGTGCAGGTCGTCGAGGATCGAAGCACCAGTCCTTCGACCTGGCCGCCCGCCTCGCCGCCGTCACCGTCGACGCAGACGCTGGGCCGCCGTCGTTCGAACGTCAGTCCGCCGTCCGCGTCGACGGGCCGGGGCTCGCGCTCGTGCGAACCACTACGGACTCGGCCGCGGGTGACACCACCGCGGCTGCTGCCTGACCTGGCGTCCCGGTCACCCCAGGGCCTGACGAGCCCGGCGCACCATGACGACGGCTCGCAGTCCCCCGACGATGTCGCCTACGAGGTCTACGCCGACCTCACTGGCACACGCCCGCCCCGCAGGTGCTCGCGCAGTCGCGGACCAGCAGCACCATCTCTCTCGTCGGTGAGGAGTCGGCTGGAGGGGGGCGCCCCGTTCAGTCCACCTCGCCCCGGGCATCGCGAGGACTCTGCGGTCCCGCGGGCTTTGCGCTGCGGTCGGGCCCAGGACCGCGCAGCCTCTACCGCTCAAGTCGAGGCGCGGCTACCTTGTTGTTGTCGTCGGGCCGCGAGGCCGGGAAGGGGAGCCGATGTCCTCATCAGGTGGTACCGCCCCCGCCCGGACCCTCCACCGGCGCACGTGCAGTCGCACCAGTCCACGCTGCGTCGCAGCGGCCGTTGGCGTGCTCCTCGTCCTGGTGGTGGCTGCGGCCCCGGCCACAGCTGAGAAGGTGGACGTCCGCGACCACCGGCACGACGTCTGGGACCCGCACTACTCCGACAATGGCACACCGACGGAGTGGGAGAAGGTCGGCGACGCCGTCAACGCCAACCTGCTCTCGATCACGACGCGCCACCAGCCTCGACGGATCATGGTCGTGTCGCACTACACCGACCTGGCGAGATACGACGAGGTCGCGGGTGGCTACCTGACGCACCGTATCCGGATCGACGGCGGCGCCGGCCGCATCGATGCGCGGATCCACTGGTTCGAGGACAGGCGTGGGATCGACCTGACGGACGCACGCACCCACGACAGCGTCGAGTGCGACGCCGACACACTGACGATCGACTATCGCGCCGAGACGGTCAAGACCGCGATCCCCCGCTCCTGCTTGAGCTGGCCCGACACGGTCGCCACCAGCACTCGAGCGCAAGCCGAGATCCCCGACGCCGAGCACTACGTCGACGCCGGGGGCGCCCCCGGACACGGCCAGGGCCGTTGGACACAGGAGCTCAGCCGGGGCTGATCCCCGCGGTGCCGCACCACGGCAGCGCGGGGACGCGAGTGTGGGGCGGGTGGGGCTCGAACCCACGACCCAAGGATTATGAGTCCTCTGCTCTAACCGACTGAGCTACCGCCCCAGGTCATGACGACCGCCCGCAGCCTAACCGGGCTGCTTCCCCTACCATCGACGGGCCGTGTCGCTCCCGATGAGTCGCCGGGTGTATCCCGATCAGTGACCGGAGCCAGGATCAGGCAGAGGCCAGCCAGGTGTCAGGCCCGAAGATCTCGTAGTGGATGTCGGTCTCCAGCACGTCCTGCTCGATCAGGACGCTGCGCACCGACGACATGAACGGCATCGGGCCGCACAGGTAGACCTCAGCGCCGACCGGCAGCTCCACTGCGGTGAGGTCGACCCGGCCCAGCCGTAGGACATCGCGGGTCCGACGCACCCCGAGGTCCTCGTACCACCGGTGGAGCGTGGCGCTCGGCAACGCTGCGACGAGCTCCTTGAGCTCCTGGCGGTGGGCGTGGCGCGCGGGCGAGCGATCTGCGTGCAGGACCAGCACCTCGCGCTTGGAGCCGGTACCGGTCAGGTAGTGCAGGATCGCGATGACCGGCGTGATGCCGATGCCGGCCGAGATCAGCACCAGGGGCGCGTCGGAGTCGCGGAGGACCAGCTCCCCGAAGGGGGCTGACACGGCGATCTCATCACCTTCGAAGAGGTTGTGGTGAAGGAAGTTCGACACCTCACCGGCAGGTGCTGGGAGATCGCCGCTGCTCGCCGGGACCGCCTTGACCGAGATGCCCCACTCGCTCTCCGTGGCTGCGTGGGTCAGGCTGTACTGCCGGATCTGGCGCGCCCCGTCGAGCAAGGTCACCTGCACGGAGATGTACTGGCCGGGCCGGGCGGGCGGCAGCACGCTGTCGTCAGCCGTCCCGAGCACGAAGGAGACAGTGTCGGGTGACTCCTGCCGGCGTCGGCGCACGACCAGGGTGCGCCACACGTCACCGTCTGCCACCCCCGTCTCGGCGTACAGACGCCTCTCGATCGTGACCAGCGACTCGACCATGTGCCAGTAGACCTCGTCCCAGGCGGTGGCGACCTCGGAGGTGACGGCGTCGCCGAGCACCTCCACGATGGCGGCGAACAGGTGCTCGTGCACGATCGGGTACTGGTCCTCGGTGATCCCGAGGGAGGCGTGCTTGTGAGCGATCCGCGCCAGCACCTCGAGGGGGTCGGGGCCGTCCTCGGCCACCAGGAGGGTGGCGTAGGCGGCGATCGCCCCCGCCAGCGCGATCTGCTGCTCGCCTCGAGCCTGGTTCCCGCGGTTGAAGAGGTCTCGTTCGAGCTCGGGATGGGCGCGGAACATCCGCTGGTAGAACACCACGCTGATGTCGTCGATGGCGGCGCCGACGACGGGAAGGGTGGCCTTGACCACCTGGGCGGACGTGGTGGAGAGCATAGGGGCTCCATGGGGTGTCGAGGGCCATCGTGACGAGCAGGCCCCGTCAGGCCCCACTCGATCACCACGGCTCGCACAAGGGCAGTGCCGAAGGTCCCGACCGGCTCAGGCCCCAGGCACTGGGTCGCCGGCTCTCAGTCGGCGTTGCGGGCGGAGTCGACCACCAGCGCCACCGTGTTGAGCGCCGCCCAGCCCATCGTCACCGCGAGCACCTTCTGACGGACGTCGGGATCGCTCGTACGGGCGGCCAGCACCAGCCCGTCGCCGACGTCGTTGAGGATGCGTAGCTTCATCGCGGTCCGCACCGTACGGCCGGAACGGCCGAAGACGCCGAACGAGCTGATCGCGAGGTCGCGCACGCCGTAGGTGCGCGCGAGGAGGTCGAAGCCGGCCATCTCCTTCGCGTCGGCCTCGAGCGCGCGTCCCAGGTGACCCGGGTCGGCGAAGGCGTACACGCCGTAACCGGCGGTGGCAGCGGACATCAGGCGGCTCAAGCGATAGCTCATGGGCCCCTTTCTACGCGATGGGTCCCTCGCCGGGATCCACCCACCCGGGGGGGCCTGCCGCCGGCACCGCTGGAGGCGTCGGGGCGACCCCGGGAAAGCAGCCTCGGCGCGCTCGATAGGCTCGGGCGTGCCCGCGACCTCCGCCGTCCTGCGCGACCTGACCCCGGACGACCGCGTCGAGGTGCTCGCGCTCAACCTGGCCTTCGAGGACCTCCTCTCCCCGATGGACGACCAGCGACTGGACTACCTCCTCGAGCGCGCCGACCGCGCCCAGGTCGTCGCCGCCGACGACGGGTCCTTCGCCGGGTTCGTCCTGTGCTTCACCGGTGACGCCGACTACGACGGCCACCACTTCGCCGCGTTCCGCGAGCGCTTCGGCACGGCCTTCTACTACCTCGACCGGATCGTGCTCTCCCCCGCGGTCCAGCGTCAGGGTCTGGCGACCCGCGCCTACGACGAGATCGAGGCCGCAGCATCCGCCCACGGCCGGATGGTGCTCGAGGTCAACGTCGACCCCCCGAACGAGGCGAGCCTCGCCTTCCACGCGCGGCGTGGCTACCGCGACGCCGGACGAGGCGGTGAGGACGGCCACCGCGTGATGCTGATGGAGAAGACGCTCCCCCGGGCCGGTGGGGATGGTCACGCGCGTGCCTGAGTGGCACGCTCGCCAGATGACCTCCGCCGACGAACGCCCTGCCCCGCTCGAGCCGCTCAATGAGGACTGGACGCGTGCGTTGTGCGTCGTCGCGCACCCCGATGACATGGAGTTCGGGGCGGCGGCGGCCGTGGCCCGCTGGACCGGCCAGGGCAAGCAGATCGTGTACTGCATGGTCACCAGCGGCGAGGCCGGCATCGACGCCATGACGCCCGAGGAGTGCCGCGAGGTGCGCGAGGAGGAGCAGCGGGTCTCCGCGCGGCTCGTCGGCGTCGACGAGGTCGAGTTCCTCGGCCTGCCCGACGGGGTGCTGGAGTACGGCGTGGAGCTGCGCCGAGCGATCACCGCCGTGGTGCGTCGCCACCGACCCGACGTGGTGCTGACCAACAACCCGCGCGAGACCTGGGGTGGCCGCGCTCTCAACCAGGCCGACCACATCGCCGTCGGGCGGGCCACGCTGGACGCGGTGCGCGACGCCGGCAACCGGTGGGTCTTTCGCGAGCAGCTCGGCAGCGACGGCGGCGGGGAGGGGCTCGAGCCCTGGCAGGGCGTCGGAGCGGTCTGGGCGCACGGGTCACCCGAATCCGGACACGGCGTCGACACCACGGCGACCTTCGAGGCCGGCGTCGCCTCCCTGGAGGCGCACCGCGCCTACATCGACGGTCTGGGCTGGGCAGACTTCGACCCCCGCGAGTTCCTCGAGGGCATCTCGCGTCCGACCGGCGCCCGCCTGGGCGTCGCCCTCGCGACTGCGTTCGAGGAGTTCCCGATGGGGTGGGGCGCCTAGCCGCCGGCCGAGACGCGGCCGGAGAGCACGCAGGCCCCCGATCCAGGGCGAGCTGGATCAGGGGCCTGCGCTCGCTCCCCCGGTTGGACTCGAACCAACAACCCTCCGATTAACAGTCGAATGCTCTGCCAATTGAGCTACAGGGGATCGTGCAGCGCGGCACACAGTAGCAACCGGAGGACCCGGCTCGAAATCGGGTGCGCTCAGCGCAGGCCGACCTCGGCGCGCGCATCCGAGAGCGCCTCCGCAGCTGCTCGGGCCACGATCGGGTCGTCGGGATCGATGCCCTCGTCGTACTCGTGGAGCCAGATCAGCTCGGCCTCCTGCCCCGGGGAACCAGGCGAGCGGCGGGCCACGACCCTCACCCCGCGACGACCGTCGAGGGGCACGTGACGCTGGAGGACCACGCTGGCGGTGACCCGCTCGCGCACGAGCTCCAGCAGGCGTCGCGGTTCGTCGACCGCGACCTCGTGGACCGGACGCTCGAGGCCCCAGGTGCCGACCTCGACGATGCGCAGCACCTCGGTCTCGACGTCCCAGTCGGCGCTGCTGACCTGCTCCCACGGCACCCGCGCCCCACCCGGGAGGTAGGCGGCCTGACGCGTGCCGGCAACGACCTGGCCGTCGGCAGTCGTGGCCCAGGCCAGCAGCCGCTCCCCCTTCGGCAGGTCGAGCGGCGGGCGCGGCTCGCGCCGCATCGCCCTCACTGGGCCCCGGCCATCCGGTCGCGCAGGGTGCGACGGTGCTGCTCGAGGGCAGCGAGCTCGCCGAACATCTTGTTGTAGTCGGCCGTCTGCTCGACGGGGTTGGTGCGCTGCAGGCGCGACTTGACCTCCGCGATGCGGCGCGCGGCCGTGAGCTCCATGAGGCGGAAGACGTGCAGGGCGACGTAGGGCGCGTCGACCTCCTTGGCCGAGAGGACCGGCTCGACCCCGAGGGCGCTGATCGCCGAGGACACCGCCGGGTCGGTGACGCCCGCGCGCACCTTCCCGGCCCAGCCCTGGTCACCCGCCGCCGCGGCCGGCCCGCCGGCGGCGGCCACCGCCTCCCACACCGCGCGGTAGGTGGGGTGGGTGAAGTCGTTGCTACCGATGTCGCTGGTCGTCCGACCGATCGCCATCGGGTGCTGCACGACGAGCTTGAGCGTCTCGCGCTCGATCGAGAAGCGCGGGTCCCGCAGGTCCGGAAGGGCGTCCCGGGCGGGCCGGTGGGCGGTGGTGACTGCCTCGGCCGAGGCCCGGCTGCCCCGTGAGACCGCGCGGCGCACCTCGGCGCGCGCGTCCTCGGGGTCGGCGCCGACCATGCCGGCGAGCTCGCGCGCGAAGGCGTCGACCTTCGAACGGTCGCGCACGCTGGAGACCAGCCGCGCTCCTTCGCGGAGAGCGTCGACGCGCCCGTCGGCACGGTCGAGGTCGTACTTGGCGACGGTGTTGGCCAGGACGAACCGGTACAGCGGTTGCCGTGTGGCCACCAGGTCGCGCACGGCGGCGTCGCCCTGCTGGATGCGCAGGTCGCAGGGGTCCAGGCCGTCCGGCTGCACAGCGACGTAGGTCTGGGAGACGAAGTTCTGGTCGCCCTCGAAGGCGCGGATCGCGGCCTTCTGCCCGGCGGCGTCACCGTCGAAGGTGAAGATCACCTCGCCGCGGAACTCCTCGTGGTCGTGCAAGAAGCGACGCAGCACCCGCGCGTGGTCGTCGCCGAAGGCAGTGCCGCACGTCGCCACGGCGGTGCCGACGCCGGCCAGGTGGCAGGCCATCACGTCGGTGTAGCCCTCGACGACGACGGCCTGGGAGGACCGTGCCATCTCGCGGCGCGCGAGGTCGATCCCGTAGAGGACCTGGGACTTCTTGTAGATCGACGTCTCGGGGGTGTTGAGGTACTTGGCCTCGATCCGGTCGTCGTCGAAGATCCGGCGCGCGCCGAAGCCGATGGTGTCGCCGCTGGCGTCCCGGATCGGCCAGAGGAGCCGCCCACGGAAGCGGTCGTAGGCCGATCGGCCCATCGCCACGAGCCCGGCCGCGACCAACTCGTCTTGGCTGAAGCCGCGTCCGCGCAGGTGCTTGAAGAGGGCGTCACCGTCACGGGGGGAGAACCCGAGGCCGAAGGTCTGCGCCGGAGTCTGGTCGAAACCGCGATCCAGCAGGAACTGTCGCGCCTGCTGGGCCGCCGGCAGGGCCAGCTGCTCGGCGTAGTACTCCTGGGCGATCTGATGCGCCTCGATCAACCGCGCCCGCGCCGGGCCCTTCGGTCGGTCGTCGCGGACGTCGCCGCCCTCGCGCCGAAGCGGCACGCCGTACTTCTCGGCCAGCCGCTCCACGGACTCGACGAAGGTGATGCCGTCGATCTTCATCAGGAAGCCGATGACGTCACCGCCCTCCTGACAGCCGAAGCAGTGGAAGAACTGGCGCTGCGGGTTGACGTTGAACGACGGCGACTTCTCGTCGTGGAAGGGGCACAGCCCCTTCAGCGAGCCGCCGCCGGCGTTGCGGAGCGTGACGTAGGAGGACACGACCTCGTCGATGCGGGCCTTCTCCCGCACCGCAGCGATGTCGTCATCGCGGATCAGCCCGGCCACGTCCGGAGTCTACGTCCGCACCGAGACCCGCCGAGCCACGGTGACCGCGGTCGGTGGACAACGACCGGTGGCCCGCCGGCAGGCCCCCGACAGTCCTCTCAGTAGTCCCCGGTCATCACGTTCGCCAACGGCTCGCCGGCCACGTAGCGCTCGAGCTGTTCGCGGACCAGGCGGTAGGCCCGGGACCACATGGCGTCGCTGAGCCCCCCGACGTGCGGAGTGAGGAGCAGGCCCCGGCTGTCCCACAACGGGCTGTCGGCCGGCAGCGGCTCGACCTCGAAGACGTCGGTGGCCGCGCGGAGTCGGCCGGTCGCGAGCTCGGCGAGCAGCGCGTCGGTCTCGACGACCGCCCCGCGTGCCACGTTGACCAGCAGGGCGCCGTCCTTCATCGACGACAGGAACGTCGCGTCCACCAGGCCGCGGGTCTGGTCGGTCAGGGGGACGACCAGGATGACCACGTCCTGGTCGGGCAGCAGGCGCGGCAGCTCCTCGACGCCGCGCACGCCGGCGCGGGCCGAGCGTCCGACCACCGTCACCTCCGCCTCGAACGCGACCAGACGGCGCTCGATGGCCGATCCGATCGAGCCCGCGCCGATCACCGCGACCGACTTGCCGGCCAGCGCGCCGCGCCAGGCCGGCGCCCACTCGTGCCGGTCCTGGGCGCGGATGAAGCGCGGCAGGTCGCGCAGCCCGGCCAGGGTCAGCAGGAAGGCCAGCTCGGCGGTCGAGGTGTCGTGGATCCCCCGCCCGTTGCAGAGCGTGACGCTCGCCGGGACGCTGTCGCGCACGGCGTCGACGCCGGCGGTCAGCACCTGGACCACCTCGAGCCGCTCCATCTGGTCCACCGCTGCGCCGATCTGGTCGCCGAGGTCGTACGGCGTCACCACGAACGCGACCTCGGCGGCCGAGTCGGGGACCCGGTCCAGCGACGGCACCACCTCGTACCGCAGACCGCTCGGCGCGTCCCCGAGCTCGGCGGGATCGAACGGCAGCCAGACCAGGGGATCGCTCACGGTGCCCGAGGCTATCGGCTCCGCCACCGCTGTCGCCGTGAGGCGTCCCGCCCCTCACCTCAGACATCCGCAGTTTCACCGGCTCACCGGTGAAATTGCCGCTCCTGCACCGCTGCATCGCCGCAGAAGCGCTCGGATGGGTGCAGAACTTCGAGGCGCCGCAGGCGCCACGGCCTCGAGACCGGGTGAGGCGTCCGCGGACCGGTCACCAGTTTCCGAGCAACCCAGCGGCCACATCCGGGCCGCGCCGTGGCGCGAGGAAGCCGACACAGGCGTCACTCGAGTCATCCCCAAGTCTCAGGAGTAGTCAGCTCTCGGTTCAGACGCTCGCCGCACTCGCTCCTCAGCCACCATGTGGGTCGCTTGCTGCTCGACCACCAGGGCCAGCGGCGCGGTCAGGAGTTGAGGAGGGCGCGGTGGCGGGCGACGGCGCCGGCATCGGTGAGGTCGGCGACCTGGTCGATGACCACCCGCAGCCGGGCGGCGTCGTCCGGGGCCGCGCGCCAGTCCTCGGCGTAGGCCGGGTCGAGCGCGTCACCGCCACGGTCGCGCAGGCCCACGACGAGCTCTGCGACGAGTGCGCGCTGCCGCTCCATCGCCAGCATCCGGTCCTCGGCCTGCATCACGAAGTGGGCGGCGACCCCCTTGAGCAGCGCCATCTCGAGCCTGGTGTGCTCCGGGACGACCAGGTCGGCGCGGTAGCGCAGGAACGGCCCACCGTGCGCGGCGAAGGTCGCGTGCTGCACGGCTCCGCAGAACCGGCCGATCAGGTCGCTGGTCAGGTTCTTCAACGCGCCCTGGCTGCGCCGAGTGCCGTCGTAGCGGGCCGTCGGCCAGCTCCCGACCTCCTGCAGCCCGGCCAGGACCTCCTCGAGCACGTCGTCGGCGGCATCGGGCAGGTACCACGCCCGCACCGTCTCCCAGACTGCGCTCCGGTCGCCGTGGTCGCCGAGCTCGCTGAGGTCGATCCGTCCGACGACGGTGCCGTCCTCGACGTCGTGCACCGAGTAGGCGACGTCGTCGGCCAGGTCCATCACCTGCGCCTCCAGGCAGCGACGGTGGTCGTCGGGTCCACGATCGGCCCGCATCCAGGCGAACAGCTGCGCGTCCTCGGCGTACAGCCCGAACTTCGGTGACGCGACCCCGTCCGGCCCACTCCCCCGACGCCAGGGGTACTTCGTGCAGGCGTCGAGGGTCGCGCGGGTCAGGTTCAGCCCGACCGAGCCTCCCGCGGCATCGGCGGTCTTGGCCTCCAGCCGTGAGAGCAGCCGCAGGGTCTGGGCGTTCCCCTCGAAGCCGCCGCACGGCTCACCCAGCTCGGCCAGCACCCGCTCGCCGTTGTGGCCGAACGGAGGGTGGCCCAGGTCGTGGGCGAGGGCCGCGGTCTCGGCGATGTCGGGCTGGCTGCCCAGCGCGCGTGACAGGTCGCGGGCGACCTGGGCGACCTCGAGACTGTGGGTCAGCCGGTTGCGCACGAAGTCGTGGCTGTGGGGCCCGACGACCTGCGTCTTGGCCGCCAGGCGCCGGAACGACGCCGCGTGCACCACGCGCGCCCGGTCGCGTTCGAAGGCAGTCCGCTCGGGTGCGTCGACGCGCTTGGGCGGCTCGACCACGAGACGCTCGCGGTCGGCGTCGTCGTAGAGCGCGTGGAAGTCCATCGCGGCGAGACTAGTGCGCCGCCAGGAGCGCCTAGGCTCGCGCCCATGGATCTGAGTGTCGCGCTGGAGACCAGCCGCGCCGCGTGCGCGGAGTCGATCGAGTCCTTCCTGCTGGCGATCGACGACCTGAGCGAGCACGAGCTGCTCGCTGCGTCCCGCTGCCACGGGTGGACCCGGCTGGACGTCGCTGTCCACATGATCGCCGGCTGGCAGGAGATGCTCGGCGGGCTGGTCTCGCCGGTCGACGCGGAACCCTCCGTCGACGCCGCCACCTACTGGACGGCCTTCGCCACCGCCTACGCCGACGAGGACCCGGTGCCGGCGCTGATGGCGCAGCGCCGCCGGACCGCAACCTTCACGCGACCGGCCGCGGCGACCGACCAGCTGCGCGACGTCGCGGCGGCGCTGCTGCGCGGCGTGGGCTCGTTCCAGGACAGGCCCTGCCTGTGGCAGGGGCAGGTCTTCGCGCCCGGCGACTACCTGGCGGTCTGGGCGGTCGAGAACGTCGTGCACCACCTCGACCTCTCCTCGCAGGTGCCGGCGTCCGGTCGTGCGCTCCGCCTGGCGAGGGCGACGGTCCAGGCCCGGGTCCTGGAGCCGCTGCCGTCGGCGTGGAGCGACGTCGAGGCCACGCTGGTCGGCGCGGGCCGGGTGCCCGTCCCTGACGGACTGGGCCCGCTGGCCCACCGGCTCCCGACTCTCGGTTGAGCCTGCTCAGCCGGTCAGGAAGGATCGTCAGGAGGACCGCGGCAGCGGCGGGGTGCCGTCGTACCACCGGAGGACCCGCATCGCGCGCAGGGTGATCCAGCGCGAGGGTTCACCCTCGCCTGCGTCCAGGGGGAACCAAGTGCGACCGGGCAGGATGCGGTCCAGCGGCCACGGGCCGTCGCCGAGGCGCCGCGAACGCACGTGATCGACGGCGTCCCCCAGACGCGGGTCCGGCCCGGACCCGGTCAGCACTCCTGCGGAACGGAAGTGGTCGAGCGCCCGGAGGACGTCGTAGTGCCAGCGGTTGGGGTAGAGGAGGCGGAGGAACTGCGCGTCTGCCGGCTCGCCGGTGCTCAGGCGGCGGTACAGCCCGCGCGTCAGCAGGAACTCCTCGCCGGCGGACCGCGCCGCGACCGAGTCCGGGGTGCCACCGGTGGCGCGCTCGTGCTCCAGCAGTCCCTCCAGGACGTTGATCGTCGTGGCGAACGAGGAGCGCGACGACCCGTTCGCGCGCTCGCAGTTCCACCCCCCGTCGTCGAGGCGCTCGCCGAGGAGCCGCTCCGCGAGCCGCGCCATGTCGACACCGAAGTACGAGCCGTCCGCCAGCGTGCGGCCGTTGATGCACTCCTCCGTCTCGCCCTCCCAGAACGGTTGTCCGGCCTGGTCCCAGCGCGAACCGGTGCCGACGAGCCGCACCGCGCGCTGCGCCCGTTCCGAGGCCGGGTCCAGGCCGAGCTCGCGCAGCTGCGTCAACGCGTAGGTCGTGGCCGTCCACGGCTGGCCGACCTGCTGCCACTCGCTCCAGTCGAAACCGGCCGGCACGAAGGCTCCGCCGGCCCACTGCCCGTCCGGGTCCTGCAGCGCGAGCAGCCGGGCGCCCCAGCCGTGGCTCCGGACCTTGGCGCGTTCTGCCCGCCACTCGGCCTGCGGCGCGTCGAGCAGGTCCCGCAGCGCCTGCCAGCGGATCGCCGGGTCACCGGCCAGCAACCACTCGACGACCGCCACGTCACCCTCGCTCACGGTCACCATCTGACGCGCACCACCGCGATCTGACAAGGGGCCCGAACCGCCCGACCCCGTGACCGCTGCCGTGCCGTGGCCCTTGACAGGCAAGTGACGACTTGCCTAACGTCGCAGCGTGGCCGACGTCTTCAAGGCTCTCGCCGACGGGACGCGACGGGCGCTGCTGGACATGCTGGTCGAGCGAGACGAGCAGACGCTCTTCGAGCTGTGCTCCCGGCTGGCCATGCAGCACGATCTGACGCCGACGCGGCAGGCGGTGTCGCAGCATCTCGACATGCTCGAGGCAGCGGGCCTCGTGCTCACCGAACGGCGCGGGCGCTACAAGCTCCACACGATCGCCACCGCCCCGCTGGCACAGATCACCCAACGATGGCCACCACGGAAGGCACTACGTTGAAGCTTCAGACCGTGAGCATCTTCGTCGACGACCAGCAGCGGGCCGTCGACTTCTACACCTCCACCCTCGGCTTCCACGTCACTGCGGACGTGCCGCTCGGCGAGCACCGCTGGCTCACCGTGCGCGCCGGCGACGGCCCCGGAGCGAGCGACGTCTCGTTGGAGCCGAAAGGGCATCCCGCTGTCGCGCCCTTCACCGAGGCCCTGCGCAGCGACGGCATACCGTTCTGCGTACTCGGTGTCGACGACCTCGAGGCCGAGCACGAACGGCTCGTCGGCCTCGGGGTCACCTTCACCCAGCCACCGACCGACGTCGGGCCTGTCATCGTCGCCGTGTTCGACGACACCTGCGGCAACCTCATCCAGCTCGCGGAGTACCGGGCCTAGCACCCGAGCCAGCCGCCGGTCGGGCGTTCGTCAGTAGGTGGTCACGTGCACGTGGTCGTAGTGGTTCGCGGTGGTCGAGCCACGGTCCTCCATGCCTCGCCACCCCTCGCTCCCGCGGTCGACGGACCAGATCTGCTGGGAGTAGATGATGTAGTTGACGCCGAGCTCGGCGTAGTTGGCCTTCACGAACTCGGCGACCTCGTAGCCGCGCGAGCCGGAGACCATGATGTCGACGGCCAGCCCCTGGGCGTGCTCGCCGTCGTCGCGGAACGTCCCGTAGGTGGTGATCTCGGGGAACGCCGCGCAGACCGCCTCGTGGACGGCGACGATGTTCGGGCTGACGCCGGACGGCACGGAGCTGCCGTTCGTGCAGCTGGCGGTGCCCACGGCCGCGGCCGCACCGGACCCGGACGCCTCCGAGCTGCCGCCGCCGGAGGCCGCGGGCTCGGGCTTGTCGTCGGCGAGGTAGCCGGAGGTCACCCACCGGGCCTCCCCGTCGAGGACCACCTCGGTGCGACCGAGCAGGGTCCGGCCGGTGACGCGGACCGGCTCGGACGACTCGACGGTGCCGAGGTTCTCGGCAGCCCCGGAGGGGCCGCCCCAGAGGTTGAGCAGCGTGGTCGGGTAGCGCTTGTCCTCAGCACCGGCGCTGGCCACGGCCTGCTGCACCGCGGACGGGGCCATCGTCTTCTCCACGACGGTCGGCTTCTCCTCGATGGTGGTGCCGCGCACGGCTGACCGGGAGAGGGGCTCGAGGGTCCGCTCACGTCCGCCGAAGCCGAGCTCGGCGGCAGCGCCGCCGGCCGCCAGGGCCCCGGAGGACGCCGGGGAGGCGACATCGGACGCCACCACGGACGTGGCCGGATCGGCGTTCACGACGCCCAACGAGACGGCCGAAGCCGTGGCCAGAAGGGCGAGGGAGCCTGCGATCGTGACGGGACGGGACATGCTGCGGCGGGCATTGGCGTCCCGCTGGTGGCTGTTGTGGGCCACAGCGTTGATCCTTTGCTGTTGCGGTCATGGGCATGCCCGGGACGCGGTGGCGCCCGGGCATGGTTGACGAGTCAAGCACGAACTGGCTGGTGGTCCCGCATCCGCACACCCTCAGTGGTGGGTGTTCCACGTCACCCCGCGTCAGCCGCCGGTGGCCTCGTCCGCGCTCTCCCGCACGATCATCGCGGTGCCGTCGCTGTCGTCGAGCCACCCCTGCGGCAGGGCGACCGAGCGGCGAGGAGAGCCTTGCCGACCGCGAGGCAGGCCGAGCTCGCTCACCGGGAACGGCTCGTCGGGGTCGAGCCGGGACAACAGTCCGTCGAGACCGTCGAGGGACTCCACGAGCGCCAGGGCACGCCGCAGGTCACCACCGACCGCGAATCCCTTGAGGTACCAGGAGACGTGCTTGCGCAGCTCACGACAGCCGCGGTCCTCGCCCAGGTGGACGCTCAGCAGCTCGGCGTGACGACGCATCATCGCGGCGACCTCGCCGAGCACCGGCAGGGTCGCGACCTGCTCCCCCGCGAAGGCAGCGGCCAGGTCGCGGAACAGCCACGGACGCCCCAGGCAGCCTCGACCGACCACCACGCCGGCCGCGCCGGTGCGCTCCACCATGGCCAGGGCGTCGGCGGCCTCCCACACGTCGCCGTTCCCGAGCACCGGGATGTCGACCGCGGCCGCGAGCTCGCCGATGGCCTCCCAGTCGGCGCGACCGGAGTAGGACTGGATCACGGTCCGACCGTGCAGCGCGATCGCCGCGCACCCGGTGTCCTGGGCGATCCGTCCGGCGTCGAGGTAGGTGAGGTGGTCCTCGTCGAGGCCCTTGCGCGTCTTCATCGTGACCGGGACGTCGTAGCGCGCAGCCACCGCCACCGTCTGCTCGAGGATCCGACCCAGCAGCCCACGCTTCCACGGCAGCGCTCCCCCACCCCCCTTGCGGGTCACCTTCGGCACCGGGCAGCCGAAGTTGAGGTCGACGTGCGCGACGCCGTGGTCGGCACAGAGGATCTCGGTGGCCTGCGCGACGTACTCCGGGTCGGTGCCGTAGAGCTGGACCGAGCGCACCTGCTCGGTGGGGTCGAAGGCGAGCATGTCGAGGGTGTGCTGGTCGCCCTCGACCAGACCGCGCGAGGTGATCATCTCGCAGACGTAGAGACCGGCGCCCTGCTCGGCGCACAAGCGTCGGTAGGCGGCGTTCGTGATGCCGGCCATGGGCGCGAGCACCACGGGCGTGGTCACCTCGAGCGCACCCAGGCGCAGGGGCCTGGTGCCGGGCGGGGAGAGGGTGGTCACCGGGTCATTGTCCCCGACCGCCCTCCCACGGCGAAGCCGACGCGTGAGGCACGGCGCGCCCGGTGGCGGGCGGTCGGCCGGCGCTCAGCCGTTGCCGGACGAGCCCTTGCCCGCCTCGCCACCCGACTTCTTCTCCTCCGACCCCTTCGCGCCCGACCCCTTCGCGTCCGAGCCCTTCCTCGGCGAAGCCGTGCCACCTGGGCGCTTGACCTGGCCGGTCCACGTGATCGCGTCGAAGTCCTGCTCGGGGCGGAAGGTCACGCCCTCGAGGGTCGTGCCGGGGGCGGCGAGGTAGACCAGGCACACCGAGACCTTGTCCTTGGCCCGGAAGTGCTTCGGCAGGGGCGTGCTGGGGCAGGGCTCGAAGTCCCCGTCGAAGCTGGAGGGCTCCACCAGGGTCTGCTGGTCGTCCTGCAGGTAGAGCGGCACGTCCTGGCCGCCGAGGTCGCTGCGGCCCCGGTTCTTGACGGTGGCCCGGACGAAGTACGGCGTGGACTTCTTGGTCGCCGGGTCCAGCTTCCACCCCTGGAAGGACTCCTCGAAGGTCGTCTCCTCCAGCGCGGTGACGCTCAGGTCGAGCACGCCGACGGTGTCCTGGCGCGGCTTGTAGGCCACCGTCGCGGTGTCCCCGAGCGCCAGGTCGCTGCCCGGCACGCTCAACGAGACCCCGTCGGGCACGGGCAGGTAGGGCGACGCGCTGGGGCTGCTGCTCGGCGTCCCGTCCTCGGCCGCCGAGTCGCTCGCGGTGCCCGCGGCGGCCGCGGACGGGTCCGCCGGCGCGTCGTCGCCGCCCGAGCAGGAGACCAGGAGGGCGGACGCGGCGCACAGCGCGGCGCCCCTGACGACACGACGGCTCGACCTGGTCACGACGCCATTGTGCACGGCCGGACCCGGCGGTTTCTCAACAACCGACCAGGCGCTGCGCGAGCCAGCCACCCAGGGAGTCGATCCCGATGCGCTCCTGGCTCATCGTGTCGCGCTCGCGCACGGTGACACCCTGGTCCTCGAGCGTCTCGAAGTCGACCGTCACGCAGTAGGGCGTGCCGATCTCGTCCTGGCGCCGGTACCGGCGACCGATCGCCCCGGAGTCGTCGAAGTCGACGTTCCAGTGGCGCCGCAGCTCGGCGGCGAGATCCTTCGCCTTCGGCGTCAGGTCGGCGTTGCGGGACAGCGGGAGCACCGCCACCTTGACCGGCGCCAGTCTCGGGTCGAGCCCCAGCACGGTGCGCTTGTCGACGCCGCCCTTGGTGTTGGGCGCCTCGTCCTCACGGTAGGCGTCGACCAGGAACGTCATCAGGCTGCGGGAGAGCCCGGCGGCCGGCTCGATGACGTAGGGCGTGTAGCGCTCCCCCGCGGCCTGGTCGAAGTAGGACAGGTCGGCCCCGGAGGCCTCGGCGTGCGTGGTGAGGTCGTAGTCGGTGCGGTTGGCGATGCCCTCGAGCTCACCCCACTCGGAGCCGGCGAACCGGAAGCGGTACTCGATGTCGACGGTCCGCTTGGAGTAGTGGCTCAGCTTCTCCTGGGCGTGCTCGTAGTGGCGCAGGTTCTCGGGGTCGATGCCGAGATCGACGTACCAGGCCGTGCGCTGGTCGATCCAGTGCTGGTGCCACTCCTCGTCCTCGCCGGGCTTGACGAAGAACTCCATCTCCATCTGCTCGAACTCCCGGGTGCGGAAGATGAAGTTGCCCGGCGTGATCTCGTTGCGGAAGCTCTTGCCGATCTGGGCGACGCCGAAGGGCGGCTTCATCCGAGAGCTGGTCACGACGTTGGCGAAGTTCAAGAAGATGCCCTGCGCGGTCTCGGGGCGCAGGTAGTGCAGCCCCGACTCGTCCTCGATGACGCCGAGGAAGGTCTTGAGCAGGCCCGAGAACTGTCGCGGCTCGGTCCACGCGCCGCGCGTCCCGCAGTTGGGGCAGGCCAGCTTGCCGAGGTCCACCTCGTCGGGGTCCGCGAGACCCTTGCGCTCGGCGTACTCCTCCTGGAGGTGGTCGGCCCGGAACCGCTTGTGGCAGCTCTGGCACTCGGTGAGCGGGTCCGAGAAGGTCGCCACGTGACCGCTGGCCTCCCAGGTGCGCCGCGGCAGGATGATCGCGGAGTCGAGACCGACCATGTCGTCGCGCATCTGCACCATCGAGCGCCACCACTGGCGCTTGATGTTCTCCTTCAGCTCGACCCCGAGCGGCCCGTAGTCCCACGCCGACCTCGTCCCGCCGTAGATCTCGCCGCTGGGGAAGACGAATCCGCGGCGCTTGGCCAGGGAGACGACCTTGTCGACGGTGGACGGCGGCGGCTTGGCCACGTGCGTTCAGCTCCTGTGGGGCGGTCCGGCCGGCCGGCTGCCGGTCGTGGAGCGGTCAGCCTAACGACCGAGCGGCGCTGTCGTTGAGGTCGGTCGTGGGCTCGACGACCTCGTAGGCGCTCGGCTCGTCCAGCGCCCGCCCGAGCACCGGCACGGCGTGCAGCTTGACGTCGTAGGAGGACAACGCCCGCCGGTAGGCGCCCACGTGCTGCCAGGTCGTGGTGAGCACCCACAGCGTCGGGTCGTCCACGTTGCGCCCGATCGTGCCCTGCAGGTAGCCGGGCCGCTCGGCCAGGGCGAGCCGGGCCCGCTCGAGGTCGCCACGGAAGGTCTCCCCCTCGCCGGGGGGCACCTGGAAGCGGGTCACGACGAGCACGCGGTCAGCCTAGCCCGCGGCGTCGGCCTGAGTTGACAATCATTCTCAACTCGAGTGAGAATCGTTCTCATGCTTGTGCGACGCCTCCGGACTGCTGCCATCGCGACGGCGCTCCTGGCACCGTCGTTCCTGGCGTCCTCGTGCGCCGCGTTCTCCGACGACGGCTCGGTCGGCCTTCGGGACGGCGTGCAGGTGGTCGCCGCCTTCTACCCGCTCCAGTACGTTGCAGGCCGCGTCGCCGGCGACCTGGCGGAGGTCGACGACCTCACCACCCCGGGCGCGGAGCCCCACGACCTCGAGCTCTCGTTGGCCGCCAACGCGACCCTCAGCAGCGCCGACCTCGTCGTCTACGAGAACGGCTTCCAGCCCGCGGTCGACGACGCGGTGGAGCAGAACGCCTCGGGCGAGACCCTCGACGTCACCGGTGCCGTCGACCTGGTGCCGCTGGCCGGGTCCGACGACCTCGACCCGCACTTCTGGCTCGACCCCGTCCGGCTGGCGGCGGCCGGGGACGCGGTGGCCGAGCGGCTCGCACAGGTGGACCCCGCCAACGCCGAGGCCTACGACACCCACGCCGACGCAGTTGCGGGCCGACCTCGAGGACCTCGACGCGACCTACCGCAGGACCTTGACCGGCTGCGACCGCGACACCGTCGTGGTCAGCCACGACGCGTTCGGCTACCTCGGGGAGCGGTACGGCCTCGGGGTGGAGGCGGTCGCCGGCCTGTCTCCCGGCGCCGAGCCGACGGCAGGCGACCTGGCCCGGCTCCAGGACCTGATCCGCGCCGAGGGCATCACCACGGTCTTCTCCGAACGGCTGGTCAGCCCCCGGCTCACCGAGTCCCTGGCCCGAGACGCCGGGGTGGCCACCGCCGTCCTCGACCCGATCGAGGGCCTGGGCCAGGACACCGCCGAGGAGGACTACCTTTCCCTGATGCACGCCAACCTCGACCAGCTGCGCGCGGCGAACGGCTGCTCGTGAACCCCCCGGTCGTGCTCCACGACGGAGCCGTCGCGATCGACGGACGACCGGTGCTGCGCCACGTCGACCTCACCGTGCACTCCGGCGACTTCCTCGCGCTGATGGGCGCCAACGGGTCGGGCAAGTCGACGCTGGTCAGGGCCCTGACGGGCCTGCGCCCGCTGGTCGGAGGCAGCCTCCGGCTCTTCGGGACGCCCGTCGAGGCCTTCCGTGACTGGGGACGCCTGGGCTTCGTGCCGCAGCGCACCGGAGCGTCCTCCGGCGTGCCGGCATCGGTCTGGGAGGTCGTGGCCTCCGGCCGCCTGACCCGCCGCAGGCTCCTGCGCCCCCTGGGGCGCGCCGACCGCGCCGCCATCGCCGACGCGCTCGACGTCGTCGGCCTCGCCGGTCGCGCCCGGGACGGCGTCTCGACGCTCTCCGGCGGCCAGCAGCAGCGGGTGCTCATCGCCCGCGCCCTGGCCGGCGAGCCCGAGCTGTTGTTCCTCGACGAGCCGACCGCCGGGGTCGACCTGCCTCACCAGAAGTCGCTGGGCGACTCCCTGGGCCAGCTCAAGGGCCGAGGCGCGACGATCGTCCTCGTCGCCCATGAGCTCGGCCCCCTGGCCCCGCTCGTCGACCGCGCCGTGGTGATGCGCGGCGGTCGGGTCGCCTACGACGGCGCGCCGTTGGGCGATCACGAGGTCCACGACCCGCTCCTCGGGGAGTCCCACTCCCACCACCACACCGCCCACCTCGACCGCACGCGCCACGACCACGTGCCGCGCGTCGCCGCGCCGGAGGCCTGGGGCGGCGCCGGGCACGACGGGGCGGGTCGGCGATGAGTGCGGTCGAGCTGTTCTCGCTGGGGTTCATGCAGCGGGCCCTGATCGCCGCGCTCTTCACCGGCATCGCCGCCCCGGCGATCGGCACCTACCTCGTCCAGCGCCGGCTGGCCCTGATGGGCGACGGCATCGGTCACGTCGCGGTGACCGGCGTCGCCGCCGGGCTGGTCACGGGCGCCTCCCCCACCTGGACCGCGGTCGTGGTGGCCGTGCTGGGAGCGGTGCTCATCGAGACCATCCGCGAGCGCGGCCACACCAACGGCGACGTCGCCCTGGCCCTGCTCTTCTACGGCGGCCTTGCAGGCGGGGTGCTGCTGACCGGGCTCGGCGGCAAGAGCGCCAGCGACCTCCAGATCTACCTCTTCGGCTCCATCCTGACCATCTCCGTGATCGACGTCGTGGTCACCATGGCGCTCGCCGCGGTCGTCGCGCTGCTCGCGCTGGGCCTCTCCCCCCAGCTGTTCGCGGTCGCGCAGGACCAGGAGTTCGCGCGGGTGACCGGGCTGAACGTGCGGGCCTACAACCTGCTCATCGCGGTGCTGGCCGCGGTCAGCGTCACGGTCGCCATGCGTACGGTGGGGTTGCTGCTGGTCTCCGCGCTGATGGTGGTGCCGGTGGCCACCGCGCAGCAGCTGACCCGCTCCTTCCGGGCCACCCTGGTCGCGGCGATGGGGCTGGGCGTGGCGGCCTCGGTGGGCGGGCTGGTGCTGGCCGCCTTCGCCTCGAGCAGCGCGACGGTCGCCCCGGGCGCCACCATCGTCCTGGTCAGCCTGGCCGGCTTCGCGCTCACCTGGCCGCTCGGAGCGTGGAGTCGCCACCGTCAGCACCTGCACGAGCCGTTCGTCGACCCCCCGCCGCAGGTGCACGAGCCGCCGACCACCACGACCACCCGCACGACCACGAGCACGGCGTCGACTGCGGCCACGCGGCCGTGCCGCACGACGACCACGTCGACTACGTCCACGACGGGCACCGCCACGCGCCCCACGGGAGCCACTATGACGAGCACTGAGCTGCGACCGACGCGCCAGCGGACGGCGGTGGCGCAGGTCCTGGCCTCGCTGGCCGAGTTCCGCTCCGCGCAGGAGATCCACGCGCTCCTGGCCGAGCGCGGCGATCGGGTGGGCCTGGCCACCGTCTACCGGACGCTCCAGCGGCTGGCCGATGCCGGCGACGTCGACGTCCTGCGCACCGAGGACGGCGAGGCGGCCTACCGCCGCTGCTCGCCGAGCCACCACCACCACCTGGTGTGCCGCACCTGCGGGGCCACGGTGGAGGTCGAGGGACCGACCGTCGAGCGCTGGACCCGCGCCATCGCCGAGGAGCACGGGTACGCCGAGGTCAGCCACACCCTCGAGATCTTCGGGCGCTGCGGGGGTTGCGCCGGCGACGCGGTCTCGTAGCGTGGGGGCCGTGTCGTCGCTGTCGCCACTCCAGGTCGTGGTCATGGGCGTCTCCGCCACCGGCAAGTCCACCGTCGCGCGCACACTCGCCGACGAGCTGGACTGGACCTTCGTCGAGGGCGACGACCTCCACCCGGCGGGCAACGTGGCCCGGATGGAGTCCGGGCTGCCGCTGACCGACGAGGACCGCGCCCCGTGGCTCGACGCGATCAACCGCGTCGCCCGGCAGCACGCCGCTGCCGGCCGCAGCAGCGTGATCACCTGCTCGGCGCTGCGACGGGCCTACCGCGAGCGCCTGCACGACGGCGTCGACGCGATGTTCTTCCTGCACCTGCACGCCAGCTACGACGTCCTCGAGCCCCGGATGCAGCAGCGCCAGAAGCACTTCATGCCCACCGGGCTGCTGCGCTCGCAGCTCGAGACCCTGGAGCCGCTCGAGGACGACGAGGACGGCGTGGTCGTCGACGTGAGTCCCGGCGCGGCTGAGGTCGCCCAGGACGCGCTCGCTGCCCTCCGCATCTCGACCCCCCACGCTGGTTGAGGAGCGAGCATCGCCGAACCTCGGCCGCAGAACGCACTCCCTACCCGAATGAACGTGAGGAAGATCGGTAGCATTCGAACGTCTGTTCTAGTATGATTCTGCTATGGACACAGCCTCGAGTCGCGCTGACCACCGCCGCCGGGCTGGTCGCCACCCAGGCGGCCGAGCTCGACAACCTCCAGGTCGCACTGGTCGTGGTGGCCATCGCCGCCGGGGCGACCGTGCTCTCGCACGTGAACGACTCCGGCTTCTGGCTGGTCAGCCGGTTCTTCGGCATGGACGAGAAGACGACCTTCAAGACCTGGACGGTCATGGAGACCACCCTCGGACTCAGCGCCTTCGCGCTCGCCGCGCTGCTGTGGCCGGTGGCGGGAGCGCTCGCCTGACCTGTCCCTGCGCTGCGCGCACCTCCGAAGCTCGACCCTCATCCGGGAGCCTCGAGAGGCACCCCGGTGGTCCCCACGGTGGTGAGGTGGCGAGCGCAGCGGGCACCTCGAGACCCCCGGAACGACCCAAGGCTGCCCCGCCGGCGCACAGCTGATGTGTGGTATTCGAACACATGTTCTGCTATGATCGACCTATGCACCCGATCCCGAGAGCAGCGGCGGCCGTCGCCGAGCGGGAAGAGACGGTGACGGGCGGTGCCGTCACGCCGCACCAGCTTCTGGACCTGGTGCGGGCCTCCCACGAGGCCGAGGAGCGTGCCGGGGTGGACCTGCTGGTCCTGGCGGTGGCCTGGGCCGATGCCCATCCGGTCGACGACGACGGCCCGGTCTCGCAGTGGTGGCGCCCCGTACGACCGGGTACCCGTTCGGTCGAGGACGACGGGGGCCTGGACCTCGACACGGCGCAGGGTCTGGCCGGGACGGAGTCCGGCCCCGACGAGGTGGACCCGGAGTGGTTCGGGATCCCGCCGGTGCGGTGGGACGCGCCGGCGTCCTTTGCTGCTGCGCACCGCGTCAGCACCTCGGCCGGCAAGGCCCTCATCCGAGACGCGCTGGTCCTGGAGCACCGCCTGCCCAGGACCTGGGCAAAGACGCTGGGCGGCGGGGTTCCGGCGTGGCGCGCACGCCGCGTCGCCCAGTCCGTCCTGGGTGCGCCGCCGGACGTCGTGGCCTGGGTCGACGCGAGGGTGCACTGGGTGGTGTCCACGATCGGGACGCGGGGCCTGGACCGGCTGCTGGACGACGCGATGCTCGAGCTGCACGCCGAGGAGCGCGAGATCGAGCAGCTCGCGGCCCTCGATGCCCGACACGCCACGTTGCACCGCTCCACCATCAACCACACCGGGATCGTGGAGATGAGCCTGCGCGGCGACTACGCCGACCTCGACGACTTCGACCGGGTCCTCTCCGTCGTGGCCGCAGCACTGGCGGCAGCGGACGCCGCGGCCGGCACCGATGAGCAGCTCGACTCCCTGGACGTGCGCCGCGCCCGCGCGGTCGGGATCCTGGCCGACCCTGCCCGCGCCCTTGCCCTCCTGCACCCGACCGAGCCGGACACGCCGGACGGACCGCCCTGCTCGTCGGCTCCGCCGCAGACTGCTGGCCCTGCGCCACGCCGGGAGGTCGTGGCCTACCTTCATCTCACCCCCGATCATCTGGCCGGACTGGCGGTCTTCGTGCGCGACGACCGCACCCTGCGCCAGGTCATCGAGGGTCAGGTGCGGTCCTGGTGCGGCCGTGGCGACACCTACCTGCGCATCCAGCCCGTCATCGACCTCAACGACGACCCTGGCACCCACTCCACCAGCGCCTACGCGCCGTCCGACGCCCTGCGGGCACGGGTCCTGCTGCGGCACCCGACCTGCGTCTTCCCCTTCTGCGAGCGGCCCTCGCGGGACCTGCAGCTGGACCACGTGGTCGCCTACGTGGACCCGGGACCGGAGGCTCCGGATCCCACCGGGTCGCCGCCGACACCCCAGACGAGCGAGCTGAACCTCGCCCCGTTGTGCACCCACCACCACCAGCTGAAGACCCACGCCGGGTGGACCTACGTCGCCGTCGACCCCACCGGACCCCGACCCACCTTCCGCTGGCGGGGACCCCACGGTGACCTCTTCCTCCGCAGCCGCGACGGCACCACCTGCCTCACCAGCTGACCTGACCCGCTACTGAGCCCCGCCGTAGCGCCGGTCGCGGCGAGCGTAGAGGTCGATCGCCCGCCACAGCTCGCGCCTGTCGACGTCGGGCCACAGGACGTCGGTGAACACCAGCTCGGCGTAGGCGGCCTGCCAGAGCATGAAGTTGCTCAGCCGCTGCTCGCCCGAGGTCCGCCAGACCAGGTCGGCGTCGGACTGGTCGGGCACGTAGAGGTGCCGGGCGAAGGTCCGTTCGTCGACCTTCTCCGGGTCCAGCCGGCCGGCGGCCACCTCGCGGGCGATGGAGCGGGCGGTGTCGGCGATCTCGGACCGTCCGCCGTAGTTGACGCACATGGTCAGCGTGAGCACGTCGTTGTCGCGGGTCAGCTCCTCGGCGACCTTGAGCTCCTTGATCACCGAGCGCCACAGTCGCGGCGCCCGCCCGGCCCAGCGCACCTGGACCCCCAGCTCGTGCATCTCGTCGCGCCGCCGGCGGATGACGTCGCGGTTGAAGCCCATGAGGAAACGGACCTCCTCCGGCGAGCGCGACCAGTTCTCCGTCGAGAAGGCGTAGGCCGAGATCGCCTTCACCCCGATCTCGATCGCGCCCTCGACGACGTCGAAGAGCGCGGCCTCACCCTGCTCGTGGCCCTTCGTCCGCGGCAGCCCCCGCTCCTTGGCCCACCGGCCGTTCCCGTCCATCACCACGGCGACGTGGCGGGGTACGAGTGCCCGCGGCACCGGAGGCGGAACCGCCCCGGAGGGGTGCGGGGTCGGGGGCCGGCTCACCGCTCGACGTACTCCAGCGACCGCAGCTGACGCTCGAGGTGCCAGGCCGTGAAGGCCGCCACCAGGCCGCTGGCCTCCTTGGCGTGGCGTGGCTCGGCCGCCGCGACCACTGTCCAGTCCCCGGCCAGCAGTGCCCCGAGAAGCATGATCGTCTCCGCGGCGGGACTGGCCGACCCGGGCAGGCGGCACGTCACGCAGAGCATGCCCCCCATCCCGGGGTTGAAGTAGCGGTGCGGACCCTCCCGACCGCAGTGGGCGCACCGGTCGAAGGACGGCGCATAACCGGCCACCGACAGCGCCCGCAGGAGGTAGGAATCGAGCACCTGCCCGGGCGTCCGCTCCCCCGCGGCCATCGCGCGCAGTCCGCCGACCAGCAGCAGGAACTGCTGGACCGAGGGCTCCTTCTCCTCGACCACCAGCCGTCCGGCGGTCTCGAGCATCGCCGTGCCGGCGGTGTACCGCTCGTAGTCCTCGGCCAGGGAGGCGTAGTAGGCAGAGCGGGTGTCGGCCTGGGTGACGGTGTCGAGGCTGCGGCCCTCCGCGAGCTGGAGGTCGACGTGGGTGAAGGGCTCGAGCCGGGAGCCGAACTTCGAGCTGGTCCGCCGCACACCGCGAGCGACGGCGCGCACCATCCCGTGCTGACGCGTCAGCAGCGTGATGATGCGGTCGGCCTCGCCCAGCTTGTGGGTGCGCAGCACGACCGCCTCGTCGCGGTAGAGGGGCACCGCACCATCCTCCCCCATCGCCCAGAGGACGCGGCGCAGGTCAGGCCGAGCGCGCCGAGGTCGGTCGTCGCCAGCAGTCCAGGGCGAACTCGGCCGCCAGCTGGTTCAACCGCGCCGGCCGGTGGCGCCACTCCAGGATGCTGCGAGCCCGCACGAAGGTCGCCTCCGGCATCTCCTCGGCCAGCATCGCCGCGTCGGCCGCCGGGTGGATCGGGTCGGAGGGGTGGCCGACCACCATCGCGGGCGCTGCGATCGTGCGACGCACCTTCGACGACGGGGCGACCCGACCGAAGAACAGTCCGTGCACCACTGCCGCCATCGGCGCCGCCCGCTGGTCGAGGGTGTCCAGCACGATCCCGGTCCAGAACGGCACCAGGCCACGCGGCACCGGCCGGGTGATCAGCCGCAGGCCGTTGATGGTGAACGGCAGGAAGCGCGCCGCGAACAGCAGCGGCGCGAAGGCCAGGATGCCGGCCTCGATCGCGTTGTCGAGCACCGGCATCTCGAGCAGCAGCCCCCGCACCCGCTCCGGCGCCATGGCGGCGACCTCGAGCGAGACGTTGGCGCCCAGGGAGGTGCCTCCGACGACGGCCTGCTCCGCGCCGAGATGGTCCAGCAGCGCGATGACCTGCTCGCCGAAGGCCGTCATCGAGTAGACCAGCGGGTCGGCCGGGCGGTCGGAGCGACCGTGCCCGAGCAGGTCGAGGGTGACGACGTGCAGCCCGGCCGCCGCCAATGCCCGCGCGAGGGGTTGGTGCATGCGCCGGGGCATCAGCTGGCCGTGGAGCAGCACCACCCAGGAGTCCCCCGCCCCGTACTCGGTGTACTCCAGCCGGTCCCGACTCCCGGCCCCCTCGATGAAGAGCTGACCGATGCGCTCCGAGACCAGCACGGGGGCCTCACGTGCCGGGCGTCGCGTCCGGTCCTCGGCGGCGTCCAGGTCGTCGGGCGAGACACGGTCCATCGCCACAGCCTAGGTGGCCAGGGCCGCCTTGGAGCGGTTCACCGCGCTGAGGACGGCACGCAAGGACGCGGTGACGATGTTCGGGTCGAGCCCGACCCCCCACAGCACCTCGTCGCCGACCGCGCACTCCACGTAGGCCGCCGCGATCGCGTCGCCGCCGGAGGACAGCGCGTGCTCGTGGTAGTCGAGCACCCGGACGTCGAGCCCGAGCTCGAGGCCGTTGATGGCCGCCACGAAGGCTGCGATCGGTCCGTTGCCGGACCCTTCGAGGGTGCGGACCTCGCCCTCGACGTAGACGTTCACGGTGAGCGCGTCCTTCTCACCGGCCGCCGAGGAGGTGTGCACCGAGTTCAGCCGCAGCGGGACCGTCCGGTCGAGGTACTCGGCGCGGAAGGCCTCCCAGATCTGAGCGGGCGTGACCTCACCGCCTACGCTGTCGGTGCGCTGCTGGATCGTGCGACTGAACTCGATCTGGGCCCGCCGCGGCAGCTCCAGCTTGTGCTCGGCCTTGAGGATGTAGGCCACCCCGCCCTTGCCGGACTGGCTGTTGACCCGGATCACGGCCTCGTAGGATCGCCCGACGTCCTTGGGGTCGATCGGCAGGTACGGGACCGCCCACGGGTACTGCTCGACCGGGAGGCCCGCGGCGGCCGCGTCGCGCTCCAGCGCCTCGAAGCCCTTCTTGATCGCGTCCTGGTGGGAGCCGGAGAAGGCCGTGTAGACGAGGTCCCCGCCGTAGGGGTGCCGCTCGTGGACCGGCAGCTGGTTGCAGTACTCGACCGTGCGCCGGATCTCGTCGATGCCCCCGTTGCCGGAGAAGTCGATCTGCGGGTCGGTGCCGTGGGTGAGCAGGTTCAACCCGAGCGTGACCAGGCAGACGTTCCCAGTGCGCTCGCCGTTGCCGAACAGGCACCCCTCGATGCGGTCCGCGCCGGCCAGGTAGCCCAGCTCGGCGGCCGCGACGGCGGTGCCCCGGTCGTTGTGGGGGTGCAGGGAGAGCACGACGTGCTCGCGGTGGGCCAGGTGGCGCCCCATCCACTCGATGGAGTCGGCGTAGACGTTGGGCGTGGCCATCTCGACCGTGGCCGGCAGGTTGATGATGACCGGCTTGTCGGCGCTGGGCTCGAAGACCTCGAGGACGTCGTTGCACACCCGCACGGCGAACTCGAGCTCGGTGCCGGTGTAGGACTCCGGGGAGTACTCGTAGAGCACCCGGGTCTCGGGCACCGTCTCCTCGTACTTCTTGCACAGCCGGGCGCCCTGAACGGCGATGTCGCGGACGCCGTCCTGGTCGAGGCCGAACACCACGCGACGCTGCAGGGTCGAGGTCGAGTTGTACAGGTGGACGATGGCCTGCTTGGCGCCCTTGATCGAGGCGAAGGTGCGCTCGATCAGCTCCTCCCGGGCCTGGGTGAGGACCTGGATCACGACGTCGTCCGGGACCAGGTCCTCCTCGATGAGCTGACGCACGAAGTCGAAGTCGGTCTGGCTCGCGCTCGGGAAGCCGACCTCGATCTCCTTGTAGCCCATCCGGACGAGCAGCTCGAACATCGTGCGCTTGCGCGCCGGCGACATCGGGTCGATGAGAGCCTGGTTGCCGTCACGGAGGTCGACGGCGCACCACCGCGGGGCTGCGGTGATGCTCCGGTCGGGCCAGGTGCGGTCGGAGAGCACGACCGGGGTGAAGGGCTCGTACCGTCCGAAAGGCATCCGGCTGGGCTGCTGGGCGTTGCTGGCGTTCATGGGGTTCCTCGCTGGTGACGCGGGCGGGTGGATCGCCGGGCGCAGCACACTCTCCGCAACGAGGGGGTCCGGCGGTGGCTCAGACCTCGCTGCGGCAACCAAGGAGGAGGGGTGCTCGCGTCATCACGGACCACGATAGCCCGTCCTGGCGCGCTTCGGGCACGGGGCGGGAACCGCCGCTCGCCCCGCTCCGTCCCGCCGTCACGGTCGACGCCGCGAAGCGCCTCCGGTCCCTGGGCACGGCCCTCGTCCTCATGGCGGGGCTCGGCCTCGCCGGGTGCTCCTCGGGCAGCGGCTCGGACGAGGCCTCCACGGGCTCGACCAAGTGGTGCGACGCACACGGTGGGCCGCGAGGCGACCGGCGCGGGCGAGCCCGCCATCATCCAGACCGGCACCATCACCCTGCGGAGCGACGACGTCGCGCGGGCCCGGTTCGACCTCCAGAAGGTCGTCGACTCCCTCGACGGGTCGGTCGCCGACGAGAAGACCACGGCTACCGCCGGGGGCAAGATGCAGCTCTCCCGGGTGGAGCTGCGCATCCCGGGCGGGGAGTTCGACGCCGCGATGACCCGGCTGGCAGAGCTGGGCAAGGAGGACAGTCTCGCGAGGGTCGAGGTGCTCTTCGCGGGCGCAGGACATCCGCGACATCGTCGCGATCGAGGCTCAGCTCATCCGCCGGCAGGCCGAGCTGGATTCGTTGAAGGGCCAGCTGGCCTATCTCGAGGACCAGACCACGTTGTCGACGATCACCGTCTATCTCGAGCAGACCCCCGAGGCGTCCGCACCCGTCGAGCCGGAGCCGGACGACATCGCGTTCGTCGGCGGGCTGAAGGGCGGCTGGCACGCCCTGAGCCAGGCGGGCGCCGGCCTGGCGACCGTGGCCGGCGCGCTGCTGCCCTTCGCCTTCGTCGTGCTCCTCATCGGGGCGCCCCTGACCGTCGTCACCCGGCGCCGACTTGCCCACCACCCGTTGCGCCGCCCGTCTGCGGGCGCTTGAACCGACCTTGTAGCCGGGACGATCGTTGCTGGAAGGATGGCGACGTGGCCAGGTTGCTCATCGTCCATCACTCCCCGACCGACTCCACGCGCGCGCTCACCGAGGCGGTGGTCGCGGGAGCGCACGACGACGCGATCCCGGACGTCGACGTGGTCACGCGCGAGGCGCTGGAGGCGACCGCCGACGACGTGCTGGGGGCCGACGGCTACCTGCTCGGCACCCCGGCGAACTTCGGCTACATGTCGGGTGCGCTCAAGCACTTCTTCGACACCATCTTCCTCCAGGCCGGGGGGGCGCTCAGCGACGACGGCTCGGCCGGTGGCGGCAGCGCCGGGACGGGGCGCAAGCCCTACGGCCTGTGGGTGCACGGACGCTACGACACGACCGGCGCGCAACGCTCGGTGACGTCCATCGTCGCGGCGCTGGGCTGGGTGCAGGCGGCCGAGGTGCTCGCTGTGCTCGGCGACGTCGAGCGACCCCACCGCGACGCCGGGTACGAGCTCGGGGCGACGCTGGCGGCGCTGCTCAGCGCGTGACGAGGGGTCGGGCGCCGTCGCCTAGGCTGGCGAAGACGTCGACCACGACCAGAAGGGCCTCGATGCCGATCCCACCCGCTCGGCCCCGCGCCGCCGTGGTGGCCGCACCCGCCGCCCCGCTGCGCGCCCGGCTGCCCGCCCTGCTGCGGGGTCCGGTGCTCGGTCCTGTGCTCTCTGGTGCTGGGGCTGCTGGCGGGTCTGCTGGCGGGGTGTGCGGCCAGTGGGGAGGCCGGGCCGCCGTCGTCGACGGCCTCTGCCGCGCCGTCACGACAGGCCGCTGGCACCGACCCGGGCGAGCCGACCGCGGCCCCCCGCGTCGGCGCCTGCCGGGTGCTGACGCCGGATGACGTCACCGCCGCGTCCGACGCGACCGAGCCCGTGCCGTGCGAGCAGGACCACACCGCCGAGACCTTCGCCACCGGCCAGCTCCCCGAGGAGTTCGTCGACGCCGACTACGACGACCCGGGCCTGGGCGCGTTCGCCTACCGCACCTGCTCGACCAAGCTGCAGCGGTTCCTGGGCGCCGACGAGAGCCTGGCGATGCGCGCGGTCGTGAGCTGGGCATGGTTCCGCCCCTCGGAGCAGGCATGGGCCGACGGCGCCCGCTGGTACCGCTGCGACGCGGTCGGTGGCGGCGAGCAGAGCGACACGTACGCCGCACTGCCCAGAGACCGCCCGGGGCCTGCTGCTGGGTCGGCCCGACGACCGCTGGCTGGTGTGCGCGACCGGCGAGACCGTCGCCGGCGGCGAGAAGGTCCCCTGCTCGCAGGCGCACGACTGGCGCGCGGTGTCGACCATCGTGCTGGGCACGCCGGACGAGGACTATCCCGGCGACCGGGTCGCGGAGGTCACCACGCGCGACTACTGCTCGGAGTCGGTGAGTGCCTGGCTGAACTACCCGGTCGACTTCGAGTACGCCTACACCTACTTCCACGAGGCGGAGTGGGAAGCCGGCAACCGCCGCTCGATCTGCTGGGCGAGGACCCCCGACTGATGAGCGGCTCGTGGGCGCGGGCCCGCCCCGCAGTCGTCGGGGTCCTGCTGGGGGCGGTCACGCTCGGCGGCTGTTCCTGGCGGCGACGGGTCGTCGTCCGGTGCCGGGGCCCCGTCGCCCGCCCGCTCGGATGCTCCGTCGGCGTCGCCTTCGCCCTCGGCGTCCGCGTCGCCGCCCGACCGCGCGCGGCCACCGCGGACCCCGCAGGTCGGCAGCTGCTACCGACTCTCCTACGACGACGCGCTCGCCCCCACCGTCCGGAGCCGACCGGTGGGCTGCGAGGGCGCAGCACGACGCGCTGACCTTCGCCGTCGGGCGGCTCGACACCATCGAGCAGGGGCACCTGCTGGCCGTCGACGCCGACCGCGTCGCCGACCAGGCCGCCGAGCGGTGTCCGGCCGCGCTACCGGCGTTCGTGGGCGGCTCCCCGACGACCTGCGGCTGAGCATGCTGCGGGCGGTGTGGTTCACCCCCACGGTCGAGCAGTCCGACACGGGCGCGGAGTGGTATCGCTGCGACGTCACCGCGGTCGGTTCCGAGGGGCAGCTCGCCACGCTGGGCGGCGGCCTGCGCGGCGTGCTGGACCGACCGGACGGCGCTACCTACGGCATGTGCGGCACGGCGGCGCCGGACGCCTCGTCCTTCGAGCGGGTCGTGTGCAGCCGCGAGCACAGCTGGCGAGCCGTCGCCGTCGTCGACCTCGGCGACGGCGACTACCCCGGTGAGGGTCCCGCCCGGGAGGCCGGCCAGACACTATGCGAGGACGCCGGCCGCTCGGCGGCGGACGATCCGCTCGACTTCGCCTGGGGCTACGAGTGGCCCACGCAGGAGCAGTGGACGACCGGTCAGACGTACGGCCGCTGCTGGGCCCCCGACTGACCAGATGGCGCCCGCCGCCAGCCGAGATGGCGCTCGTCGCCGGTCGAGGTGGCGCCCGCCGCCAGTCGAGATGGCGCCCGCCGCTGGTCGAAGTGGCGCTCCTCGCTGGTCCGTTCTGACTGCGACCGGCGTTACGGCTTTGCCACCGGCCGCCACCTCGACGCGCAACAACCGCCACTTCGGCTGGCGCCGGCCGCCACCTCGGCGGGCGGGTCAGAAGCCGAGGCGGCGCAGCTGGCGCGGGTCGCGCTGCCAGTCCTTGGCGACCTTGACCCGCAGGTCGAGGTGGACCGGCGTGCCGAGCAGGGCCTCGATCTGCTGGCGCGCGGCGGTGCCGACGTCGCGCAGGCGCGAGCCCTGGTGCCCGATGACGATCCCCTTCTGTGAGTCGCGCTCGACGAAGAGGTTGGCGTGCACGTCGAGCAGGGGCCGGTCGGCGGGACGCCCCTCGCGCGGTGTCATCTCCTCCACGACGACCGCGATGGAGTGCGGCAGCTCGTCGCGCACCCCCTTCAGCGCGGCCTCGCGGATCAGCTCACCGACCAGGGTCTCGTCGGGGCTGTCGGTCAGCTCGCCGTCCGGGTACAGCGGCGGTCCCTCCGGCATCAGCCCCACCAGCAGGTCCTCGAGCAGCGAGACCTGGTCACCGGCGACGGCCGAGACGGGCACGATCTCGGCCCACTCCGTGGAGGTCTCGGCGCCGAGGCGCTGGATGGACAGCAGGTGCTCGCCGATCTGCTCCGGCGTGGCCAGGTCGGTCTTGGTCGCGACAGCGATCTTGACCGTGCGGCGCACCTTGGCCAGCTCGGTGACGATGAACCGGTCGCCGGGTCCGACGCGTTCGTTGGCCGGGAAGCACACCGCGACCACATCGACCTCGGCCCACGTGGTGCGCACCAGGTCGTTGAGACGCTCGCCGAGCAGGGTGCGGGGGCGGTGCAGCCCGGGGGTGTCGACCAGGACGAGCTGGGCGTCCTCTCGGTGGACGATCCCGCGCACCGCGCTGCGCGTGGTCTGCGGCTTGTCGGAGGTGATGGCGACCTTGGCGCCGACCAGGGCGTTGGTCAAGGTCGACTTGCCGGCGTTGGGCCGGCCCACGAACGAGGCGAACCCGCTGCGGTGGCCCTCGGCCCACGCCCCGAACGGGGCCATCGGAGTCTCCGGCGGTGGTGCCGGTGGGGGTAGGTCAGACATCGCTCGCCTCGTCCCGGCCCGGCGGACGGGCCTGCTGCTGGGCGGCGTCGTAGTCGGCCCAGATCTGCTCGTCAGTCTTGCCTGCCTCCTTCCCGGCTCGCCAGATGGGTCCCGGATCGACCGCTCGGGGCTGTCGCACGGAGCCGCCGCGCCAGTAGCCCATGACGTCGTAGGCGGTCGTGGGCAGCTGCCGCTGGCGCATCAGGTGCTTGCGGATCGCCCGCATCTGGCTCGACTCGCCGGCCATCCAGAAGTACCCCGGTCCCTCCGGCCAGTCCAGGTTCTCCACCACGGCGGCCAGGTCGCTCGAGGCCTCCGACGGGGGGCGGCTCCAGGTCACGTCGGTGCCGGGGGGCAGGTAGTCCGGCAGTTCGTCGGGCACCTCGGCCCATACCCGCACCGGCAGCGTCGTGGTCGCACAGATCCGGTACATCGCCGGCAGCGCGGTCAGGTCGCCCACCAGCAGCACCCAGCCGGCGTCCGCCGGCGGGTTGAAGGACCCCTGCGGATCGGCGACGACCACCTCCTCGCCCACGCAGTCCCGAGCCACCCACTCGGTGACCAGGCCGACGTCGTGCAGGACGACGTCGAGCTCGAGCTGGGTGCCGTCCCAGGAGCGCACCGTGTAGTAGCGGCTCTGGAACTGCCCCGGCACCACCAGCCCCACCCACTCGTCGGGGACGCCCGAGGAGGCGAAGCCGGTCGAGTCCGCGCCCGCCGAGCCGCAGCCGGACCAGGTGCGGAGAGACGCGCGAGCGCTCCACGACCTGGGCGGTGTGCTGACCCGCGCGGCCGCTCACCAGGACGGCCGCAGCGGGAAGCCGTCCGAGCCGGCGTCGGTGGTGTTGACGGCGAGGACCTGGTGCAGCTGGATCTCGTTGCGCTCGAAGGCGATCCGCGAGCTGGCCATGTACAGGCCCCACACCCGCGCCGTCCCCTCGCCGACCTCGGCGACCGCCTCGTCCCAGTGCGCGACCAGGTTCTCGCACCAGCCCTTCAGCGTCAGCGCGTAGTGCAGCCGCAGGTTCTCCTCGTGCATGACCTCGAGGCCGACGTCCTGGGCCGCGGTGATGATGGTCCCCGAACCGGTCAGCTCGCCGTCGGGGAAGACGTAGCGGTCGATGAACGCCCCTGTCTCCTCGGGCCGGTTGTGCGGACGGGTGATGCAGTGGTTGAGCAGCCGTCCCTCGGGGCGCAGGCGGTCCCGGAGGAAGGTGAAGTACGCCGGGTACTGCCGCACCCCGATGTGCTCGGTGAGCCCGATCGAGCTGACCGCGTCGAACTGGCCCTCGGTGACGTCGCGGTAGTCGCTGTGGCGGACCTCGGCGAGGTCGGCCAGCCCCTCGCGGTCGATCGCCCCGCTCGCCCACTGCGCCTGCTCGCGGGACAGCGTGACGCCCAGCGCCTCGACGCCGTAGTGGCGCGCCGCGTGGCGGACCATGCCGCCCCAGCCGCAGCCGACGTCGAGCAGGCGCATGCCGGCCCGCAGCCCCAGCTTGCGGCAGACGAGGTCGTACTTCTCGGCCTGCGCCTCCTCGAGCGTGGCCGAGGCGTGCGGGAAGACGGCGCAGGTGTAGGTCATCGACTCCCCGAGCACCAGCTCGTAGAAGCGGTTCGAGACGTCGTAGTGGTGGGAGATGGCCTCGGCGTCGCGCACCAGGGAGTGGCGCAGTCCCTCCATCACCCGGCGCCAGCGCGGCAGGTGCTCCTGCGGAGGGGGCGGCGGCGGCTTCAGGTTCGAGACCCCCAGGCCCGCGCACCAGCTCGACGAGCTCCTTGGCCGAGGGACGGCGGAACTTCGTGCGGTTGAGGATCAACGACATCGTCTCGTACGGATTGCCCGGGTGGGAGCCCTCCATCACCAGGTCGCCGGCCACGTAGGCCCGGGCCAGGCCGAGGTCGCCGGGGGCGGTCAGCAGGTAGGCCAGCCCCCGGCGGTTGAGCAGGCGCAGCGTGACCTCGGCACCCTCCGGACCGGCCGAGCTGCCGTCGTAGGCCTCGAAGCGCACGGGCAGCCCGTCGCGCATCAGGCTGCTCACCGCGTCACCGATCGAGATGGTCGTGCTCATCGTCTGCGCACCGCCTTGTCGTAGAGGGTCGTGAGCCGGTCGGAGGGATCGTGACGGGCCTTCACCGCCGCGAGCTGGTCGCCGCCGTAGAGACGGTCGAAGGTGGCGCGGTCGTAGAAGGCCTCGGAGTAGAGCGACTTGTGCCCGCCGAGGGCGTGGACACGCTCCTCGATGGCGCGGTTGGTCGGGCCGTCGGGCGCGGCGGGACCGACGTGGACGGTGCCCCAGAAGCCGACGTTGACGTAGGTCCGCCCCGGCTCGAGGGGGTAGGCCGGCCAGTCCCGTCGCGCGACGAGCGGGCACAGCCACACCGGCCGCATGCCGACGTGCTCGTCGAACCACGACAGGAACGCGGCCAGCTGCTCGAGCGGCACCTCGACGTCCTGGATCACCCGCTCGCGCTGCGGTCGGCCGGCCCTCCGGTCGAGCCGGTCGGCCACGCCCAGGCGGCGGTCGAGCCCCAGCAGCCGGTGGTAGACGTCCGAGCGCCGGTAGCGCCGCGGCCACAGCCTGCGCACCGCCGGGTGCTGCGCCCCGAACGCGCCCGAGCACCAGAACCAGTCGGTGTCCCAGCGCCACAGGTAGTCGTAGACGGTCAGCAGGTCGGTGCTCCGCTCCCGGATCGAGCGGTAGTAGACCTGCTGGCCAGCGTAGTCGCTCGGAGCCGCGGCGCCGACGGGGCGCTCGTCGCTCCAGCGCGCCAGGGTCAGGTAGTGCTCGCCCGGGCCGAACGAGGTCCCGTCCAGCCCGTCCACCGGCTCCCCGTCATGGCTGCGGTCGGTGACGACGTGCCCGATGGCCGCCGCCATTGCCGAGGCGTCCTCGAAGCGGACGTGGCGCAGGGCGACGTACGGCGAGACCGGCTCGAGGTCGATGCACAGCCGCGTGGCGTAGCCCAGGGACCCGTAGGAGTTGGCGAAGGCGTCGAACAGGTCGTCACCCGGACGCGTCGTCACGATCTCGCCGGCACCGGTGAGGACGTCCATCTCCCGCACCGACTCGTGCGGGAGCCCGTTGCGGAAGCTCGTGGACTCGATGCCCAGCCCGGTCACGGCGCCACCCAGGGTGATGGTGCGCAGCTGCGGCACGACCAGGGGGATCAGGCCGTGCACCAGGGTGGCGTCGACGAGGTCCTCGTAGGTGCACATGCCCTGGACCTGCGCCTGCCGCGTCCGCGGGTCGACCTCGATGACGCCCCGCAGGCCGTCGACGTCGAGCCCCGGGACCGTCGTGGCCTCGCGGGGGCGGAACAGGTTGGAGGTCCGCTTGGCCAGCCGCACCGGCTCCCCCGGCGCGATCGCGGCATAGGACTCCACGAGTCGGGCCACCGCCTGCTCGTGGCGGGCCCAGGAGTCCGAGCCGTCTGCGGTCGTCACGTGAGAGGAAGTTACTCCTCCCCCACGGCGAGCGCTGGCCGGCCCGCCTCAGGTGGACGCGGTGCCGCTCACCGCACCGCGCCGGTCGCACACGTGCACCGCGACGCCCGGACCGCCGAGGTCCGCCACGACCGCAAGGTCATCGGGTGCGAGCACCGGCGGGTCTCCCAGAACGACCGCCGCCTCGAGCCCGCCGGCCCCGGAGGCGACCGCCATCGCCACGCACACCCCCAGCGCCGAGACCTGCAGCGAGGGCAGGTCGACGGTGGCCGCCGCGTAGGTGCGGCCGTCGGCGTCGCGGACCGCCGCCCCCTGCGCCGCGCCCGTGCGGGCCCGGGTGGCGCGCGCCAGTGTCACCAGCTTGGCGTCCTCGCTCGACAGCTCAGTCACGGACGGTCTCCAGCTCCTCGTCGGACGCGGCCGAAGCCGCCACGGACCTCGAGACGCAGGCGATGAGCACCGTCCCGACCTTGTTGCGACGCCCTGCGGCGTCCTCGGCCTCGAAGCGCAGGCCGTGGGCCTCGACGTGGGAGCCGGGGATCGGCACCCGCCCGAGGTGCTTGGCCATCAGACCGCCGACGCTGTCGACGTCCTCCTCCTCGACGTCGAAGCCGAAGAGGTCCTCGAGGTCGTCGACCGGGAAGCGCGAGGAGACCCGGGCGCGGCGCCCCTCCTCGAGCACCTCCACCTCGATCTCCTCCTCGTCGTACTCGTCGGTGATCTCGCCGACGATCTCCTCCAGGAGGTCCTCGATGGTGATCAGGCCGGCGGTGCCGCCGTACTCGTCGACCACGACCGCGATGTGCTGGCGAGCGGCCTGCATCTCGGCCAGCTGGGCGTCGACCGGCTTCGACTCCGGAACCCAGTGCGCCGGCCGCATCAGGGTCTCGATGCGCTCGGTCAGCTCTGCTCCGGGGTCCTCGAAGTCGCGACGGACGATGTCCTTGAGGTAGGCGAACCCGAGCACCTCGTCCAGGTTCTCCCCGATCACCGGCACCCGGGAGAAGCCGCTGCGCAGGAACAGCGACATGGTCTGACGCAGGTTCTTGTGCCGCTCGATGTAGACGACGTCGTTGCGGGGCACCATCACCTCGCGCACCGAGGTGTCGCCGAGCTCGAAGACGGAGTGGATCATCCGACGCTCGCCGGACTCGATCACGGCGGAGGCCTCGGCCATGTCGACCAGCTCGCGCAGCTCGGTCTCCGAGGCGAACGGCCCCTCACGGAAGCCCTTGCCGGGGGTGATGGCGTTGCCGACCAGGATCAGCAGGCGCGGCAGCGGACCGAGCACCCGCGTCGCCATCGCCAGTGGTCCGGCGAACAGCACGGCCACCGTCTCGGAGTGCTGACGACCCAGGGTGCGGGGACCGGCGCCGATGACCACGAAGGACAGCACCAGCATCAGCGCCACCGAGGCCAGCACGGTCAGCCCCCACTCGCGCCGTAGCGCTTGGCTCAGCTCGAGGGTGACCAGGACGATCGCGGTGATCTCGCAGGCCAACCGCAGGAACAGCGCCGTGCTCAGGTGACGGGGCGCGTCGTCGAGCAGGGTCAGCAGGCGGCGCGCACCGGTGCGACCCTCCGCGACCAGCTCCTGGGCCCGTGCCCGGGAGAACGCCGACAGGGCGGCGTCGACCGCGGTGAGCAGGCCGGCGAGGACCACCAGCACGCCCGCGAAGACGAAGGGCCAGACGTCGGGCGAGCTCATCGGGAGCCGTCGCGCCAGGCCGCGAGGATCTCGTCCTGGAGGGCGAACATCGCGCGGTGCTCCTCGGGCTCGGCGTGGTCGTAGCCGAGCAGGTGCAGGATCCCGTGGGTCGTGAGCAGCTCGACCTCGGCGAGGGTGCCGTGGCCGGCCGCCGCGCCCTGCTCGGCGGCGATGTCGGGGCAGAGCATGAGGTCGCCCAGGACGCCCTCCTCGGGCTCCTGGTCGAGCAGGCCCGGGCGCAGCTCGTCCATCGGGAAGGCCAGCACGTCGGTCGGGCCCTCCTTGCCCATCCACTGCTCGTTCAGCTCGGCGATCGTGGCCCGGTCGACGGCCTTGAGGCACAGCTCGGCCTGGGGGTGCACCCGCATCCGGTCCAGCACGAAGCGGCTCAGCCGCGAGAGGTGAGCGACGTCGAGGTCGTGCCCCGACTCGTCGATGACCTCGATGCTCATCGGCCCCTCGCGGCCAGGTCGCCGCGGGCGTCGGCCTCGTCGTAGGCCGCGACGATCTTGCCGACCAGCCGGTGACGCACGACGTCGCTGCTGGTGAGCTGGTTGAACATGATGTCCTCGACGTCGCCGAGGATGCCCTCGATGACCCGCAGGCCCGACTTCGTGCCGTTCGGGAGGTCGGTCTGGGTGACGTCGCCGGTGACCACGATCTTGGAGCCGAACCCGAGCCGGGTGAGGAACATCTTCATCTGCTCCGGCGTGGTGTTCTGGGCCTCGTCGAGGATGATGAAGGCGTCGTTGAGGGTGCGGCCGCGCATGTAGGCCAGCGGGGCGACCTCGATGGTGCCGGCGGCCAGCAGCTTGGGGATCGTCTCGGGGTCGATCATGTCGTGCAGGGCGTCGTAGAGCGGACGCAGGTAGGGGTCGATCTTCTCGCTCAACGTGCCCGGCAGGTACCCGAGGCTCTCCCCGGCCTCGACGGCCGGACGGGTGAGGATGATGCGGGTGACCGCCTTGCTCTGCAGCGCCTGCACCGCCTTGGCCATGGCCAGGTAGGTCTTGCCGGTACCGGCCGGCCCGATGCCGAAGCTGATGGTGTGCTGGTCGATCGACTCGACGTAGCGCTTCTGGTTGACCGTCTTGGGGCGGATCGATCGGCCCCGGTTGGAGAGGATGTTCAGGCTCAGCACGTCGGCCGGACGCTCGGTGGTCTCGGTGCGCAGCATCGTCAGGACCCGGCCGACGGTCTCGGCGGTGATGCCCTGGCCGGTCCGGATGATCGTGACGAGCTCGTCGAGGAGCCTCGCGGCGAGCGCCACCTCGCCCGGCTCACCGGTCAGGGTGACGCGGTTGCCCCGCACGTGGACCTCGGCGTCGAAGCCGCCCTCGATCAGGCCGAGGTGCTCGTCACCGGGGCCGAGGAGGCTGACCATGTCGATGCTGGTGGGGACGACCACGGTGTGGCGGGTGGTCTGCGGAGCGGTGTTGCGTTCAGTCATGGAGGCCCGGTCGGGCGGCCTTTCTGGTGTGGGCGGCGGTGCTCGTTCGGTCTCGCCCCATGCTACGTCGCGGGCGGGGTTGCGAGCCCACCCGATATCGCCCCGTACGGTGTGCGCATGGCCTCTCCTGCGGACGACCTGCCGCCGGACGAGTTCGACACCGACTTCTCCGGCGACAGCGACCACCCCCCGGCGTGGTTCACCGGGCAGCACCTGCCCCACGACGCCCGTCGGATGGGCCTGACCCACCACGTCCCCGACGGGGCGCTGCTGGACTTCGCCGGACGTCTCGACGGCGCGAAACCGGTGCACCGGATCACTGCCTGGGTCCTGCTGGTCGTCTTCGCCTTCCCGGTCCTGATGTACGTCCTGCGGCTGGTCTCGGCCGTGACCGGCTGAGCCGCTGCCCGGCGGACCGCTGCTGACCTGCTCAGCCGGGCGGCCAGTCCAGGGAGCGGCCCGCCAGCACGTGCAGGTGGGCGTGGAAGACGGTCTGACCGGCACCGGCCCCGGTGTTGAAGACCAGGCGGTAGTCCTCGTGCCCCTCGGCGGTCGCGACCGCGGACGCCGTCGCGAGCAGCTCGGCGGCGGCCTGCGGGTCGGCGGCCGCCAGCGCAGCGGCGTCCCGGTGGTGCTCGCGAGGTACGACGAGGACGTGGGTGGGAGCCTGGGGGTTGACGTCGCGGAAGGCCACCGTCCGCTCGGTGACGTGCAGGGTCTCGGCCGGCACCTCGCCGGCCACGATCTGGCAGAACAGGCAGTCGTCCATCTGGCATCCTCTCGACGTCGGATGCCGATGCTCGCACGACGGGCTCACAGCGCCGACACGCACGGCCGGTCCCTGGTCTCACGTGGGGCCAGAGGGGATGATGGGACCCATGTGGTCTGATCGCACCCGTCCCCCCGTCCGTCGCCTGCTCGGCCTCGGCCTGGTCGGGGGCCTAGCGCTGGGCGGCGTGTCCGCCTGCGGCGACGAGACCGCACCGACCAGCGCCGAGAGCACCCCGAGCCGGACCCCCTCGTCGGACACGTCCACCGAACCGTCGACGTCGACCACGCCGGACGCGAGCGCGAGCACGACCCCGGAGCCCGAGCCGAGCGACGACCCCACGTCGAGCACCACCGTGCCGGTCTACTTCGTCGCCGACGCCCCGCAGGGTCAGCGACTCTTCCGCGAGTTCCGTGCGGTCGACGCCGATGACCCGCTGGTCGCTGCCGGCGCACTGCTGACCGGTCGCAGCATCCTCGACCCCGACTACACCACCCTCCTGCCGCGTGGCTCCTTCGCCGACGTGCGCGACGGCGGGGACGAGCTCGAAGTCGTCCTGGCCGACCCGACCTGGAGCGAGCGACCCGCCGGGATGAGCGCGCAGCAGGCTCGGCTGGCCGTGCAGCAGGTCGTCTACACGCTGCAGGGCGTCGTCGGGTCGCGGGACCCGGTCGTGGCCTACGCCGAGGACGGCGGCCGCCCGGTCGACCTGTTCGGCGTGCCGACCGTCAAGGGCGTCACGGAGGCCAGGCCCCTGAAGGTGCTGGGGCTGGTCAACGTCACGTCCCCGGAGGAGGCGACCACCGTCGGCAGGTCCTTCGTCGCCTCCGGTGTGGCGAGCAGCTTCGAGGCGAACGTGCCGTGGGAGGTCCGGGAGGGCTCCCGGGTCGTGCTCGAGGGCAACGCCACGGCCGAGGGGTACCTCGGCAAGCTGTACCCGTGGCAGGCCGACGTCGACGTCTCCTCGCTCGCGTCGGGCACCTACACCTTCGTGGCCATGACCGACGACCCCTCGGGCGGTGAGGGCTTCGGCCCGACCGAGGACACCAAGGACTTCACCGTCGAGTAGGCGCGACGGGCGCCACCTCGACGCGCGGCGAGCGCCATCTCGACGCGCGGCGAGCGCCATCTCGAGGCGCGACGGGCGCCATCTCGACGCGCGGCGGGCGCCATCTCGCGGGTCAGCGCCAGCGGGGGGTGCGGGCCAGGAGGGCGGCGCAGGCGACGACGCCGGCGGTGGAGGTGCGCAGCACCTCGGCGCCGAGCCGCACCACGTGTGCTCCGGCCGCCGTCAGGGCGTCCAGCTCCTCGGGGGTGATCCCGCCCTCGGGCCCGACCACGACCAGGACCCGACCGGTGGCCGGCACCTCGAGCCCGGCCAGGGCGACCGACGCCTCCTCGTGCAGGACGACCGCGAGGTCCGCGGACCGCACCAGCGCCAGGACGTCCGCGGTGCCGGCCAGGTCGGCCACCTCGGGGTGCCAGACCCGGCGCGACTGCTTGCCGGCCTCGCGGGCAGTGCTGCGCCAGCGTGCGACCGCCTTGGCGCCCCGCTCGCCCTTCCACGAGGTCACGCAGCGCTGTGCCGCCCAGGGCACCACGAGGGCGACCCCCACCTCGGTGAGCACCTCCACGGCACGTTCGCCGCGGTCGCCCTTGGGCAGCGCCTGGACGACGACCAGCTCGGGCGTCGGCGCGGCACGACCCGGGTCGACCTCGTCGGCGCGGACCTCGAAGACCCGCTTGCCCGTCGCGGTCACCTCACCGCGGACCGCCGCGCCGACCCCGTCGGTCAGGAGGACCCGCTCGCCCACGCGCAGCCGACGCACGGCCACGGCGTGGTGGGCCTCGTCGCCCTCGACGACGACGACCTCGCCGGGGCGCACGCCGGCCAGCGAGGCCACGAGGTGCACCGGCAGCGACACGCTCAGTGCGGGTTGAAGGCGTCGCGGAGACGACCGAAGACCGAGGGCGACGTCCGCGGCCGGACCTGTCCGTCGGGGCGCTGCTCCCCGCGGATCGCGGCGAGCTCCTCGAGCAGCTCGGTCTGACGCGGGTCGAGCCGCATCGGCGTCTCGACGCTGACGGTGACGACCAGGTCGCCGCGCCCACCGCGCAGGCCCGGCACCCCGCGTCCGCGCAGGACCTGCTCGGTGCCCGACTGTGTGCCCGGCTTGATCTCGAGGGTGAGCTCGGTCTCCAGGTCGGGATCGCGGTCCTCGCTGTCGACCCCGGCCACCACGTCGGCCTCCAGGGTCGGGAGGGTGAGGTCGGTGCCGAGGGCGGCCGCACTCATCGGCACCGTCACCACGCAGTGCAGGTCGTTGCCGTGACGGGTGAAGGTCGGGTGCGCGGCCACGCCGATCTCGACGTAGAGGTCGCCCGCGGGTCCTCCCCCGGGCCCGATCTCGCCCTGGCCGGTCAGCTGGACGCGGGTGCCGGCGTCGACGCCCGGAGGGATCTTGACCGTCAACGTGCGGCGTGAGCGCACGCGGCCGTCGCCGGCGCAGGTGCGGCACGGCTCGGGCACGATCGAGCCGAAGCCGCGGCAGGCCGGGCAGGCGCGCATCGTCCGGACCTCACCGAGGAAGGACCGCTGCACCTGGGCGATCTCGCCGGCTCCGTGGCAGGTCTCACAGCGCACCGGCTGGGTGCCCGGGGAGGCGCCGTCGCCGTTGCAGGTCGTGCAGAGCACCGCGGTGTCGACCTTGAGCTCGCGGGCCACGCCGAAGGCGGCCTCGGCGAGCTCGACCTCGAGCCGGATGAGGGCGTCCTGCCCACGACGCACGCGGGGGCGGGGCCCGCGACCGCCCTGGGCGCCGCCGGCGCCGGGCTGGCCACCGAAGAAGGCGTCCATGATGTCGGTGAACGAGAAGCCGGCACCCTGGCCGAAGCCTGCCGCGCCGCCGCCGAAGGGGTCGCCGCCGCGGTCGTAGGCCGCCCGCTTGGTCGGGTCGGAGAGCACCTCGTAGGCCGCCGATACCTCTTTGAAGCGGTCCTGCGTCGAGGCGTCGGGGTTCACGTCCGGGTGCAGCTGGCGGGCCAGTCGGCGGTAGGCCTTCTTGATGGCTTCCGCATCGGCGTCGCGCTCGACACCGAGCATCTCGTAGAGGTCCTGGTTCACGCTCAGATCATCGTCCTTCGTACGTCGGGGGGGAGGGTCGGGGTGGACACCCGGTCGCCCTGCGCGGGAGCCGCGCGGCGAGCGGGTGGGCCATCAGGCCTCGTCGAGGATCCGGGTCACGTAGCGCGCCACCGCTCGGACCGCGGCCATGCTGCCGGGGTAGTCCATCCGGGTCGGACCGACCACGCCGAGGGTGGCCAGAGCATCGTCCTGAGGGCCGTAACCGGTGGCCACCACGCTGGTGGCCGCGAGCTGCTCGAAGGGGCCCTCCGCACCGATCCGGACGGTGACCGCACCGTCGGACCCGGCCTCGCCGAGCAGCTTCAGCAGGACGACGTGCTCCTCGAGCGCCTCCAGCAGCGGGCGGACGGCGGAGTCGAAGCTGTCGACGTGGCGGGCCAGGTTCGCGGCCCCGCCCACGGCGATCCGCTCGTCGGAGCGGTGGTCGCTCATCGCCTCGACGAGCTCCTCGACCACCGGACGGCTCGCGACCGCGGCCGGGTCGTGCGCGCCGTCCTCGTCGGGGCGGGGCTCGCCCGCGACGCCGCGCAGCGCGGTCGCGGCGTCGGCGATCACGCGGCCCACGGCGGCTCGGTTGACGCGTTGGCGCAGGGCGGCGAGGGCGTCGTCGTCGAGGGCGGCAGCCACCTCGACGACCCGCTGCTCGACCCGCCCGGTGGAGAGGATGAGCACGACCAGCAGCCTGGTCGGCGCCAGGGCGACCAGCTCGACGTGGCGCACCGTCGAGCGCGACAGGGTCGGGTACTGCACCACGGCGACCTGGTGGGTCAGCTGGGCCAGCGTGCGCACCGAGCGCTGCACGACGTCGTCGAGGTCGACGGCCCCGTCGAGGAAGGTGGCGATCGCCCGCTTCTCGGGTCCGCTCATCGGCTTGACGGTGGTCAGCCGGTCCACGAAGAGCCGGTAGCCCTTGTCGGTGGGGACGCGCCCCGCGCTGGTGTGCGGCTGGGTGATGTAGCCCTCGTCCTCGAGCACCGCCATGTCGTTGCGCACGGTGGCCGGCGAGACCCCGAGGCGGTGGCGCTCGACCAGCGACTTCGAGCCGACGGGCTCCTCGGTGGCGACGTAGTCCTCGACGATGGCTCGCAGCACCGAGAGCCGGCGTTCCTCCTGCACGGTGCACCTCCGCTCGCGGGTCCTGCGTCGCCGGGCCGGGCCTGGCACTCCTGTGTGGTGAGTGCCAAGCCTACCGCGCGGGCTCCACCCGTCGCCGCCTACGCTGGTCCCGTGCCGTTCACCGAGGTCGCCGATCGCGTCTGGGTCGCCCGCCAGGAGTGGTACGACGTCAATGTCACCGTGGTGGGCGGCGAGCGGGGTCTCGTGGTGGTCGACACCCACGCGTCGGGTGCGGCCGCCCGGGCGCTCGCGGCCGACGTGCGCCGGCTGGGCAGCGGCCCCGGCGCTGGTGAGGTCGTGGCGCTTGTCAACACCCACTGGCACCTCGACCACACCTTCGGCAACGACGCCTTCGTGCGTGCCTGGCCCGCGGCGTCGGTCCACGCCCACGAGGTCGCGGCCGACGAGCTCGCCGCGTGGGGCGAGGACGCGCGGCGCGCCGCGGCCGCCGACGAGCCCCACGCCGACGAGCTGCGCGAGACCCGGATCGTGGTGCCCGACCGGCTCTTCTCGGCGGCCGCGGTGATCGACCTCGGCGATCGGCACCTCGAGCTGGTGCACCCGGGCCCGGGTCACACCGGCGGCGACGCGGTGGTCCGCGTCGATGACGTGGACGTGGTGCTCGCCGGGGACCTGGTGGAGCAGTCGGACCGCAGCGAGCACGGCGGGGTGCCCGGCTTCGGTGCCGACTGCCACCCGTTGGCCTGGCCGGCCACCCTGGACGTCGTCCTCGATCTCCTGACGCCGTCGTCGCTGGTCGTGCCCGGTCACGGCCGGCCCGTGGACCGCACCTTCGTGGAGGACCAGCGCAACGAGATCGGCCTGGTCGCACAGGGCGTGCGCGACCTCGCCGCCGCCGGGGTCGCCCCGCGCGACGCCCTCGAGCAGGGCGAGTGGCCCTACCCGCCTGCGGTCCTGCGCGACGCCGTCCACCGTGGCTACGCAGCCCTCCCGCGTGGTGGCCGCCGGCTGCCCCTGGCCTGAGAGCGCGCCCAGCCCGTCCGGAGCCGTCAGGCCGCGGTCGCGGCCAGCGCCGGGTCCGGTGCGTCCGCGCGGTCGGCCCCGCTCGGAGCGCCTCGCCGCAGGACCAGCGCCACGGCACCGAGCAGCCCGGCCACGGCCAGCGCCACGGTCGACAACCCCACCTGCCCGATCGCGGCCGGCAGCAGCGCGACGGCGGCCGCCGACCCGAGCGCACGCCCCGCGGTGGCCCGGGCGAGCGCTCCGGTGACGGCGTCCCCGGCCCGAGCGGCCACGCTCGTGTCGAGCAAGCCCTCCAGGGCGGTCATGCACAACCCCGACGCCGCCTGCGCCACCATCATCGGCACGACGCTCCACGGGGCGATCGCCCAGCCGAGGGTCATGCCCACCGCGCACAGCAGCCACACCGCGGGGGCGTTGGCGCGACGACGTTGGACCTGCCAGGCGAGCGCGGGGGCCGCCAACGCACCCAGGGTGAACGCGACCGCGACCGGCGCGACCGCCGCTCGACCGTGCAGCTCGGCGGCCAGCCCGACGGAGAGCAGGGTGGGTGCCGACGCGGCGAACATCAGCAGCACCCCCGCGACGACCGGCGGGGAGGCCCGGGGGCGGAAGATGTTCGCCTGACGGCGGCGCCGGACCGCCGTTGGTCGCTGGGCGCGGCGGACCGGCGATCCGCCGGCGACGATCACCGTCGGCAGCAGGCCCAGGAGGTAGATCCCGGCCACGACGACGAGGACCCGCGTGCTGCCGATGTCGGCGACCAGGGTCAGCAGCGCCGCGGCCGCGGCGCCGACCGCCTCGATCGAGGCCACCCCGGTCCCGTACCAGGTCAGGGCCGACGTCTCGGGGCTGATGGCCGCCACCTCGGCCCGCATCCCGGCGTAGCCCGTCCACGCCGTGACGTTCATGACGCCCACGCACATCGCAATCAGGAGCAGGGGCGCGCCGACGACCAGCAGGGCGAAGACGGTGACCCGGAGCGCCCCCTCGACCGCCGCGACGCTGCGGAGCAGACGACGCCCGTCCAGCAGGACCGCCAACCTGCCGGCCGCCGGCGCGGAGAGGGCCACCCCGACCAGCATCGCGGCGCTGACCAGTCCCGCAGCGCCGAGCCCGTAGTCGGCGACGACCTGCAGCAGGAGCACCGTCCAGGCGAACGAGAGGATGACCGAGTCGACGAGCCCGGCCAGCATCAGCTGGACGAGCCGGCGTCGTGAGGACACGGCGCCTACCCGGGCAGGAAGTAGGGCTGCGGCGGCGGGAACCCGTTGAAGTGGGAGGCGTAGCTGAGCGTGTAGGCACCGGCCGAGGCGACGTAGATTCGGTCACCCTCACCCAGGGTGGCCGGCAGCGAGGCGCCGTAGAACATCGTGTCGGCGCTGTCACAGGTGGGCCCGGTGACCGTGTAGGGGATCTGCCGCGAGAAGGCGTGGTCGGTGCGTGAGGACCAGAGCGGGAAGCGCCACTGCCCCACCGCCTGCTGGGTCTCCATCAACCCGTTGTAGGCACCGACGTCGAGGTAGAGCCACTCCTCGCCTGCGCGCACCTCCCGTCCGAGGATGGTCGAGACCAGGACCGCGGTCTCCGCGACCATGTGCCGTCCGGGCTCGGCCGCCACCAGTGCGGGTCGGTAGGGCAGCAGCTCGACCAGGGCGCGGGTCACCACCTGGCCGATCTGCTCGATGGAGGGGACCGCGTCGCCGTAGCGGGCCGGGAACCCGCCGCCGATGTCGAGCATGTCGATGGTGATGCCGTCGGCGAGCAGCTGACGCATCAACCGCCCGGCCGAGGCGATCGCCTGGACCCAGGCGGTGGTCGAGGTGCACTGGGAGCCCACGTGGAAGGTGACGCCGTAGGGCCGCAGGCCCAGGCTCCGGGCCCGGTGCATCAGCGCGCGCGCCTCGTGGGCCTCGGTCCCGAACTTGCGCGAGAGCGGGAAGACGCTGCGGCTGTCGTCGACGCGGACCCGGACGTAGACCGCACTGCCGGGCGCGTTGCGAGCGATCTTGTGCAGCTCACCCTCGGAGTCGAAGGAGAAGCGCCACAGCCCTGCTGCGGCGGCCTCGGCGATGTGCGACGCCGGCTTGACGGTGTTGCTGTAGAGCACCTCGCTCGGGTCCACGCCCAGCTTCTGGAGGACCCGGAGCTCACCGACGGAGGCGACCTCGAAGCCGGCCGAGGCGAGGTGGGCGGCCCGGAGCACCTCGGGGGTCGAGTTGCACTTGACCGCGAAGAACGGGTGGACGCCGGGCAGCGCCTCGCGGAAGGCCCGGAACCGGTCGCGGAACATCGCCAGGTCCCCGACGAGGAACGGGGTCGGGTGGTCCAGCCCGGCCAGCACCCGGGGGGACAGGCTGAGGGGCCAGCTGGAGGGCAGCTCAACGGCAGGCCCGAGGTCCGTCGTGGTCATGCTCATGTCTCACCATTCGTGTCGCGTCGGGAAGTGTCCGCGCCCAGGAAAGCGGATCGACGGGCTCCGCCGCTCGATAATGCGAGAAGTTCTCGAAACGCCCTCGGCGCCGCACCACCGCACGGATAGTGGCGCCCATGACCACTAAGCCCCGCCTCAGCACGAGGACACCCCTGCCGGTGACCCTCGTCGCCGTCGCCACGCTCGGATGGATCGTTCTCCTGCTGTCCTCCACCAGTGACCCGGAGCGGGCGCAGCTGGTCTCGAACCTGGGCCTCGTGGCATCGGCGCTCGCCGCGAGCGTTGCCGCCCTGCGCCGCTCGCGACGCTGTTCCGGCGTCGTGCGGCGCTTCTGGGTGCTGCTCGGCGCCGCCGCCGGCTCGTGGGGCTGCGGGCAGGTCGTCTGGACCTGGTACGAGTCGATCCTGGGCCAGGAGGTCCCGTTCCCCTCCCCGGCCGATCTCGGCTACCTCGCGATGCCGGTGCTGGCGACGGCGGCCCTGCTGTCCCTCCCCCTGGCCGCCCCGACCCTGGCCGGGCGCGCCCGGACCATCCTCGACGGGCTCACGGTGGCCGCCTGCCTGCTGGTCTGCAGCTGGGTGCTGGTGCTGAAGTCCATCTTCGAGGCGGGCAACGGGATGCGGCTGCTGGACCAGACCATCCTGCTGGCCTACCCCATCGGCGACGTCGTCCTCATCACGATCGTGATCTACACCGCGCTGCAGCTGCGTCACCACGGTGCGTCCCAGTCCGGGTCGGTGTCGCTGCCGCTCGTCGCTACCGGCCTGGTCGCCTTCGCCGTCTCCGACTCCGGATTCAGCTATCTCACCGCGATCGGCGCCTACAGCTCCGGCAACGGCATCGACATCGGGTGGTTCGCCGGCTACGCGCTGATCCTGGTGGCCGCGCTCCGTCCCGAGACGGAGCGCGAGGAGGCGGAGGCCGCGCTCGGGGTCGAGGACGACCGGTTGGCCGCGAAGCCCCTGGGCGCGCTGCTGCCGGCCTCGGCCGTCATGCTGGCCCTGCTGACGACCGCGGTCGACATCGCCCGCGACGGGTACGCCGACATCTTCGTCTCCTGGGTGCGCACCCTGATCATGGTGCTCCTGGTCGCGCGCCAGGTGCTCACGCTGCGCGAGAACGACTTCCTGACCCGGCACCTCGAGCAGCGGGTCGGCGAGCGCACCATCGAGCTCGCCGCCAGCAAGGAGCGCTACTCCGCCCTGGTGCAGCACAGCTCCGACGTCGTCACGGTGGTGGACGTCGACGGGCGGGTGCAGTACCAGAGCGCCTCGTCGACCCGGTTGCTCGGCTTGTCGCCGAGCCAGGTGGAGGGCACGACGCTGGGCGACCTCATGACCTCGGCACGGGCGAGCGAGTTCAAGGGCGCGCTGAACCAGGTGGCCACCGAGCCGCTGGGCGTGCACACCATGCGGACCACGCTGCGGCACGCCGACGGCGGCACCCGCGACGTCGAGCTGACGGTCACGAACCTGCTCGGCAACCCCCACGTACGCGGCCTGGTGCTCAACAGTCGCGACGTGACCGACCGGACCACGCTGGAGGCCGAGCTGCTGCACCAGGCGTTCCACGACTCCCTCACCGGGCTCGCCAACCGCGCGCTCTTCCGGGACCGGCTCGAGCACGCGCTGGCTCGGGAGGGCAGCGCCGGCGGCGGGGTCGCCATCATGTTCCTGGACCTGGACGGCTTCAAGGAGGTCAACGACACCCACGGGCACAGCACCGGCGACGAGCTGCTCGTGCTGGTCGCGAATCGTCTCTCGCACGAGCTGCGCGCCGGCGACACGGTCGCCCGCTTCGGCGGCGACGAGTTCGCCATCCTGGTCGACGACGCGTTCGACGCGACGCCGCTCGCGGGTCGCATCGAGGCCGTCCTGCAGCGACCCTTCGCCTTCGGGGCCCACCAGGTGACCGTGTCGGCCAGCATCGGCATCGCAGCCAGCGACCCGGTCGAGGCCACCACGGCCGAGCAGCTGCTCCGCAACGCCGACCTCGCGATGTACCAGGCCAAGGCCGCCGGTGCCGCGAGCTTCGTGGTCTTCCACCCCACGATGCACGCCAGCCTCGTGGAGCGCGTCCAGATGGAGACCGACCTGCGGTCGGCCCTCGACAACGACGAGCTGATCGTGCACTACCAGCCGCTGGTCGACCTCAAGGACGGGCACATCCACGGGTCGGAGGCGCTGGTGCGGTGGATCCACCCGCAGAAGGGACTGGTCGGTCCCGACCGGTTCATCCCGCTGGCCGAGTCCACCGGGCTCATCCAGCGGCTGGGACTGTGGGTCCTGCGCGAGTCCTGCGAGCAGACCGTGCGGTGGCAGCAGTCGTCACCGGTGCTGCAGGACCTCAAGATCAGCGTCAACCTCTCGGCCCGCCAGCTGCCCGACCCCGGACTGTTCGGCTACGTCCGCGACATCCTGGCCGAGACCGGCCTGCGCCCCTCGTGCCTGACCTTGGAGATGACCGAGAGCGTCCTGATGGACGACTCCGAGGAGATCCATGCCAACCTCGTCGCCCTGCGCGAGATCGGGGTGCGCCTGGCGATCGACGACTTCGGCACCGGGTACTCCTCGCTGAGCTACCTGCACCGCCTGCCCGTCGACATCCTCAAGATCGACCGCAGCTTCATCGAGCGCCTCCGTTCCTCCGGTGACGTGGCCCTGATCAGCACGATCATCCGGCTGGGCCAGACGATGCAGCTCGAGACCATCGCGGAGGGCATCGAGCACGCCGAGGAGATGCTGATGCTCCGGCGCCAGGGCTGCGACACCGGCCAGGGCTTCCACTTCTCACCCCCCGTCGCCGCCGCCCAGCTCAGCGACCTGCTCGACGAGCAGAACCGGCTCTCCCTGGTGCTCCACCACGACCGTCCTGCCTGACCCGTTTCGGACCGGGCCGGCCGGTGCCCGGTGGGAATCCCCGGCTGACCGGGGACTCCCAGGGTTGTCGTGGTTCGTAAGCCCCGACAACCCTCAGCTTTCCCTGACAAGTTGGCGCCGACGCCGCTGAGCTCGCGGCGGCGGCCGGGACGGGCGACGCGGCGGCGGGCGGGCGACAGCGACCAGGGTCAGCTGCCGAGTCGCGCCAGCGCCTCCTCCAAGCCGACGACGTCAGCGTGCTTCGCGTCGAGGTCGGCGAGGATTGTTGCGGTGCAGCTCGTCGGTGCGGTCGGCGCAGGCCCAGCCACGACGATCGGCCGAAAGCCCGGCGGCGATGGCGTCGGTGGCGGTCGCTCGCACGCAGCCGGAGGTGGAGACGCCGGTGACCACGAGCGTGTCGACCCCGCGAGCGCCTGCCGGGCCGCCAGGTCGGTGCCGCCGAAGCCGGAGGCGTGCTGCTTGACCACGACGTCCTCCCCGGACGCCGGGGCAGGGTCATCTCGTCCCACCCCTGGGTGGCGTCGAAGGCGAAGGCGCGCATCGACAGAACCTTCGCCGCGAACCAACCCACGTCGGCGAGGTCGGGCCGGTAGCGGACCGCCGTCCAGAGCACGGGCAGGTCGCCGGCGCGGGCCGCGGCGAGAAGCCGCTCGTTCTCCGCCACCGCTGGGCCGGCGCCCGGGAGGGCGAACGGACCGTCCGGGTCGGTGTAGGCACGGCACAGGTCCACGACGAGCAGGGCCGGCGCGGAGCCCCACCCGACCCGCCCGGAGCACGCCGACCCGTGCGACTCCCCTGGTGAGCTGGTGCTCGCTCCAGACCGGGCGGGTCGGGGCCGGCAGTCCGGTCCCTTCCTCGCAGCCCTCCAGCAGCTCCTCGGTCGAGCCTCCCTTGTCGAAGGCCGGCAGCTCGTCGGCCGGCCAGGGCGGATCTGCGTGCGCTGCCCCTCGGCACCGGAGCCATCAACTGCGCCGTCGTCGGAGACCACGACGCCGTAGCGTCGCGCCCCGCGGACGTGACGAGACCGCGCCGCACCTCGAGCGCGACGATCTCGGGGTCGCGGGCGAGCTGGTCCCCCCACCCGCCGCCCCGCTCGACAAACTTGGTGCCGCGGGTGCCGGGGAGGCGGAGCCGAGAACTGGGCCTGCGCCGGACACCGGGTGGGATGAGCACCCCGTGAGACTCGCGATGGCGTCAAGAAGGTGCGGGCCCGCAAAGGGTTGACAAACAATACCCCCAGGAGCAAATTTGATGAGCCGTCATGACCGGCGGCCGGTACAGAGTTGAGGCCGCCATGCGTGGACGTCGGGCAAGCTGGGTCATATCGGGAACGGCACTGGCGCTCGCCGTCAGCGTGGCCGGGGTACAGGCCAGTGGGCCACCGAAGAATCATGACCCGGGCCGCGCCGATCCGCGCTCGGGCGGGGCACTGAACCGCGAGGCTGCCCTCCAGCCCGGAAAGACGATGGCGCCGGTGTACCCGGGTGACCCGTCGACCCGCCTTCGCGCGCCAGCAGTGAACAACCCCTCTGCGGACACGACGGCGCAGGACACACAGAGCGAGACGACGCTTGCCGTCTCAGGCAACAAGGTCGTCGTCGCCTGGAACGACTCCGGGTCCTTCAGCTCGAACAACCACTTCACCGGGTACGGACAGTCCAGCGATGGCGGCATCCACGTTCACCGATCGGGGGACCCTGCCCAACAGCACACGAGGGCGACGCCGGGGACCCCGTGCTGGCCACCGATGCCTCCGGCAACGTCTACATGGTCACGCTCGGGTTCAACACAGGCGAGAACCTGCAGGTGTTCAAGTCCACCGACGGTGGCGTCTCCTTCGGTCCCCCCGCGAACGCCACGCCCGGCTTCGCTGGGACAGGCGACTTCCAGGACAAGCCGTGGATGGCGATCAATAATCGGCCGGGTGCCTTCTCCGGCGAGATCGCGGTGTGCTGGACGCGATTCCTTGCCGGCGGCGGCTCTGAGATCCGGCTGGCGGAGTCCTTCGACGGGGTCAACTGGTTCCCCTCCTCCGTGGTCAACACCGGTGGGCAGGGGTGCCACGTCAGCTGGGGCTTCGACCCCCACGGCGGCGGCAACACCCTGTACGTCTCCTACTACCAAGGGAGCGGGTCCGGCGGTCAGGGTGATGACAACAAGATCTTCATGAACACCTACAACGAGACCGGCGCAGCGCCGGGAGGCCCGATCTCCTCGCAAGTCGCTGGCGCTCCGGCCAAGGCCCACGTCCAGGTCGCCGACCTGTTGACGACAACGACAAACGGCAACCTCGGCCTCAACGGTGGTGCACGGAGCAACTCGTTCCCGCACTCAGCCGTCAACCCGGCCAACGGCGACGTCTACGTGATCTACAACGACAACCCAGCGGACGCTGACAACGCCGACGTCTACCTCGTGAAGTCAAGAGACGCCGGCGCCACCTGGTCGGCGCCGGTGCAGGTCAACAACGACGACGCCGGACGCGAGCAGTTCTTCCCGACACTCGGCGTCTCAGGCCACGGGCAGCAGGTCATGGTCGGCTATTACAGCCGGGTGGACGACCCCGCCAACACCAACATGCACCGGCGCGGGCGGATCGCCAACGTCAACACCACGACCGGTGCGGTCACCTTCGGCCCGACGAGCTTCCGGATGGGGCCCGAGTTCCCATCCGTGATCGGTCAGGACCCGGCGATCAACGCGACGTACATGGGCGACTACGACCAGATCGTCGGTGCGGGTGCCTTCTTCCACAGTTCCTGGGCCGACAACGTAACGGGCAATGCCTTCCACGCCCACCAGCCGGACGTCCGCTACGCCCGCATCGCTGCCAACCGACAGAACGTGCAGGTCGGGACCACCCTCACGTCGACCCCGAGCCCCGTCGCGTTCGGGTCGACGCTGACTTACAAGGCGGTACTCAACAACACGGGGACGGCTACCGCAGAAGACGTCTTCATGACGCTTCCCCTGTCGTCCCGGCTCACGTTCCAATCGGCAACCGCCGGGTGCACCGCTCTGGGTCGATTCGTGTCGTGTCAAGTCGGTTCTCATCGGGGCCGGCGCCTCGCGGACGCTGACGGTGAAGGCGACCGTCGCGGGGACCGGCAGCGCGACCTCGACCGCACGGTTCACGACGTCGAGCATCGACAACCACACTACCGACAACAGCCGCCACCAACTCGGTGTCGATCACGGGCGGCCCGATTGTCGCGAACAGCTCGACCGGAAACATCGCCGTCCCGATCCCAGACGTGTCCTCGGTCGATGTCCCGATCAACGTGTCCTCGACGGGGACAGTGACCGACGTCGACGCCTCCGTGCGACTGGACCACACCTTTGACGCAGACCTGCGCCTGTACCTGGTGTCTCCAGCGGGGAGCACGGTGCTGCTCAGCAACCACCGCGGCGGCAGCGGTGACAACTTCGGATCGGGAGCCAACAATTGCACGGGGATAACAGGACGACCTTCAACGATGCGCGGCCAGCGTACCCATCGGGTCCGGCAGCCCACCGTTCGCGGGCTCCTTCATTCCCGACAATGCGCTGTCGGGGATGAACGGGCAGTCGGTAAACGGGACCTGGAAGTTGCGGATCTTCGACGATGCAGGCGGTGACGTCGGCACCGTCGGGTGCGCCGATCCTGAGGATCTCCAGGGTTCCTTGAGGAGCCGTCGGTGCCCGCCCGGGCGGTCGTCGCGCCGGGGGTGCTTTTGCACCACGACGACGAGTCGGACCGCATGGACCCGGCCTTCTCGTCGTCAGCATGGTCCTCGTCGCCTGCGGGTCCGTCGTCCGCCTGGCGATCCGACCCTCCGACCTGTCCTTTCCATCAGCTACCGCGCCCACCGATCGCTCTGACGAACCGGAGGCTAGCGTCCGGGCCTCGTCCTGGCTGAAGGCAACTGCCCAGGGCCGCGACGATGCCCACCAAGCCCGGTAGTGGGCACCGTACGGGCAGCGCTAGCAAACGATCGGATCGGATCGGCTGCCATCGGCGACCAGGGTCAGTACGAACTTCGCCTGCCCGCCGGCGAGTACACGCTGAGCATCGGTACTTCTCAGTTCCCGTCGTGCGACAGCGCCGTCGTGAAGGTGTCGGCCGGCATGACCACGACCACGGATCTGCAGTGCGAGAGCGCACTGGTCAGCCCTTAGGACCGGCCAGGCGCGCCGCCGGGGCGCTGTCCCGCGGTCGACCCGGCCGGCGCGGAAGTCGCCCCGAAGCCTTCTTTGGCCTCGCGCGCTCGATCCAGCTCGTCTCGACACCGGCAGCTGGGGCCGCGTCGACGGCGAGGTACTGAGTCGGCGCGACGTCGAGCCAGCTGTCATGGGGCTCACGGGCGCTCTGGCGGCTAGCGCGGTAGGCGAGCATCTTGAGGCAGCACGCTCCTCGTCACGGCGGGGTAGGTCGAGCCGGGCAGCCATGCGGCATGCATGGACTCGAAGTCGATCAGTGCCGAGGACGTCGAAGCTGAGCCAGTGGGCCCCGGGGCAGGCTCTGCCCCGAGCCCGGCGAGCGGGGACTTGACCACTCGTCGTGTTTCCGTGGCAGCCATGTCCGCCGTTCCGAGCAGCGGTCAGGCTGCGGCCCGGTCCGGCGACCGTGTCGTGCAAGGATGCCGCTACCGCCAGGGCAGCGCGCTGCGCTGCTGCCAGTAGGTGCCGGACTCCTCGCTCAGCGCCGCCAGCTCCTCGGCCGGGCGGAGGCCGCCGTCGATCAGCTCACGCGCACGCAGGTTGCTGTTCAGCATGGCCGGGCTGACCGCGCCGCTGAGCACGACGTCCGACCACGGCTGCGAGCTCGCTGCGGCGATGGCGACCGCATCGGGAGGCACGTCGTGCTCGCGCGCGTAGGCCAGCAGCTCGGGCTCTGCGCCGTGGGTCGTCAGTCGTCCGTTGGCGACCGCCTCCTTGACGATGACGCCCAGGCCGGCGTCGTGAGCGCGCTGGAGCGCCGCGGTCGCGGAGCGCTCCAGCAGGTTCCACGTCGCCTGGACGGTGTCGAAGACCCCGAGCTCGCGCGCGCGGTCGATGGTCTCGGACTGGCCCGGCCCGGTCACCGTCACGCCGACCGCCACGCCGGAGCGCCGCAGGTCTGCGAGCTCCCCGAGCAGCTCGTGGTCGTCGAGGACGCCGCTCTCGATCGTGGCCGAGTGGACCTGGTACAGATCGAGGGACCCGCCCAGCAGCTGTCGGGTCTCCTCGAGCTGGCGGCGGAACGTGGCGACGGTGAGGTCCTTGCGCTCCTGGACGGGTTCCGTCATCAGCCACTGGCCGGTGTAGGTGTAGCCCCACTTGGACCCGATCACGAGCGCGTCGCCGGCCAGCTCCCGGGCGGCGAGCCAGGAGGCCAGGAACGCCTCGGCGAGCCCGTAGGAGCGGGCGGCGTCCAGGTAGCGGACGCCGGCAGCCCAGGCAGCGTCCAGCATGGCGTGGGCCAGGCGCTCGAGGTCGTCAGGACTGCGTTGCTCGCCGAGGTCCTCGTCGCGACCGAGGGTGATGTAGGCCGGCCTGCCCAGGGCCGCCAGTCCCAGACCGACGGGCTGGGTCCCGGCGACGCCGCTGAGGATGCTCATCCCCGCAAGTCTCCCCGTGAGTCTCCCGGTGAGTCCCCGGTGCGGCCGCCGGCCGACGTCGGTCCACGGCGGCGCGGACCTCGGAGGGCCCCGCCGCGGCGAGGCAGGCGGCGACCAGGTCGGGATCGGCCGCGGCGGCGATGTCGCGGACCGCCTGCTTGATCCCGGGCACGGCCGGCGGGGCGACGCTGAGCTCGCGGACCCCGAGCGCGACGAGCAGGCGCGTCGCCGCGGGGTCGGCCGCGAGCTCGCCGCACACCGCGACCAGCGTGCCCTCCCCCGCCGCGTGGCACACCGCGGCGATCAGGTGGAGCACACCCGGGTCCAGCGGGTCCGCGAGGCCGGCGACGCCCGGGTTCCCGCGCTCGGCGGCGAGGGCGTACTGGGTGAGGTCGTTGGTGCCGATGCTGAAGAAGTCGACGTGCGGCGCGAAGGCCGCTGCCTTGAGCGCGGTGGCCGGCACCTCGACCATGATGCCGACCTGCAGTCCCTCGGGGTGACCGGCACCCTCGGCGGCGATGGCGGCGTCGAGGAGCCGACGCGCCTCGAGGAGCTCTTCGAGGGTGCTCACCATCGGGAACATGACGCTGACCGGCGTCTCGTGGGCCACCTTCACGATGGCGGCGAGCTGGTCGTCGAGCAGCCCACGTTGAGCGAGGGCCAACCGGATCCCACGGACGCCCAGGAACGGGTTGGCCTCGTGGTCCGCGGGCGCGTAGGAGAGCGGCTTGTCGCCGCCGACGTCGAGGGTCCGCAGGGTGAGGCGGCCGCCGACCGCAGCGGCCAGGTCCCGGTAGACGGCGACCTGCTCGGCGACGTCCGGGGCCTGGTCGCGGTCGAGGAAGAGGAACTCCGTGCGAACCAGTCCGGCCAGGTCGGCGCCCGACGCCGCCGCTGTCGTCGCGTCCTGGACCGAGCCCAGGTTGGCGCCGACCAGGACGTGGACCCCGTCGCCGCACACCGCCGGCGTCGCGGCCGCGGCCAGGTCGGCCACCGCCCTCGAGCGCGCCCGCTCGGCGCGCTCGTCGAGGTCGGCGACGACCTCCGCCGACGGGTCGACCCACAGCTCACCGGTGCTGCCGTCGAGGCCGACAGTGAGGCCGTGGGCGAGATCGAGGACGCTCGACCCGGCCGCCACGACGGCCGGGATGCCCCGCGAGCGGGCCAGGATCGCGCTGTGCCCGGTGGGGCTGCCGGAGGCCAGCACGATGCCGTGGACCCTGGCGGCGTCCAGGTTCGCGACCTGGGCCGGCGTGAGGTCGTCGGCGACCAGCACCCCCTCGCCCTCGACCTGCTCCGGGCGCGCGCCGACCAGCGTCGCGGCGACCTGCTGACCCACGGCGCGGACGTCGGCGGCGCGCGCCCGCAGGTACGGGTCGGCGACCGCGGCAAGCTCGGCCTCCACCTTCTCGATCGCGGCGTCCAGGCCTGGGGCGCGGTTGCTCCGGCGTCGATCTGGGCGTGGACGTCGTCGAGGAGGTCGGCATCGTCGATCAGCAGGAGGTGGGCGTCGAAGATCCTGGCCTCTGCCTCGCCCGCGTCCTGCGCGGCCCGGGTCCGGGTGCGCTGGATCTCCTCACGCACCAGCGCGACCGCCTCCGCGAGGCGCCGCCTCTCCACGACGGGGTCCTCGGCGACGCCCGCGGGGATCTCGATCGGAGCCGCGCTCCAGAAGATCGCCGGTCCGACCGCGACGCCCGGAGACGCCCCCCGCGGGCCGGCGGTGCGGTCACCACCCCCAGCCGGTGGGTCCGGGGTCTTCGGCGCTGCGTCCGGCGGCCTCGTCGAACGCGCGCCGGGCCAGGGCGAGGATGCCGTCCAGGGCCTCGCGGGCCTGGCTCCCGGTCGCGCTCACCTCGACCTCCTGCCCCCGGAGCACGCCCAGGGTCGCGACCCGCGAGAGGCTGGTGGCCGCGACCGGGCCGGCCCCCGTGGTGAGGTTGCGCAGCTCGATGCGGGCCTCGAAGGACCGCGCCTCCTGCACGAGCCGGGCGGCCGGCCGGGCGTGCAGGCCGTGTGGGTTGACCACCTCGAAGACGGCCGTGTGGGCAGGTGTCCCCTCGTCCGGGGCCGGTGGCCCACCCTGGTCGACGGCGGCGGTCGGAGCACCGGGACCGTCCTGGTCGAACCCGTGGACGTGACCCTGCTTGGCGGCCAGGGCGCCCTCCGCCTCCTGCGCGACCTCGGCGGGCGAGGCCCCACCGGCAGCCGTGACCGCCGCGACGACGAGGCCCTCGACCAGCGGCGCCGCGCAGAGCAGGACGCGGTCGCGGAGCTCGGGTTCGATGAGGTCCAGCGCCAGCTCCGCCGAGAGCACGGCGCTGCCGAGGTCCATGAGGACGACGACCCCGTCACCGTCGTCGGCACCGCCGACGGCCTCCATGATGGCTGCCGCGTCCGTCCCGAAGGTGGTGTCGTCGAGGCCGGCCGCCACCGCGATCCGGACGTCGGAGCCGTGCACCATCTCCTGTGCCAGCGCCACGGCGGCGTCGGCCAGGGCGCGGCTGTGGGACACGACCACGATGCCGGTCACGGCTCCCTCAGCCCAGCGCCCGCGCGGCGGTGTCGACCAGCATGGCCGTGGAGGTCGCTCCGGGGTCCTGGTGGCCGACGCTGCGTTCCCCGAGGTAGGAGGCGCGGCCCTTCTTCGCGAGCATGGGGGTGGTGGCGTCCCGTCCGGCGGCGGCGGCCGACGCTGCGGCGGCCAGGGCCTCGGAGAACGAGCGCCCGGAGGCCAGCTCGGCGTCCAGGGCGTCGCAGGCCGGCGCCAGGGCGTCGTACATCGTCTTGTCGCCGGCCTCGGCCCGGCCGCGGGCGAGGACTCCGCCCAGGCCGGCCCGCAGAGCGGCCGCGAAGGCGGGGCCGTCCAGCTCGGGCTGGGCGTCGGCGCTCGCGGCCATCCGCAGGAACAGGGTGCCGTAGAGCGGGCCGCTCGCGCCGCCGACCTTGCTGACCAGGGTCATCCCCACGGTCTTGAACAGCGCGGCGGGGGTGGCCGGCAGGTCGGACTCCAGCGCGGCCACGACAGCGGTGAAGCCGCGGTCCAGGTTCGAGCCGTGGTCCGCGTCCCCGATCGCCGAGTCGAGCTGGGTCAGGTAGTCGTGGTTGGCCGAGACCTCCTGGGCCAGGAGCGTGAGCCAGGACCGCAGGGCCGCACTGTCGATGGCGACCGTGCCGGCGTCGTCGTTCGCCGACATCAGACCCCCCAGCGCAGACCCGCGGTGCTCACCGGGGCGTCCCAGAGCCGGACCATCTCGTCGTCGACCTTGAGCAGCGTGACCGAGCACCCGGCCATGTCCAGGCTGGTGATGTAGTTGCCGACCAGCGAGCGGACCACGGGGATCCCCTTGGCCGCGAGGATCTTCGAGACCTCGTTGTACATCAGGTAGAGCTCGATGAGCGGCGTGCCGCCCAGTCCGTTGACGAAGGCCAGGACGCCGTCGCCGCCGGTGAAGTCGAGGTCGGCCAGGACCGGCTCCACGAGCATCTCGGCGACGTCGGCCGCCGGCGCGAGCGGGACCCGGGCACGGCCGGGCTCGCCGTGGATGCCGACGCCGAGCTCCATCTCGTCCTCGGGGATCTCGAAGGTCGGCCGACCGGCCGCGGGCACCGTGCAGGAGGTCAGCGCGAGGCCCATGCTGCGTCCTGCGGCGTTCACGCTGCGAGCGACCTCGGCCACCTCGGCCAGGCTCCGCCCCTGCTCGGCGGCGGCGCCGGCCATCTTCTCGACCAGCACCGTCACCCCGACGCCCCGTCGCCCCACGGTGTAGAGACTGTCCTTGACGGCCACGTCGTCGTTGGTCGCCACCGAGACCACCTCGATGCCGCTGCCGGCCGCGCTCATCTCGGCGGCCATCTCGAAGTTCATGACGTCGCCGGTGTAGTTCTTGACGATGTGCAGCACGCCGGCGCCGCCGTCGACGCCCTCGGTGGCGGCCATCATCTGGTCGGGCACGGGCGAGGAGAACATCTCTCCGGCGCAGGCGGCGTCGAGCATGCCGAGCCCGACGAAGCCGCCGTGCAGGGGCTCGTGACCGGACCCGCCGCCCGAGACCAGCCCGACCTTGCCGGGACGGGGGCTGTCACCTCGGAAGATCACCTTCTGCTCGTGGTCCACCCGCAGCTCGGGGTGGGCTGCGGCGATCCCCTGCAGGGCCTCGGTGACGACGTCGGCGGGGTCGTTGATGAGCTTCTTCATGGTCTCTCCTCGGCTGGGCTGCTCGGCTGGGCTGGGGGTGCCGCGGACGCGGGGGCGGTGCTGTCGGCGTCCCGGGCCGGTCGCCGGCGGAGTGCTAATCTGGCCCGACTCCATTCGGCATGGTCGAATGTTTGGGCAGATTACGCCCGCGTTTCGGGATGCGCAAGAGCTCCGCCGGGTCCTGCGCCAGGGGTGACGCAAGGGGCTGACGCAAGGGGTGACGCAAGGGGGCCAGGGCATGATCCAGTCGGTCGACCGGGCCCTGCGGATCCTCGGCGTGCTGCAAGGTGACCACCGCCTGAGCCTGAGTGAGATCGCCCAGCGGCTCGACCTGCCGCCGTCGACCGTCCACGGCATCGTGCGCACCCTCCTGGTGCACCGGATGGTCGTGCAGGAGCACGACTCGGGCCGGTACCGCCTCGGCCCGGCCGTGCTCACCCTCGGCAACGTCTACCTCGACACCCTGGAGCTGCGCTCGCGGGTGACTCCCTGGGCCGAGGACCTCGCCCGTCGCACCGGCCTGGCGGTCCGCACGGCGGTGATGCTCGTCGACGACGTCGTCGTGGTCCATCACCAGCCGCGCCCCGACGGCTCCCACCAGATGCCCGAGGTCGGCATCGTGATCCCGGCGCACGCCTGCGCCCTCGGCAAGGCCATCGTCGCCTTCGACGCCGAGCTCGCCGACGGGCTGCTGGGCGCTGCCGGCGCGCGACGGGTCATGACGGACGCGACCATCACCGAGGACGGGACCCTGCGCCGTCAGCTCGACCAGGTGCGGGTCTCGGGGGTCGCGGTCGAGGTCGAGGAGGCCGTCCTCGGCGAGTGCGGCGTCGCCGCCGTGCTCAGCGACCGTCTCGACGCGGCGGTGGGCGCCCTCGGCCTCGTCGTGCCGGCGACCGACTGGCCGCTCGACGAGGCCGTGTCGGACGCCCTGCGGCAGGCCGCCCGCTCGGTCTCGCACGACCTCGGGTCCACGAGATGGCCGCCGTTGGCCGACGCCGCCCCCAAGGCGTCCCAGATGGGCACCCGGCGCAGGCGGCCGAAGAGGTCGACCGGCTAGTCGCGGGCTCGGCGCCCGGGGCCTCGTGGAACCGGTGTCTGCCGGGGCCGGCCTCGCCGTGCGACGGCCTGGGCACGGTCGATGCGAGGATGCCCCATGAGCAACAGGCTCGCCGCCCTCGTCGACGCGATCCGCACGCGGCTCTGGCCGATCCCGGTCACCGCTGTGGTGGTCGCGCTGCTGCTCGGCGTGGGACTCCCCGGGCTCGACGCCGCCATCGGGGACAGTCTGTCGCCGACGGTCAACGAGTGGCTCTTCGGCGGCGATGCGGGCGCTGCCCGCACCCTGCTCGCCGCGATCGCATCCTCGCTGATCACGGTGACCGCGCTGACGTTCTCGCTGACCGTGGTCACCTTGCAGCTGGCCAGCAGCCAGTTCTCTCCGCGGCTGCTGCGCAGCTTCACCAGCGACCTGGTCGTCCAGGTCACGCTGGCGCTCTTCCTGGCAACGTTCACCTTCGCCCTCACGGTGCTCCGCGCGGTGCGCAGCGCCACCGAGAGCGGTCAGGGCGAGTTCGTCCCCCAGATCGCGGTCAGCGTGGCCTTCCTGCTCGCCGTGGCCAGCGTGTCGTGCTGGTGCTGTTCCTGGCCCACCTCACCGAGCTGATCCGTGTCGAGGCGATGGTCCGCAACGTGCATCGTGACGCCTCGAGGACCATGCGAACGGTGCTGGGCGAGCGGGACCCCGACGTCGGCGACCAACCCACCCGCCTACGGCCCCCCGGTGACGCGGTGCGCCTGATCGTGCCCGCCGACGGATTCGTGACCGGGATCGATCAGGTGCGACTGCTCGACCTGGCCGTGGCCGAGGGTGCCGCGATCAGGCTCGACGTCCACCCGGGCAGCTACGTGGTCCGCGGCACGCCGCTGGGCTCAGCCTGGCCGGAGGCAGCAGCGACCCTTCGAGCCGGACGTCGCCGAGCGGATCGCCGAGCAGGCGGCCGGATGTCTGCAGCTGGGCTTCGAGAGGACGAGGTCCCAGGATGTGGGCTTCGGTCTACGTCAGCTGGCCGACGTCGCGAGCAAGGCGCTCTCGCCGGGCATCAACGACCCCACGACCGCGGTGCACACGTTGGGACACATCTCCTCCTTCCTGTGCGACCTGACCGACCACGACCTCGGTCCCGTCGTGCTGCTCGACGAGCACGACCGGGCCCGGGTCGAGCTGGCGCGCCCCGACCTCGCAAGCTACGTCGATCTCGGACTCTCCCAGCCGCGACGCTACGGCGCTGCGGACCCGCAGGTGCTCGGGCGCATCGCCCAGGTCCTTCTCGACCTCACCCACCGGGTCGCTGCGGACCAGCGATGGGTCGTGCTGGACCACCTCGAGCGGTTGCGGGCCACCGTGGCGGCCCAGTCCTTCGGCCCCGCCGAGCAGACCGCCCTCGCCGCCCTCGCCCGGCAGGTCGAGGCGAACCTGAGCCCACCGTCCGCGCCACCGAGCGGGCGCTGACCGGCGCGGGCTTCGTGGGCGGCGCTGGCTGGGAATCCCCGGCCGGCCGGGGATTCCCAGGGTTGTCGTGGTTCACGAACCACGACAACCCTGGAGTTCGCCTGACAAGTCCGAGCCCGGCGCGATGCTGAGCCGCGACCGGCGGCTCCGCGCTCGCGCCGCCGCCCGGCTCGCCGCCGGGGTGACCAGGCGACGCGCCACCCGGCCAGGGCGTATCGGAACGCCGGACCAGCCGCTAGGTTCGCCGCCATGAGCAACTCCCCCGACGACAAGGCCGACGAGAACGCCGACGACGCGCCCGAGGACTCCGGGCTCGGGATCAGCGACCACCAGCTGCCCGAGGACCTCGTCCCGGGCGAGGACAACCCGCTGGCCGAGGGCCTCGGCGACGGCGAGACCGTCGACGACCTGATGGAGGGCAAGCCGGCCGAGCAGTCCGAGGACGCGCCGGAGTCCTCGCAGGACGCGCAGGACTGAGGCACGGCGCGTCCGCCCGGGCCGACGGGGTCGGGCGCCTAGCGTGGTCCTCCGTGAGCGACCGCTACGGATCCGACGTGCTCTCCGGCGACTGGCGCGCGCCGCGACGCGGTCGGGCCGTGCCGGCCAGCGCCGACCTCGGGCTCGTGGTCGAGGAGGTCACCACCGACTGGTGCGGTGAGGTCGTCGCCGTCGACCGCGACCTGCACGTGCTCACCCTCGAGGACCGACGCGGTCGTCGACGTACCTTTCCGCTCGGCCCGGGCTTCCTCCTCGAGGGCAGACCGGTGGTCCTCTCCGCACCGGCCCGGACCGGCGCACCCACGGCCCCCACGCGTACCGCGTCGGGCTCCACCGCCGTCCGGGGCGCCCGCGCGCGGGTCGCCCGTGCCAGCCGGATCCTGGTCGAGGGCCGTCACGACGCCGAGCTGGTCGAGAAGGTGTGGGGCGAGGACCTGCGGGTGGAGGGCGTCGTGGTCGAGATGCTGCACGGCGTGGACGACCTCGCCGACCAGCTGCGAGCCTTCGGCCCGGGCCCGGGTCGTCGCGTGGGCGTCCTGGTCGACCACCTGGTCACCGGCTCGAAGGAGTCCCGGATCGCCCAGCAGGTCGCGGACTCCCCGCTCGGGGCGCACGTGCTGGTCGTCGGCCACCCGTACGTCGACGTGTGGGCGGCGGTCAAGCCGGAGCGGCTCGGCCTGCGCGCCTGGCCCGAGGTTCCCCGCGACGTCGAGTGGAAGAAGGGGGTCTGCGCCGCTCTCGGCTGGCCGCACGCGGAGCAGGCCGACATCGCCCGGGCCTGGCAGCGCATCCTCGGCCGGGTGCGCACCTTCGCCGACTGCGAGCCGGCACTGCTGGGCCGCGTCGAGGAGCTCATCGACTTCGTCACCGAGCCCGGTACCTGAAGCGTCCGATCCAGGAGGTCATCATGAGCAGCGCCCCCGTCCCGACCGCACCGAGCGCCGACGAGCGCTTCTGGGCCGGCGCCGCGCACTGGTCGTCGCTCGTGGCGGCGTTCATGGCCCTGGCCTTCATCGGCCCCCTGGTGGTCCTGCTGGTGCGCGGCGGCTCCTCGCCGTGGGTGCGCCGCCAGGCAGTCGAGTCGCTGAACTTCGTGCTCTCGGTCTACCTCTACGCCGTCGTGCTGGCACTCGCCGGCACGGTCACGACGATCCTGACCGCCGGCATCGCCCTGGTCGTCGTGCTCCCGCTCGCCGGCCTGCTGAGCATCGGGTGGCTCGTCCTCACCGTGATCGGAGCGATGCGGGCCTCCGAGGGCGTCGACTACCGCTACCCCCTCACGCTGCGCATCGTCAGCTGAGCAGGTCGCGGACCACGCCGTCGGCCAGCAGCCGTCCGGCGTCGCTGAGACGCAGCCGGTGCCGGTCGGTGACGACCAGGCCACGGGACTCCAGATCCGGCACCGCGGCCCGCCCGCCGTCGTCGAGCACGTCGAGGGGCACGCCCTCGGCAAGACGGACCTCGAGCAGGAGCCGTTCGACGCGCCGGTCCTCGGCGCCGAGGACCTCGCGAGCCTGGGCCGGGCTCAGGTCCGCCGCCAGCCGGGCGGCGTAGGCAGCGGGATGCTTGAGGTTCCACCAGCGGGTGCCGCCCACGTGGGAGTGGGCGCCCGGGCCCACGCCCCACCAGTCGCCCTGCCTCCAGTAGCCGACGTTGTGCCGGCAGCGCGACCCGGTGTCCGTCGGCTCGCCCCGGGCCCAGTTCGAGACCTCGTACCAGCCCAGGCCCGCAGCGCGCAGACGCTCGTCGGCGACGACGTACTTGTCGGCGAGATCGTCCTCGTCGGTCGGCGCCAGCTCGCCGCGGCGTACCCGGCGCGCGAGCGCGGTGCCGTCCTCGACGATCAGCGAGTAGGCCGAGACGTGGTCGGGCTCGCAGGCCAGGGCGTCGTCCAGGGAGGCCTCCCAGTCGGCCACGGACTCCCCCGGTGTGCCGTAGATGAGGTCCAGGCTGAGCTGCTCGAAGCCGGCCGCTCGGGCCCAGCGCACCACCTGCGGCACGCGTCGGGGGTCATGGGTGCGATCGAGGACCCGCAGCACGTGCTCGACCGAGGACTGCATGCCGAACGAGAGCCGGTTGATGCCGACCTCACGCAGCTGCTCGAGGTCACCGGCGCCCACCGTGTCCGGGTTCGACTCGGCGGTGACCTCGGCCCCGGGGGCCAGCCCGAACTCGTCCCCGATGGCCGCCACGACCCGTCCGAGGTCACCGGGGCTCAGCAGGGTCGGCGTCCCCCCACCGAAGAACACGGTCTCGACCGGCAGGTCCACGTCACCGAGGGCGCGGCGGGCGCGACGCACCTCGGCGACGGCCGCCTCGGCGTAGGTCGCCCGCGAGGCGCCGACGAGCGACTGCGGACCGAGCTCGTCGGCGGTGTAGGTGTTGAAGTCGCAGTAGCCGCAGCGCACGGTGCAGAACGGCACGTGCACGTAGAACGCGAACGGCGCGCTGCCCAGCGTGGCCAGCGCGGACGCCGGCAACGACCCGTCGGTCGGGGCAGGGTCACCCTCGGGCAGCACGGACGGCACGGGTCCAGTCAACCAGCCGGGCCGACAGCCCGGTGCCGGCGACCTGCACCGGCGACCTACACCGGCACGTTCAGCGAGAAGCCGAAGCCTTCATCGATCGAGCCGGTGACCGTCGGCATCTGAAGCGAGTACCCGTCGCTGAGAACCAGGTCGGTCTCGAGGCTGGACGCGGCCAGGTTCTCGATACTGGCCTCGTAGCCCGGCCACGCCGTAGACGTCCTGGCAGGTGTCCTCGGCGGATCGCCCGCTGCGAGGTCCTCAGCTCGCCTGTGGCGCAGGTCGCGGCGTCGAGCGAGCCGTAGACCTCGAAGTGCAGGTGGGGCCAGCGGCGGTCGTAGGCGGCCGGGAAGATCGTGGTGAGCTCGACCCGCCCGTCGGCGTCAGCCTCCTGGACGCCGACGCGGGTAGTTCTCGTCCCCGACCGCCTCCGAGTACAGGGAGTACTCACCCACCGCGTTGCAGTGCCACAGGTAGACCGCAGCGCCGCCGAGCAGACCGAGCAGGCCCCGTCGACCGAGCCCCCGCTCGACCAGGCGCGGCAGGTCGTGGGACAGGCCGAGGTCGTGGTCCTCGAGCTCCTCGTTGGGTTCGCGGTGGACGGGGTGCTGGCGCACCGGTGCTCCTGACGACGCCCGTCGCGGTGGGTTCCCTGTGAACCCGTCGTGATCAGGAGTAGAAGGAGGAGATCAGGGTTGCGTGGTTGTCCTCGACGACGTTGCGCTTGACCTTCATCGAGGGGGTCAGCTCGCCGGAGTCGATCGACAGGTCGTGGTCGAGCACCTCCCACTTCTTGATCGTCTCCCAGCGGTTCAGCCTGCCGTTGAGCTGCTCGACGTAGCCCTCGACCATCGCGTGGACGGGCGCGGAGGCCACCACCTCGGCGTAGGAGGACCCGCCCATACCGTTCTGCTCGGCCCAGTCAGCCATCGCGTCGGCGTCGAGCGTGATCAGCGCGACCACGAAGTTCCGCTCGTTGCCGAACACCACGAACTGGCTCACGTAGGGACAGAGCGCCTTGAACTTCGACTCGATCGCCGAGGGAGCGACGTACTTGCCGCCGGAGGTCTTGAAGAGGTCCTTGATCCTCCCGGTGATGGTCAGGAAGCCCTCGTCGTCGAGGCTGCCCTTGTCGCCGGTGCGCAGCCAGCCGTCCGGGGTGAACGTGGCCGCGGTCTCCTCGGGCAGGTTGTGGTAGCCCTCCATCACGTGCGGTCCTCTGACCTGCACCTCGTCGCCCTCGCCGATGCGGATCTCCGCACCTGGCAGGGCAGGGCCGACGGTGCCGATCTTGTAGTCGTCGGGATGGTTCACCGCCGCGCCCGCCGCATTCTCGGTCAGTCCGTAGCCCTCGAGGATCAGGACGCCGGCGGCGTGGAACCAGTTGGCGATCTCTCCGTTGAGGGCCGCGGAGCCGGAGATGAAGAACCGCACGCGTCCGCCGAACCGCTCACGGACCTTGGAGAAGACGAGCTTGTCGAAGACGGCGTGCTGCACCTTCAGCGGCAGCGGGACGCCCTGACCCTCGCGCCGGCGACGGTCGACCTCGAGACCCACCTTGAAGGCCTGGTCGAAGATCTTCTTCTTGGCCCCGCCCTCGGTGGCGGTCATCGTCACGATGCGCCCGTGGGCCTTCTCGAAGATCCGGGGGGCAGCGCCCATGAAGGTCGGCTTCACGACGCCGAGGTTGTCCACGATGCGCTCGACGCGGCCGTCGATGGCTGTGGCGAAGCCGCAGGCCAGCTGGGCGGAGAGCAGGACCTTGCCGAAGGAGTGCGCCATCGGCAGCCACAGGAACTGCAGGTCGGTCTCGTCGAGGATGTGCTGGGCCCGGATGGCCTCGCCCTCGTAGACCCAGCTGCGGTGGCGCAGCCGGACCCCCTTGGGGCGCCCGGTCGTGCCGGAGGTGTAGATGAGCGTGGCGAGCTGGTCGGGGTCGATCGCCGCGGCGATCGTGGCGAGGAGGTCGGGCCGCTCGGACAGCACCTCGTCGCCCAGGGCGGCGAGGTCGTCGAGCCCGATCACCCAGTCGCCGTCGGACCGACCGTCGAACGTGACCACCTTGACGATCTCCGGCAGGTCGGCCCGGGACGCGTTCAGCTTGGCGATCTGCTCGTCGTCCTCGGCGAAGACCACGCGACTGCCCGAGTCACCCAGGATGTAGGCGGTGTCCTCGGTGTTGGTGCTCGGGTAGACCGTGGTGGTGGCGGCGCCCGCGCACATCACGGCCAGGTCGGCCAGGATCCACTCGTAGCGGGTGGCCGAGGCGATCCCGACCCGCTGCTCGGGCTCGACCCCGAGGGAGACCAGTCCCGCCGCGAGACGCTTCACCCGCTCGCCCGCCTGGTCCCAGGTCACCGACTCCCACGTCTCGCCGCGCGGGAAGCGATAGGCCTCCGCTGCGCCCGACGTCGCGACCCGGTCCAGGAACTGGACGGCGACGTTGGCGGGAAGCTGGTCGACGAAGCTGGCGTCGTGCACGGGCATGGCTCTCCTGGGTCGGCCGGGCGATGTGACTGGTGCGTAACCTAGTTCACCCGTCTACGTCGCACGACGGCCGGCGACGTAGCCCTCCGCCTTGAGGCGCGCGTCGGTGGTCAACCCGTCGATGACCAGCAGGCGCGGCAGCAGGTCGGGGCGAGTGTGCAGCGCGCGGAACATCGTCGACACGCTCACCCCGTGACCTGGGCGGTGGACGACCTCGATGCCGTCGTCGACGCGCAGCACGCCCGGGACCACCACGCGCAGGTACGGCCCCGGTCGCGCCTCCAGCGCGAAGCGCCTCACCCAGGCGCGGTCGTCGTATCCGCTGCGACCCATCCAGGCCTTGAAGTCCTGGCACGGCGTGCGCACCGAGGCGACCTCGAGGACGACCTCCCCCACGCGCCACCGTTCGCCGACCTCGGCCTCGTTGACGTCGAGGCCCACCGTGGTGAGGTTCTCGCCGAACTGGCCGTCGGCGATCGGCGTGCCCAGCACCTGCGCCCAGTGGTCGAGGTCCTCGCGTGCGAAGGCGTAGACCGCCTTGTCGACCCCGCCGTGGTGGCGCGTGTCGGCGACCTGGTCGCCGGCGAGACCGAGCCGTCCGACCTCGACCGGTCCGGTCACGGCCTGCTTGTCGATCGCCGTCGTCCCGATCGCCGCCCAGGCGGCCTGCCGGGGGCGACCGACGTTGACCGAGCACAGCCTGGCCGCTCCGGTCACCATGCGCGCATCGTGCCACCTGCGGGAGGCACCGCTCCCGGCGGGCCGATCGGCGGCGCGAACGGCCATGAGGACCGGTGTGCGACGGTGTGAAGGCCCCCCGGACGCCGACGAACGACCTTGAAGGACCCGACGTTGACCAGGATCGAGACCCACCTGAGCTCTGCGGACCTCGCGTCAGCGCTGCGTGACGACGTCCGGAGCGGTCTCGGCTCGACGCCCAAGGCCCTGGCTCCGAAGTACTTCTACGACGCCCGCGGCAGCGAGCTGTTCGAGGACATCACCCGGTTGCCGGAGTACTACCCCACCCGCGCCGAGCGGTCGATCCTCGAGGCTCGTTCCTCCGAGATCGCCGACCTCACTCGTGCGCGAAGCCTGGTCGAGCTCGGCTCGGGTTCCTCGGAGAAGACCCACGTGCTGCTGCGCGCGCTGAGCCGGCTCGGGACGTTGGAGCGCTACGTACCCGTCGACGTGAGCGTGGATGCGATCCAGGGGGCGCTGCCGGGCCTGGTGGAGGCCTATCCCGGTCTGGAGGTGCACGGCGTGGTCGCCGACTTCGAGCGTCACCTGCACCTCCTTCCAGTCGGTGGGCCCCGCCTGGTGGTGTTCCTCGGCGGCACGATCGGGAACTTCGAGCAGGTGCAGCGCGCGGACTTCCTGCGCGCCGTCGGCGACACCATGGCTCCCGGCGACGCCCTGCTGATCGGCACCGACCTCGTCAAGGACCCGTCGCGCCTCGTCGCGGCCTACGACGACGCGGCCGGCGTCACGGCCGACTTCAACCTCAACGTGCTGCGGGTCATGAACTCCTCGCTGGGGGCCGACTTCGAGGTGGGGGCCTTCGAGCACGTCGCGGTCTGGGACGAGGTGCAGGAGTGGATCGAGATGCGCCTGCGCTCCACCCGCGACCAGCGGGTGCGCCTCGCCGGGCTGGATCTCGAGATCGACTTCGCCGCCGGCGAGGAGATGCGGACCGAGATCTCTGCGAAGTTCCGTCGCGAGGGGATCCGCGACGAGCTGGAGAAGGCCGGGCTGTCGCCGGCGGGCTTCTGGACCGACGAGGCAGGCGACTACGCGCTCTCGCTGGCGACCGTGTGAGGTCCTAGGGTTGCCTGCCATGGCACACACCTCGGAGCACCAGGCGGACGCGCGCCTGCCCATGGGGGTGGACGTGGGTGGCACCGGCATGAAGGCCGCGCCCGTCGACCTCGAGACCGGTGACTTCGCCGCGGAGCGCGTCCGTGAGCGCACCCCGCAGCCCGCCACCCCCGAGGCGGTGGCGGACACGATCGCCGGCATCATGGCCCACTTCGCTCCCTCCGACGCACCCGTCGGCATCACCGTGCCCGGCATCGTGCGCCACGGCGTCGTGCACTCCGCCGCCAACATCGACGCATCGTGGCTCGGCTGCGACGCCGACGGCCTCTTCACCCGTGCCCTGGGGCGCGACGTGCACGTGGTCAACGACGCCGACGCTGCCGGCCTCGCGGAGGCGACGTTCGGCGCCGCGCGAGGACGCGACGGGCTGGTGATCGTGGTGACCCTCGGTACCGGCATCGGCTCGGCGCTCGTCTACGACGGCGTGCTGGTCCCGAACTCCGAGCTCGGCCACCTCGAGCTCGACGGTGACGTCGCCGAGCACCGCGCGGCGAACTCCGTCCGCGAGCGCCAGGACCTCTCCTGGGCCGACTGGGCCGAGAGGCTCTCGGCGTACTTCCGCCACCTGGAACGGCTCTTCTCGCCCGACCTGTTCGTCGTCGGCGGCGGGGTCAGCAAGAAGTCGGACCAGTTCCTCCCGCTGATGCACCTCGACGCCGAGATCGTGCCGGCCACGCTGCTCAACCGCGCCGGCATCGTCGGCGCCGCCCTCGCAGCCCAGCGCCCGCACGGAGGTTGAGGAGGGCGCGCCGCCCCCGACATCCGCAGTTTCACCGGTTCACCGGTGAAACTGCCGCTTCTGCACCGCTGCATCACCGCAGAAGCGCTCGGATGGGTGCAGAACTTCAAGGTGCCGCGTGCGCCACGGCGGTCTCGCTCCGCTCGTTCCTCAACCACCGTGTACGGCCTTGGCGACGGTGACGCACGTCGTCAGGTAGGTGTCGTCGGGCCGACGACGCTCGGTGGTTGCGGCGGCGAGCTCCCAAGAGGCGTTCAGCAGCATTCGCACCACGACCCAGTCGCGGGCGCGGTCCTCGTCCAGGCCGGCGGCGTCGACCACGGTGAGGAAGCGGCGCCGGACGCCCCCGCGGACGTCGCCGGCCAGCTCGTCCCAGCGGTTCCACAGCAACGGCGCGACCTCGTAGTGCGGGTCTCCGTCCATCGGCTTCGGGTCGATCACCAGCCAAGGCTCCCGGCCACCGGCCAGGACGTTCGCGTAGTGCAGGTCCCCGTGGACGATGCGGCCGCTGGTGGCCGGGTCGTCCACGAACGAGCGCCCCAGTGCGACCGCCTGCTCGACGAGCCGGCGCGGCAGCGGGGCGCTGCGGGAGAGGCCGGCGAGGTCATCGGTCCAGCGGGCGACGTGGTCGCTCAACGCGTCGAGCTGGGGCAGCGCGGGTCGGTGGAGCCGGGCGTAGAGGGAGCCGATGATCTCGCACGCCTCGAGGTCCCACACCTCGGTGAGGTCGCTGGTCTGCAGCCGCTCGAGCAGCAGTGCGCGGCGCCGGGGGTCCGCCCGCAGCAGCCGGACGACCCCGTCGCCGTGCCAGTGCTGGAGCGCGAGGTGCTCGTGGCGGCTCTCGACGTCCCCGTCCCAGGTCAGCTTGAGCACAGCGGGCACGCCGCCGTCCCGGGCGACCACCGGCAGCACCAGGGAGCAGTGGCCGTGCATCGGCGAGCCGTCGCGTCGCAGGTCCCACTCCGCCAGCAGCTCGCTCGCCCGGTGCGCCAAGCCGTCGACCCAGGCCGCCCACCGGGGCCCACGCGCAGCCATCGTCACGACGCCGGCCGGCAGGTCGCGGACCGAGAAGCTCACCTGGCAGACGCTAGCCGCACCGTGCATGCGGGAGGATGGCCGCGCTGGTCCCCCCAGCACTCCCGGACCCTGGAGCCCCGATGTGCGGAATCACCGCCGTCCACGACTGCCGCCCCACCCCAGCTCGCCTGCGCGAGGGGCGTGCGATCGGGGAGGCGATGATCGGCCCGCTGGTCCACCGCGGCCCCGACGGCACCGGTTCCGAGCAGGTCGGTCCGACCTGGCTGGGCCACACCCGCCTGGCCATCGTCGACCTCGAGGGTGGTGCACAGCCGATGACGGGCGGGATCGGCGGAGGTCAGGACCACCGCGACGGCTGGTGGGTCGTGGCCAACGGCGAGGTCTACAACCACGAGACCCTGCGTCGTCAGCTGCGGGGCCCGTTCCGGACGCGCTCGGACTCCGAGGTGATCCTGCACGCCGTCGCAGAGCTCGGCGCCGACCAGGCCTACCGGCTGTTCGGGATGTACGCCTTCTGCCTGGCCCACCCCGACGGCGGCGTGGTCCTCGGCCGCGACCCCCTGGGCATCAAGCCCCTCTACTGGGCCAGGGTCGACGACCGGGTCGTCGTCGCCTCCGAGCTGGCGGCCTTCGCTCCCGCCGTGCGTGCCGAGGTGGAGGAGTTCCCGCCCGGACACGTCTGGACGCCCGAGGGCGGCCTGCGTCGCGTGGTCGACCTGCGCCACGACCCCCTCGGCGGCGGCGCCGGCGTCGGGCCGCCCTTCGCCAGCCGTGAGGAGGCGATGGTCGCGGTGCGCGAGGTCGTCGTCCAGGCGGTGCGCGAGAGGATGATGGCCGACGTCCCGCTCGGGGTCTTCCTCTCCGGCGGCCTCGACTCCAGCATCGTGGCCGCCGTGATGGCCCGCGAGGTCCAGCCAGGGACGGTGCTGCGCTCCTTCGCTGCCGGCACGCACGGGAGCGCCGACCTCGCCGCTGCTCGCGTGGTGGCCGACCACCTCGGCCTCGAGCACCACGAGCGCGTCTACACCGACGAGGAGGTCGTCGCCGTGCTGCCCGCGGTCGTCCGGTCGACCGAGAGCTACGAGCCGTCGCTGATCCGCTCCGCCGTGCCCAACTACCTGCTCTCCGAGCTGGCCGCCCGGCACGTCAAGGTGGTGCTGACCGGGGAGGGCGCCGACGAGCTGTTCGCCGGCTACCACCACCTCCGCGAGCTCTCGGCCACCGAGCTCGCCGAGGCGCTCGTCGACGGGCTGGAGGTCCTGCACCACCTGAACCTGCAGCGCGCCGACCGCGTGAGCATGGCGTTCGGGCTCGAGGCCCGGGTGCCCTTCCTGGCCCGTGAGGTGATCGAGGTCGCCCAGCGGGTCCCGGTCGAGTGGAAGCTGCTCGGCGACGACGACCAGCCGCAGGCCCAGGAGAAGGCGCTGCTCCGGGAGGCCTTTGCGGGGTGGTTGCCCGAGGAGATCCTCTGGCGGCGCAAGGAGCAGTTCGGTGACGGGTCCGGCACCACCGAGGTGATGGCGCGACAGGCCGCCGCGATGGTCCCCGAGGACGGAAGTGGGTCGTCGGCGCTGCCGGGCCTGCCGCCAGCACGCAGCCGTGAGGAGCTCGCCTACCAGCGGATCTTCCTCGCCCACCTCGACGGGATCCGCGCCGAGCAGGTGCTCGGGCGCTTCGCCCACGCCTGAGCCAGCGGCCCCGGGCCGAGGGTGGCGCCTGAGACCTCGTGGTCGGCGGGGGCGCCCTGGCCCTCCTTCGCGGGTCCGTCAGCGGCCGGCAACATCGTCCTGTCACGCTGGGTGCGTGAGCAGCACGATGCCCCGGCTCCCCCCGTCGGGCCGGGCTCCCCGCCCCAGCGTCGAGGACACCGTCGCCGCGCGCCTCGCGCTCGCAGCCGCCGTCGACCCCGACATCCGCAGCCTCGTGCTGATCGACGCCGAGGGCGCCCTGTCCGCGGCCCACCGCCTGGACCGCGCGCTCGCCGCAGGGCAGGCGCCCGGTCCGCTGGCCGGCCTGGTGCTCGTGGTCAAGGACAACATCGACGTCGTCGGGCAGGTCACCGCCTGCGGCTCGCAGGCCCACGACGGTCGTCCGGCGGCCAGCGACGCCCCGGTGGTCGCGCGGCTGCGCGCGGCCGGCGCCATCGTGCTCGGCCGCGCGAACATGGACGAGCTGGCGATGGGCGCGTCGACCGCCACCTCGGCTCACGGCGCCACCCGCAACCCCTGGGACCACGGCCGCAGCCCCGGCGGCAGCAGCGGCGGCTGCGCGGCCGCCGTCGCGACCGGCATCGCCGACCTCGCGGTCGGCACCGACACCGGTGGGTCGATCCGCGAGCCGGCCGCGCAGTGCGGCGTGCTCGGCCTGGCTCCTTCACCGGGCCTGGTGCCCGTCACCGGAGTCGTGCCCTTCGACCCGACCTGCGACCGGGTCGGACCCCTGGCCGCTGACGCGTTGCGGCTCGGGCGGGCGCTCGAGGTCATGTCGGCCCCCCGGCCGCTGTCCCAGCGCCGGCCCGCACCGGCGGGAACGCGACCCTGGGCAGGACTCCGGGTCGGACGGGTCACCGAGCTCTGCGACGCCACCAACCAGCCCGGCGTCCTGGCCCGGCTCGACGCCGCCGTGGACGTGCTGCGTGAGGCCGGGGCGGTGGTGGCGCCCGTCTCGGTCCCCGACGCCCCGGGCGCCCTGCACGCCTACCTCGACCTCAGCTCGGTCGCGGCGGCGCGACACCTCGAGCCGTGGGTGGCCACGGGCCGGGCCGGCCGCGAGGTCGTGCGGCGACTGGCGCTGGGCCGGGACCTCCTGGCGCACGGCGAGGTCGCCCTGGCCGATGCCGCCGCGCTGCGCGAGCGGCTGCGTCGACAGGTCCGGGCCGCCCTCGGCGCGCACGACGTCCTGCTCTCCCCCACGCTGCCGACCACGGCGCCGCTCTTCGCCCCCGCCGGGCCGCCGACCGCCGACGTCGCCGACCCGATGACCGCGCCCTACACCGACTGCTGGACCGTGGTGGCCAACCTGGCCGGGGTGCCCGCCCTCTCGGTCCCCGCCGGCCGCTCGGGCGTCGAGGACATGCCGGTCGGCGTCATGCTGACCGGCGCCGTCGGCGACGACGCCCTGCTCATCGAGCTGGCGGCGGCGCTGGCCCCGCTGGCCTGAACGCCCGGCACCGGATGCCCAGGGCTTATCAGGCCAGGCTCCTCAGGCCGGGCTACTCACGCCGAGCTCCTCAGGCCGGGCAGCTCACTTCTTGGCCTTCTCCCCGCTGGAGCCGGCGCCGTCGTTGGACAGCGCAGCGACGAACGCCTCCTGGGGGACCTCGACGCGGCCGACCATCTTCATCCGCTTCTTGCCCTCCTTCTGCTTCTCCAGCAGCTTGCGCTTACGGGTGATGTCACCGCCGTAGCACTTGGAGAGCACGTCCTTGCGGATCGCCCGGATGGTCTCGCGGGCGATCACGCGGGCGCCGATGGCCGCCTGGATGGGCACCTCGAACTGCTGGCGGGGGATGAGGTCCTTCAGCTTGCCGGCCATCGACACGCCGTAGGCGTAGGAGCCGTCGCGGTGCACGATCGCCGAGAACGCGTCGACCGGCTCGCCCTGGAGCAGGATGTCGACCTTGACCAGGTCCGCGGCCTGCTCGCCGGCCGGGTTGTAGTCGAGCGAGGCATAGCCCTTGGTCCGCGACTTCAGCAGGTCGAAGAAGTCGAAGACGATCTCGGCCAGGGGCAGCGCGTAGCGCATCTCGACGCGGTCCTCGGAGAGGTAGTCCATCCCCTTGAGGGTGCCGCGCTTGGTCTGGCACAGCTCCATGATCACGCCGATGAAGTCCGAGGGCGCCAGCAGCGTCGCGTCGACGACGGGCTCGCGGACCTCGGCGATCTTGCCCTCGGGGTACTCGCTGGGGTTCGTCACGGTGTGCACCGTGCCGTCCTCCATGGTCACCGCGTAGCTCACGCTCGGCGCGGTCGAGATCAGCTCGAGGCCGGACTCCCGCTCGAGGCGGTCCCGGGTGATCTCCATGTGGAGCAGACCCAGGAAGCCGCAGCGGAACCCGAAGCCGAGCGCGCCGGAGGTCTCCGGCTCGTAGGTCAGCGAGGCGTCGTTGAGCTGGAGCTTCTCCAGCGCCTCGCGCAGGTCGGGGTACTGGTCGCCGTCGATGGGGTACAGCCCTGCGAAGACCATGGGGTTGGGGTCGGCGTACCCGCCGAGCATCTCGGTGGCCGAGCCGTGCTGGCTGGTGACGGTGTCGCCGACACGTGACTGGCGGACGTCCTTGACCCCGGTGATGAGGTAGCCGACCTCCCCCACGCCGAGCTCCTTGGTCGGGGTCGGCTCGGGGCTGATCACCCCGACCTCGAGCATCTCGTGGGTGGCGTTGGTCGACATCATCTTGATCCGGTCGCGGTGGGTCAGGCGCCCGTCGATGACGCGGACGTAGGTGATCACGCCCCGGTAGGTGTCGTAGACCGAGTCGAAGATCAGGGCGCGCGGCGACGCGTCGGGGTCGCCCACCGGGGGCGGCGTCTGCTTGACGATCTCGTTCAGCACGCCCTGGACGCCGACCCCGGTCTTGGCCGAGACACGCAGCACCTCGGAGGGGTCGCAGCCGACGAGCCCTGCGAGCTCGGCGGCGTACTTGTCGGGGTCCGCGCTGGGCAGGTCGATCTTGTTCAGCACCGGGATGATGTGCAGGTCGGCCCCCATGGCCAGGTACAGGTTGGCCAGGGTCTGCGCCTCGATGCCTTGCGCCGCGTCGACCAGCAGCACGGCGGCCTCGCAGGCCGCCAGCGACCGGGACACCTCGTAGGTGAAGTCGACGTGCCCCGGCGTGTCGATCATGTTGAGCAGGTAGGTGCCGGGCTCGGCGAGCTCGTCGTTGTCCTCGGGCACCGTCCAGGGCATCCGCACGGCCTGGCTCTTGATGGTGATGCCGCGCTCACGCTCGATGTCCATCCGGTCGAGGTACTGCGCCCGGGCGCTGCGCTCGTCGACGACCCCGGTCAGCTGGAGCATGCGGTCGGCCAGGGTCGACTTGCCGTGATCGATGTGGGCGATGATGCAGAAGTTGCGGATCAACGCCGGGTCGGTGCGACCGGGGGCCAGCGTGGTGGTGGCGGTGCTGGGTGTAGGCACGGACGACTCTCGGTTGCAGGACGGGGCACCCCAGTGTCCCACCCACGCCCGCCTGCGCACGAACTCCGGGCCCCGCCGAGCGCCCACGGGCAGCGCGCTGGCGAGGGCGAGGGACGTCGGCCGCGGCGGACGGGCAGACTTGGCCGGGTGAGCGATCTCCCCCGCCCCCTGCACCTGCTCGACGACCCGGCCTACGTCGGCTTCTGGCGGGTGCGACACCTGTGCACCGTCACCACGCCGCGTCGCGACGGGAGCCTGCACGTGACCCCGATGGGCGTGGTGCTCGACGTCGCGGGACGCCGTGCGTGGGCGGTCACCTCCCGCGGCTCGGTGAAGGCCCGCAACATCGCGGCCGGCGGCGAGGACGGCGTCGCGGTGGCCGTCGGCTCGGTCGACGGACGGTGGTGGGCCTCCCTGGAGGGCCGCGCGCGGCTCAGCGACGACCCCGAGGTGGTGGCCGAGGCCGAGCACCGCTACGCCGAGCGGTACCGCCTGCCGCGCCCCAACCCGGACCGGGTCGCCGTCCGGGTGGAGCTGAGCCGGGCGCTCGGCTCGGTGCCGGACCACGACGCCACCGTGGTGGTCCAGAACTGGCACGACGCGGTCAACGCCGGCAACGTGCGCCGCGCGCTGGTGCTCTGCGCTCCCGACGTCGAGGTCGGTGGACCCCGCGGCACCGCCCGCGGCACCGAGGTGATGCGGGTCTGGCTGACCCGGTCCGGCATCGAGCTGGAGCCGCAGGAGCCGCTGGTGGAGCGGGACGGGAGGATCGTGGTCCGCGAGCTCGCTCGGTGGCGCAGCCCGGACGCCCCGGCCGCGGTGCCGACCCTGGAGCCCGCGGTGACCTGGGTCGTCTTCGAGGTCTCGGACGGGCTGATCCGTTCGGTGCACCGCTACGAGAGCGCTGCCGAGGTGCCCTGACCTTCGATCGGACGACTCACTCCGGGCGTCTCACTCCGGGCTGGTCAGGAACTCCTTGCCCTTGGCGATCGCGAAGCCCCACCCCTGGGCGAGGGTCGGCGACGGCGGCACGGCGACCTCGTCGGGGTTGGTGACGACGTCGAGGAGCACCGGTCCGGGGTGGGCCAGGGCCTCGCGCACGGCGTCGTCGACGTCACCGGGGCGCTCCACGCGCACGCCGCGCAGGCCGACGACCTCGGCCACGCGCGCGAAGTCCGGGTTGCGCAGCACGGTGCCGAACTCCGGGAGCCCGACCTGCTCCATCTCGAGCTTGACCATGCCCAGCCGGCCGTTGTCGAAGACGACCAGGGTGACCGGCAGGTCGTAGGTCACGGCCGTGATCAGGTCGCCCATCAGCATCGACAGGCCACCGTCGCCGCAGAAGGCGATGCTCTGCCGACCGCGGTCCAGCGCTGCCGCCCCGAGCGCCTGCGGCATCGCGTTGGCCATGGAGCCGAGGTTGTAGGAGCCCAGGAGGCGGCGGGTGCCGCGCATCCGCACGAAGCGGGAGAGCCAGACCGTGGCCATGCCGGTGTCGGTGGTGAACACCGCGTCGTCGGCGGCGTACCGGTCGACCGCGGCGGCCAGCAGCTCGGGGCGGATCTTCTTCTCCGGGTTGTCGACCTTGCGCCGCAGCAGGCCGACCGCGTGGTGGTCGTAGGCCGGGTCGGTGAGGCGGGCCTGGGAGCGCTGCCAGTCCAGGTAGGTCTCGCGCGAGGACTCCAGGTGACGGCGGTCCTCCTTGGCCTCCAGCAGCGGCAGCAGGGCCCGCAGTCCGAGCAGGCTGTCGCCGACGAGCGCGTGGTCGACCGGCTGGCGCCGCCCGACGTGCTCGCCGCGCAGGTCGAGCTGGACGACCGTCTTGCCCTCGGGCAGGAACGCCTTGTAGGGGAAGTCGGTGCCGACCCAGAACAGGAGGTCGCAGCCCTCGAACGCGTCGGCGGTGGCGGGGTTGCCGAGCAGGCCCGACTGGCCGACCTCGTAGGGGTTGTCGTCCTCGAGGGTCTCCTTGGCCTTGAGGCTCAGCACCATCGGGGCGCTGAGCCGCTCGGCGAGCCGGAGCACCTCCTCTCGGGCGTGGCGCGCTCCCGCGCCGACCAGGAGGGTCACCTTGCTGGCGGCGTTGATCGCCGCGGCCGCGTCGGCCAGCGGCCCCGCCGCGGGCATGACGTCGGGCCGCTGCCGCACCAGGCGCGGGACGACGTCGCCGCCGGGCACCTCCAGGTCGCCGACGTCACCGGGCAGGGTCAGCACCGCCACCCCGCGCTGCTGGAGGGCGGCGTTGCCGGCCTGCTCCAGCAGCAGGGGCAGCTGCGCGGGATCCATCACGGTGGCGTTGAAGACGGAGACGTCGGCGAACAGGACGTCGTTGTCGACCTCCTGGAAGAAGTCGCTGCCGATGTCCTCGCGCGGGACCTGCCCGCAGATGGCCAGGACGGGAGCGTGGGACTTCTTGGCGTCGTAGAGGCCGTTGAGCAGGTGGACCGCGCCGGGACCGACGGTGCCCATGCACACCGCGAGGTCGTCGCTGAGCTGGGCCTGGGCACTGGCCGCGAACGCGCCGGCCTCCTCGTGGCGGACCCCGATCCACTCCAGGCGGTCCTCGCGCCGGATGGCGTCGGTGACCGGGTTGAGGGCGTCACCCACGACGCCCCAGACCTGGCGCACGCCGTGCTCGGCCAGGGTCGCGACGAGCAGCTCGGCGACGGTGGTCATGTAGGTCTCCTCCCGAGGGCCCGCACGGGACGCAGCCGGGACCGGCTGCCCGGCCCACCCTCGCGGTCTGTCTACCAGCGTCCCCGGACCCCTGGCTCCACCCGCCGGGGTCCCGCCACGAGCGCCACCTCGACGCGCCACGAGCGCCACCTCGACGCGCCGCGAGCGCCATCTCGGCGAGGATGGCGGGCGTGTTCCCCTCCCCGGTCCCGCACGGTGCCACGGCGCTGCGCCTCGAGTGGCGCTACCTGCCGCCCCACGTGCGTCGACTCGTCGAGAGCCGGTGCGGGTCGCCCGTGGTCGCCGCCGAGTCCCAGGGTGGCGGCTTCACCCCGGCCTTCGCCTCCGTCCTGGAGTGCGCCGACGGCTCACGACACTTCGTCAAGGCCGCCTCGGTGGTCGCCCAGCGCGCCTTCGCCGAGTCCTACCGCGAGGAGGGGACCAGGCTGCGCCGGCTGCCCGCGGCCACCCCGGCGCCGGCGCTGCGCTGGATGCACGACGACGGCGAGTGGGTGGTGCTGGGCATCGAGCACGTCGAGGCCCGACCGCCGGCGCGCCCGTGGCGGCACGACGACCTCGCCGGGGCCCTGGAGAGCCTCGAGGCGATCGCGCACCTGCTGACCCCGCCCCCGGCCGGGCTGAGCCTGGAGACGTTCGCGGTCGACCTGGCCGACCTGCCCGGCCGCTGGGCCGCCCTGCGCACCCTGACCGCCGACGTGCCCGGGCTGCTCGAGCTGCCCGGGCTGGCCGGGCACCTCGACGACGCCGGCGCCCTGGCGTCCCGCCTCGCCGAGGCGACGGCCGGGACGACCGTGGTGCACACCGACGTCCGCGACGACAACCTGCTGGTGCGCCCGGACGGCAGCGTCCTGGTGTGCGACTGGAACTGGCTCGTGCGCGGTGCCGCCTGGATCGACACGGTGATGCTGCTCATCGGCCCCCGCGGTGACGGCCTCGACGTCGAGCAGGTCCTGGCCGACTCCCCCGTGACCCGCGACGTGGCAGCCGCCGACGTCGACACGCTGCTGGCCGCGGTCACCGGGTACTTCCTGACCTCCGCCCTGCACCCCGTGCCGGCCAGCTCGCCGCACCTGCGCGACGCCCAGTGGTGGCAGGGTGAGGTCTGCTGGGACTGGCTGCGCGAGCGGCGGGGGTGGCGATGAGTCGGCGGCCCTCCGCGTCGCCTGGGGGTGGAGTGATTTGGGCGCACCCGGCGCCGCTGCTAGCCTGAGACGTCGCCGAGGGGTCTGTTCGACCCTGCCCCCGGCCACCGACTCTCCGACCAGCCGCCCGGACCGGGCAGCACCCGACGACGAAGGCGTTAGCACGTGGCGAACATCAAGTCCCAGATCAAGCGGATCAAGCAGAACGAGAAGGCGCACCAGCGCAACAAGGCTGTGAAGAGCGACCTGAAGACCGCCATCCGCAAGTTCCGCGAGGCCGCGAGCGCCGGCGACAAGGACGCAGCGACCACCCTGGGCCGCGACGCCTCGCGCAAGCTCGACAAGGCTGTCTCCAAGGGCGTCATCCACAAGAACCAGGCCAAGAACCGCAAGTCGGCGATCAGCAAGACCCACGCCACCCTCTGAGGTTCGCGGGCTCGCCCGCCGCACCACGCCTACCGACCCGCCAGGACGACCTGGCGGGTCGTCTGCGTCGTAGCCCGTCTCACGTCCGGATCCAGGGCTCAGTGCACCTCGCGCAGCGTGGTGACGCTCAGGACCAGCCGCTCCAGGGTGTAGGCGGCGTCACCGGCGGCACCCTTGACGTCGGCGTCGGCCTGGGCCACGGCCCGGATCGCCTCGGCCAGCGCCTCGTCGCTCCAGGCCCGCGACTGGTCTCGCACCATCCGCACCTTCCACGGAGGAACCCCGATCTCGCGAGCGAGGTCGGCCTCGCTCATGCCGCGCGGCGCGCCGCGGTAGCGGGCCAGGCCCCGCACGCTGCCGGCGAAGGCGGAGGTGACCAGCACCGGCGCGGTGCCGTTGTCGAGCGCCCAGCGCAGCTCTTCGAGGGCGGCCTGGCGCCGGCCCGCGACGGCGGCGTCGGCCACGGCGAACGACTTCGCCTCCGCCCGGCCCCCGAAGTAGCGGCGCACGACCTCGGGGTCGATGCGGCTGCGGGGGAAGTCGGAGGCCAGCTGGGAGGCGGCGGCCGCCAGGCTGCGCAGGTCGTGGCCGACCGCCTGGACGAGCTGGTGGGCGGCCTCACGGTCGATGGTGGCCCCGTGAGCCCGCACCTCGGCGGCCACGAAGCCGGGCAGCTCGGAGATCTTGACCTCACCGGACCTCACCTCGCTGACCCTGGAGAGCTTGCGCAGCTTGGCCAGGACCCCGGTGCCCTTCTGTCCCCCGCCGTGCACGAGCACGAGCGCGACGTCGTCGGCCGGCTCGGCGGCGTAGTCGAGCAGGCCCGGGACCGACTCCTCGGGCAGGTCCTGCACGCCGCGCACCACGACGCAGCGCACGGTGGAGAACAGGGAGGGGGCGGCCATCTCGCCGAGCGTGGCCAACGTCAGGGACGATCCCTCGCACTCGGCCAGCTCAGCCTCGGCGTCGTGCGCCCGCACGACCGCGCGAGCCTGGCGGACCGTCCGCTCGGAGAGGTACTCCTCCTTGCCGGTGACCAGGAGCACGCGGGCGAGGAGGTCGTCGGCCTGCATGGCACCACCCTGGCACAGGCCGCCGACGGCTCACCGCGCGACCACGTGCACCTGCCCGCCCTCGACCGTGACGGCCAGGTCGCCCTCGAGGTCGGTCCGGTGCACCTCGCTGCCGGCCCCGCTCAGCGCGTCCAGCGTGGTGGCCGCGGGGTGCCCGTAGTCGTTGTCCTCCCCCACCGAGACCAGGGCCTGCTCGGCGCCGAGCGAGGTCAGCCAGTCCAGGTCCTGGTAGCGGCTGCCGTGGTGGGGCACCTTCAGGACGTCGACCTGCAGCCCGGCCAGCGCCGCGGCCAGGCGCGCCTGCGCGGGGGGCTCGACGTCACCGGTGAGCAGCATCCGGACCCCGTTCACCTCGGCGAGCAGCACCACGCTGGCGTCGTTGGCGCTGGACCCGTCGCCTGCTCCCTCGACCACGGGGCCCGGCTCCGGCCAGAGCACCTGGAGGACGACGTCGCCGACCGTCGCCGTGCGCCCGTAGGGCGCCGGAGCGGGGGCCGCGAGCTCACCGAGGTCGCGGGTGTCGCGGACCACCTCGGCCACGCCCGAGGGTGGGTCGAGGACCCGCGTGGTCATCACGCGGCCCGTGCTGCGGTCCTCGAGCACCCCGGGCAGCCCGTCGACGTGGTCGGCGTGGAAGTGGGTCAGGACCACCAGCGGCACCGCCTCGACCCCGAGCCGGTCCAGGCAGGCGTCGACCGTCGCCGGGTCCGGGCCGGCGTCGACGACCACGGCCGCTGTCGCCGCCGCGCGCAGCACGAGTGCGTCGCCCTGGCCCACGTCGCACATCACCATCGCCCATCCGGGCGGGGGCCAGCCGCGGGCCGGCCAGGCGACCACGGGCAGCCTCGCGAGGACCACGACGACGAGCACCGCCCCGACCCCGAGGGCCGACCAGCGGCGGCGCAGCACGAACGGGGCGGCGAGCGCGACCGCGAGGGTGAGCGCCGTCAGCACCGCGACCGCACCGGCACCGGTGCCCCACCCGAGCGCCGGCAGCGGCAGGGCCGCACCGGCGTGGGCCACCGCGGCGATCCAGGCCACGCACCACGCTGCCGGCGTGCCCAGCAGCCGGGACGCGCCGGTCGAGGCCAGGCCCACGAGCCCGCCGAGCAGGCCGAGCACCGTCGCCGGCGCGACGACGGGTGCCACGACCAGGTTGGCCGCCACCGCCACCAGGCTCACCTGGCCCGAGATCGCGGCGACCACCGGCGTGCAGGCCAGCTGGGCCGCAGTCGGGACGGCGATCGCCTCCGCGACACCGCTCGGCACCCAGGCCCGCAGCGCCTCGCGCAGCCCCGGCCCCACCAGGACGATGCCGGCGGTGGCCAGCACCGAGAGCGCGAACCCCGGGGCGGCAGCGAGCGGGGGCTGGGCCAGCACGAGGGCGACCACGGCGATCCCGAGGGCGCGCAGTGCCCGGTCACGACCGTTGAGACCCATCGCCAGCAGACCGACCGTGCCCATGACCGCGGCGCGCAGCACGCTCGGCTCGGTCCTGGCCAGCACCACGAACCCGACCACCCCGCACCCGCCGACCAGGTAGAGCCACCGTCCCCGCACGCCCACCCAGCGGGCCACCAGCAGCACGAAGCCCACGACCAGCGTGAGGTTGGTGCCGGAGACGGCCGTGAGGTGGGTCAGCCCGGTGACCCGGAACTCCTCGACGACCTCGGGGGCCAGGCCCGCATCGTCACCGTCGACGAGGGCCGGGACGAGCACCCGCTGCGTCTCGGGACGGTGCGCCACCGCCTCGCGCACCGCGGTCCGCAGCCGGTCCGCCCCGCGCCAGAGCGCTCCGGGCGCTGCGACCGTCTCGGGGTCGTCGGGCGAGACCAGCAGTGCAGCCAGGTCCACGTCGTCGGCCGGAACCAGCCGGCCGGAGGTCCGCACCGTCGCCCCGAGGGCGACCTCGGCCCAGGCCGGCTCCCCCAGCACCAGCACGGGCGCGGCCAGCTGGTGGTCGACGCCACGACCCGTGACCTCGTGCGCCTCGAGCCGGACCACGACCTGGTCCCCGTACGGACCGCTGACCACCCGCGGGTCGCTCACCACGCGCCCGGTGAGCTCGACCACCGCACCCTGCGCCGCGAGAGCGGCCACCGGCCCCGCGTGCACGGCGCTCACCCGCAACGTGGCCACCGCCGCGGCCGCACCGAGCACCAGCGCGCAACCGACGAGGGTGAGCGCCACGGGGCGGAGCGACGCGCGACGCCGGGCCACGAGCAGCAGCGAGCAGGACGGCGACCGCACCGAGGACCAGGCCGCGGACCGTGGCCCCGGCCTCGGCGTGCAGACCGAGCAGCGCCCCGCACCAGGCCGCGAGACCGAGCAAGGGCATGCGCAGGTCGGTCAGTCGTCCCGGCTCCTCCCTGGACCGGGGTACGCACCTCACACGGTCACGTGCGGCGCGACGGTCGCGAGCGTTGCATCCCCGATGCCGTCCACCTCGAGCAGCTCCTCGACCGCGCTGAAGGGCCCGTGCTCGTCGCGCCAGGCCAGGATGGCCAGCGCCGTGACCGGGCCCACCTCGGGCAGCGTCTCCAGGGTCGCCTGGTCGGCCGTGTTGAGGTCGACCAGGGCGGTCGGCACGGACGGCACGGTCGCGGCCGACGGTGCGCTGCCGGAGACGACCGGCGCCGGGGTCGCGGGAAGGCGGCTGCCCCACCAGGACCTGCTCGCCGTCGACGAGCGTCCGGGCCAGGTTCAGTCCGCTCAGGTCCACCCCCTCGCGGGCGCCGCCGGCGGCGTCGAGGGCGTCGACCACCCGGGACCCCGGTGGCAGGACCACGACGCGCGGGTGCACCACCCGTCCGGCCACGTCGACGGTGACACCGGACGACGCCTGCGTGGCGCTGCCGAGCCTCGCCGTCGTGTCCGCGACGGCCGGAGAGCCCACCGGAGCGCCTGCACCGGTCGAGGTGTCGACGGGCGCCGGCGTGCTCAGGGCCACCAGGTCCGGACCGGAGCTCTCCAGGCTCGGTGGCGCGGGGGGAGCGACCGGCGCGCTCTGTGCCTCGGAGCGCACCAGCCACCACCCGGTGACCACCAGTCCGAGCGCCACCAGCACGGCCACGACCCCGAGCTGCGGCAGCCCGAGGGCCACCCGCCCCCGCAGGGAAGCCGGCACGACCTCGGCGATCCGGGCCCCGGGCCGCTCGGCAGCCCGGCGCGAGGCGTGCCGGCCGGACACGGGGAGGACCGGCGGCAGGGGCGTCTCCGCGTCCGCGTGCCGGTCGACCCACCGGTCGGCGGTCACGACCTCCTCGGGCGACCCGGGCCACGGCCCGCTCCTCTCGAGGGCCTCCGGGCGGATGACGACGGCGGGGTGCGAGCGCATGGCGGCGACGCTAGGCCGCTTCCGCGGGACCGGGCTCAGCTGGCGGCCGGCCTGTGCGCTCGGCGACCACCCGACCCCTTGTGGACGTGAGGCGGGCCGGTGCCCTGCTCGGGACTCACCCCCGGGGCGCCACGCACACGGCGAGCATCCCGGGCCCGACGTGCGCGCCGAGCACCGCGCCCAGCTCGGCGCACCACACGTCTCGCCCCTGGAGTCCCGGCGCCAGCCGTTCCCGCAGGCTCTCGGCGAGGTGACCGGCCCGCTCGCTGCTGGCGAGGTGGGCGACGCCGACGTCGACCGGCCCGGTCCCGGCCGCCTCGAGGGCCAGGTCCTCGAGGCGGGCCAGCGCGCGGGCCGAGGTGCGAACCCGTTCGAGGGTGGCCACGACACCGTCCTGGATGGTCAGCAACGGCTTGACCGCCAGCGCACCGCCGAGCAGGGCGGCTGCGTGCCCGATCCGTCCGCCCCGGTGCAGGTGCTCCAGGGTGTCGACGTAGAACAGCGAGACGCAGGCCTCGGCCCTGGCCCGGGCGGCCTCGCCCGCTGCCGCCGCGTCGGCCCCGGCCGCGAGCGCCTCCGCCGCCGCCACCGCCGCGTAGCCCGTGGCGATGCCGACCTGGCGGCTGTCCACGACCGTCACCGGCACCGGCGAGGCCCGGGCGGCGAGCTGGGCCGACTCGACGGTCCCGCTCATCTCGCTCGAGAGGTGCACGGAGACCACGGCGCTCGCGCCGGCGTCCGCGAGGGCCTGGTAGACCTCCAGCAGGACCGCCGGGCCGGGGCGCGAGGTGCTGACCGGCACGTTGTCGCGCAGCGCCTGGGCGACGCGGGCCGAGGTCGCCCCGCCCGTCCCCTCGTCGTAGGAGTGCGGGCCGATCACCACCCGCAGCGCGACGACGTGCAGGCCGTGCGCGGCCACGACGTCCGCCGGCAGGCTCGCGGTCGAGTCCGTGACGACCGCGACGGTGCTCCCCTGCGACGGCCCTGGCATGGCCGGAACGCTACTGCCCGCCCCGAGCGAGGTCAGCGCCCGCGCCGGACCAGCGCCTTCAGGGCCCGACCCCGGTCTCGGCCTCGATGGTGTCGGCCACGACGACGGCGTCCCGGGCAGGCGCGGCCTGCGCCGCGTCCGGGCCCGGCCCGACGAGCGGGTCGCTGGAGACCTCGTGGAGTCCGCGGACCCCGTCCTCGATCGCCCACTCGGCCCGGGTGGCGATGCCGGCCCCGGGACGGGTGACGGCGGGCACGCAGCGGTAGCGCGCGCTCAGGGTGGTCGCCGAGAGGGTGGCGCTGATGTAGCCGCGCAGGTTGGTCCAGAACCGCAGGTCGGGATTCTCGGCGAAGAACGGGTGCACCCCGCTGCCGTCGTCGTAGCCGTCGCCCCCCGAGCTGATCGAGGTGGTCACCAGCTCGGAGGCGACCACCGGCGTGGCCGGGTCGGCCGGGTCCTGGCGCAGGTCCCCGGCCCAGTGGGCGTGGGCGTCACCGGTGAGCACGACCGGGTTGCGCACGGCCGCGTCGACGACGCTGTCCAGCACGCGTCGCCGCGCCGCCGGGTAGCCGTCCCAGGCGTCCTGAGAGAACGCCTGGCCCGCGCCGGTGTCGAAGTCGCGCCGACCGAGGAAGACCTGCTGGGCCAGCAGGTCCCACCGCGCGGTCTGGGCTGAGTGCAGGCCCTCGTCGAGCCACTGCTCCTGGGCGGCACCGAGCATCGTGCGGCTCGGGTCCGCAGCCTCCGGACAGTCCTTGATGCCTCCCCCGCACGCCTGCGGGTCGCGGTACTGCCGGGTGTCGAGGAGGTGGAAGGTGGCCAGCGACCCCCAGCGCACCCGACGATGCAGCACCAGCTGGCTGCGGGTCGGGGCGGCCGAGGCGCGCAGCGGCATGTTCTCGTAGTAGGCCCGGTAGGCCGCTCGCCGACGGCGGGCGAACCCGCCGGCCGGCTCGCTCGCCGCGGGTCCCAGACCGGCATAGTTGTTGGCGACCTCGTGGTCGTCCCACACCACCAGCCACGGCGCCGCCGCGTGCGCCGCCTGCAGGTCGCGGTCGGTCTTGTACTGCGCGTACCGCCGGCGGTAGTCGGCCAGGGTCATGGCCCGCCCCCCGACGTGCGGCCGGCCGACCGGGCCGGCCTTGGCGTGGCCGTACTCGTAGAGGTAGTCCCCGAGATGGACGACGAGGTCGGGCCGCTCCTGGGCCAGGCGACGGTAGGCGGTGAAGTAGCCGGCCGGGTAGTTCGCGCAGGACACCGTGGCCACGGTGAGCGTGGCCGTCGGGTCGAGGTCGGTGGTGTAGGCCGGGGCGGTGCGGGTGTGCCCGACCCGGGAGAGGTACCGCCCCACCCGGAAGCGGTAGTGGTACTCGCGACCGGGCTGGAGACCGTCGACCTCGATGTGCACCGTGTGCGCACTCCTGGGCCCGGTGCTGCGCGAGCCCCCCTGCACCACGTCGAGGAAGCGGCGGTCGGTCGCGACCTGCCACTCGACGCGGTACGTCGTGTGCGGCATCCCGCCGTGGCCGTCGTCGGCCAGGGGGCTGGTCGCCAGGCGGGTCCACAGGACGAAGCCGTCCGGGGCGGGGTCGCCCGAGGCGACGCCGAGGGTGAAGGGGTCCGAGCGCAGGAACGGGGTCGCCGCGGTGGGACGTCGGTCCCGGGCGACCGCGTGGGAGGCGCCGGCGACCAGCCCGCCGACCGCACCCGTCGAGACGACGACGCGTCGACTCAGTCCGCTCGCGTCGGTTCACCGTCTGCTCACCGCTGCCCCCACGAACCCTGGATCGACCGCCGATCCCCTCGACCGGAGCCCAGCACCGACCCAGCCTGGCACAGGGCCGCCCCGGCTGGCGAGGGTCGAGTCAGGCCTGCGGGACGGGCACCGGATCAGACGACGATGTTGACCAGCTTGGGAGCCCGGACGATGACCTTGCGGACCGGGCGACCGTCGAGCGCGCGGACGACGGCCTCGTCGGCCAGCGCGGCGGCGCGCAGGTCGTCGTCGGTGACGTCGGGGCTGACCTCCAGGCGACTGCGCACCTTGCCCTGGACCTGGACCACCGCGGTGACGGACTCCTGGACCAGCAGCGCCTCCTCGACCGCAGCCAGGTGGACGTGGCGATCGCCGGCGGGTGGCCCAGTCGCTCCCACATCTCCTCGGCGACGTACGGCGCGACCAGGCTCAGCAGCTGGGCCACCGTCTCGGCCGCCTCCCGCACCGCCGGGTCCGCGCCGCCGCAGCCCGAGTCGATGGCCTTGCGCGTGGCGTTGACCAGCTCCATGGTGCGTGCGACGACGACGTTGAGCCGGTGGTTCTCGACCAGCGCCTGGACCTCGTGGACCGTGCGGTGGGTGACCCGGCGCAGGGCGAGGTCACCGGTGGCCCGGTCGGCGTCGGGGGCGCTCACGACGTCGCCGGCCAGCCGCCACGCGCGCTGCAGGAAGCGCAGCGACCCGGCGGGACTCATGTCGGCCCAGTCGATGTCGTCCTCGGGCGGACCCGCGAAGACCAGCGTCAGCCGGACCGCGTCGACCCCGAAGGCGTCGATCTGCGCCCCCAGGCTGACGCCGTTGCCGCGGGACTTGCTCATCTTCTTGCCCTCGTTGATCACGAAGCCCTGGTTGAGCTGGGCGGAGAAGGGCTCACCGGTCGACAGCATGCCCATGTCGCGCAGGGCCTTGGTGAAGAACCGCGCGTAGAGCAGGTGCAGCACCGCGTGCTCGACGCCGCCGATGTAGAGGTCGACCGGCATCCAGGCCTCGGCCCGCTCCGGGTCGAAGGGACCCTCGGTGTAGCCGGGCGAGGTGTAGCGCAGGAAGTACCACGAGGAGTCGACGAAGGTGTCCATGGTGTCGCCGTCGCGCCGGGCCGCGCCCCCGCACGAGGGGCACGCGACCTCGACCCAGTCCGTGGCCGCCGCCAGCGGCGAGACGCCTCGGGGCTTCAGGTCCACTCCCCGCAGCGGTGGCAGCTCGACCGGCAGCTGGTCCAGCGGCACGGCGACCTCACCGCACGCGGGGCAGTGCACGATCGGGATCGGGGGGCCCCAGTAGCGCTGCCGCGACAGCAGCCAGTCGCGCAGCCGGTAGTTGACCGTCCCGCGGCCGCGGCCCTTCTCCTCCAGCCAGGCGATGGTGGTCCGCTTGGCCTCCGCCACGCCCAGGCCGTCCAGGGAGATCTCGTCGTTGGTCGAGTTGATCGCCGGGCCGTCCCCGGTGTACGCCGTGCCGTCGAAGTCCGCGGGCGGCTGCACGGTGCGCACCACGGGCAGGTCGAAGGCGGCCGCGAAGTCCCAGTCGCGCTGGTCCTGGCCGGGTACGGCCATGATCGCCCCGGTGCCGTAGTCGGCCAGCACGTAGTCGGCCGCCCAGACGGGCACCGGGTCGCCGGTGAGCGGGTTGGTCGCGCTCACCCCCAGCGGGACCCCCGTCTTGGGCCGGTCGGTGGCCACCCGGTCGATCTCGGTGGAGCGGCGCACCTGCTCGCGGTAGGCCTCGAAGGCCGGGCGCTGCTCGTCGGTGCACAGCTCGTCGGCCAGGGCGGCGTCGGCCGCCACCACCATGAAGGTGGCTCCGAAGACCGTGTCGGGACGGGTCGTGTAGACCCTCAGCGGCTCGCGGCCCGCGATCGGGAACTCGACGTGGGCGCCCTCGGACCGGCCGATCCAGTTGCGCTGCGCGCTGATCACCCGCGCGGGCCAGGTGGGCTCCAGCTCGTCGAGGCCGTCGAGCAGCTCCTGGGCGTAGTCGGTGATCTTGAAGTACCACTGGGTCAGGTCGCGCTTGGTCACCTCGGCACCGCAGCGCTCGCAGGTCCCGTCGACGACCTGCTCGTTGGCCAGCACCGTCTGGTCCTGCGGGCACCAGTTCACGGGGCTCTTGCGACGGTAGGCCAGACCCTGCTCGCGCAGCTTCAGGAACAGCCACTGGGTCCAGCGGTAGTACTCGGGGTCGGAGGTGTGCAGGCGCCGGCTCCAGTCGAAGCTGAGCCCGAAGGAGCGCATCGAGGCGGCCTGCGTCTCGATGTTGGCGTAGGTGAAGGTCGAGGGGTGCTCGTCGTGGCGGATCGCGGCGTTCTCGGCCGGCAGCCCGAAGGAGTCCCACCCCATCGGGTTCAGCACCTCGTAGCCGCGAAAGCGCCAGTAGCGCGCCATGACGTCGTGCAGCGCGAACACCTCGGCGTGACCCATGTGCAGGTCGCCGGAGGGGTAGGGGAACATCGTCAGCGCGTAGCGCTTCTTGCGCCGGCCCTCCCGCACGGCCGCCTCGTCGGCGGTGAAGGGCTCGAGCCGGTCCCACACCGCACGCCACTTGTCCTGCAGGGCCGCGGCGTCGTAGGTCGCGGCGTCGTGGCTCGCGACGGGGGTGCCGGGCTCGGGCTGGGTCTGGGTCATCTCGGTCCTCGGTTCGCGTCCTGCCGGGTGCGGGCATGAAAAAACCCCTCACGAGGAGGGGTGGCCGCGCGATCAGTAGATGATCAGCGCGGCTGTCCAAGAAGCAGGGCCTGGGTGCTCATGTGCCCAGGGTAGCGCGGATGCCCCGGCCCTGCTCCACGGCGTGCGAGGAAGTCAGTCCCGGTGGGTGACGCGGACCAGCTCGGCCCGTCCGAGCGCGGGGGACAGGTCCAGCTCCAGGACCGGTCCGAGCCCGCGGGCGTAGAACTTGTTCTCCAGCACGTTCGGCTCGACGGGGCTGGTGTTCGCCGTCTGCACCACCGCACGGTGCAGTCCGGTAGGCGTGCGGAGGGTCTCCTGCGTGGACAGGATCCGGGCCTGGTCCTCGGCCTCGCCCTCGAAGTACTCCTCACGGTAGCCGCATCCGGCCCGCGGCCGAGCCGGCAGGATCACGCCGGCCTGCGCGCCGTCGCGGCCGTACCGCCACGAGCCCTCGGTGCTGACCTCGGTGCCGTCGTACTCCCGGGTGGCCTCACCGAGGTACCACACCGTGCCGCCCGAGTCCTGGGCGTACCAGTCACGGGTGTCCTCGACGATCTCGTCGTCGACTCGGACCACGTCGTGCACCACCCGCGCGCGGACGCCCTCGATGAGGGTGGTGCGCTCGGTGACAGCGACCCGCACGTCCGCCACATCACCGCCGCCGCGCTCGGTGTAGTGCCAGACGGTGCCGGGGCGCATCGACCAGTAGGGATGGTCGATGCGGACGGTGAAGTCGTCCGGGTCGAGGCGTACGGGTTGGCTGCCGTGCGGCAGCTGGTAGGGCCCCGGCTGGGCACAGCGGCCCCCGGGCCGGGCCTCGCCGGACGAGCGAGAGGTGGTGGTCTGAGCGGCGTCGCCGCCCGGACCGCCCGAGACGGCGGCCGTGGCCCCGGCGGCCACGCCGGCCGCGGCCAGGGAGGTGGCCAGGGAGGTGACCAGGACTGCTGGGACGATCTTCATGGTGGTGCTCCTGCCGATGGAGGGGACGAAGGCTCCACCGTGGACCACACAGGCTGAAGCCTGACTGAACGCGGACCGACGACCGGGACCGGAGTGCATCCGGCCCGCAGAGGACCTCAGCCGGGGGCGGGGACACCGCCGGTCGAGCGCCGGCCGACAATCGGGTTCAGCCTGCTCTGCGCCACCGCGCCCGGCTCGGTGTCGGGCAGGAACTCCTGCCAGGTGCCGCTGATCATGGTCGGGGCGTCCACGACGCGCGCGCCGTCGGCGAAGTAGGTCGTGGCCAGCGCCCGGCGCGGCTGCGTGGTGCGGTTCGGCCCTGCGGTGTGGAAGCAGGCCGAGGAGTGGAAGCTGACCTCGCCGACGGCGTAGGCGGAGTCGGTGACCCGCACCCCCGAGGCGCCGAAGCGTTGCGAGACGGCCACGTCGTAGGTGGTCCCGACCTTGTCGAACTCCAGACCGGCGAGCAGGTCCAGCAGGCCGGTCCCGTGGGCGAAGCTCAACGGCCCCATCGGGTCCGGGACGGCCGAGAGCGGCATCCAGGCCGTCACCACCTGCAGCGAGTCCAGGGGGAAGTGCTCGTCGTCGTGGTGCCAGGGCGTGCGGCCGCAGCCGGACTCCTTGCTCAGGGCGTTGTCGTGGTAGATCCGCACGCCGTCCTCCCCGAGCAGGTCCGCCGCGATGCCGCCGAGGCGGGGCGAGGTCGCCACCGCTCGCATCAGGTCGTCGTGGAGCCACATCTGCTCCAGGGCCAGGAACCGTCCGGCGGTCTCGGTGCCGTGCTCGGCCTCCAGCAGGTCCTGGAGGCGTTCCGCGAGCCGGCGCACCACAGCGGGAGCAAGCACGTCGGGCAGCTTGACGAACGCGTCGGTGCCGAACGCCGCGACAGCCTCGGCCGGGACCGCGTACGGCGTGCCGAGCAGCGCGGCGACCTCCTCGTCGGTCGCCGCCTCGACCTCCGGCCATCCCGGGCCGCTCACCAGCGGGCCCGCCGCCTGGGGGTTGTCGGCCAGGGTGACGTACCAGTCCCACCACTGCTGGTCGTCGCCGGCCCAGGCGGCGTCGATCCCGCCGGAGCGGTTCGCCTCGGGCAGCTTGTCGTTGGTCGTGCGGGTCACAGCCACAGCAGTGCCGCCTCGTGCTCGAAGGTCCAGGTCCCGTCGCTGCCCCGGCAGGCGGCGAGGTAGTCGCCCAGGACGGGCGCGGCCTCCATCTGCTCGAGGCTGAGCGAGTCGTCGAAGGCGCACCGCTGGAGGAAGCCCTCCGCCACCGCTCGGTCGGCGGTGCCGCTGGTGTAGCGGACCCGCTCCTCGCGGACCTCGGCGCCGGCAGCGACCAAGGCGTCGCGGACCTCCTCGGCGCTGGTGAACGGCGCCACGCCACCGGCGTCCGGGACGCCGGCCCGGTAGGCCTCGTAGAAGGCCACGTAGTGGGCGGACGCCGTGGCCTGGGCCACGAAGCCGAGGCCGCCGGGGGCCAGGGCTGCGACGAAGCGCTCCGCGGCCAGGGGCAGCTCGGCCGGCGGCACCGCGTACAGGGCATGGGTGGCCCAGACGACGTCGTAGGTCAGCCCGGGCGGCAGGTCCTGCAGCGTGACCTCGAGCTCGCGCCCGGCGACGAAGGGCGGGCTGAGCCGCTTGCGGGCCTCGGCGATGGAGAAGGCCGAGGGGTCGAGCAGGTCGTAGGAGATCGGCGGCCCGGCCGCGAGCCCGGCATGGGCGGCCAGGGCCGCAGGGAACTTGCCGCTCCCGCAGGCGACGTCGAGCACGCTGCCGCGCCCGCGCAGCAGCGCCGACCAGTCGGCGGCCTCGGCGAGGCGACGGTAGTCCTCGGTGGCCAGCACGTAGAAGGCCTCCATCTCGGCGCGTCCGGCCTCGCTCCAGTGGGCGAGGCTGCGTCCGGCGGTGTCCTGAGAAGAGGTCATAAGGGTGGTCCTGTGCTCGCGACCACGGGCTGGGTGTGGCTGGTCCCGACCCCGCCGTGGTTCTGTAGGGAACCCTACGACCCGGCGGCTCCCCCGCCACGACGAGCCAGATCGGAGCGCGCGTGACCCTCGCCGGTCCGTCAGCGGAGCCCGTCGACACCCGGCGCGCGCTTCCGGCACCGGACCGCGACGCCTACGCCCGTGGGCACGCGCTGTTCGAGGCGCGCTCGGACCAGCGTGCACGGATCGTCGAGTGGCTCGGTGACCGGCTCGCGGAGCGGGCCGGCAACGACGAGCTGTCGGTCCTCTCGGTCGGGTGCGGGCCGGGAGCGGTCGACCGGGCGCTGGCCGAGCGAGCCTGTCGCGAGGCCCCGAGCGGCGCCCGCCGGTCCTGGACCGGTGTCGATCCCCACCAGGCCTCGACCGAGTCGTTCCTCGCCGCGCTCGAGCAGCTCGATGCCCCGGGGCTCACCGTGCTCGCGCAGGCCTGCACGTTCGCCGACCTGCGCACCGCCGAGCGCTACGACGTCGTGGCCTTCGTCCACTCCCTCTACTACGTCGCCGACCTCGCCGCGGCGGTGCGCGCGGCCCTCGACCTGCTGGCCCCCGGCGGCGAGCTGCTCGTCCTGCACGCCCCGCTCGGTGCGCTCAACTCCCTGGCCGCCGAGCTCGCACCCCCGGTCGCCGGACACCCGCAGCCGTGGAGCGACGCCGTGCAGGAGGTGCTCGACGCGCTGCCGGTCTCGGTGGTCCGCACCGAGCTCGACGCGACGGTCGACCTCTCGGGAGCCGCCCAGGCCGACCCCACGCTGCTCGACTTCACCGCCCAGGCCGTGCTCGACGCCGCCGCTCGTGCCGCCGCCGTGGCCAGGCTCGAGGAGATCGCGGAGCCCGGTCCGGGGCTGCGGGTCGCGCACCCGGTGACCGCGTTCGTCGTCCGCCCGGCCTCCTCTACGATCCGGGCATGAGCCACACGCCGGTCACCGACCTGTTCCGCCTCGACGACAAGGTCGCCCTGGTCACCGGCGCCTCCAGCGGGCTCGGCGTCGCCTTCGCGCTGGCGTTGGCCGAGGCCGGCGCCGACGTCGTGCTGGGCGCCCGTCGCACCGACCGGCTCCGCGAGACCGCGGCCCTGGTCGAGGAGACCGGACGCCGCGCCGTCACCGTGACCACCGACGTCGCCGACCCCGACTCCTGCACCGCGATGGTGACGGCGGCCATGGAGCAGCTGGGTCGGGTCGACGTGCTGGTCAACAATGCCGGCATCGGCACCGCGGCGCCGGCCACCCGCGAGCAGCCCGAGGAGTTCCGCAAGGTCATCGACGTCAACCTCAACGGTTGCTACTGGATGGCCCAGGCCTGCGGGCGGGTCATGCAGCCCGGCTCGAGCATCATCAACATCTCCTCGGTGCTCGGCCTGACCACCGCCGGCCTGCCGCAGGCGGCCTACGCGGCGTCGAAGGCCGGGCTGATCGGGCTCACGCGAGACCTCGCGCAGCAGTGGACCGGGCGCAAGGGCATCCGCGTCAATGCCCTGGCACCCGGCTTCTTCGCCTCCGAGATGACCGACCAGTACCCCGAGGGCTACCTCGAGCAGATGCAGGCCCGGGTCCCCGCCGGACGCACCGGGGACCCCCAGGAGCTCGCCGCGGCCCTGATCTTCCTGGCCTCGGCTGCCGGCGGCTACGTCACCGGCCAGACCCTGGCCGTCGACGGTGGGATGACCATCACCTGAGCCCTACCGCGCCTTGTAGGCCACGCAGACCGACGGGCGCGGGAAGTCGTCGGTGTGCGGCCAGGTGCTGGCCGGGTCCTCGAACGTCGCGCCGTCGACCTCGCCGGGGTGCTGGGCCGCGAAGAACAGCGACTTGTTCTGGTCGGCGATCAGCGGCCCGCAGGCCTCGGCCCCGATCGGCATCGTGACGAACTGACGGACCTTGCCGCGGTCGGGCCCGGCCGTCGGCACCCGGAAGATGCCGTCGTTGGAACCCAGCGCGTTGCCGTCGGTGGCGACCCACAGGTTGCCCACGGTGTCGAAGGTGACGTTGTCAGGACAGCTGATCGGGCTGACCTGTGACTTGTCCATGCCCGCGAAGTAGGTCGAGGGGTCCTCGGGATCGCCGCAGATCAGCATCAGGTCCCAGGTGAACGCGGTCGCCGTGTGGTCTCCGCGGCGCGGGGTCATCTCCAGCACGTAGCCGTTGCGGTTGCCGCTGGCCGGGGTCAACGGCTCGCCCGGTCCGGAGCGCACCATCGACGCGCCACGCGGGTTGGGCTCGTCGACCGGGTAGGTCGAGCCACGCTCGGAGTTGTTGGTCAGCGCGGCGTAGATCTTCCCGTTGACCAGGTTCGGCTCCACGTCCTCGGGCCGGTCCATCCGGGTGGCGGTGACCTGGTCGGCGGCCAGCCGGGTGAACAGCAGCACGTCGGCCACGCTCCTGCCCTCGACGAAGGACTCCTCGTCGGAGCACAGCGGGACCCACTCCCCGCTGCCGTCGCTCACCCCGTCCTCGAGCCCGTCGCCGGTGAGCCGGCCGACGTAGAGCGTGCCCCGCTCGAGGAGGGCGAGGTTGTTCTTGCGTGCGGCCGAACCCGGACGCGGGTCGTAGGTCCCGGCCGAGACGAACTTGTAGAGGTAGTCGCCGCGCTCGTCGTCGCCCATGTAGGCCACGGCGCGCCCGTTGCGGGCGATGACGATGTTGGCGCCCTCGTGCTTGATCCGACCCAGCATCGTGTGCTTGCGCGGCGTCGAGCGCGGCCGGGTCGGGTCGACCTCGACGACCCACCCGAAGCGGTGCGGCTCGTGGGGCTCCTCGGCGAGGTCGAAGCGGGGGTCGACGGTCCTCCACCCGCGGCCGGGCTGGCCGGTGATGCCGTACCGGGCGTACTCCGCCGCGTAGCGCTCGTCGAGCGCACCTTCGAAGTACTGGTTGAAGTTCTCCTCGCCCGACAGCACCGTCCCCCAGGGCGTCATCCCGCCGGAGCAGTTGTTCAGCGTGCCGAGCACGGTCCTGCCGGACGGGTCCGCGGAGGTGCGCAGGCGCTCGTCGCCCGCGGCGGGGCCGTCGAGGCGGAACGGGGTCTCGATGTGCAACCGGCGGTTCTGGGGGGCGCGGCCGAGGTTCTTGACCCGCCTCCACGACCCGGGTGCAAGACCTCGCTTGAGGGTCACCACCGACATGCCGTGCGAGGTCATCGAGATCCTCTTGATCTCGTCGTCGGTGTAGGTCTCGGCGGGGAACATCAACGCCTCGTCGGTGTACTCGTGGTTGACCACGAGCAGCGCGGTGTCCTCGTTGGCCTTGCCCTTCTTGGCCACCATCCCGATGTAGTCGCAGTTGTAGCCGAACTGCTGGCGTGCCGCTTCCGGCGTCTGCTTGAAGGCGTCGAACCGGGGGGCGCCGGGCACGAGCGGGTCGCCCCAACGGATCACCACGTCGTGGGTGAAGCCGGCGGCGGTCACCACGGCGTCGCGCTTGTTGGGCGCGACCGGGCGGAAGGTCGTCGTGGCGAGGTCGCCGGTGGTGCGCGCCGCCGCTGCCGCTGCGGTGCCCCGGGTCGCAGCGGCGGCGGTGCCGGGCGTGGCGACCAGGCCACCGAGGGCGGAGGCGCCGGCCACGGCCGCCGCGCCCTGGAGCAGCCGGCGCCGGGCGACGACCTTGGCGATCTCGTCCTGGATGTGGGGGTTGCCGCTCTGGTTCGGCACCGGCTGGTCGCAGGCGTTGCCGCAGCGGTAGCGGCACGTCATGTGGCTGCGACCGCCTGGCCGCTCGCCGGCGCCGGCGACGGGCGTCAACGGCAGCAGGGTGCGCGGGGCGGGCTGTTGCGGGGGTGTCATCGAAGGGTTCTCCTCTGCTCGGGCTCCCGAGTGTCGAGCCGGTGGACGAGTGGCGCCGTGCGCCGCCGACGGCGCCGGGCCGGTCCGGGTCCGGGCGCCACCGTGTCCGGCACGTTAACGCGGCACGAAGCGGACCGGAAGGGCTGCACTACCGTGGAGCCGTGCCGACCGACGGAGCCTCACCCGCCTCCCGCCCGCCCCGCTCCGGAGGGCCGCGCGTCGTCGTGATCGGCGCCGGCTTCGGCGGTCTGGGCGCCGCGCGGGCCCTGCGTGAGGCCGGCATCGGCGACGTGGTGGTCCTCGAGCGGGCCGACGCGGTGGGCGGGGTGTGGCGCGACAACACCTACCCCCTTGCCGCCTGTGACGTGCCCTCGCCGCTCTACTCCTGGTCCTGGGCACCGAACCCGCGCTGGGGACGGCGGTTCTCGCAGCAGCCCGAGATCCTGGCCTACCTGCGCCGGAGCGCGGCCCGGGAGGGCCTGCTCGACCTCGTCCGCACCGGCCAGCAGGTCACCGAGGTCGTCCTCGACGAGGCGGACGGGACGTGGAGTGTGCAGACCGCTGCCGGCGAGACCTACGTCGCGGACCTGGTCGTCTCCGCGGTGGGCCAGCTGACGAACCCCGTCGTGCCGGCCCTCGACGGCGCCGACACCTTCGGGGGCCCGGCCTTCCACTCGGCGCGCTGGCGCCACGACGTCGACCTGACCGGCCTGCGCGTCGCCGTGGTCGGCACCGGTGCGAGCGCGATCCAGTTCGTGCCCGGCATCGTCGACGAGGTCGCCGCGATGACCGTCTTCCAGCGTTCCGCGCCCTACGTGGTGCCCAAGCCGGACCAGGAGTACGGACGCAGGTACCAGGGCGCCTTCGTCCGGTTCCCCCGCACGCTCGCCGCCGAGCGGCGCGCCATCTTCTGGCTGACCGAGAGGCTGAACGCGGCCCTGGTCGGGGAGTCGAGGGTCTCGCGCCAGGTCCTGGCCGGCCTGCGCGCAGCCTGGCGGGTGCACCTGCGCCGCTCGGTGCGCGACCCGGCGCTGCGGGCCCGGTTGGTGCCGGACTATGCCATCGGCTGCAAGCGGATGCTGTTCTCGAACGACTGGTACGCAGCGCTGGACCGCGACCACGTCGAGGTCGTGGACCACGCCGTGGCCAGCGTCGAGCCGGAGGGAGTGCGCACGGTCGACGGACGCCTGCACCAGGCCGACGTCATCGTGTGGGGAACCGGGTTCGCGGCCACCCGCTTCCTCGACGGCATCGAGGTGCGAGGGGTCGGTGGCGCCGACCTCCACGACCAGTGGGCCGGCGGCGCGCGCGCCCACCTCGGGCTGAGCGTCCCGGGCTTCCCCAACCTGCTGTGCATCTACGGACCCAACACCAACCTCGGCGGCAGCTCGATCATCGCGATGATGGAGGCGCAGGCCGGGTACGTCGCCCAGGTGGCACGCCGGGTAGGCGAGCGGACCGCGGCCGGTGAGTCGCCGCTTCTCGGGGTACGCCGCGAGGTCGCTGACCGCTTCGACGCCGAGGTGCAGGCGCGCCTGGGCCGGACCGCCTGGGCCGGCTGCAGCAGCTGGTACCACGACGGCGGCCGGATCAGCACGAACTGGCCCGGCACCGTCACCGAGTACCAGGGCCGCCTGGCCGACGTCGACTGGGACGAGCTCGAGCCCGTCGTCCCCGAACGAGGGCGAGGCGGCCACCCTGGGTGGGTGACCGCCTCGTGACCTGGTGGAGCTGAGGGGACTCGAACCCCTGACCCTCTGCATGCCATGCAGATGCGCTACCAGCTGCGCCACAGCCCCAGGTCGCCGTCCCGAGCACGTCCTGGACGACGCCGGTGATACTACAAGGACCCTGCGGGCCGTGCGAATCAGGGGGCGGGCCGCAGCTCCGGGGCCACCCGGTTGTAGGCCCGCAGCCGCAGCCGCGCCGGGCCGTCGGGGTCGACGCGCCCCTCGTCCATCTCCACCCACCCGCAGTTGTCCAGCCCGTGCAGCCCCCGTTCGGCCCCGGCCGGCCAGCCCTGGAGTGCGGTCACGGCCACCCGGATGGCGGCCCCGTGGGAGACGGCCACCGCGACCCCGCCGGGGGGCGTCAGGCTCAGCAGGTCCGTGATCGCGGCCAGCATCCGCGCGGCCACGTCTGCGGAGCGCTCCCCGCCACGGACGGCGTCGAGGTCGCCCAGCCGGAACCTGGCGAACTCCTCGGGCTGTGCCGCGGCGTACTCCTCGTGGCTCAGACCCTCTCTCTCACCGAGCGCGTACTCGCGCAGGCGAGCGTCGTAGGTCGGGTCCAGGCCCGTCTCCTTCGCGACGTAGGCGGCCGTCGCCCGGGTGCGGGCCAGGTCGGAGCTCCAGAGCACCGACGGTGCGAGCGCCGCCAGAGCGACGGCGGCTGCGGCGGCCTGCTCGTGCCCAGCCTCGTCGAGCTCGGCGTCGACCTGGCCCTGGATGCGCCCGGCCCGGTTGTAGGCGGTCCGCCCGTGGCGCAGCAGGACCAGCGACCGGGCCGTGGCGGCGTCGCTCAGAGGTGCCGTGCGGTCGCCCTGCGCCACCTCAACGCCCCGGAGTGGCCACGTCGACGGGCAGGGAGATCAGCGGGCAGTCGCGCCAGAGCCGTTCGAGGGCGTAGTACTGCCGCTCCTCCTCGTGCTGGACGTGCACCACGATCTCGCCGTAGTCCAGCAGCACCCAGCGGCCCTGGCGCTCGCCCTCGCGGCGCAACGGCTTCACGCCGACCTCGCGCAGCTTGGCCTGGATCTCGTCGACCACGGCGCGGACCTGGCGCTCGTTGCCGGCGCTGGTGATGACGAAGATGTCGGTGATGGCGAGCTGGTCGCTGACGTCGAAGGCGACCGTCTGCTGGGCCTGCTTCTCGCCGGCTGCCCGGGCAGCGATGGTGGCGAGCTCGACGGCATGGTCGGTGGCGGTCATCGGTCTCCGTGGTCGGCCGCGAGGACCGGGTCGGTGGTGGGTGCGGGAGGTGGAGCGGGATACAGGTGGTGCTTGGTGATGTACTGCACGACCCCGTCGGGGACGAGGTACCAGACGGGCTGCCCCCGCTGCTGCCGCTCACGGCAGTCGGTGGAGGAGATGGCGAGCGCCGGGATCTCGAGCAGCGTGACCCGGTGCGAGGGTATGGCCGCCAGCGCGTCCGGGTCCATCTCGTAGCCCGGACGCGTGCAGCCGACGAACCGGGCGAGGTCGAAGAGCACGTCGGTGCCGCGCCAGCCGAAGATGCCGGCCAGGGCGTCGGCGCCGGTGATGAAGTACAGGTCGACCTCGGGCATCGTGGCGTGCAGGTCGCGCAGGGTGTCCACGGTGTAGGTCGGCCCGTCCCGGTCGATGTCGACGCGGGAGACCCAGAACCGGGGGTTGGCCGCGGTCGCGATGACGGCCATGAGGTAGCGGTCCTCGGCCGCCGAGACGTCGCGTCCGGACTTCTGCCAGGGCTGCCCGGTGGGCACGAAGACGACCTCGTCCAGGTCGTACCAGGCCTGCACCTCGGAGGCCGCGACGAGGTGACCGTGGTGGATCGGGTCGAAGGTCCCGCCCATCACCCCGACCCGACGACGCCCTGTTCCTGCCGGGCCCTCCGGACGGTTCCGCATGCCCACGGTGCTCAGGTGTGCTCGCGCCCGCCACCGAAGGCGACGAGTGCCAGCAGCATCCCGACCATGATGGCCAGGACGATCGCGCCGACGAGGTACGGGTTGGGTCCGCTGTGGACCGCCTCGGCGGCACGCAGGACCAGCGGCAGGGCAAGGCTCGACGACATGCCCGCAGCCTACCGCTGCCCCCGCGACGCGCTCCCCCCGCGAGGCGACCTCCACGGGAACGGCCGCCCGCGCCGGGTGCCGGCCGGCCTCAGGGGTCGCGTCCGCGAGACGACTCGGCGTCCAGACCTCATGGATCTGGTCGCTCGATGAGCCTAGTCTTGGCGCCCGGGCAACCGGGAGGCGTGCTACTACGTCTACATGTCGGGGCCAACTGTGGCCCCCATCTCGAAGGGGCCCTCTGTGACCACACGACGCAGGCTCGTCGCCACCGCTCTCGCCACCGCGTGCGCGGGCACCGCACTCGTCTCCACGACCACCGGGAGCGCCTCGGCGGCCCCGGGCGACGCCATCACCATCACCGCGCCTGAGCACAAGACGGCGCGCGCCTATCACCGCAACCGTGTCTACCTCCGGCTGGGCGTCCGAGCGATCGGCGGGGTCGACGGCCTCGAGGTCCGTTCGACCCGTGCCGACTACGACAGCCCGATCGTCACCACGTGGACCTCGGGAGCGAGGTCCGGGACGTTCCCGGCCGGGCTCCAGACGGACTTCCAGAGCCTCCCCGACTTCTATACCCTCACCTTCCGCGACTCCGCAGGCGACGTCGTGCGCACCAAGTCCACCGGCGCCTGCCTCAACGGGAACGGTCAGCGCGTCCGGCCCGACGCCGCGGCCCACTCGCCCTACCCGTGGGGCTGCCCCTGGAACCCCTACACGCTCGGCTCCGTGCAGGGCGTCGAGGCCGGGTGGACCAGCTCCATCGGTGGCTACGGCACGCCGATGCGCCTCGCCCCGGGCGAGTACGACGTCGAGGTCGACGTCGCCGACGTCTACGCCGACGCCTTCGACCTCGACGAGGCCTCACGCCACCACGACGTCGCCCTCACCATCAAGAAGCCTCGCAAGGGCGGCGGCGAGGGCTTCCGCTCGGCCTCCGACCGCGCCCCCGGCGGCACCGCCACCCCGGCCGCCACCCGGCCGTCGGCCACCTCGGGTGGTGTGGCCGCCGGCGACCGGGGCCCACGACCCGACCTCCGCTCGCTCCCGGCCTTCGCATCGGTCTGAACGGCAAGGGCACCCTGCTCCGCTTCGCCGCCAACGTCTGGAACGCCGGCAACAGCCCCCTGGTCATCGACGGCTTCCGCACCGCCGACCAGGAGGAGATGGACGCCTACCAGTACTTCTTCGACACCGACGGAGAGCAGACCGGCTACCAGCAGCTCGACTCGCACTTCCACTGGCACGCCGCGAACCACAACCACTGGCACTTCGAGGACTTCGCCCGCTACCGGCTGCTCGATGCCGACCTGTAGCCCGTCGCGACCTCGGGCAAGGTCTCGTTCTGCCTGGCCAACACCGACGCCGTCGACTACACCGTCCCCGGCGCCGACTGGCAGCCCGAGAACACCGACCTCTCGACGTCGTGCGGGCGCCTCGGTGCACTCACGGTGCGTGAGGTGCTCTCCGCAGGGTCCGGCGACACCTACGCCCAGTACCGCCGTGGCCAGGCGCTCGAGGTCGCGGGCCTGCCGAACGGCACCTACTTCCTCTCGGTCGAGGCCAACCCGTTCGGCAAGCTGGTCGAGTCCAACACCACCAACAACGACACCCTGCGCGAGATCACGTTGAAGGGGTCGGCCGAGCACCGTCGTGTCGACGTGGCCCCGGTCGGCCTGATCGACGAGAGCCTGGGTGGCGGCTTCCGTCGCTGACCAGCGCCGAGGGCGCCCTGTCGCTGCGCGGCCAGGCTCAGGTCTGGGCCTGGTCGCGCAGCACCCGGCGCAGGATCTTTCCCGAGGCCGACTTGGGGATCTCCTCCACCATCAGGACCTGCCGCAGCTGCTTGTAGGTGGCGACCTCACCGGCGACGTGGGCCTTGACGTCCTCGGGGCTCAGCGTCGAGTCCGGCTTGAGCACCACGAAGCCGACCGGCAGCTCACCGGCCTCCTCGTCAGGGAGGCCGACCACGGCAGCGTCAGCGATCTCGTCGTGGGCCAGCAGGACCGCCTCGAGCTCGGCCGGCGGCACCTGGAAGCCCTTGTACTTGATCAGCTCCTTGAGCCGGTCGACGATGTAGACGTGGTGGTCGTCGTCGATCCGGGCGATGTCGCCGGTGTGCAGCCACCCGTCGGCGTCCTTGGTGGCGTCGGAGTCCTCGGGGCGCCCGAGGTAGCCCTTCATCACCTGCGGCCCGCGCACCCACAGCTCGCCCTCGGCTCCGGTGCCGAGGCTCTCGCCGCTTCCGGGGTCGACGATCATGCACTCGGTGTTGGGCGAGGTGACACCGACCGAGCCGGGCCGGTAGTCCCCCGGGACCGTCTGGTGGGAGACCGGTGACAGCTCGGTCATGCCGTAGCCCTGGACCACCTCGCAGCCGATCCGCCCAGCGGCCCGTTCGCCGGTGTCGGCCGAGAGCGGCGCCGCGCCGGACATGATGTAGGCCATGGCCTTCAGGTCGAACTTGTCGACCAGCGGGTGCTTGGCCAGTGCCACGACGATCGGTGGTGCGACGTAGGCGCGGGTGCAGGCGTGCTCGGCGTTGAGGCGCAGGTACAGCTCGAGGTCGAAGCGAGGCATCGTGATCACCGTCGCCCCCGCACGCAGCCCCGCGTTCATCAGCACCTGCATGCCATAGATGTGGAAGAACGGCAGCACGGCGACGAAGGACTCCTCGGCGGTGAGCCGGCTGGCCTCGATGGTCTGCGCGATGTTGGCCACGAGGTTCCGGTGGGTCAGCATGACGCCCTTGGACAGCCCCGTGGTGCCCGAGGAGTACGGCAGGGCGACGACGTCCTCGACGTCGACGGGCACCTGCTCCTCGATCGGGTCACCCAGCAGCACCGCCAGGTCCTGAGCCTCGGGGTCCTCGGTGCCGTCGATCACGAAGACGGACTCGACCGGTGAGCCCTGCGAGGCCTCCTTGGCGGTCTCCAGGAACATGCCGACCGTCACCATCAGGCAGGGCTGGGCGTCCCTGATCTGGTGGGCCATCTCCTTGGCGGTGTAGGTCGGGTTGATCGTCGTGATCGAGCCGCCGGCCATCGCGACGCCGTGGAAGACGACGGCGTACTCGGGAAGGTTCGGCGCCAGGAGGGCCAGCGTGTCGCCGGGTCCGAAGCCGCGAGCCCGCAACCCGCCCGCCAGTCGCCGGATCTGGTCCTCCAGCTGGGCGTAGGTCACGACGCGTCCGGTGGGGCCGTCGATGAGCGCGGCCTTGTCGGCGTGCTCGGCGGCGTGCTCGAAGCAGTAGGTCGTCAGCGTGGTCGCGGGGATGCTGGACGTCGGGCAGCGGGCTGGCGTGGATGATCGGAGCGGTCATGGGCGGGCAGGTCCTCCTGGTGGGTGGTCCCGCGATCCTGCCAGAGGGGGCGTGAGCCCGGTCACAGGAGGCCCGAGCAGGTCCTCAGCCCTTGCGCTTGGTGATCTCCTCGGTCGCGGCCGGCAGCACGGAGTGCAGGTCGCCCACGACACCGAAGTCGACGAGCTCGAAGATCGGCGCCTCCTCGTCCTTGTTGACCGCGACGATCGTCTTCGAGGTCTGCATCCCGGCCCGGTGCTGGATCGCGCCGGAGATGCCGTTGGCCACGTAGAGCTGCGGGGAGACGACCTTGCCGGTCTGACCGACCTGGAAGCTGTGCGGCATCCAGCCCGAGTCGACCGCGGCGCGCGAGGCGCCCACGGCGGCGCCGAGCGCGTCGGCGAGGCCCTCGATGGGGGCGAAGTCGCCACCGGTCCCGCGCCCACCCGAGACCACGATGGCTGCCTCGGTGAGCTCGGGGCGCCCGGAGGCCTGGCGCGGCTGCGAGGCGACGATCTTCGCGGTCTTCGCGGCCTCGGAGATGGTCGGCGCGAACTCCTCGATCGTGCCTGCCCCGGCAGTCTCCTCGGGCGGCGCCGAGTTCGGCTTGACCGTGATGATCGGCGTCCCGGTCGTGACCCGGGCCTGCACCGTCCAGCTGCCGGCGAAGACGCTCTGGGTGGTCACCGCGGTGTCGCCGTCGGCCTCGACGTCGACGGCGTCGGTGATCAGACCGGAGCCGGTCTTGATGGCCAGTCGACCCGCGATCTCCTTGCCCTCGCCGGTGGAGGGGATGAGGACCGCCGCGGGTGAGGCCTTCTCCACCAGCTGCTGGAGAGCCTCGGCCTTGGGCGCGACGAGGTAGCCCTTGATCTCGGCGTCGTCGACGACGTAGACCTTCTCGGCGCCGTAGGCCTTGACCTTCTCGACCGCCTCGGCGGCCTGGTCGGCGGGGCCGATGTAGACCGCTGAGGGCTCGCCCAGGCGCCGGGCGATGGTGAGCAGCTCGTAGGTGGGCTTGCGCACCGCACCGTCGAGGTGGTCGATGAGAACCAGGACTTCAGACATGAGGGCTCCTCGCCGACTCAGATGAACTTCTTGGAGGCGAGGAAGCCGGCCAGAGCCGGGGCACCGGAGCCGTCCTCGTCCTTGACGATCTCGCCCTGCGAGCGCGGGGGGCGCTCGTTGGTGGCGGAGACCTCGCTCCACGCGACCGAGAGGCCGACCTCGGAGGGGTCGAGGCCGATGTCGGCCAGCGACCAGGTCTCCATCGGCTTCTTCTTGGCCGCCATGATGCCCTTGAAGGAGGGGTAGCGGGCCTCGCCGGTCTGGTCGGTGACCGAGAGCACGAGGGGCATCGTGGCACCGATGACCTCGGTGGAGGTGTCGCCGTCGCGCTTGATCCGGACCTGGTCGCCCTGGGCCTCGACGACCGAGGCGAGGGTGACCTGGGGCAGCCCGAGCCGCTCGGCGAGCATCGCCGGGACGACACTGCCGGAGGCGTCCGTGCTGGCCATGCCGCACATCACGAGGTCGACCTTCTCGGACTCGCCGGCCTTCTCGACGGCCTTGGCCAGCACGAGGGAGGTCGCAAGGTAGTCCGAACCGGCGATGGCCTCGTCGCTGACGTGGATGCCCTTGTCGGCGCCCATCTGGAGGGCCTTGCGGACCGCGTCGACAGCCTTCTCGGGGCCGATGCACAGCGCGGTCACCGTGGTCTCGCCGTCGGACTTCTCCTTCAGCTGCAGGGCCTGCTCGACCGCGTACTCGTCGAGCTCGGAGAGGAGACCGTCGACCCCGACCCGGTCGACGGTGTTGTCTGCCTCGAAGCGCCGGTCGGCGGTGGCATCGGGCACGTGCTTCACGCAAACGACAATGTTCATGGTGGTGTGGCCGGTCAGGGCCCCTCCTGTGCAGTGGGTGACGCGGGGTGGGTGACGCGGGGTGGGTGACGCGGATCGATGACGCCGCGTCGGTGACGCGGACAGTCACCTGCACATTACCGCCGGGTCACCACGAGGTGGACCCGGCCGACTATGCACTGCCTCACACCGCTGGCCGCGCCACCCGGGTCTCGACGTCGAGCGGGTCAGGGGCGGATCAGGCGGTCGGCGACACGGCCGATGACGAGCCACACGACGGCGCAGACACCCCAGTTGAGCAGGATGTTCTTGACGTCGGCGTTGCTGCCCGTGAAGTCCTTGATGCCGCCCTTGCGGGAGAAGACCCCGAGGTCGACGGCGTCGCCGGTGTTGAGCAGGAAGCTGACCAGACTGTTGTCGCGGTTGAAGTCGAGCGCGACGCACAACGCCCCGAGAGCCAGCACGGAGGCGAAGAAGACGCACAACAGCCACACGATGCGCGCCGCGAGGTTGCGGGTCTTCTTGACCTGGTCGGTCATCATCGCGGTGCGTTCCTTGCGCTTGGCCGCCTTCTCCTCCTTCTCGGCGGCCTTCACCTCCTTCTGCGAGGCCTTCTCCTCCTTCTGGGTGGTCTCGTCCTGCGTCGCGTCCTCAGCGTTGTTGTTCTTGGCCATGTCCTGCTCCTCTAGTCCCCATTGGACCGACGTCGCCCCCTCGACGGCGCCGGGTCGTGCACGTGCTGGCCTCAGCGACCCTCGAACGCGGCCTTCCCGGGACCCTGCTCCACGAACGACCGCATGCCGGTCTCCCGGTCGTGGGTGGCGAACAGTGCCGCGAACTGGTGGCGCTCGATCTCCAGACCGGTGTCGAGGTCGACCTCGAGCCCACGGTCGATGCTCTCCTTGGCCGCCCTCACGGCGTAGGTCGCGGCGTGGGCGAACTGCGCAGCCCAGGCGGTGGCGGCCTCGTAGACCTCGCCGGCCGGCACCAGGCGGTCGACCAGGCCGATGGCCAGCGCCTCCTCTGCGTGGACGAAGCGGCCGGTGAAGATGATGTCCTTGGCCCGGCTGGGGCCGACCAGTCGGCTCAGCCGCTGGGTGCCGCCGGCGCCGGGGATGATGCCGAGCAGCACCTCGGGCTGGCCGAGCACGGCGTCGTCGGCAGCGATCCGCACGTCGGCGGCCAGCGCCAGCTCGCACCCTCCCCCGAGTGCGTAGCCGGTGACGGCTGCGACGACTGGCTTGGGGATGCGTGCGACCTCGGTGATGACGCCCTGGAGCCGGCGGGAGCGCTTGACCATGTCGGTGTGCGACATGGCGGCCATCTCCTTGACGTCGTTGCCGGCCGCGAAGACACGCTCGCCGCCGTAGACCACGACGGCCTTGACGTCGTCCCGCTCGCCGGCCTCGAGGGCGGCCTCGGCGATCTCGTCCTGGACGGCCAGGCTGATGGCGTTCATCTTCGGCCGGTCGAGCCGGATCGTGCCGACCCCGTCCTCGACCTCGAGCCGTACGTGCTCCCCCACCGCTGTCCTCCGCTGCTTGTCGGTCCTCGCGTGTGGCCGGCGTGACGTGGGCCACGCCGCCGCGCGCTGAGCCTAGGGCATGCGACGCCTCGGGGAAGTGGTCACCGCGCGCGCCTCCGGATGCGAGAATCCGTCGGTGACACCCCTGACCTGGAGCCATCTCGGCCAGCGCAGCGCCGTGTGGCCCGGTCAGAACTGGCCGCTGGGCGCCACCTGGTCCGCCGAGGCGACGAACTTCGCCGTCCACGCACCCCGCGCGAGCGCGGTGTGGGTGTGTGTCTTCGACGAGGCCGACGTCGAGCAGCGCCACCGGCTGACCGAGCAGAGCCTCGGTATCTGGCACGGGGCGTTGCCGGGTCTGGCGCCCGGCACCCGCTACGGCTTTCGCGCCGACGGGCCCTGGGAGCCGGCGACCGGGCTGCGCTTCAACGTCGAGAAGCTGCTGCTGGACCCGTTCGGACGGGCGGTGTGCGGTGCGGTCGGCGGCGGGCCGGAGCTCTACGCCCACGACCTCGACCGCCCGGGGCAGCGCAGTCCGCTCGACTCTGCACCGGTCGTCCCGCGCAGCGTGGTCGTCGACGAGGGCGGCTTCGACTGGGCCGGCGAGCGCCCGCTGCGTCGGCGGTGGCGTGACACCGTGCTCTACGAGCTGCACGTCAAGGGCATGACCGCACTGCACGACCGGGTGCCCGAGCACCTGCGAGGCACCTACGCCGGGCTGGCGACCCCCGCGGTGACCGACTACCTGCGCGACCTCGGCGTGACGGCGGTCGAGCTGCTGCCGGTCCAGCAGTTCGCGAGCGAGCCGTTCCTGGCCGAGCGTGGGCTGAGCAACTACTGGGGCTACAACACGATCGGCTTCTTCGCCCCGCACGGGGCCTACTCCTCCGCCGGTGACCGGGGCGAGCAGGTGACGGACTTCAAGGCGATGGTGAAGTCCCTGCACGAGGCCGGCCTCGAGGTCATCCTCGACGTGGTCTACAACCACACCGCCGAGGCCGGGCCCGACGGGCCGACGCTGAGCTTCCGGGGGCTCGACGACAGCCTCTACCACCGGCCGGCCCCCGGTCCCGCCCGCCCGGACCGAGCAGGGGAACCCGCGCCGCGCGGCCCCGACCCGGACGGTGCCGACGTCTACTGGGACGTCACCGGGTGCGGCAACACCGTCGATGCCGGCCACCCCTTCGGCCTGCGGCTGATCCTCGACTCCCTGCGCTACTGGGTCACCGAGATGCACGTGGACGGGTTCCGGTTCGACCTGCTGCCGGCCCTGACCCGCGTCGACCGGGCCGTCGACATGGACTGCCACCTGCTGATCGCGATCGGCCAGGACCCGGTGCTGCGCCACGTCAAGCTGATCGCCGAGCCGTGGGACGCCTCGGCGGACGGCTACCGGGTGGGCGGCTTCCCGCCGCCGTGGGTGGAGTGGAACGACCAGTACCGCGACCAGGTCCGCGACTTCTGGCGGGGTCACGGCGACGGGACCCGTTCGGTGGCGACGCGGCTCGCGGGCTCCTCGGACCTCTACGCCGACGACGGCCGCTCCGCCTACAACTCGGTGAACATGGTCACCGCCCACGACGGGTTCACCGTGCGCGACCTCGTCACCTACGACCGCAAGCACAACGAGGCCAACCGCGAGGACAACCGCGACGGGACCGACAACAACCACTCCTGGAACCACGGCGTCGAGGGCGAGTGCGACGACGTGACGATCAGCGGGCTGCGCCGGCGCCAGGCCGCCAACCTGATGGCCACCTTGTGCCTCTCGGCCGGCGTGCCGATGATCGTGGCCGGCGACGAGCGCGGTCGCACCCAGCGCGGCAACAACAACGCCTACTGCCAGGACAACGAGCTCTCCTGGGTCGACTGGCGCGCCGAGGACGCCTGGCTCGACGTCTACGCCGTCACCAAGGCCGCGCTGGCCCTGCGCCGTGAGCACCCGGCGTTGCGGCAGCGCCACTGGTACGAGGGTCGCCCGACCATGACCGGTGGCCCCAAGGACCTGGCCTGGCTCCACCCCTGCGGCCGCGAGATGACCGAGGCCGACTGGCATGACGACGCGCTGGGGGTGATCGGGATGTTCGTCTCCGGCACCCCGCTCCGCTCCCCCGGTCCGCGCGGCGAGCAGCAGCTCGACGCCTCCTTCCTGATGTGGTTCAACGCCGCTGCCGAGCCGATCTCGCTCACGCTGCCGCGGAACACCTGGGTCCGCACGGGTGAGATCGTGCTGTCCACCGACCCCGACCTGGTGGTCGGCGAGCCCGTGGAGAGCGGTCAGGCGCTCACGATGGCGTCGCGGTCGGTGCTGGTGCTGCGCCAGAGCGGCGACTGAGCCCACCTCCACCGGATGCGGGCTCAGGGAAGGGCGACCAGCCCCAGCTCGGCGTCCGAGGCCAGCAGCGGGTGGTGCGGGACGACCCGCACGGTGTAGCCGAACCCGCCGGCGCGGGTCAGCGCGACCTCTCCCTCGAAGCGGTGCCGTCCGCCCTCGTAGGTCTCGGCCAGCCGCAACGCCGTGAGGGTCGCCCCGCGCAGGTCGTCGCTGCCGTCGGCCCCGTCGGACCTGCCGTGCGCCACCTGGACGCTGACGTCTCCTGGCGTCAGCCCACCGAGCGCGACGAACGCGCGCACCCCGAGGACGTCGCCGACCTGAGCGGTCTCGCTGACGCCGTCGCTCTCGACGTGCTCCACCCGGACGTCGCCCCAACCGGCGCGCACCTCACGCTTCCAGGCGGCCAGGTCGGCTGCCCCCGGGTGGTCCGCCTCGAGGCGCCGGGCCGTGAGGGTCGCGGGGACGTAGAGCTGCTGGACGTAGTCGCGCACCATCCGCGAGGCCAGCACCTTGGGGCCGAGCGAGCGCAGGGTGTGCCGCACCATGCTCAGCCACCGCGGCGGCACCCCGGCGTCGTCGAGGTCGTAGAAGCGCGGAGCGACCTCGTGCTCGACGAGGTCGTAGAGGGCGGTGGCCTCGAGGTCGTCGCGACGGTCGGGGTCCTCCACCCCGTCGGCCGACGGGATCGCCCAGCCGTTGTGGCCGTCGTACCACTCGTCCCACCAGCCGTCGAGGATGGACAGGTTGAGGCCCCCGTTGAGCGCCGCCTTCATGCCGGAGGTCCCGCACGCCTCGTAGGGCCGCAGCGGGTTGTTGAGCCACACGTCGCAACCGGGGTACAGCGGCTGGGCCATCGCGATGTCGTAGTCGGGCAGGAAGACGATGCGGTGACGCACCTCGGGGTCGTCGGCGAAGCGCACGAGCTCCTGGATGAGACGCTTGCCGCCGTCGTCGGCCGGATGGGACTTGCCCGCGATGACCAGCTGCACCGGGCGTTCGGGATGCAGCAGGATGCGCTTGAGCCGCTCGGGGTCGCGCAGCATCAGCGTCAGGCGCTTGTAGGAGGGCACCCGGCGTGCGAAGCCGATCGTGAGCACGTCGGGGTCCAGCGCCTCGCTGATCCAGGCCAGCTCGGCCGGTGCGGCCCCGCGGTTCACCCAGGAGGCCCGCAGGCGGCGCCGGGCGTCCTCGACCAGCCGCAGCCGCAGCATCCGCTTGACCGACCAGACGTCGGCGTCGGGCACGTCGTCGACCGCGGCCCAGAACGACGCGGTGTCGTCCGAGCCGGGGTCGGCTCCCTGTGCGACCGCGAGCTCGACGACCTCGCGAGCCACCCAGGTCGGCGCGTGGACGCCGTTGGTGATCGAGCCGATCGGCACCTCGGCCTCGTCGAAGGCCGGCCACAGGCCGTTGAACATCCCGCGGCTGACCTGACCGTGCAGCAGCGACACCCCGTTCGCCCGCTGGGAGAGACGGAAGCCCATGACGGCCATGTTGAAGACGCCGCCGTCCCCGCCGGCGTAGTCCTCGCAGCCGAGCGCCAGGACACGATCGAGGGGCACTCCGGGAGTGGCCCCGTGCTCGCCGAAGTACTGCTCGACCAGCGAGCGCGGGAAGCGGTCGATGCCGGCCGGGACGGGGGTGTGCGTGGTGAACACGGTGGAGGCGCGGCCGAGCTCGAGCGCGGTGTCGACGTCGAGCCGGGGACCGGCGGGGTCGACGGTCATCTCGCGGATCCGCTCCAGCCCGAGGAACCCGGCGTGGCCCTCGTTGGTGTGGAAGACCTCGGGCTCCGGGGCGCCGGTCAGCCGTGAGTGCACCCGCAGCGCCCGGACGCCACCGACCCCGAGCAGGAGCTCCTGGCGGAGCCGGTGCTCGGAGCTGCCGCCGTAGAGCCGGTCGGTGACCTCGCGGTAGGAGTCCGGGTTGCCCTCGACCTGCGTGTCGAGCATCAGCAGGGGCACGCGGCCGACGTGCGCGACCCAGATCCTCGCGAGCAGGTCCGGCCCGTCGGGCATCGCGATGGCGATCTGGGCGTGCCGGCCGTCGGCCTCGCGCAACGGGCTGATCGGGAGCCCGTCGGGATCGAGCACCGGGTAGGTCTCCTGCTGCCAGCCCTCTCGGTCCAGGGACTGCTGGAAGTAGCCGTGCCGGTAGAGCAGCCCGACACCGACCACCGGCACGCCGAGGTCGCTGGCGGACTTGAGGTGGTCGCCGGCCAGGATGCCCAGGCCGCCCGAGTACTGCGGCAGCACGGCGGTGATGCCGAACTCCGGGGAGAAGTAGCCGATCGCTCGCGGCGCCCCCGGGTCGTCCTCCCCCGTGCCGTCACCGAACCGGCGCTGGTACCAGCGGTCCTGCCGCAGGTACGCCGCCAGGTCGGCACGTTGCGCGGCGAGCCGTTGGACGAACGACGAGTCGGCAGCCAGCTCGGCGAAGCGCTCGGCGCCCACCGCACCGATCAGCCGGACCGGGTCGCGGCCGGACTCCTCCCACAGGAGCGGGTCGACCTCGGCGAAGAGGTCCTGCGTGGGCGGGTGCCAGCACCACCGCAGGTTGCCGGCGAGCTCGCCGAGCGCCTCCAGCGTCGGCGGGAGAACGGGGCGGACGGTGAACCGACGTAGGGCGCGCATCCGAGGACGCTAGCGAATCCCTGGATCGATCCAAACATCGTCGGGTCGAAAATTGGTCGGCAGAGATCGCCGAACACCGTAACTACGGTCTTTAGTCCCCGTTGTGACCCACATGACCCCACGGTTCGCGCGGCCCGGTCGCCGCTCTGCTCTCGCCACCGCCCTGATGGCCACCATCCTGGTCCCAGGCCTCACCCAGCTGCCCGCCACCGCGAGCAGTCCCTTCGTCGCCGCCGATCCATCGGTCCCCGGCGACTTCGACCCCGTCGACATCACCACCATCGGCGACGCCCCGAGCGCACTGCCCGGGATCGATGTCCGAGGCACCGCCCCCGCCCTCGCCTCGCAGGTCGCGGCGGTCAGGGCGCTCGGCGTCCAGGACGTGCGGTGGAACCAGTTCGGCACCCCCTCCTCGCTGCTGCCCACCGACGGGTCGCTCGGCGCTGCCGCCGGCAAGCCCGCCGACGCCGCTCGCCGGTGGTTGGCCTCGCACGCCGACGTCTTCGGTCTGACCGCCGACGACATGAGCGCCGCGAACCTCGAGCTGGTCTCCACCCAGCCGCTCAAGGGCTCCGACGCGAACGCGGTGCTCTTCCGTCAGAGGCTCGGCAACCTCAGCCCCGCGATCGGCTCCATGGTCACCGTGGGCGTGGCCAACGGCCAGATCGCCTACGTCTCCTCCTCGCTGGTGCAGCATCCCCAGGCGGCGCCCGCCGCCGTGCTGACGCCGCTGCAAGGCTGGCTCAAGGCAGCCACCAACGTCGGCGCGAGGCTCCCGGACGTCAGCGGGATCAAGGTCGGGACGAGCGAGGGCTGGACCCGGCTCAACGTTCCCGGCTACTACCAGGAGCAGCAGGCCCGCGTCCGTGCACTGGCGATGGCGGACGGGACCTCCCGCCCGGTCATCGAGGCCAACGTGGTCAACACCGCCGGCGGCGCCGCAAGCGCCTACACCGTCCTGGTCGACGCGGTCACCGGCAGGGTGCTGCACCGCGAGTCCAAGGTCTTCAACGAGAACGACACGGCCCCGTTCAGCGGCGCGATCACCGCGACCGACTGCGGTCCGGTGCACGAGTTCGAGATCAGCGACGACGCCACCCGCCAGATCGCGGCCGCGGCCTCGACGGCCAACGCCGCCAACGACATCGTCGTGAAGATCTTCGACGCCGACGGCGACACGATCGCCTCGGCCGACACCGGGACCAGCCCCGAGATCGCCACCTATGCCGCCGACTCCATCCCGGCCGGCACCTACGGCGCCCAGGTGTGTCCCTTCGACGACCCGACGGCGCCCTTCGTGCCGCCGGGCGACTACGTGCTGAACGTGGTCACCTCCGACACGCCGGGCTCAACCGGCGGCGGGGGCGGCGGCAACACCGCCCAGGGAATGCCCCGGTGGCGCTTCTTCACCGCCAACCCGAACGACAACGACCCGTCGGGGACGCCGGACAACAGCATCATCGGCTGCTGGTTCACCGAGGGTGCCGACGGCTGCACCCTGCCGACCGGTCGGCTGCGCAACGTCGCGGCGCCGGGGCCGTGGGACTTCCTGACCAACCCCCAGGCCCCGTCGTTCACCAGCGTCGGCAACAACGCCAACACCCACGAGGCCTGGGGCAGCCCCCTGACCCCGGGCGGGTTCGCCCAAGCGCCGTACTCGCCGACCCAGGAGTACACCGACGAGTTCACCGATGCCTGGAACAACAGCAAGTGCGACCCGACCCAGCTCAGGCCGGGCGGCAACGACATCTTGTCCTCGGTGACCAACCTGTTCGCGGTCCACAACCGGATGCACGACTACTCCTACTATCTCGGGTTCACCGAGCGGAACTACAACCTCCAGCTCGACAACCTCGGCCGAGGCGGCACGGAGGGTGACCAGGAGATCGGCAACGCCCAGGCCGGCGCCGTCAGCGGCGGGTCCCCGACCTACCTCGGGCGCGACAACGCCAACCAGATCGCCCTGCAGGACGGCATCCCCGGCATCACCAACCAGTACCTCTTCCAGCCCATCGCCGGCGCGTTCTACGCACCGTGCACCGACGGTGGTCTCGACATGGGGATCGTCGGCCACGAGTACACCCACGCCATCAGCAACCGCATGGTCGGCGGGCCCGACGAGGGCCTGACCTCCGAGCAGGGCGGCGCGATGGGTGAGTCCTGGAGCGACCTCGTCGCCGCTGAGTACCAGTTCAGCCACGGCTACGACAACGGCGGCAACGTGTGGGCCGTCGGGGTCTACGCCACCGGCAACGAGGACGTCGCCATCCGCGACTACGCCATCAACCACAACCCGCTGAACTACTCCGACTACGGCTTCGACACCACCGGCAACGAGGTGCACGCCGACGGGGAGATCTGGAACGGGACCCAGTGGAGCGTCCGTGAGGCGATCGTCGACCGTCTCGACAAGATCGGCGGCCGCTACGACTACGACAACAAGCGGCGTCAGCTGCTCTGCGCCCAGGCCACCCCCGACTACGCGGTGCCGCCGGCCCAGTGCCCCGGCAACCGTCGGTGGATCCAGCTGATCTTCGACTCCTTCCTGCTCCAGCAGGGCGCGACGTCGATGCTGGACGCCCGGGACGCCATGATCGCCGCGGACCGGATGCGCTTCGAGGGCAAGGACGTCAAGGTCATGTGGGACGCCTTCGCCAAGCGCGGCATGGGCAAGGGCGCCTCGGTGCCCAACGCGGACTCGGGCGACACCAGCCCCAGCTTCGCCTCCCCGACCTCCGACAACGCACGCCTCACGGTGAAGGCGGCCAAGCCCGGCCGTCTCTACGTCGGCCACTACGAGGCCCGGGTCACCCCGGTCGCCGACACGTTGGGCTCCACCAGGCTCGACCCGACGGTCGAGCTGGTCCCCGGCACGCACGAGATGCTGTTCGTGTCCAAGAAGGGCGGCTTCAAGCGCTTCAAGGTCACGGTCGGCGCCGGTGAGAACCTGACCAAGACCCTCGGCACGCCCACGAACCTCGCGGCAGCTTCGGCCGGCGCGTCGGTGATCGCGGCGACCGGCGGCTCTCGCAACGCCGACTCCCTGATCGACGGCACCGAGAACACCAACTGGGGCGGCGTGACCGAGCAGAACGTGGACGAGTCGAACCCCAGTGTCACCGTCGATCTGGCCGGCGGTCGGCACACCGTCCGGCGGGTCCAGGTCAGCGCCATGCTGCACCCGGCCCCGCCGAGTGACACCGACGTCCCCGTTCGGGCCGCCCAGTCCGTCGACGAGGACCCGGACTCGGGTTCCCGCTTCACGGCGCTGCGCAGGTTCGCCATCCAGGCGTGCGTGAGCGGCTGCGAGAGCGACAGCGCGACGTGGAGGACCATCTACACCAGTGACGACGACGCCTTCCCGGCGCGACGTCCCCGGCCGGTCGCGCCGGACCTCACCCTGCGCTCGTTCAAGGTCGAGGCCAGCCCGGCCTCGGCGCTGCGCCTGGTGGCGCTGGAGAACCAGTGCACCGGCTTCGCCGGCTACGCCGGTGAGCAGGACAACGACCCGAACAACGCGACCGACTGCAAGACCGCGTCCGATCGGGGCACCATCGTCCACGCCGCCGAGCTGCAGGCCTTCGGCAGCTGACGTACCCGCACCACCCGGACCCCCGCACCCCCCAGGTGCGGGGGTCCGCTGCGTCCCGGCCGCACCCCGGAGGTTGAGGAGGAGGGCGCCCCGCCCGACATCCGCAGTCGCTGCGCTCGTTTCGCCGGCCGCGTCGGCGGGGCATCACCCGGGTGGAGGAGTGGCCCGGCTTGCGCGGGCCGGGGCGACCCGCAAGGGTTGGCGGATGGTCGGACGCATCCCTGTCATGGACGTCATGCCCGTCGTGGACCGCGGACGCCAGCCCGCGAAGGCGACGGTCGGTGAACCCTTCCCGGTCCGAGCGACCGTGTTCCGGGAGGGGCACGACAGCCTGGGGGCGGAGGTGGTGCTCATCGACCCTGCCGGTGTCCGCCGCGCCCCGGTGCGGATGCGCAAGCAGAGCGATCCTCCCGACCGCTACCTCGCCTGGGTCACCCCGGACTCCCCCGGCGCCTGGGGCTTCGAGGTGCACGGCTGGGCCGACCCGTTCGCCACCTGGGAGCACGCCGCCGGCATCAAGATCCCCGCCGGCATCGACGTCGACCTCATGTTCACCGAAGGGCGCCTGCTGCTCGAGCGCCTCCGCTCCGAGCTCGACCCGACCCTGGTGGCCGAGCGACGCGTCGTCGACGGCGCCCTCGATGCGGCCACCGACACCAGCCGCCCCGCGGCGGCCCGGCTGGCGCAGCTGCAGGCTCCCGAGCTGTGGGACGTGCTGCGCGCCCATCCCCTGCGCGAGCTGGTCAGCGTCGAGGGCCCGTTCCCGGCCTATGCCGACCGAACGCTCGCGCTCTACGGCAGCTGGTACGAGTTCTTCCCGCGCTCCGAGGGCGCCACCATCGACGCCGTCACCGGCGCGGTCACCTCCGGCACCTTCCGCACCGCCGCGAAGCGACTGGACGCCGTCGCCGCGATGGGGTTCGACGTCATCTACCTGCCGCCGATCCACCCCATCGGCGAGGTCAACCGCAAGGGTCCGAACAACACGCTGACGCCCGGCCCCGAGGACCCCGGTTCGCCGTGGGCGATCGGGTCGAAGGACGGCGGCCACGACGCGGTGCACCCTGATCTCGGCACCATCGAGGACTTCGACGCCTTCGTGGCCCGCGCCCGCGAGCTCGGTCTGGAGGTCGCGCTCGACCTGGCGCTGCAGGCCGCTCCGGACCACCCGTGGGTCACCGAGCACCCGGAGTACTTCAGCACCCGGGCCGACGGGACCATCGCCTACGCCGAGAACCCGCCGAAGAAGTACCAGGACATCTATCCGATCAACTTCGACAACGCCCCCGCCGAGCTCGCCGCCGAGGTGCTGCGCATCGTGCAGCACTGGATGGCGCACGGCGTGCGGGTCTTCCGCGTGGACAACCCGCACACCAAGCCGTTGACGTTCTGGGAGTGGCTGCTCGGCCAGGTCCGCGCCTCGGACCCCGACGTGGTCTTCCTCTCCGAGGCCTTCACCCGTCCGGCGATGATGCACGGGCTCGGCTCGGTGGGCTTCCACCAGAGCTACACCTACTTCACCTGGCGCACCGCGAAGTGGGAGCTCGAGAGCTACCTTCGCGAGGTCTCCTCGGAGTCCGACCACCTGATGCGCCCGAACTTCTTCGTCAACACCCCCGACATCCTCCACTCCTACCTGCAGTACGGAGGGCCTGCGGCCTTCAAGATCCGCGCCGTGGTCGCCGCGCTCGGGTCCCCCAGCTGGGGCGTGTACGCCGGCTACGAGCTCTACGAGCACGTCGCGGTGCGACCCGGCAGCGAGGAGTACCTCGACACCGAGAAGTTCCAGATCAGGGTGCGCGACTGGGACGGCGCCACCACCGAGGGGCGCACGCTCGCGCCGTACCTGACCCGCCTGAACGAGATCCGTCGTGCGCACCCCGCGCTCCAGCTGCTGCGCAACCTCGTGGTGCACGGCAGCGACGACGACTCCGTGCTCGTCTTCAGCAAGCAGCACGGTGACGACGTCGTCATCGCGGTGGTCAACCTCGACCCGCACGGCACCCGCGAGACGACCGTCCACCTCGACCTGCCCGCGCTCGGACTCGACTGGCAGGACGGGCTCCTCGTCCGCGACGAGATCACCGGTGAGCAGTTCCACTGGGGCGCCCACAACTACGTCCGTCTCGACCCCGGCCACGAGCCCGCGCACGTCCTCACGCTCAGGAGCACCACGTGACCGCCGCCGACCTCCAGCCCGGCGACAGCACCATCCCCGAGGGCACGGGTGGAGACACCTCGACGGACTGGTTCAAGACAGCGGTCTTCTACGAGGTCCTGGTGCGTTCCTTCCGCGACTCCAACGGCGACGGGACGGGCGACTTCAACGGCCTCGTGGAGAAGCTCGACTACCTCGAGTGGCTCGGCGTCGACTGCATCTGGCTGCCGCCGTTCTTCAGCTCACCGCTGCGCGACGGTGGCTACGACGTCGCCGACTTCGAGAACATCCTGCCCGAGTGCGGGACCGTCGACGACTTCCACCGCCTCATCGACGCTGCGCACGCTCGCGGCATCCGGGTGATCATCGACTTCGTCATGAACCACACCAGCGACCAGCACCACTGGTTCCAGGAGAGCCGCCGCGACCCGGACGGCCCCTACGGGGACTTCTACGTGTGGTCCGACACCGACGAGCTCTACCAGGAAGCACGGATCATCTTCGTCGACACCGAGCCGTCGAACTGGACCTGGGACCCGGTGCGCCAGCAGTACTACTGGCACCGGTTCTTCAGCCACCAGCCGGACCTGAACTTCGACAACCCGCGCGTCCACGAGGCGATCCTCGACGCTCTGTCGTTCTGGTTCGACATGGGCCTGGACGGGTTCCGTCTCGACGCCGTTCCCTACCTCTACGAGCGCGCCGGCACCAACGGCGAGAACCTCCCCGAGACCCACGAGTTCCTGCGCAAGGTGCGTCGCTACGTCGATGAGAAGTACCCCGGCCGGATCCTGCTCGCCGAGGCCAACCAGTGGCCCTCCGACGTGGTCGACTACTTCGGCGACTTCGAGTCCGGTGGCGACGAGTGCCACATGTGCTTCCACTTCCCGGTGATGCCGCGCATCTTCATGGCGGTGCGCCGCGAGTCGCGGTTCCCGATCTCGGAGATCCTTGACCAGACCCCGGCGATCCCGCACCACTGCCAGTGGGGCATCTTCCTGCGCAACCACGACGAGCTGACCCTCGAGATGGTCACCGACGACGACCGCGACTACATGTGGAACGAGTACGCCAAGGATCCCCGGATGAAGGCCAACATCGGCATCCGCCGGCGTCTGGCGCCCCTGCTGGAGAACGACACGAACCAGATGGAGCTGTTCACCGCCATGCTCCTGTCCCTCCCGGGCTCCCCGGTGCTGTACTACGGCGACGAGATCGGGATGGGCGACAACATCTGGCTCGGTGACCGCGACGGCGTCCGCACCCCGATGCAGTGGACGCCCGACCGCAACGCCGGCTTCTCCTCGGCCACGCCCGGACGGCTCAGTCTCCCCACCATCCAGGACCCGGTCTACGGCTACCAGAGCGTCAACGTCGAGGCCCAGCTGGAGAACTCCTCCTCGCTCCTGCAGTGGACGCGCCGGATGATCCACGCCCGGCGCGGGCACAGCGCCTTCGGTCTGGGCACGTTCTACGACCTCGGCGGGTCCAACTCGACCGTGCTCTCCTACGCCCGCGAGCACGAGGGCGACGTGATCGTGTGCGTCAACAATCTCTCCCGCCTGGCTCAGCCGGTCGAGCTCGACCTGCGCCGCTTCGAGGGCATGGTGCCCGTCGAGATGCTGGGCGGCGTGCCGTTCCCGCGCATCGGCGAGCTGCCGTACCTGCTCACGCTGGGCGGCTACGGCTTCTACTGGTTCCGCCTGACCCAGCCCGCGACCGCCGAGGAGGGGAACCTGCTGTGAGCCCCGAGATCCCGACCAGCATCGTGCCCGGGGGCCAGGGCCGGCTGCCCCGCACCGTCGGTGCCCTCACCATGCCCGAGCACCTCGACCCGACGGTCCTGGAGACCTACCTGACACGCACCCGCTGGTTCGCCGGCAAGGGTCGCGCCCTGCGGGTCACCGGCGCGGAGCGCATCGGCGTCGTGCCCGGCGGCGTCGAGGACGGCCCGACCGTGGTGCTGCATTTGGTGGAGGTCACCTACGACGACGCCCCCGCCGGGGCCGGCGACCGGGTGGAGACCTACCAGGTGCCCCTGTCGTGCTACACCGACCCCGAGCGTCGCCTCGACCACGCCTTCATCGGCTGGTGGCAGGAGCCCGGCCTCGGCTGGGTCCACGCCTACGACGCCCTCCACGACAAGCAGGCGATGGCCTGCTGGCTGCGCAGCTTCGTCGCCTCGCGCCAGCACGCGGTCGGCGACCCCGACACCGGTCTCACCTTCCACCGGCTGCCGGGACACGAGCTCGATCCCGACGCCACCGCGACCCTGTTCACCGGGGAGCAGTCCAACTCCTCGGTGCGCTTCGGCGAGGACGCCGTGCTGAAGGTGTTCCGCAAGATCACGCCCGGAGCCAACCCCGACATCGAGGTCCACGAGGTGCTCACCCGCGCCGGCTCCGACCAGGTCGCCCGGCTCTACGGCTGGGTCGGCCTCGAGACCGACCAGGGCGTCCCGCTCCACCTGGCGATGCTCCAGGAGTACCTGACCACGGCCACCGACGGCTTCGACCTGGCGCTGAGCAGCGTGCGCAACCTCTTCGCCGAGGGCGACCTGCACGCCCACGAGGTCGGCGGCGACTTCGCCGGGGAGTCCTCCCGGCTGGGGGTGACCCTCGCCGAGGTGCACGAGGCGCTCCGCACGAGCTTCCCGACGCCGACCCTGCCGTCCGCCGAGATCGCCGCCGGCATGACCGCCCGCCTCGATGCCGCGCTGCCGGTGGTGCCCGAGCTGGCCGCGCACGCCGAGGTCCTGCGGACGCTCTACCAGCGCCTCTCCGCGCTCGGCGACCTCGAGGCGCAACGCGTCCACGGCGACCTCCACCTCGGGCAGACCCTGCGCACCGCCTCCGGCTGGCGGGTCGTGGACTTCGAGGGAGAACCGGCCAAGGCCCTGGCCGAACGGGTGCTGCCCGACTCACGGTGGCGCGACGTCGCCGGGATGCTGCGCTCCTTCGACTACGCGCCCCACGTGGTCGAGCGGACCATCGACGAGGCGGACCCCCAGGTCGCCAGCCAGCACGCGGTCCGCGCCCAGGAGTGGGCCCACCGCAACCGCAACCACTTCCTGACGGCCTACGCCGGTGGGGACCTCACCGCGGACCAGCGCACGCTGCTCGCGGCGTACACCGCAGACAAAGCCGTCTACGAGTGCGTCTACGAGACCCGCAACCGCCCCACGTGGGTCGCGATCCCGCTCGACGCCGTGGCCAGGATCGGAGAGAACCTATGACTGACGCACCTACCTCGGACTCCCCCGCACCGGTGGAGGTCTCGCGAGACGAGCTCGACCTGCTCGTGCGCGGAGACCACGGCCAGCCGCACTCCGTGCTCGGGCCGCACCCCCACGACGGCGGCGTCACGGTGCGGGTCCTGCGCCCACTGGCCACAGCCGTGGTCGTGCGCCACGGCGGGGCTTCGACGGCGCTGACCCACGAGCACGAGGGCGTCTGGGTCGGGGTGCTGCCGGTCGCCGACGTGCCCGACTACCGCCTCTCGGTGACCTACGGCGACGACACCTTCGAGGCCGACGACCCCTACCGGTTCCTGCCGACCCTTGGCGAGATGGACCTCCACCTGATCGGTGAGGGTCGCCACGAGCAGCTCTGGACCGTGCTCGGGGCCCGGGTCCACCGCTACGAGGTACCGGGCGGCGAGGCCATCACCGGCACGTCCTTCGCAGTGTGGGCCCCCTCGGCCCGCTCGGTGCGCCTGCGCGGCGACTTCAACTCCTGGGACGGCCGCGAGCACCCGATGCGCCACCTCGGCACCTCCGGGGTGTGGGAGCTCTTCATGCCGGGACTGGGCAACGGGACCGCCTACAAGTACCACCTCCAGGGACCGGACGGGCAGTGGCGGGAGAAGGCCGACCCGATGGCCTTCCACGCCGAGATCGCACCCCGCACGTCCTCGAAGGTCTTCGAGTCGAGCCACGTCTGGGCCGACGAGCAGTGGATGACCGCGCGCGCTGCGCACCAGCCCGTGCAGGCGGCGATGTCGACCTACGAGATGCACCTCGGCTCGTGGAAGCGACACCCGGACTCCTCGTACTGGACCTACGACGAGCTCGCCGACGACCTCGTGCCGTACCTGGTCGACCTCGGCTTCACCCACGTGGAGCTGATGCCGGTCATGCAGCACCCCTTCGGTGGCTCGTGGGGCTACCACGTGACCTCCTACTTCGCCGCCGACTCCCGCTACGGTGACCCCGACGGCTTCCGTCGCCTCGTCGACCGGCTCCACCAGGCCGGCATCGGCGTGATCCTCGACTGGGTGCCGGGCCACTTCGCGACCGACGAGTGGGCGCTGGCCCGCTTCGACGGCACCCCGCTCTACGAGGACCCCAACCCCCAGCGCGGGTGGCACGCGGAGTGGGGCTCCCACATCTTCAACTTCGGGCGCAACGAGGTCCGCAACTTCCTCTACGCCAACGCGCTGTACTGGCTCGAGGAGTTCCACGCCGACGGGCTGCGCGTCGACGGCGTCGCCTCGATGCTCTACCTCGACTACGCCCGCAAGGACGGCGAGTGGACGCCCAACAAGCACGGCGGGCGCGAGAACCTCGAGGCCGTGCAGTTCCTGCAGGAGATGAACGCCACCGTGTACCGCCGGGTGCCGGGCGCGATGACGATCGCCGAGGAGTCGACCTCCTGGCCGGGCGTGACCCGGCCGACCTCCGAGGGCGGCCTGGGCTTCGGTTTCAAGTGGAACATGGGGTGGATGCACGACACCCTCGACTACCTGAGCCACGAGCCCGTGCACCGCGCGCACCACCACGGCGAGATGACCTTCTCGATCGTCTACGCGTGGACCGAGAACTTCGTGCTCCCCATCTCCCACGACGAGGTGGTGCACGGCAAGGGCTCCCTGCTGCGCAAGATGCCCGGCGACCGCTGGCAGCAGCTGGCGACCCTGCGCGCCTACCTGGGCTACATGTGGGCACACCCCGGCAAGCAGCTGCTGTTCATGGGCGTCGAGCTCGGCCAGGAGTCGGAGTGGGCGGAGTCGCGCGAGCTCGACTGGTGGCTGCTCGACCACCCCGAGCACCGCGGGATGCACTCCCTGGTGCGGGACCTGAACGCCGCCTACGTCGCCTCGCCGGCGGTCTGGGCGCTCGACGGCGACGGCGCCGGGTTCGCCTGGGTCGACGGCAACGACGCCGGTCGCAACGTCTTCTCCTTCGTGCGCCGGGTCCCGGGCGACGACACGGTGCCCGACGTCGTCTGCGTGACCAACTTCGCCGCCGTCCCGCACGCGGACTTCCGGCTCGGTCTCCCGGCGTCCGGGGTCTGGGAGGAGGTCCTCAACACCGACTCGGTCAGCTACACCGGCTCCGGGGTGGGCAACCTCGGCGCCGTGACCGCCGTCGCGGGCGACCACCAGGGCCAACCGGCCTACGCCGACATCACCGTTCCCCCGCTGGCCACGGTGTGGTTCCGACGTCGCGGGGACGCCCCGGCGTGACGTGTCGAGCCCGGGCACATCCGGCACAGTGAAGCCCCGACGGCAGCTCGCCGCTGAGCGAGCGACCGCGGGTGATCTGTCACCGCCGCGCGGCGGAGCCGACCAGTAGAACGGAGGACCTGATGGCGCTGCGCATCGAGGAGCTCGACGCCGCCGACACCCCGATCGGCGTGATCAGCCTGCGGCGCCGCCACGAGCCCGTCGTGGGACGCGACGTCTTCGAGGTGAAGATCGACGACGAGTTCCTGATGTCGAGCCTCTTCACCGTGGTCGAGGAGGAGCTGGCGCACCTGGGGCTCGCGCGGATCGGTGGCCCCGGCCCCGCTGGGGGCCTTCACGTGCTCGTCGGCGGGCTCGGCCTGGGCTACACCTTGCGCGCGGCCCTCCAGGACGGCCGGGTCTCGCAGGTGCAGGTGGTCGAGGCGGTCGAGGCCGTCATCGACTGGCACCGTCGCGACCTGCTGCCCGACACCGTCGGGCTTGCCGCCGACCCGCGCTGCGAGCTCGTCCACGGGGACTTCTTCGCCATGGTCGCGTCGGGCACGACCCCGCTGGCCAGCTACGACGCCGTGCTCCTCGACATCGACCACTCGCCGCAGAACCTGCTCCATCCCCGCCACGGTCCGTTCTACCGCGCTGACGGACTGGCGCAGCTGGCCACGGTCCTCGCCCCGGCGGGGGTGTTCGGTCTGTGGTCCGACGATCCGCCCGACCCGAACTTCGAAGCCGTCCTCGACGGTGTCTTCGCCCACCGGGCGACGCACGTGGTGTCGTTCGCCAATCCGCTGACCGGCGGCGAGTCGGCCAGCACCGTCTACATCGCGACGCTCTGAGCCCCGAGTCAGACCACTGGGGCCACGGGCTGGCGCAGGATGGTTCGGAGCCTGGCGGGGTCGGTCCTGCGAGGGTCCGACAGGTAGACCTCGTGGTGGTGCCCGGACGGAGCGAGCCGGTGACGGGGGAGGTAATCCTCGTGGAGCCGGGCGAGGACCGGCCCCTCGTCGTCGTACGGGCCGACATGCAGGATCTGTACGCTGGGGCCCTCGGTGAGCTGCTGGTGCCGGAGCTGGTCGAGCGCCGGAACGCGTCTCGTGTCGACCGCTGCCAGAGCCTCGTCCAGGACGTCAGGGGTGATCCAGTCGGGTTGGGCGATCATCATCGTCCAGTGCCAGAGGCTCTTGGTGCGGGCGCGGAAGGCTCCCAGGTCCTGGGCCCACCACAGCCCTTCGAGGGGCGCCACGGTGTGGACGCGATCCAGCCTGCTCCTGGCCACGGCGCGAGCCGCGTAGGAGGCGGCGAAGAGTGTCTCGACGGCCTGACGGTAGGCCGACGTGGTGTTGGGATCGCCGTGCCCGTCGATCATGAGGAAGCAGATCCGCGGAACGTCGATCACCTGGAAGCCATCCGCCCTCGGGGCGTAGAGCGCACGGTGCTCCTTCTTGAGGTCGTAGGGCTGCATCGTGCACCTCCGGTGGAACAGCATGCGCACTGCCGGCGGCGCTCGCAAGCTTCAACGAGGCAGTGGATCTCCGAGCGCCGGTGAGCAAGGATCCCCTGTCATGGGCCTACGCGTGCAGTGTCTGTGCATCGACACCTCCGACCCGGCGGCGCTCGCGAGCTTCTGGCAGGCCGCGCTCGGCTGGCGCCGCACCTTCGAGCGAGCCGACGAGGTGGTCCTCGAACCGCCCGCCGGCAGCCCCGAGGACGGCGTCGTACCGGATCTCTTGTTCCTCCGCGTCCCGGAGGACAAGGCCGGCAAGAACCGGCTGCACCTGGACCTCCGGCCCCAGGACCGGGACCTGGAAGTCGCTCGGCTCGAGGGCTTGGGCGCGCGCCGGGTCGACGTCGGGCAGGGTGACGACGTGAGCTGGGTCGTCCTGGCCGACCCGGATGGCAACGAGTTCTGCGTCCTCCGGCCGCTGACGGCGGACGAGCTCGCTCAGCCCTGAGGACGCGGGATGGCTGGTCGGGATCGAGGCGGCACGGGTGGCTTCGAGGCTCCAGGCGTCGCCCGCCTACCGCACCTCAACCCTCAACCCTCGGAGGGCAGTGTGCGCGCCGGTCGTCACACGGCTACGACCGATCGACGTCAGCGGGGCGGAAGACCCAGCGGAGGGCATCGGGCAGCAGGACTCCGGCGTGGTTCGGGTGGTGCCCCCCGTCGCCGAGGACAAGGCGGACGTCGTAGTCGCTCTCGGCCAGCGCGGCCGCGACGCGCAGGTTGCTGGTCAGCCAGTTGTCCTCCGGCTCGTTCCACCCGAGGTCGCGGTGGCCGACCTGCAGGAAGATCCGCAGCGGCTTGCGGGACGTCTGCGGGATCAGCGTCAGGTAGGGGTTGCCACCCGGCATCTGCACGAAGCTGGACGAGCAGCAGATGACCCGCCGGAAGACGTCGGGGCGCAGCCACGCTGCGGTGAAACCGCAGTTGCCACCGCTGCTGAAGCCACAGATGCCCCACCGGTCGTGGTCGTCGGTGATCGACCAGCGCCTCGAGACTTCGGGCAGGACCTCCTCGAGGAGGAAGCGTACGTAGGCACCGTCGAATGCGTCGTACTCGTCGTTGCGGTTCGTCCGGCCGACCGGTTGCCGCGCGTCAACGAGCACGCCTGGTTCCACGAAGACCCCGATGGTCGCAGGCACGTCACCACGGTGGATCAGGTTGTCCAGCACGACGGCGCCGCGGACCTCCCCCTGCGGGTCCAGGAAGTACTCCCCGTCCTGGAAGACCAGCAACGATGGTGGATCCAGCGGGTCGTACTGCGCCGGCACGTAGACCCAGAACCTGCGTGCGGTCCCTGGGTAGGCGACGCTGTGGTGCAACGCCAGCTCGGTGACCGTGCCGGAAGGAACCCCCTCCGTGGCGGTCGAGTCCGCACCGTGGAGGTAGCGGACCTCTGACTGGTCCAGGGGAAGTGCACGGAAGGGGATCTCGGCGCTCACCCCCGGCAACCTACCGATGATGGGCGCTCGAGCACCTGAGTCAGGAGGTCCAGGCGCGCCACAACGCGGCGTACTCGCCGTCCTCGCGGTCGACCAGCTCGCTGTGGCTGCCCAGCTCGGCGACCCGGCCGTCGATGACCACGGCGATCCGGTCGGCGTCGTGCGCGGTGTGGAGACGGTGCGCGATGGCCACGACGGTGCGGCCCTCGAGCAGCGCGTTCATCGACCCCTCCAGCGAGCGCGCCGTGCGCGGGTCGATCAGCGAGGTGGCCTCGTCCAGCACCAGCGTGTGGGGGTCGGCGATGATCAGCCGCGCTAGCGCGATCTGCTGCGCCTGCGCCGGCGTCAGCGGCTGCTGGCCCGAGCCGATCCGGGTGTCCAGCCCACGCGGCAGCCGCTCCACCCAGTCGCGCGAGCCGACCGCTGCGAGGGCCGCCCACACCGCGTCGTCGGAGGAGTCCTCGCGGGCGAGCACGACGTTGTCCCGCAGCGTCCCGATGAAGACGTGGTGCTCCTGGGTGACCAGGGCCACCTCGGTGCGCAGCACCTCCAGCGGCAGGTCGACGAGGTCGACCCCGCCCACGGTCGCCGAGCCGGTACGCGGCCGGTTGATCCCGGACAGCAACCGGCCGAGGGTGGACTTGCCGGACCCGGACGGGCCGACGATCGCCAGCCGTTCCCCGATGCCCAGGTCGAGGTCGATGCCGTGGAGGACGTCGTGGTCCTCTCGGTAGGCGAAGCGGAGGTCCCGCCCGACCAACCGCCGCCCGTTGGGACGTCGGTCGCCGGGGGTCCGGTCCGCAGGCACCTCCGCGATGCCGAGCAGCCGCGCGGTGGACGTCGCACCGACCTGCAGCCGGTCCAGCTCGCCGACCAGGCGGTCCAACGGCCCGCTGAGCGCCTCGACGTAGAGCACCGCGGTGGTGATCTGACCGAGCGAGAGGTAGCCGTAGGCGTAGCCCCAGGCGCCGACGACGAGCGTGAGGACGCGGGGGGTGTTGAAGGCGACGTCGATGACGGCGAAGAGCAGGTTCCGCAGCGACATCGTGTAGCGCTCGGCCTGCGCTGAGACGGCGATGTCGTCGTCGCCCTGGCTCACCCGCCGACCCGACAGCCCGAGGGCCTCGACGGTGCGCGCGCCCTCGACGGTCTCGGTGAGCGTCGTGTTGATCCGGGAGTACGTCGCCCCCTCGGTGATGTAGCCCCGGGGCGCCCGGCGCAGGTAGCTGCGGATCGCCACGTAGCTGGTGCTGATCACCAGCAGGGACGGCACCGCCAGCAGCACGGAGTTGAGCAGCATCGCGACCACCGACAGGGCGACGGTCAGCAGCGAGATGATCGCCATCGGCAGGCCGAACTGCACCGCCCTGCTCATCGTGCCGACGTCGCGGGTCACGCGGGTGACGAGGTCTCCGGTGCTGGCGCTCTCCACCTGGCCGAGCGGCAGGCGGAGGATCGTGCGGACGATGTACTCCCGCGCGGAGGCGAGCAGGTCCTGCCCGAAGAGCGTCGAGGTCCGCTGGGCGAAGAAGGTCAGCAGCGCCTGCGCGACGACCACGAGCACGACCAGCAGCGCGACCCGGTCGAGACCAGCGCCGTTGGCGTCGACCGTGCGGTCGACGAGGTCGCCCAGCAGTCGCGGCACCACCAGCGCGGTGGCGGCCGTGAGGGCGTTGAGCGCGACGAGGACCGCGAAGGCGCGGCGGCGCTCGGCGACCAGGGTCCGGGCGAAGGCCAGGACCGCGCGGTCGCCCGCGACCGGCCAGCCCCGCTCGGGGCGCCGCGACGACTCGTAGACGCGGTCGGCCTCCTCGCGCCGGAGGTGGTGCCGCAGCCGCCAGGCCGCGAGCCGCTCGGCGACCGGCGCGTCGGTCGGGGGCCGCAGCTGGGGGTCGACCACCGGAGGGTCGTCGCCGTGGTCCGACCAGGTGGCCGCCGAGGAGTCGAGCAGGTCGGTGCTCACGTCGTCACCTCCTCGTCGGTGGCCCGTGCGACGACCGCACGGTAGGTCGGGTCGTGAGCCAGCAGGTCGTCGTGGTGACCGTCGGCGACGACCCGGTCGTCGGTCAGCACGACCACCCGGTCGGCGTGGTGGAGCCAGAGCGGCGAGACGGTGCACACGACGGTCGTGCGGCCGGCGCGCAGGCTCGTGACGCGTTCGGCGATGCGCGCCTCGGTGTGGGCGTCGACGGCCGAGGTCGGCTCGACGAGGACCAGGACCGGGGCGGCGGCGGCCAGGGCGCGAGCGAGCACCACGCGTTGACGCTGACCCCCCGACAGGCCGCGGCCCCGTTCGTCGAGCTGGCCCTGCCAGCCCCCGGGCAGGGCGTCGTAGACGTCCTCGGCGTTCGCGGCCAGCAGCGCCTCCTCGGCCTGCCCGCGCGTGAGCCGACGGTGCGGGTCGAGCGCGTCCTGCAGGGTGCCGGCGAAGAGCTGGCTCCCGGTGTCGCTGACCAGGACGGTGGCGCGCACGTCGGCGAGCGAGGCGTCGGCGAGGTCGACGCCGCCGAGCCGGACGCCCCACGCCCCGTCGGCCCGCTCGGCGTCGCGGGTCGCGATCTCGGCGCGCCTGCGGGCCCTCTCTGACCGGGCGTCGCGGGCTGCTCGGCCCCGGAGCCCCACTGCCACCTCCTCGCTGACCGGCTCGGTGTCCGCGGGCAGGTAGCGGCCCAGGCGGTCGGCCAGTCGCGCGGTCTCCTCCGGGACGGCACTGACCACGACGGTCAGCTCGCCGGGCCGCAGCCTCAGGCCCGTCAGGTCATCGGTCAGCGACGCCTCCCCGTCCAGCTCGACGCTCACCGCCCGGTCGCGCCACGGCGGCTCGGGCTCGAAGATCGTGATGGCCTTGCGAGCGCTGACGGTCGCGCGGGTGAACTTCTGCGCGAACTCGAAGAAGGTCCGGATCGGGCCGATGAGGTAGAGGCCGTAGCCGAGAAAGCTGATCAGCTGGCCGATCGAGAGCCGGTCGGCCAGCACCTCCCGGGTGCCGAGCCAGAGCAGCAGCACGAGGAAGACGCCGGAGAACAGCACGCCGAGGGCCTCGATGACGGCTTGCCAGATGCCGGCCGAGACGCCGGCGGCACGCGAGCTCTGCGACTGCTGGGCGTAGTTGCGTCCGAAGGTGCGCTCCCCGCCGATCCCGCGGAGGATGCGGAGCCCGGCCACGATGTCGGTCGCCATCGAGGTCAGCTCGGAGTTGCGGGACCGCTCCAGCTGCTGGCGGCGGTGCAGCGGACGCAGGAACGGCAGGGCCACCCCGACCAGGACGGGCGCGGCGACCAGCACCACCAGGCCGAGCCGCGGCGACGTGGCCATCACGATCGCGGCGACGGCGAGGAACGAGATCAGCTGGGACCCGGCCCGGGCGATGATCTCGGTCATCGCCCCGAACTCGTCGGAGTCGCTGGAGGCGACGCTGAGGATCTCCCCGGTGGGCGAGCGGCGCGGCAGCACGTGGCCCATCTGCGCGGCCTTGCGCGTCACGGCCATCGTGGTGCCGTAGAGGCTGATCAGCCAGCTGCGCACGACCAGCGTGTGCAGCAGGATGCCGAAGACGGCCCCGACGAGCGTGACGACCAGCAGGGCGACGGCACCGGCCACGACCGCGCCGGGGTCGCCGCCGACGACGCCGGCGTCGATCGCCCGCCCGAAGATGTAGGGCCCCATGATGAGCGGAAGCTGCCAGAGCACGCCGAGGCCGATGGCGATGGCGACCAGGTTGCCTTGCTGGCGCAGCACCCATCCCAGGAACCGCAGCGGGCTGCGGGTCTCCGGCGCGGGATCGACCGGTTGTCCCTCGGGGGACCAGAACGGCGTCACGAGTGGGGGGAAGTCGCGCATGGCACCTCTCAGCCTAGGCCGCGCCACGAGCCCCGGCGAACCAGTTCCGCCCTGGTGCGTCGAGTCGTGGGCCGCAGGACGCGCCATCGCGCGTCCTGCGGCTCACGACTCCGCGAGCAGGTCCCGGGCCAGCATCGTCGCGCCGGCGACAGCGGCCGGCATCACCGCGACCGCCCCGCCGGGCACGAGGAAGCAGGCCTGGGTCGCGACACCGAAGGACCACACGGTGGCTCGTTGCGTCGCGACCAGGTCGCGGCGGGCCCGCCGGTCCAGGCCACGAGCCTCGAGCGGGCGGCTGAGCAGCTCGAGGGCCAGCAGCCGTCCGGAGACCAGGAGCCCGCCGGCGAGGGCGACCGCCGTGCCCACCACCGGCAGGAAGCCGACGACCAGCAGCAGGACGCTGAGGAGCAGGCCGATGCCGGCCAGGACGGCCCCGTCGCGCGCCGAGCGCCAGAACCCGGGCCCGCCTCCTACCGGGGGATCGCCGAGCAGCTCCTCGGTCGCCCGCCAGATGCGCTCGTAGAACGGGTCGCCGACCGCGAGGGTGAGCCCGGTGAACACGAGGGTGGAGCCGACCGCGGCGCCGAGCAGGACCGCCACTGCCAGCAGCAGCCTCATCCCACCGCGCAGCACCGGCGTCCAGTCCCGGGCGAACGGGGTAGCCCACGCCACGACGTCGCCGACGACCGCCGTCAGCGTCACCAGGCCCGCGAGCAGCACCGCGAGCACGATGAGGGCCGGCACCACGCCGAGCGCCATCAGCCCGGGGCGCGTCCGCCACAGGCCGAGCCCGCGCAGCAGGAAGCCCGCTCCCTTCACCTCAGAAGAGTGCGGAGGCGAGCCGCTGACGGCCCTTGAGCACGCGCGGGTCGTCGTTGCCGACGGCCGCGAAGAGCCCCACCAGGTGCTGACGCGCCGCGTTGCGCTCGTCCCCGGAGGAGCGCCGGACCAGCTCGACCAGGCGCGTGAAGGCATCGTCGACGTGCCCGCCGAGCAGGTCGAGGTCGGCGACGAGGGTCTGCGCGTCGAGGTCGTCGGGAGCCGCGGCCGCCGCGGCTCGGGCGGCGTCGAGGTCGACGCCGTCGGTACGCAGGAGGATCTTGGCCCGCGCCAGACCGGCCGCGGCCTCGGTGTCCGCCGGGTTGGCCTCGACGAGCTTCTGGTACTCCGCGACCGCACCGGCGGCGTCTCCGGCCAGCAGGGCGTCCTCGGCCGGGACCAGGCGCGGGTCGGTGGTCGGCTCGGCCTGGCCGTCCCCGACCTCGCCTGCGGGCGCGGTCGCCCCGGCGTGCCGGGGCTGGTGCCGTCCGGTGATGCCCTGGGTGGTGAGCTGCTGACCCAGCTGCTGGAGGAGGGTGCGCAGCTCGTCGAGCCCGAGGACGCCGGGGATCGGCTGCGTGGCCGGGCGTCCCTCGAGGATGACCAGGAGCAGGGGGACCTGCGGGATCTGCATGGCCTGCCCGATGGCCGGGGCGGCGTCGATGTCGACCAGCCCGGCCAGGAAGCGCCCGTCGTAGTCGGCGACGGCCGCGGCGACGTCGTCGGCCATCGTGGCGCTCTCCGGCGACTGGGACGGCGAGTAGAAGACCAGCAGCACCGGCGCGGTCATCGAGGCCTCGACGACACCCTGGAAGTTCTCCTCGGTGATCGCGACGGCGTAGGCCGACCCAGCCTCGGTGCCCGTGCCGGCGGACCCGCCGGCGCCGGCGGGCTGGCCGGCCGGCGGCGTCGCCGGACGCTTGAGGGCGGAGAGGTCGATGGCACCGGGGCGGCTGAAGGGCTGCTGCGTCATGCCCCGATCCTAGGGAGGGGCCCGACGGGCGAACCAGGCGCGTCCCCGCTCGCACCGGGTGGGTGAGCCTCAGAAGTCGCCGGCCGCCTTGCGGAGCGGTCGCAGCAGGCTCGACAGCTCGCCGAGGGCCCGCTCGTCGAGCGCGTCGAGGCCGAAGCCGCCGGTCACGAGCTCGGCGGTGGCCCGCTCGACGACCGACCGGCCGGCCTCGGTGATCTCGGCCAGCACCGCGCGACCGTCAGCCGGGTGCGGCCGACGCACCAGCAGGCCGGCGTCGACGAGGCGGCGCACGATGGAGGTGACCGAGGTCGGGTGGACCTGGAGCCGCTCCCCCATCTTGCCCAGCGGCAGGGACCCCCGGGAGGAGAAGACGAGGAGCACCAGCGCCTCGTAGCCGGCGAAGCTGACGCCATGGGGTCGCAGCATCCTGTCGAGCCGGCCGAGGACCAGCTGCTGGGCGCGCATCAGCGAGGTCACGGCGTGCATCGCCGGGACCTGGTCCCAGCGCAGGGCCCACTGCCGGGCCGCCTCGTCGATCGGGTCGAAGGGGAGGCTCATCGCTCAGTTCACCGTGCGTCCCCGCAGGCCGGCGCGCTGCACGACCCGTTGGATGGCCAGGTCACGGGCGTCGGGCCGAGCGACGTAGCGGATGTCGCGCAGGCCCTGCTCCTGCGCGGCGGACTCGAAGACGAAGTGGCCGAAGCCGAGCGCACGCCCGTGCAGGGGCTTGTCGACGCTGATGTCGAGGATCCGGCTCAACGGCATCGTGGCGAGGTGCTGCGAGAGGACGCCGTGGACCCGGAAGACGCGCATGTTGGTGATCACGAAACGGTCGCGGTGGTGGCCCAGTCCGAGCCAGGCGGCGTGCCCGAGGACGAGCACCGCCACCACCAGCACGATGCCGGCCAGGTCGACCCAGACGAACGGCACCGCGACCAGGAGCGCCACCGCGAGCACGACCTCGACGACGGGTCGGGTGTAGGCGAACCAGTGGTGGCGCACCTCGTCGACGATCACCTCGCCCTCCTCGCGCAGGAGGTGACGACCGATCCTGGGGTCCCCCAGCGACCGGAGCAGCCCCACTGGGACCCCTAGCCGAGCTGGCCGGCGAAGTCGATGGCCGATCCGAAGAGCTGCTCGGCCCCGCTCCAGATCCCGGAGCCGGCCGAGGAGGAGGAGTCCGCCAGGCCCCGCGGGTCGGTGACCAGCCAGAAGCCCAGGAACACGATGAGCACCCACAGGACGACCTTCTTCATCGTGCTGACTCCTTCGGTGTTCCGGACAGGACTTCCTCCGTTTCTACCAGGCAGCCACCCCGTGTCGTCGGAGGCGCGCACGTGCTGCGCACGTGGTGCGCGGCCGGGGTCAGGCGCCGTCGACGCCGCTCACGAGCCGGTCGGCGGCGGCCCAGGCGTCGGTGTGCCCCGCGAGCACGTCGGCGGCGAGCCGGTCGAGATCGGCGTGGCCGCGCAGGTGGTCCCAGCGCGAGCGCAACGACGCCACCGCGAGGGTCTCGATCTCGGCCCGCGTGCGGCCCACCCGGCGGCGCTGGAGGTCGCCGGAGGCCTTCGCCCAGGCGTGATGGGCCACGACGGCCTCGACCACCTCGTCGAGTCCGCTCCCGGCCGAGGCCACCGTGGCCAGCACCGGCGGCCGCCAGGCGCCCGCTCCTCGTTCCGAGAGCGCCAGTGCCGAGCGGAGGTCGCGTCGCACCCGGTCGGCGCCCTCCCGGTCGGACTTGTTGACGACGTAGACGTCGCCGACCTCGAGGATCCCGGCCTTGGCGGCCTGGACGCCGTCCCCCATGCCCGGCGCCAGCAGGACCAGGGTGGTGTCTGCGTGCCCGGCGACCTCGACCTCGCTCTGCCCGACCCCGACGGTCTCGACCAGGACGACGTCGCAGCCGGCGGCGTCGAGCACGCGCAGCGCCTGCGGGGTGCTCCAGGCCAGCCCACCGAGGTGACCCCGGGCGGCCATCGAACGGATGTAGACGCCGTCGTCCAGGGCGTGCTCGCCCATCCGCACCCGATCGCCCAGCAGCGCACCGCCGGAGAACGGCGACGACGGGTCGACGGCGAGGACGCCGACCCGGCTGCCGGCGGCGCGCAGGCGCGCCACCAGGGCACTGGTCGTGGTCGACTTGCCCACCCCGGGAGGTCCGGTGATCCCCACGACGTGCGCGTGACCGGTGTGGGGCCGCAGCGCGTGGGCCACCTCGCGCAGCAGCGGCGACTCGTCCTCGATCAGCGAGATCAGTCGGGCCACGCAGCGGGGGTCACCGGCACGTGCCCCCGCCACCAGGTCGCCGACCGGCTCCGAGGACCGGCGGCCCCGCGGCCGAGCGGTAGCGTCCTCAGGCAGCGGGCACCTTCACGATCAGGGCGTCGCCCTGGCCGCCGCCACCGCACAGCGCGGCCGCGCCGATGCCGCCACCGCGCCGCTGGAGCTCGAGGGCGAGGTGCAGGACGAGGCGGGCGCCGGACATGCCGACCGGGTGGCCGAGCGCGATCGCACCGCCGTTGACGTTGACCTTGGACGGGTCGAGGTCCAGGGAGCGGGCCGAGTCGATGCCGACCGCCGCGAAGGCCTCGTTGAACTCCACGAGGTCGAGGTCGGCCGGCGAGATGCCCTCCTTCGCGCACGCCTTGGCGGTCGCGTTGGCCGGTTGGAGCTGCAGCGTGGAGTCCGGTCCAGCCACCATGCCGTGAGCGCCGATCTCGGCCAGCCAGGTCAGGCCGAGCTCCTCGGCCTTGTCCTTGCTCATCACGACGACCGCGCAGCCGCCGTCGGAGATCTGGGAGGCGCTGCCGGCGGTGATGGTGCCGTCCTTGGCGAAGGCCGGGCGGAGCCGGCCGAGGGACTCCGCGGTGGTGTCGCCGCGCACCCCCTCGTCCTGGCTGACCACGATCGGGTCGCCCTTGCGCTGCGGGATCGAGACCGGCACGACCTCGTCGTCGAAGAGCCCGTTCTTCCACGCCTCGGCGGCCTTCTGGTGCGAGGCGGCCGCGAACTCGTCCTGCTCCTCGCGGCTCAGCTGGGTGCCGGCGGCGTTGCACTGCTCGGTCAAGGCACCCATGGCCTGCTCGGTGTTCTGGTCGTAGAGGGCGTCGTAGGCCATCGAGTCCACCAGTGCGGTGTCGCCGTACTTGAACCCCTCCCGCGACTTGGGCAGCAGGTGCGGCGCGTTGGTCATCGACTCCATGCCGCCGGCGACGATGATCTCGGCCTCACCGGCGCGGATCATGACATCGGCCGTGGCGATCGCGTTCAGTCCGGACAGGCAGACCTTGTTGACGGTGATGGAGGGCATCGAGAGCGGGAGACCGGCGTGGATCCCGGCGGTGCGGGCCGGGTTCTGCCCGGCCCCGGCCCCGATGACCTGGCCCATGATCAGGTAGTCGACCTGGTCGGCCGAGACTCCGGCCTTCTCCAGTGCGCCCGCGATCGCGGCGCCGCCGAGCTCTGCGGCCGAGAGGCTCCTGAGACCGCCGAGCAGGCGACCGATCGGGGTGCGGGCTCCGGCGACGATGACGGATGCGGACATGAGGTGCCTCCTGGGGTGGCTCGCGCAGGGCTGTGCTGGGGCGTTTCCGGGTGCTCTGGTGAGACTACCCAGCAGCGGGGTGGCGCTGCGAGGGTCCGAGGGGGTCCTCTCGGTGAGGGGATCGTCACAGCGACCAGGTACGCCGGTGGCCTTGCCCGGGCGGCCCGCACCTGTCTTGATGAGGCTCATGAGCGCACCTCTTGACCTGCCCGAGCACCTGTTCACCGCCATCGACCACGTCGGCATCGCGGTACCCGACCTGGACGTGGCCATGGAGCTCTACGCCACGGTGTTCGGGATGCACACCGTCCACGAGGAGGTGAACGAGGAGCAGGGCGTGCGGGAGGCGATGCTCGCCGTCGGTGACACCGACGCGCGGATCCAGCTCCTCGCCCCGCTCTCGCCGGACTCCACGATCGCGAAGTTCCTCGACCGGTCCGGGCCCGGCCTGCAGCAGCTGGCCTACCGGGTCACCGACGTCGAGGCGGTCAGCGCGACCCTGCGCGAGCGCGGCGTGCGCCTGCTCTACGACGAGCCCCGTCGCGGGACGTCCGACTCGCGGGTCAACTTCGTGCACCCCAAGGACGCCGGCGGCGTCCTCGTCGAGCTGGTGCAGCCGGCCCCCTGACGAGATGGCGCTCGCCGTCAGTCGAGATGGCGCTCGCCGTCAGTCGAGATGGCGCTCGCCGTCAGTCGAGATGGCGCTCGTCGCCGGTCGAAATGGCGCTCGTCGCCGGTCGAGATGGCGCGCGTCCTTCAGAGCCAGCCGCGGTCGTGAGCGGCGCGGGCGGCCTCGACGCGGGTGGTCGTGCCGGTCTTGCCGATGGCCGCGGACAGGTAGGCTCTCGTCGCAACGGTTTGCATGTCGACACCCGGCCGCCCAGCTGGCCGGCGCGGCGCGTCGGGTGCACGCCGGCCCTCCGGGTTATCGACCCTGATCGACGTCCTCCGCCTGGCGCTGGTCTGGCCGCCGGTAGACGGCATCGCAGCCCGGCTGCACCTCTCGAGGGGAACCGTGCGCAACCATCACGCGCCAGCAGCGGCTTGGCGTCGCTGCTCAGCGAGGCCGCCAGGGCCCCCCGGTCTGCAGGACCGCAGAGACGAGGCCGTCGCCGAGGGCTCCCCGCGGTGAGCGCCCCAGGACGATGACCTCACCCTGCGTGGGATCGCTCAGACCGAGCACCACGTCCAGCGTGGTGGTCCTCCCGGCGCCGTTGGGCCCGAGCAAGGCGACCACCGAGCCCCGTTGGACGGTCAGGTCGGTGCCGTCGACGGCCACGACGGTGCCGGCGCGCGTGCTGGAGCACGGCCGCAGACCCCGGATCTCGATCTCCGGCGTTTCGCTGGTGTCCAGGGGCCCAGCCTGGCGGTGTCTCGCGCTGCGCGGATGCGTGCGTGGTCACGACCTGGTCCTGACACCTGTCAGGGGTGGCCGCGCCATCTGAAGGCGCGACGCGCGCCATCTCGACGCGCGCCAAGCGCCATCTCGACGCGCGCCAAGCGCCATCTCGACGCGCGCCAAGCGCCATCTCGTCAGGCCCAGCGGAAGCGCAGGCGACGTCCGGGGGGCAGCTGGGCGGCGCGGTCGACGTCGGCGTCCAGGACGACCGCCACGACCGGGTAGCCGCCGGTGACGGGGTGGTCGGCGAGGAACAGGATCGGCTGCCCGCTGGGGGGCACCTGGACGGCGCCGCGCCAGACCCCCTCGCTGGGCAGCTGCTCGTCCCCGACCGGACGCAGCGCGCCGGCCCCGCCGAGCCGGTCGAGGCGGGCGCCGACCCGGTCGCTGCGGGTCCCGACCCTCCAGGACCCGGCGGTCAGGAGCCCGGCGTCCTCGACCCGGTCGTCGCGCGGCCCCCGGAGCGCGCGCAGCGTCACCTCCGCCTCGTCCCACCGCGGTGGCGCCACGGCCGCGACGTCGGGCAGCCGGCCCGCCGGGCGTCCGACGCCCAGGTGGTCCCCGGCCGCGAGCGGCGCCGGACCGAGCCCGGCCAGGACGTCGCGGCTGCGCGACCCGAGCACCGGCGAGACCTCGAGACCACCGCGCACCCCGAGGTAGGAGCGCAGCCCGGCGGTCGGTGCGCCGAGCCGCACCCGGGAGCCGGCCGCGACCATCAGCACGGCGTGGGAGCCGACCGGGACGCCGTCGACGCGCACCTCGCAGGGCGCCCCGGTGACGCACAGCCGCAGCGGCCCACCGGTGACCTCGACGTCCAGCCCTCCGCCGGCTACCTCCAGCGCGGCCCCGTCCTCGGGCTCGCCGAGCAGGCGCAGCGCCAACCGCAGCGACGAGCGGTCCGCCGCCCCCGACCGGCCGACACCGACCCCGGCCAGGCCAGGGCGCCCGAGGTCCTGCACCAGGGTGAGCACGCCGGGGTCACGGACCAGCAGTCCCCTCACGTCACCTCCACGAAGCGGACCTGCACACCCGGTCGCAGCAGGGCCGGAGGGTTCGCGGTCGACGTCCCAGAGGACGACGTCGGTGCGTCCCACCAGCTGCCAGCCGCCCGGCGAGGCGGTCGGGTAGACCCCGGAGAACTCCCCGGCCAGGCCCACGGACCCCGCCGGCACCCGGGTCCGGGGCTCCTGGCGCCGGGGCACGTGAAGACGGTCGTCCTGTCCGAGGAGGTAGCCGAACCCGGGGGCGAAGCCGGCGAAGGCGACCCGCCAGGCCTGCCCGGTGTGCGCGGCGACGACCTCCCCCTCGTCGAGCCCGGTCAGCCGCGCCACCTCGGCGAGGTCCTCCCCGTCGTAGGTCACCGGCACCTCCACCACCTCCGAGCCGCCGACCGCGGGGGCCGCGGGAGCCACCGGGACGACCTGCGCGAGCGCCGCGCGGAGCGGAGCGAGCGGCGCCCCGTCGGCGGCGACCACGAGCACCGTCCGGGCGGCCGGCACGACGGCGCCGAGCCCGGGCAGGTCCGCTGCCGCGGCCCCCGCGGCCCAGGCCATCGCCTCCTCGGTCGAGCCGAGCTCGACCAGCACGGCGCGGTCGCCGTAGGCCAGCAGCCGGCTCATGCGAACGGGGCGACCGTCACCCCGGCCTCGTCGAGGGCCGCCCGCACGGCCCGGGCGAGCGCGACGGCGCCCTCGGTGTCGCCGTGCAGGCACACGGACTCCGCGGCGACCGGCACCACGGAGCCGTCGACCGCCTCGACCTCACCCGCCGTCACCATCCGCACGACGCGCCGAGCGACGACCTCGGGGTCCGTCACCAGGGCGCCGGGCCGCTCCCGCGGCACGAGGGTGCCCCGGCCGGTGTAGCCCCGGTCCGCGAAGGCCTCGGGGACCGCGCGCAGGCCGGCCTTCTCGGCGAGGTCCAGCAGGAGCGAGCCCGGAGCGCCGAGGACCGGGAGGGAGGCGTCGTAGGCGCGGACCGCCTCGACCACCGCGGCTGCCTGCGCCTCGTGGGCCACCACGGCGTGGTAGAGCGCGCCGTGCGGCTTGACGTAGGCCACCCGGGTGCCGCTGACCCGGGCCATCGCCTCGAGCGCACCGATCTGGTAGGTCACGTCGTCGGTCAGCTCGCCGGGCTCGACGTCGAGGAAGCGGCGCCCGAACCCGGCCAGGTCGCGATAGCCGACCTGAGCGCCGACGACCACCCCGCGAGACGCTGCACCGCCGCAGCAGCGACGCAGCGTCGTGGGGTCACCGGCGTGGAACCCGCAGGCGACGTTGGCGCTGGTCACCAGGTCGAGCACGGCCTCGTCGTCACCGAGCCGCCAGCGTCCGAACGACTCGCCGACGTCGCAGTTGAGGTCGACCACGGCGCTCACGTCGGCAGCCTAGGCGAGGCCGACCCCGGCGCCCACCAACGCCGGGCCAACCCGGCCCGGGGACAGTGGGGGCGACCCAGCGCGCAGCGGTCGGCGGTGAGACAAGCCGCACACCAGGTGCCGTCGAAGGTTACCCACCGGTATCTTCGGCGTTCGCCACCGTCCCGCCCAGCAAGGAGTGCCTGTGCAGACCATCCTCGACGCCATCGCCGCCGGAGACACCTCCGAGGCGGACTTCGCGCACCTGACGCTGCCCGAGTCCTACCGGGCCGTGACCGTCCACGCCGACGAGGTCGACATGTTCGAGGGGCTGAGCGCGAAGGAGAAGGACCCCCGTCGCTCCCTGCACCTGGACCAGGTCCCGCTGCCCGAGCTCGGCCCCGGCGAGGCGCTGGTGGCCGTGATGGCCTCGGCGATCAACTACAACACCGTGTGGACCTCGATCTTCGAGCCGGTCTCCACCTTCGGGTTCCTGGAGCGCTACGGACGCCTCTCCCCCCTGTCCAAGCGCCACGACCTGCCCTACCACGTGGTCGGCTCCGACCTGTCGGGCGTCGTGCTGGCCACCGGGCCCGGGGTGCACCTGTGGCAGCCGGGACGCGAGGTCGTCGCGCACTGCCTCTCGGTCGAGCTCGAGTCGCCCGACGGCCACGACGACACGATGCTCGACCCCGAGCAGCGCATCTGGGGCTTCGAGACCAACTTCGGTGGCCTGGCCCAGGTCGCCCTGGTCAAGGCCAACCAGCTGATGCCCAAGCCGGCCCACCTGACCTGGGAGGAGGCCGCGTCCCCCGGCCTGGTCAACTCCACCGCGTACCGCCAGCTGGTCAGCAAGAACGGCGGGGACATGAAGCAGGGCGACAACGTCCTGATCTGGGGCGCCTCCGGCGGTCTCGGCGGCTTCGCTACCCAGTACGCCCTCAACGGCGGAGCCACCCCCGTGTGCGTGGTCTCCAGCGAGGACAAGGCCGAGGTCTGCCGCAAGATGGGCGCCGAGCTGATCATCAACCGCAGCGAGGCCGACCTGAAGTTCTGGAAGGACCCGCAGACCCAGGACCCCAAGGAGTGGCGCCGCTTCGGCGGCATGATCCGCGACCTGACCGGCGGCGAGGACATCGACATCGTCTTCGAGCACCCGGGCCGCGAGACCTTCGGCGCCAGCGTCTACGTCGCGCGCAAGGGTGGCGTGATCACCACCTGCGCCTCCACCAGCGGCTACATGCACGAGTACGACAACCGCTACCTGTGGATGAACCTCAAGCGGATCATCAGCTCGCACTTCGCCAACTACCGCGAGTCGTGGGAGGCCAACCGCCTCATCGCCAAGGGCATGATCCACCCGACGCTCTCGCGCACCTACGCCCTCGACGACGTGGGCCAGGCCGCCCTCGACGTCCACCACAACCTCCACCAGGGCAAGGTCGGCGTGCTGTGCCTGGCACCCGAGGAGGGGCTGGGCGTCCGGGACCACGAGATGCGCGAGCGCTTCCTGGACGAGATCAACCGCTTCCGGGGCATCTGACCAGCGCCGTGGGCCCCCGGAGGCCGCCTCGCCGAAGAACCGCCGCGACCGACCGGCCGTGACACTTCGCTCCGGGGCCCCCATCGCGCATCATGGGAGACCTCACCCACTGACACTCGGAACGAGGGTTTTGCCACATGAGCGACCAGGGACTGTCGATCTTCGACCGCGAGCCGGAAGCCGGGGACGCCGACACGTCCACGCCCGGCCCCACCTCGGCCACCGGCGCCGACCAGCGCTCGGAGGCCGCGGCCCAGGACGCCCAGCGCACGCAGGCCATCCCGGTCATCGAGCCCGACAAGCGACAGGCCCCGCCGGCGGCGCAGGCCGCTCCGCCGGCCCGGCCGGCCCCGCGCCAGGCCCCCCGCCAGGCCCCGGCCGCACCGCCGCCGGCCCCGACCCCCGCCCAGACCCCGGCTCAGACCCCCGCCCAGGCCCCGCCCCGGGCCCAGGCCCCAGCTGCTCCGGCGCCGGCCGCGGCCCGGCCCCCGGTGCTGCCGCCACCTCCTGCCCCGCCCGCCCCGGCGGCGCAGGCTCCGGCAGCGGCGCCACCGGCACCCGAGAGCAGCAGCGGACGTCCGTCGTTCCCCACGGTGCGCCGCGGCGGCTACGACAAGAGCTCGGTCGACGCCCAGGTGGGTCGCCTCCTGAGCGAGCACGCCTCGATGTCCTCCGACCTCGAGCGCGCCGAGTCCCGACTGCGCCGCCTGGAGGCCGAGACGGCCTCCCTGCGCGAGCAGCTCTCCGAGCAGAAGAGCCCCTCCTACGCCGGTCTCGGCGGTCGTGCGAGCGAGCTGCTGCGTCTGGCCGAGGAGGAGGCCGACGAGGTCCGCACCAGCGCGCGTCGTGACGCGCAGGAGGTCAGGGACCGCGCCGAGCGCAACGGCAAGGCGATCCGTGCCGAGGCCGCCCGCGAGGCCGAGGACATGCGCAGCGTCCAGCTCGCCGAGCTCGACGAGAACCGGAACCGGCTCACCGCCGACGCCGAGCAGGAGCGAGCCTCGGCGCGCGCTGAGGCCTCCGACCTGATCGCCTCGGCCAAGCGCGAGGCCGACCAGCTGCGCCTGGCCGCGCGACAGGAGACCACCGCCAGCCGGACGGCGGCGATGCGCGAGGTCGAGCAGGCCCGCGCGGGTGCGGAGCGGGAGGTGCAGGAGGCCAAGCGCGGCCTGGCCGTGGAGAAGGAGCGCCTCGCTCGCGAGGCCAACGACCACCACACCAGCGCCATGGCCGAGACCCAGCAGCTGGTCCAGGAGGCCGAGCAGCGCGCCGACAGCGCCGAGAAGCGCGCCGCCGAGGCGACCAAGCAGGCCAGCGACCACCGAGCCGCCGCCCAGCACGAGGCCGAGGGCCTGTTGAGCCGTGCGCGACGCGAGGCCGAGCAGGTCGTCGCTGCCGCCCGCAGCCAGGCCGAGAGCGTCCGCGCCGCTGGCGACGCCGACCACGAGCGGGAGGTGGACTCGTTGAAGGCCGAGGTCACCCGCCTGTCCAAGCGGCGCGACGCCATCACCAGCCAGCTGGCCTCCCTGGCCGACGTCGTCGCCGGGTTCACCCGCGAGGACGCCGACGAGGAGACCCCGACCGGGAGGACGACCCCGAAGTCCGGCGCGTGAGCTCCGGCCCGCCCGACGGGGAGGAGTCCGCGTCGGGGCTGACGCGAGACGTGGCCGAGCGGGCCGAGGCGTCCGCCGGTCGGGCCGAGGACGCTGCACAGCAGGCGGAGGAGTCGGCCGAGGAGGCCGAGGTCGCCGCCCAGCAGCTGCAGGCGGCCGGGGTGCTCGCCGAGGGTGACGACCTCGGGGTCCCCGGCGACCCGATCTCACCCCACTCCCCCTACTACGTGGGGTTCGTCGGCGGGCTGGGCCTGTTGTCGGCCTACCTGCTGGCGCAGGCCCTGGTGGCGATCGGCTCGGTACTCGTGCTGATCGTGGTCTCGATGTTCCTGGCCGCGGGCCTGAACCCCTTGGTGACGGCCCTGGAGCGGCTCGGGATGCGGCGCGGCTTCGCCCTGCTGAGCGTCATCACGGGCGTGCTGGTCACGTTGTTCCTCTTCGTGGTGGCGATCATCCCGGTGATCGCCGACCAGGTCGCCGCCCTCAGCGCCAATGCGCCGGACTGGCTCGACCAGCTCGAGGGCAACCCACGCATCCAGCAGTTCGACGACGACTACGACGTCATCGGCCGACTCCAGGACTACATCGCCAACGGCGACTTCCTCGGCGGCCTCTTCGGCGGTGTCCTCGGGCTCGGCCTGAAGGTGCTCTCGACGCTGGTCAACGTCTTCGTTGTGGTCGTGCTGACCCTCTACTTCCTCTCGTCGGTGGAGAAGACCAAGCGGGCCCTCTACCACCTCGCGCCGGCCTCGCGCCGCGACCGGGTCACGCGACTCGGAGACCGGGTGGTGGAGAGCGTCGGCAGCTACGTCTCGGGAGCGTTCGTGATCGCCCTCCTCGCTGGGGCGACGTCGCTGGTCTTCCTCTTCGTGATCGGGCTCGGCGAGTACGCGGTGGCGCTGGCCTTCGTGGTCGCCCTGCTCGACGTGATCCCGATGATCGGCGCCACCATCGCCGCGGTGCTGGTCACCGCGATCGGCTTCGCCACCGACTCGCACACCGGGCTCGCCTGCCTGGTCTTCTACCTGATCTACCAGCAGGTCGAGAACTACGTGTTCTACCCGCGGGTGATGTCCCGCTCGGTCGACATCCCGGGCGCGGTGACCGTGATCGCAGCCCTCATCGGCGCCGCGCTGCTCGGCGTGGTCGGCGCACTGCTGGCCATCCCGACCGCGGCTGCGGTGCTGCTGATCATCCGGGAGGTCTTCCAGCGACGCCAGGACGCGCGCTAGCGGCTCACGCCGGGGTGGGCTCCGGCCGGTCGACGACGTCGGCAACCCGGCGCTCGCCGGCCTTGACGGCCACCACGCCGGCCAGCACGAGCACGCCACCGACCAGCTGCGGCAGTCCCGGCAGCTCCGCGAGCAGCAGCCAGGCTGCCAGCACCGCGGCGAGGACCTCGGTGAGGCCGACGAAGGAGGCCAGGCGGGAGCCGAGCCGGCGGCTGGCCTCGATGCCGGTGACGTAGGCGACCGCCGCGCTGACCAGGCCGAGCGCCACCAGCGGCACCCACCAGGCCACGGACAGTCCGTCGTACTGTGCGTCGCTGGTGCTGGTCCGCATCGGCAGCAGTCCGACGAGTGCCAGCAGGCCGAGCAGCACGGAACCGACGACCAGGCCGCCCGCGGCCAGCCCGAGCGGCGGCAGGCCGGTGTCGTCGGCCGCAGAGAGCACGAAGTAGGTCGAGAGGCCGATCATCGCCCCGAGTGCCCAGAGGGCGCCGACGAGACTGACGTCGGCGCCGGATAGCAGGTCGAGCACCAGCACGAGCCCCAGCGCGGCCAGGCCGGCGCCGGCCACCGTCACCCGCGACGGGCGCTGGCCGTGGCGCACCCACAACCAGCCGACCACGGTGGCCGGGGCGGTGTACTCGATGAGCAGCGCCGGCGCGACCTGCATGTGCTGCACGGCGGAGAAGTAGCAGAACTGTGCGCCGGCGACGGCCAGGCCGCCGTAGGCGAGGACGGCTGCCGCGTTGGCCCGGAGGAGGTGCCAGCGACCGCGCAGCGCCCGCAAACCCAGCGGGAGCACGAGGGCAGCGCCGAGGCCCACCCGCACCAGCGTGACCGCGCCCGGGCTCCAGCCGGCCTCGAGCAGGCCACGACCCAGCGCGCCGGCCAGCCCGAAGGCGAGGGCCGAGACGAGAGCGAGGACGAGCCCGGTCCGGGTGGCGCTGTCGCCTGGAGGACGCACCCCCCGCGATGCGTCATGAGTCAACGTGGTCATGACAGATGACAGTACGGGCCGGTTTGGTAACCTGTCAACATGCCCTTCGCCCATGACACCGAGGTGTCGCTGCAAGCCGCGGTGCAGCTGGCGAACACCGCGGAGGACCCGGACGGTCTCGAGAGCGTCGAGGACCTCGCGACCCTGTTCGAGGAGCTCGGCTACACCGGACGTCACGACGCCGACGAGGCCGAGCTGGCGGCGGTCCGTGCGTTGCGACCCCGCCTGCGCGCGCTGCTGGTGGCCGACGGCGACGAGGTCGTCGCGCTGGTCAACACGATGCTCGCCGAGACCCGGGCCCTCCCCCAGCTGGTACGCCACGACGGCTACGACTGGCACCTTCACTGTGTCGACGACGACGCCCCGCTGGTCACCCGGATCCTGGCGGAGACCGCGATGGCCATGGTCGACCTCGTCCGCGCCGACGAGATGACGCGGCTCGACGTGTGCGCCGACGCGGACTGCCAGGGCATCGTCCTCGACCTGTCGCGCAACCGCTCGCGCCGGTTCTGCTCGACGACCTGCGGCAACCGCAACGCCGTCGCGGCCTACCGCGCCCGCCGCTCGGAGACCGGCGACTAGCAGGGCTCAGCACCAGCGGTGGACGCCGCCGGGGGTGAGGTCGCGGTTGCGCAGCACCACGGGCAGCTCGTCGCCGAATCGGCTGCAGGTCCAGTCGAAGTCCTGGCGGCGGTACTCGATGGAGAGCACCGCGGACCCGTAGTGCTCGGTGTAGGAGCCGCACTCGTGGTACCGCCCGCACTCCTCGGCCACGACGAAGTCGTAACCGAGGCGGCTCCCGTCCCAGCCGGCGAGGTTCTTCTGCCCAGCGGCCAGGCCCGCGTCGTGCGCGCCGTCCAGCAGCAGGTCGGCGTAGGCCAGGGCGTCGTCGCGCTCGAGCAGACCGCGGCTGCGGGTGAAGGAGTCGAGGTTGTCGAACTCCACCGCGTCGAAGCCGTCATCGGCGCAACCCTGCGTCCAACGCCCGACGATGTGCGCAAGGTCGCGGCGCTGCCGTCGGGTGCGCAGGTCGAGCAGCCACTCCCCCCAGGCCGAGTCGACGACCGGCCGCCCGTCTCGCTTCAGCACCAGGTCCCAGTGCGCGCGCCAGAAGCGCTTGGCGTCGGGCTGGGTCTGGTAGCCGTTGACGTAGCACACGTCGTAGATGCCGTCCGCGGGCCGCGTCGGTGACGCGGTGCGGTCGCGCACCACGATGCCGACACGTTCGGGCACCGCTGCGGCCCCGCCGAGCTGGTAGTCGAGGTCGGTCCCGGTCGGGACAGGCAGCGGCTCCGCCGCTTCGGCGCCGGAGGTCTGCAGTCCCGCCCCGAAGCCCATGAGACCGAGGCAGAGCAGCGCCGCCAGGCTCACCACTGGCGCGCGCAGGCGAAGGCTGAGGTCACTCACCTGCTGACCGTACTCGCCGCCGAACCTGAGCGACCGCGAGGACAGCTAGAACCGTCGAACATGTCGCCAAGTCCCTCGCCGATCCCACCGAACATGTCGCCGACGCCCTCGCCGATCGCGCCCAGGCCCTCGCCGAGGCCGTCGAACCCGCCCGAGAACATCATCCCCATGAACATCCACTGCGTCGGCCCGAACCCGCCGAAGTAGCCCGCTGCGTACGGCTGGTAGGCGCGCCCGCCCTGGTAGTAGGGCACCCGCCGGGTGCCGACCATGACCTGGCGGGTGTCGGGCTCGGCGCCGGCGCGCACCCGCTCCGCGTCCAGCGCGCAGGCCGGGACGTCGCGCTGGGCCCCGTCGGGCGGGGTCCAGGCGACGTCGGCCACGGATGGTCCGTGGCGCGGGTCGAAGAAGCACGGCGGACGTCGGGTCGGAAGCGCCCGCTGCTCGACGCGGGCCCGCACGCAGGCCATCGCGTAGCGGCCGTCCTCGAGGATCTGTGTCACGTGCTTGACCTGGTCGGCCTCGCTCAGCACATCAGCCGCGGCCTTGGCGGCCTCGTAGGCATCGAGCGCCCGCTGATAGTCGGCGTGGGCGCCGGCGTCCAGAGCGTGCCCGGCCACGTCGAGGTCGAGGTCCTGCAGCTCGACGCCGAGCGCGGTCACGTCCTCCTCGACGAGCTTGCGCACCGGGGCCAGTTCCGCGGTGCGCCGCTCGGCAGCGCGGACCTTGCTCGTGCGCGAGACCTGCACGACGAGTCCGACTGCGGCCAGCAGGATCAGCGCGAACACGACCAGCTCCATGCTCCGATCCTACGGTCTCGAGCTCGACCGCCGAGAAAGCCACGGAGCTTGAGGTGTCGCAGGACGCGCTGTTGCCGGCCGCCCTGAGACCCCGCGAGCCGCCCGCCGCCGCCCGCTCACCTCTGCACGGGCCCAGGGCCGGTGACCTAGCATGACCGGAGGCCGTCTCCCTAGTCCGTTGGACCGCACATGCCCCATCCGTCAACTTGGCGCACCCTGGTGCTGGCCGCTCTTCTCACCGCCACCACCGCGGCGGCGGCTCCGTCGCCTGCACCCCCGACCCCGCCCCGCCCGCTGGTCGCACGCGCGACCGGCGTCGCCGACGACGTGCTCGGGGCGCCGAGCCTGCCGCTGCTGGAGGCACCGAGCGAACGACCCAACATCGTCGTCGTGATGGCCGACGACATGCGCGTCGACGACCTGCGCTTCGCGCCCCGCACCTCACGGGTCCTCGACCGCCACGGCGTCCGGTTCGAGAACTCCTTCAGCCCCTACCCGCTGTGCTGCCCGGCCCGGGCGTCGTTCCTCTCCGGCCAGTACGCACACCACCACGGGGTCTACTGGCACAAGGCCCCCTACGGGTTCGCCGCGTTCGACGACTCACGCACCCTGGCCACGGCGGTGCGGAGCGCCGGCTACAACACCGGCTTCGTGGGCAAGTACCTCAACGGCTACGGCGCCATGTCCTCCCAGGTCACCGGCGGTCCGTCCTACCGCTACGTGCCGGCCGGCTGGACCGACTGGGCTGGCGCCCTGCAACGTCCCGGGCCTGGGGAGCCCGGCCGCGACGAGGTGGTCGGCGGGCCCTACCAGTACTTCAGCACCTCCTACAACGTCAACGGAGACGTCGACCAGCGCTACGACGGCACCTACCAGACGGGGGTCGTGGGCGACATCTCGCGCGCCATGATCGAGCGCTACCACGCCGCAGGGGCCCCCTTCCTGCTCTTCGCCAGCTACGTCGCGCCGCACCACGGCGGACCGACCGAGCCGGACGACCCCGACACCGAGTCCGACGTCGACGGGGTCAACGACGACTTCGGGACCCCGGCGCGGCCGGAGTGGGTCAAGGGCCGCTTCGACGACGAGGTGCTCCGTGCCTCGGGGATGCCGGCCGACGGCGGTCCCGCGGAGGAGGACGTCAGCGACAAGCCGTCCTTCTTCTCCGCTCTGCCCGAGCCGAGCCCGGAGGAGCTGTCGGCGATGACGCTGGTGACCCGACAGCGTGCCGAGGCGATCGCGGTGGTCGACAGGGAGGTGGGCCAGACCGTGCGCGCGCTCAAGCGCGCCGACGAGTGGGGCGACACGATCCTGGTCTTCACCTCCGACAACGGCTACTTCCTCGGCGAGCACCGCCAACGCACCGGCAAGGTGCGCGCGCACGAGCCGTCGCTGCGCGTTCCGCTGCTCGTCACCGGCCCCGGGCTGCGCACCGGCGAGTCGCGGTACGACCCGATCAGCACCGTCGACCTGAACGCCACCCTGATCGACATCGCCGGCGCAGAGCCGTCCTTGACGATCGACGGCGCCAGCCGGTGGCGCACGCTGCGCCGCGGCGACGTGGGCTGGTCGACCCCGGTGGTCACCGAAGCGACCCACAGCCTGGTGACGATCGTCCCGGACCCGCCCGACAATCCCGACGGCGACCCAGCCACCCCGCCGGTCGAGGCCGCGCCGGCTCCGCTGCTGGACGTCGAGCCCCCGAGCGCCACCGAGCGCCGGCGGGCGCGGGCCCTGTTCGACCCGGACGACCCCCGGACCTCGATCGGCCTGCGGACGCCGCGGTACTCCTTCTCCCTCTACGCCAACGGCGAGGCCGAGCTCTACGACCTGCGCCACGACCCGGCACAGCTGGAGAACATCTACGGCACCCGCGGTCACGCTCGCCTCGAGCGGACGCTCACCCGGCAGTGGCGCCGCTACCGCGACTGCCGGGGCTCGGACTGCCTCATGCCGCTGCCGCGCTCGCTGCGGATGGGGCCCGCCAAGAACGCCACCCTGACCCGGGACTACTGGCGCGAGCTCACCGCCATGTACGGACCTCAGCGCTGGGAGTAGTCCCGGAAGCCGCGCGTGGTCTTCCGACCCAGGTAGCCCGCGGTGACCAGCTGCTCGAGCAGCGGCGCCGGTGCGAACCCGGGCTCCCGGAACTCCAGGTAGAGCTCACGCTGGATGGCCAGCGACACGTCGTTGCCGACCACGTCGAGCAGCTCGAAGGGACCCATCGGCAGGGCGCAGCCCTGCTTCATCGCAGTGTCGATGTCGTCGGCGCTGGCGTAGTGGGCCTGCAGCATCTTGACGGCGTCGTTGAGGTAGGGGAACAGCAGCGCGTTGACGATGAAGCCGGCACGGTCCGAGCAGGAGACCGCCACCTTCCCGATCCGGCCGACCAGCGCCTGGGCCGTCTCCGTGACCTCCGCGGAGGTGGCCACGGTCGAGACGACCTCGACCAGCTTCATCACCGGCGCCGGGTTGAAGAAGTGCAGGCCCACCACGTCCTGGGGCCGCGAGGTGGCGCGCGCGCAGGAGATGATCGGGAGCGAGGACGTCGTGGTGGCCAGGATCGCGCCCCGGCCCCCGTTGCCTCGCCGGCAGATCTCGTCGAGGTTCTCGAAGAGCGTGGTCTTGATCGCCAGGTCCTCCGCGATCGCCTCGACGGCGAGGTCGACGTCGGCGAGGTCGTCCAGCGACGTCGAGCCGTGCAGTCGGGCGAGCACCTCGGCCTTCTCGTCCTCGGTGGCCCGGCCGCGCTGGACGAGCTTGTCGTAGCTCTTGGCGATCGTGGTGCGCACCCCGTCGACCTTGTCCTGGCTGCGGCCCACGTAGACGACCTCGTACCCGGCACGGGCGAAGACCTGGACGATGCCGGCGGCCATGGTGCCGGTGCCGACGACACCGACCCGAGCGATGTCGTGGCGCATCGTGGGGGCGTCGTCCGTGGACGGGGTGCGGTCGTCGTCGACGACGACGGGACTGTCCGGCCCCTGGTAGGTGTAGAAGCCCCGGCCGGTCTTGCGGCCCAGGAGCCCGGCGGTGACCATCTGCTTGAGGATCGGGGCGGGCGCGTGGAGGCGGTCGCGCCCTTGCCGGTACATCGTCTCGAGGATCTCGTAGGTCGTGTCGAGGCCGATCAGGTCGACCAGCGCCAGTGGGCCCATCGGGTAGCCGCACCCGAACCGCATGGCGGCGTCGATGTCCTCGCGCGAGGCGTAGCGGGCCTCGAACATCGACACCGCGTGGTTGAGGTAGCCGAAGAGCAGCGTGTTGGCGATGAAGCCTGCCTTGTCCCCACACACCACGGGGTTCTTGCCCAGCGAGCGCACGAGGGTCGTGACGTCCTCGAGGACGGCGGGCTCGGTCACGACCGTGCGCACCACCTCGACGAAGGCCTGGACCGGCGCCGGGTTGAAGAAGTGGATGCCCACGACCCGGCCGGGGTGGGCGTTGGCCGTGCTGATCTCGGTGACCGGGAGCGAGGAGGTGTTGGTCGCCAGCACGGCGTGCGGCGAGACCACCGAGTCGAGCTCGCGGAAGATCGTCTTCTTCACCTCGAGCGACTCCACCGCTGCCTCGACGACCAGGTCGGCCTCGGCCAGGTCGCCCATCGAGGTGGCATAGGTGACCCGGCCCAGCAGCTCCTCGCGCTCGGCGTCGGTCATCTTCCCCCGGCTGACCGCCCGTGCCGTGGAGTGCTCGAGGTACTGCCGGCCGCGCCGCACGCCCTCGTCGTTGACCTCGACGCCGACCACTGCGTACCCCTGGCGAGCGAAGACCTCCACGATGCCGGCACCCATCGTGCCCAGGCCCACGACCCCCACGGTGGAGAAGGTGCGGGTCGTTCGCGGCGCGGTCTCGGCGGAGGTCGTCATGACCCGCATCATGGCACCCGGCACCCGCGCGGCCCCGTCCCGGTCCCACCCGCACAGGCGGGCCCGGACGCCGTCAGCACAGCTGCTTGAGCAGCACCTCGCGCGTGCCGAGACGATCCAGACCGCGCTGTCGCTCCCGCTCTCGCAGCTGCGCGAGGTATGGCGGCAGGCTGTGCGACGGCTCGATCGGCCGGTAGCCCAGCCGTCGGTAGAAGGGGCCGTTCCAGGCGACGTCGCGGAAGGTGCACAGGCTCAACCCGCTGAAGCCGTCCCGTCGGACCTCCTGCTCGGCGGCCCCGACCAGCGCCGTCCCGAGTCCGCGGCGAGCACGGTCGGGGTGCACCGAGAGCTGCTCGAGGTGCGCGTGCCGTCCGGTCGTGTCGTCGAGGAGGACGACGTGCACGAAGCCGACGGGCGGGTCGCCGGTGACGAGCAGGACCCCCGGGACCTGGTCGCGGTCGCCGCCCCGGGGCGCCCGGCCCCACCCGGTCCTGCCCAGCAGGGTCGAGAAGCGGACGTCGGCCGCCTCCTCCAGCGGTGCGAGGAAGCGCAGGTCCCGGGGTCGTGCGACGCGCACGGAGGTTGGCCGCACCCGGAAGGGGCGGGCGGGCGGTCCGACGGGCTGGCTCACCGGCCCAGGCTCGCCTGACGCGCGGGACGCCGCAACACTCGCGTAGGTTGGCCCACCGTGAGACTCGTGGTCGCGACCTGTCAGGTGGACTACGCCGGTCGGCTGACGGCCCACCTGCCCCCGGCGACCCGCGTGCTGATGGTCAAGGCCGACGGCTCGGTGCTCGTCCACGCCGACGGCGGGTCCTACAAGCCGCTGAACTGGATGTCGCCGCCGTGCACGGTGCGCGAGTCGACCACGCCGGACGGCGTCGTGGAGTGGACGGTGAGCAGCCCCAAGACCGACGACACCCTGCGCATCCTCCTGCTCGAGGTCCACCACGACTCACGCCACGACCTCGGCGTCGACCCCGGTCTGCGCAAGGACGGGGTCGAGAAGCACCTCCAGGAGCTGCTCGCCGACCACCCGCACTCCCTGGCGGAGGGCCTGACCCTGGTACGTCGCGAGTACCCGACCGCGATCGGTCCGGTCGACCTGATGTGCCGCGACGCGGCCGGCTCGTCGGTCGCGGTCGAGATCAAGCGACGCGGAGACATCGACGGCGTCGAGCAGCTCACCCGCTACCTCGAGCTGCTCAACCGCGATCCCCTGCTGGCCCCGGTACGGGGCATCTTCGCCGCCCAGGAGATCCGACCCCAGGCCCGCGTGCTGGCCACCGACCGCGGCATCGCCTGCGCCGTGGTCGACTACGACGCCCTGCGCGGGCTCGACGACCCCACGACTCGCCTCTTCTAGGCGGTGCCGGTGATCTTCCACCTCACGACGGCCGCCGACTGGGCGCGGGCGCAGGCCGAGGGCCGGTACACGACCTCCACCCGCGGCCGCACGGTGGCCGAGGTGGGGTTCGTCCACGCCAGCCGCGACGACCAGTGGCGCGGGGTGCGCGAACGGTTCTACGCCGACGTCACCGAGCCGCTGCTCCTGCTGGTGATCGATCCCGACCTGCTGACCTCCCCGGTCGTGGAGGAGGCCGCGGCGGGCAGCGAGGAGACCTTCCCGCACGTCTACGGGCCCCTGGACCTCGACGCGGTCGTCGACGTGATCGCTCTGCCCACCTAGCCACCTCCAGGCGTCGACGGCTCACCGCGAGGGCGGGTCGCCGTGCGCACCGGCTCGACCGGCCTCCACCAACGACACCACCTCCTCGGCGCAGCCCCAGCTGAGCGTCACGCCGGCACCTCCGTGCCCGTAGCAGTGCACGACCCGGCCGAGGCGCTCGACGCGGACCGCGGGACGGGCCGGTCGCAGTCCGACCGCGTGCTGGAGCACGCGCGCCCCGGTCACCTCGGGCACCAGGCGCGACGCACGCCCGAGGATGTCCGCCGCGGTCCGGCGCGACGGTGTCCGGCTCCACTCGCCCTCCTCGGCGGTGCCACCGACCACCACGTCGTGCTCGCGCGGCACGACGTAGGTCGGCCCGTCCCCGTCGAGCCACCACTCCCGCAGTCCCCACTGCTCCAGGCGCACCACCTGGCCGCGCACCGGCACCACTGTGGTGTCCCCGGCCAGCAGGCGCGCGCCGAGACCCGCGCAGTCGACGACCATCGCGCCCTCCGGCGGCGCGGGCAGGGCGCCGAGGCTCACTCGGGTCAGCGTGCCGCCGAGCGCGACGACCCGCTCGTGCAACCAGGTGAGGTAGACGGGCATCTCCACCACCGGCGCCGTGAAGCGCCACCCGTCGAGGTAGCCCGGCGGTGGGTCGGCCAGCCGCGTCAGCCGGGGCCCGCCGGCGGACCACCAGGGGTCCTCAGGGTGCGCCCGGGCCAGCACCTCGGTGCCGGGCACCAGGCGGACGCCGGGAACCTGGTGTGCTGCCAGCTCGCGCAGCACGTCGAGGGTGCGCGCCGACCAGGCGCCGACCCGCTCCCGCGGCCACGCCCGGTAGGGGTACCAGATCGCCGCCGCGACCACCGACGTCGTCTCGCGCGGCAGGTCCCGCGCGAGCACGTCGACGCGGTGACCGGCCTCGAGGAGTCGCACGGCGCAGGTCAGGCCGACGACGCCCGCACCCACCACGATCAGCCTCACAGCCCCGAGTGTCCCAGCCCGGACAGCCCCGGGGGTATTGCGCATCCCTGGCTCGCCCCACCATCGTTCCCCCATCGACGCGGGGGCCCGCGCGACCACGCCTCAGGAGGCACCTCATGGCTGCACCGGCGCTCCGTACCCACTCCCCACGCCCCCTGGCCTGGGCCCTGCTCGCCGCGGTCGCGGCGCTCGTCTTCCCGGCCGTCCTGGCGGCGTCACCGGCCTCGGCGCACGAGGAGCGTCCTGCGGTCTTCCCCGACGGCTCGGGCGAGGTCCCCGACTTCCTGGGCTGGGACAACCCGCGTGACCGGGTCGTGTGCACCGCTGACTCGGCCAGGCTCGTGCGGCACCTGCCGCCCGGCCCGGCCCGGCAGCGCAACCTGCGGCTGCTCCAGGAGTGCTCGTTCCGCTCGATCCAGGACGCCGTGAACACGATCCGGGCGCCGCGGACCTCGGTCTACGTCCTGCCCGGGACCTACCCCGAGCGGCGCTGGGCAACGCTGAAGCGCTCGTCGTACTGCTCGAACCTGGAGACCGAGTCCGACGACCCGCTGCTGTCCTCGGAGTACATCGGGAGCCTGTCCTCCCCCGGCGACGCGACCGGACCCGACGACGGACAGGACAGCGACCCGATCGCGCTCTCCTACGCCGACCAGCGCCGCTGCGCGCACAACCTCAACCTGATCGCGCTGTTCGGTGACCGGACCCCGCGCAACGACTCGATCGCCTGCGACAGTCGCTTCTGCGGCACCCAGCTCGTGGGCACCGGCACCAAGCCCTCCGACGTGCTCATCGACAACCGCTTCTCCAAGCTCAACGGCATTCGGCTCGACCGGATGGGCGGCGCGCTGGTGCGCGGCATGACGGTGCAGCAGGCCGAGTTCAACGCCGTCTACGTCCTCGAGACCGACGGCTTCGTCCTGGACCGGCTCGTGGCCCGCGGCAACGACGAGTACGGCATCCTCGCCTTCGCCAGCGACCACGGACTGATCCAGCGGACCAACGACTACTACAACGGCGACTCCGGGATCTACCCCGGCTCGGGCTCCGACCTCAACGCGGACAACCCCGAGTTCGAGCCGATCCGGTACGCCATCGAGATCCGCCACAACCGCAGCCACCACAACACGCTCGGCTACTCCGGCACGGCCGGGAACAGCATCTACGCCCACCACAACCGCTTCTACGACAACGCCACCGGGATCGCGACCGACTCGCTCTTCCCGGGCCATCCCGGCCTCCCCCAGGACCACGCCCGGTGGAGCCGCAACAAGATCTACGCCAACAACGAGAACTTCTACACCCGGTACGTCGACCAGGGCGTCTGCGACAAGCCGATGGCCGAGCGTGGCTACCTCGAGGGCACGGTCTGCCCGGTGGTGCCGACGCCGGTCGGCACCGGCGTGCTGATCGCCGGCGGCAACTTCAACTCGACCGACCACAACAAGATCTACGACAACTGGCGCTACGGCACCATGCAGTTCTGGGTCCCCGCTCCCCTGCGCGACGAGATGGACCCCGCGAAGCTCTACGACACCTCGAACCACAACCACACCGTCCACAACCAGATGGGCATCCGTCCCGACGGCACCGAACGACCCAACGGGCTCGACCACTGGTGGGACGACGAGGGCGAGGGCAACTGCTGGGGCGACAACACCTCCTCCTACGGCGAGGCGACCACGAACTTCGTCCTCCCAGCATCGTGCGCGCTGGGGGGATCGGTGTTCACCCCGGGCGCACCGGTCAAGGATGCCGGCTTCCTCTCCTGCAGCCAGTACGACCGCAACGACCCGGACCTGCGCCACCCGCCGGAGTGCGACTGGTTCGACTCGCCGAGCCGGCCCGGCAGCAGCGACGCCGCGGGCGCCACGGTCGACCCCGCGGACGTCGCCGGTCAGGCTCCCCGTGCTGACGCGGGTGGCTCCGGCGGCTCCGGCGCCTCGACGCTGCTGTCGCTGGCCGGCAGCGTCGTGGTGGTCGCCGGCCTGGGACGGCGCCGTCGGCTCCGTGGGGCGTAAGCGGTACCGTCCTCGTCGGTGCGCTGACGCTCCTGTTGCTGGGGACGGGCGTCGCGGCCGGCGCGGTCGTCGCCGCCGGCGCACCCCCGCTGGATGGCCAGCGGTCCGACCGCCGTCGAGGGGACCGAGGCCAGCGCGGTGTTCACGGTGGCCGAGCGCACCATCCGCCAGGTGCGCTACGCCGACCAGGGCACCCTGCGGTACACCTTCACGCTGCACAACGAGGGTCGGCTCCCGGTGCGCGTGGTCGGTCTCGCCCCGGACCAGGACGACCCCCGCCTCTTCGACCTGGCCGGCCTCACCGCGACCACCGTGGGGCCGGGGGCCAGCGAGCAGGTGACCCTGTCCCTGGGCATGAGCGGGTGCGAGTCGCTCTCCTCGCGCGCCGGCTCGTTCGTCCCCTCGGTCGGGGTCCTCGTCGAGCAGCTCGGCCTGTTCGCCGACGTCGTCGAGGTCGCGCTGCCGGAGGAGCTGCACACGGGCTCGCCGCGCGAGGCGTTCTGCCCGCAGTCGACGGCCACCTCGCGCCCTCCCGGCTGAGGAGGTACCCAACGTCACACGCGCCGAGGTTGGGCATCTCGACGGCTTGTTGAATAATGTTCAACACATGTCCAGACCCTCCCGCTCGATCGTCCACCTCGGCCCCGGCGTCGTCGTCCTCCTCCTCGGCCTGATCGTCGCGCTGATGCCTGCCTCTGCCGCGGTCGCGCGCCCCGGCTCCGCCGGGCCGGCCCGCGACGGTGACGACCGGGTGATCTCGCGGGTGGTGGCGATGCAGGTCCGCAACACCAACGCCACCGCCGTCCCGTGCCGCGCCGACGACCAGACCTACCGCCTGCGCGCTCGTCTGGTCGGACCGCGCGGCGCGGTCTACGGTCGGGCCGGCAGCACCGGGGTCAACCTGCTGGTCCACGATGCCGGCACCGGGCGGCTCGTTCTGGGAGGTCGCGACCGACGGCGGCCGGGTGGACTACGCCTCCCGCCTGGGTGCCCGGGGCCAGCTGAGCCTGGTCCTCGACCGGCTCGGCTACGACGGGAGCCCGCTGCGCGACGGCGACGCCACCTGCCTGGGGGCCCAGGCCCAGATCGTCCACCAGGTGGTCCAGAAGCTGCGCTCCGGGACCTACCACTTCACCCGCGACCGCAAGTCGACCCCGGCGGCCTCCTTCGTGACGCTGCACGGGCACGGCCAGGGCGCACTCATCGCCGAGATCGAGGCGGCGACCTTCGACGACGTCGACGGCCTGGTGCTGATGTCGTGGGCCGACTCGGGCCGCTCCGAGCGCGACCAGCAGGAGTCGCGGCGTGAGCAGCGGCAGTGCCTGGGCGGGACCGGGGGGCGGGCCTCCTACGGCGTCGGGCCGAAGGCCTTCCAGCGCCTGCTGCTCGGAGGCGCGACGCCGTCGGTGCGGCGCGCCGTGACCACCCAGCGCAACGGTGTCCCCTGCGGCGACGTCGCGAGCCTCGACAGTGCGGTGTACACCGCCCAGCAGGGCAACGACGAGATCGAGGCTCCGGTGCTGCTCCTCTACGGACGCCAGGACACCCGGCTCACCGCCGGCGCCGCCGGCTCGCAGCGCGGTCGCTACGACGCCGCGCCCAGCACGACGCTGCGGCGCTACCGCGGGGGCAGCGCCCTGCCGCTGGGTCGCTCAGCCGCCGCCGTCCGCGCGGACGTGGTGCGCTGGCTCGACTCGCACGTCGGCTGAGCCAGCCCGGATCCGGGAGGGTCGGCCGCAGGTCAGGCGCCGGCGACCGGCGGGGCTGCGGCGTCCTCTCCCCCGCCCCCACCGTGCTCGCGCGCCACGAAGTCCTCGACGTCCTGGAGCCGCTCCCGGTTCCGCTCGACGACGGCGAGCAGGTCGTTCATCGTGGCGACCTCCTCGACCTGCTCCTTGACGAACCACTGGAGGAACTGCTCGGTGGCGATGTCGCCCTCCTCCCGCGCCGAGCGGACCAGGCCGAAGACCTGCTCGGTCACGCGACGCTCCTGCTCGAGCGCGAGGCGCACCGGGCTGACGACGTCCTCGAAGGACGGGACCGGGGTCGCGACGCCCGGCATCGTGACCTCGGCGTCGGTGTCGATGAGGTAGCGCACCATCATCAACGCGTGCTCGCGCTCCTCGAGGGCCTGGCGGTAGAAGAAGCCGGCCGTCTGCGGCATGGTCAGTGCGTCGTAGTGGACGGCGACCGCGAGGTACTGCTGGTGCGCGGCGAACTCGTGGGCGATCTGGGCGTTGAGCTCAGCGACCATGCGGGCAGCAGTCATGGATCCAGTCCTCTCAGGGGGCCGACGGGGGTCATGCTCGCAGACGGGGTCGAGCAGGCCACGCCGGGACGCCGGGGGCCGTAGCGACCACTCCCTCAGGCGGCCACGTCGAGCTTGCGGGACTTCTTGCCCGACTTGCCGCCGGACTTCTTGCCCTTCTTCTTCCCGGCCTTGCCGGCCTTCTCGGCCCGGCGGGGCTCGAGGTCGTCGAGGCGCACCAACGAGCGCTTCTTCACCGTGTAGCCGGGGGGCAGTGTGCCCTCCTTGAGCATGCGCAACGGACAGCGCCCGCACTTGGACTTCGACACGCAGCAGGTGCTCTTGGGGAGCTTGGCCTTCTTGCCCATGCCTGGACGCTACCACGAGATGAGGTAAGCCTTACCTCATCTTGACGCTCAGGCTCCGGTCAGTCGTCCAGACCGCGGGCGTGGCGGATCACCGAGACGATGCCGTCCATGATCGCGGTCATGCCGAAGTCCTTCGGCGTGTAGACCGCGGCCACGCCGGCCTCCCGCAGCCGGCGGGCGTCGGAGTCGGGGATGATCCCCCCGACGACGACCGGGACGTCCGCGAGGCCGGCCTGCTCCAGACCGGCCAGGACAGCGGGCACGAGCTCCATGTGGGAGCCCGAGAGGATCGAGAGCCCGACGCAGTGGACGTCCTCGGCCACGGCGGCGGCGACGATCTGCTCGGGGGTGAGGCGGATCCCCTGGTAGACGACCTCGAAGCCGGCGTCGCGCGCCCGGACCGCGATCTGCTCGGCGCCGTTGGAGTGACCGTCCAGACCCGGCTTGCCGACCAGCAGCCGCAGGCGGGTGCCCAGCTCGGCACCGGTCTGCTCGACCCGACGACGGACGGCGGTCAGCTCGACCCCGGCCTGGGCGGTGCCGACGGCGCCCCCGACGCCCGTCGGCGCCCGGAACTCGCCGAAGACCTCCCGCAGGGTCCCGGCCCACTCCCCCGTGGTCGCCCCCGCGCGGACCGCCGCGAGCGTCGCGGGCATCAGGTTCGTCTCGGTCTTCGCGTCGGCGGCCAGCTGGGCTAGCGCCTCGGCGACCGCCGCCTGGTCGCGCTGAGCCTTCCAGTCCGCGACGCTGTCGAGGGCGGCCTGCTCGGCCTCGGGGTCGGCGGCCTGGATGGCACCGTCGAGGTCGGCCGTCAGCGGGGAGACCTCGGTGGTCTCGTAGATGTTGACGCCCACGACCTTCTCCTCGCCGCTCTCGATGCGCGCACGCCGCGCGGCGTGGGCCGAGACCAGGGACTGCTTCATGTAGCCCGACTCGACAGCTGCGATCGCGCCGCCCATGGCTTGGACCCGCTCGATCTCGTCTCGGGCGCCGGCGACGAGCTCGGCCACCTTGGCCTCCACGACGACCGAGCCCTCGAAGAGGTCCTCGTGCTCGAGCAGGTCCGACTCGAAGGCCAGCACCTGCTGGAGGCGCAGCGACCACTGCTGGTCCCAGGGTCGCGGCAGGCCGAGCGCCTCGTTCCAGGCCGGCAGCTGGACGGCGCGGGCCCGGGCGGCCTTGGACAGCGTCACGCCCAGCATCTCCAGCACGATGCGCTGCACGTTGTTCTCCGGCTGCGCCTCGGTCAGACCCAGGGAGTTCACCTGGACCCCGTAGCGGAAGCGCCGCATCGCGGGGTCCTCGACGCCGTACCGCTCACGGGTGATCTCGTCCCAGAGCTGGACGAAGGCCCGCATCTTGCACATCTCCTCGACGAAGCGCACGCCGGCGTTGACGAAGAAGGAGATCCGCCCCACCACGCGGCCGAAGTCCGCCTCGGAGACCTGGCCGCCCTCGCGCACCTGGTCCAGGACGGCGATCGCGGTGCACAGCGCGTAGGCGAGCTCCTGGGTGGGCGTGGCCCCGGCCTCCTGCAGGTGGTAGCTGCAGATGTTGATCGGGTTCCACTTCGGGATCTCGTGGACGGTGTAGGCGATGAGGTCGCCGATCAGGCGCAGCGAGTGCTCGGGCGGGAAGACGTAGGTTCCCCGCGAGAGGTACTCCTTGATGATGTCGTTCTGCGTGGTGCCGGCGAGCTGGTGGGCCACCTGGGACGGATCGAGGTCGGGGTTCTGCTCCTCGGCGGTGACCTGGTACATCGCCAGCAGCCACATCGCGGTGGCGTTGATCGTCATCGACGTGTTCATCCCGGTCAACGGGATGTCGGCGAAGAGGCGACGCATCTCGCCCAGGTGCGGCACCGGCACGCCGACCTTGCCGACCTCGCCGCGGCTCAGCGGCGAGTCGGGGTCGTAGCCCGTCTGGGTCGGGAGGTCGAAGGCGACCGAGAGCCCCGTCTGCCCCTTGGCCAGGTTGCCGCGGTAGAGCGTGTTCGAGGCGGTGGCGGTGGAGTGCCCGGCGTAGGTCCGCATCACCCACGGCTTGTCCTTCGGCGGTCGCGCCGGCGCGACGCTCTCGTGATCGCTGGACTGGCTCATCTCGGCAGCGTAGGGCGCGGGCTGTCCGCTGGGCACCGGTTGGGCGTGTGGGCTATCACACCTCAGCGGCGCGAGGCGACCGCTGCCAGGGCACCGGTCCCGACTCCCAGGAGCACCATCCCGAGCACGCCGAGCGGGCTGAAGATGTGCGAGGTGTGCACCAGCCACGCACCCGGGAGCAGCAGCACACCGACCACGGCTGGGCTCCCGTGGCGACGTAGCTGGTCGGCGAGCACCACGACCGCGGCGACCATCAGCGCGATCGAGCCGATCTGGCCCAGCGGCGTGCCGATGCGGAACAGCTGGCTGACCGCCTCGGGCCGGGGGACGTCCGGCCCGAGCTGACGCGTCACGAAGCCGGCCGCGATCCCGCTGATCACGTCGAGCGCGGAGTAGAAGGTGGCGTAGACGAAGGCCGCCACCCGCACGACCCACGCCACCGCGTCGCGGCGACCGTGGACGAGGTCGGCCAGGGCCACCCCGACCAGCGGGAAGACGAGCAGGCCGGGCAGGTGCAGCGCGTACCAGGTCTGCGCGGTCGCGTAGCTCAGCCCGGTGGGATGGAAGAGCCCGGCGGCGGCCAGCAGCAGGCCGGGGAGGGCCAGCAGCACGGGCCGCCACCGCAGCTCGGTCCACGGGGTCGTCGTGCCTGACGCGGTGCGGGTCGAGGACATGGGGCCACTGTGCCCGACCGCCGTCCTGGCTAGGCTGGCGCCATGGTCAACCTCACCCGGATCTACACCCGCACCGGTGACGCCGGCCAGACCCGCCTCGGTGACATGAGCTCGACCAGCAAGAACGATCCGCGCCTGCACGCCTACGCCGACGTCGACGAGGCCAACGCCCAGATCGGCGTCGCCGTGGCCACCGGCAGCCTCGAGCCGGACGTGCTGGTCGTCCTCAACCACGTCCAGAACGACCTCTTCGACGTCGGCGCCGACCTGTGCACGCCCGTGGTCGCCGACCCCGAGTTCCCGCCGCTGCGGATCGAGGCCGACTACGTCGAGCGGCTCGAGAGCTGGTGCGACCACTACAACGAGCCGTTGAGCCCCCTGCGCTCGTTCATCATCAACGGCGGCACCGCCGGCGCGGCCCACCTCCACGTCGCCCGCACCGTCGTGCGTCGGGCCGAGCGCTCGGGCTGGGCTGCCCACGCCGAGCACGCCGCCACGATGAACCCGCTGGCCCTGACCTACCTCAACCGGCTCTCGGACCTGCTGTTCATCCTGGCCCGCCACGCCAACCGCGCCGACGGCGACGTCCTCTGGGTCCCCGGCGGCGACCGCTGAGGCTGGCGGCCGGGCCCCCGGCTGTAACGCGGAGTTACTTCGTCTGGTGCGGCGCCACGGCGCCGCACCAGGCGAAGTAACTCCGCGTTACAGCTGAAGTGGCGCGCTCGCGGGGCGGCGGGTGGCGAGGACGGTGGCCGCGGCGGGGACCATGAGGGCGGCGACTACCAGGAGCGAGGAGAGGGTGCCGACGCGGTCGCCGAGGCCGCCCAGGAGGGGCGGGCCGGCGAGGAAGGCGGCGTAGCCGATGGTCGAGACGACACTGAGCCGGGCCGCGGCGCGACGGGGGTCGTCGGCGGCGACGCTCATGCCGACCGGGAAGCCCAGTGCGGCCCCGAGGCCCCAGCACACGATGCCGGGCACGACCAGCCACCAGACCTGACCGAGCACCACCAGCACGACGCCGAGGGCGGCCAGCGCGCTGCAGACCAGGAGCGTGGGGGCCCGCCCGTAGCGGTCCAGCAGCGGCGGTCCGAGCATCCGTCCCAGCGTCATCGCCGCCACGAAGCTCGCGAAGCCGGCCACGCCCGTCCAGGCCGGGACGTCGTAGCCGTCGATGAGGGCCAGCGACAGCCAGTCGTTCGCGCTCCCCTCGCAGACGGCGAAGCAGAGCACCATCAGGCCGACGACCAGGGTGCGCGGCTCGCCCCAGGCCGACCACGGCGAGCGGCTCCCGGCCCAGTCGTCGGGGTGCTCGGGGGTCGGGGCGCCGCCGAACGGGCGCGCGGCGAACCAGGCCACGACGCCGGCGGGCACCACCACCGTCGCGAGGTGCGCCGTCAACGGCACGCCCGCCGCGATCATCGCGGCGCCCACCAGGGCACCCCCGACCCCCCCGAGGCTGAAGCCGGCATGGAAGCGCGGCATCACCGTCCGTTCCAGGCGGCGCTCGACCTCGGCGCCCTCGGCGTTCATGGCGACGTCCCACATGCCCACGCCGACCCCGTAGGCCAGCAGACCGATCGTGGCCACGGGCACCGAGGCGCTCACGTCGACCCCGACGCCGACCACCAGCAGCCCGCCCGTGCACAGGCACACCCCGAGTCGGACGACCGCACCGGCGCCCAGCCGCACGATCAGGGCGCCGCTGGTCGGCAGGGAGACCACCGAGCCGGCGGCCGCGGCGAGGAGCAGCAGGCCGAGGGAGCCGTTGGTCAGGGCGAGGCCGGCGCGCACGTCGGGCACGCGGGAGAACAGCGAGGCGAAGACGAGCCCGTTGGCCACGAAGACCGCGGCCACGGCGTTGCGGGCGGTGAGGACGTCGGCGTCTGGTGCACGGGGGCGGAGCGCCGTCACCGCTCGGTCCAGTCGGTGCCGGGGCGCCGCGCCTCCAACCAGGCCTGGAAGCCCGTCAACGAGGCCCCGCTCATCGCCAGCTCGACCTCGCGGCCCTGGGTCTGGCAGTGGATGACGAGGTGGTCGGGGTAGAGCGAGTGCATCTCGGCCCCCAGCGGTTCACGACGCCCGTCGTAGCCGAGCTCGCTGCGGCACCACCGGGCCTTGGGACGTGGCGCCAGCGAGAACACCCGGAACCACTCGAGGGAGTCCTCGGTGTAGCGGCCCATCCCCAGGACCCAGCCGCGGCCGGGGTGGTCGCTGCGCAACCGGTGGGAGAGCTCGAAGGTCCCTCCCCGCCGCGAGATCCAGCGACGCCGGAGCACCAGCGCGAGGCCGTAGAGGAGCACCAGGAGCAGCAGGACGCCCAGAACGTCGATGAGCCACTGCCACCAGGCCACAGCCGCGATCCTTCCACGCACCCCAGGACGGCGGGACAGCCCCCGCGCCCGCTTGCGGACCTGCTCAGCCTAGCGGCCGTCTGCCGCCCGCGACGCCGCGGCTGACGTGGGTCAGCTGGCCCGCTCGGCGGCGCGGATCCGGGCCTCGGCCCGCCTGATCCGGCGCTCGGCCTCGTCGGACCCCCCGAGACCCTGCGCCGTGTCGAGCTCGGAGCGCACCTCGTCGATGTTGATCTCCTCGGCCAGCACGGCGTGCTGGGAGAGCACCGAGACCCGGTCGGCCGCGACCGAGAGGAAACCGCCGTCGACGGCGGCCACGGTGACGTTGCCGTCGTCGTCGGTGATCTCGACGACCGCGTCGGTCAGCAGCGAGAGCATCGGTGCGTGCCCACGCAGCACGCCCACGTCACCTTCGACCGTGCGCGCGATGATCATGCTCGCGCGGCCCGACCACACGGTGCGGTCGGCTGCCACCAGCTCGACCTGGAGGAACTCCGCTGCCTCGGCCATCAGAGGTTCTTCTGGATGTCGGCCCACTTCGCCTCGACGTCGTCCAGACCGCCGCACATGAAGAAGGCCTGCTCGGCCACGTGGTCGTACTCGCCGTCGGCGATCTTGTTGAACCCCTCGATGGTGTCCTTGATCGTGACCGTCGAGCCCTCGATGCCGGTGAACTGCTTGGCCACGTAGGTGTTCTGCGACAGGAAGCGCTGGATGCGGCGCGCCCGCGAGACGATGACCTTGTCCTCCTCGGAGAGCTCGTCGACGCCGAGGATCGCGATGATGTCCTGGAGCTCCTTGTTGCGCTGGAGGATCTGCTTGATCCGGATCGCGCAGTCGTAGTGCTCCTGCCCGATGTACTGCGGGTCGAGGATCCGCGAGGTCGACGTCAGCGGGTCCACCGCGGGGTAGATGCCCTGCGAGGCGATCTCGCGGGACAGCTCGGTGGTGGCGTCGAGGTGGGCGAACGTCGTGGCCGGCGCGGGGTCGGTGTAGTCGTCGGCCGGCACGTAGATGGCCTGCATCGAGGTGATCGAGTGGCCCCGGGTCGAGGTGATGCGCTCCTGGAGCACCCCCATCTCGTCGGCCAGCGTGGGCTGGTAGCCCACCGCGGAGGGCATCCGCCCCAGCAGGGTGGAGACCTCGGAGCCGGCCTGGGTGAAGCGGAAGATGTTGTCGATGAACAGCAGCACGTCCTGGCTCTGCACGTCGCGGAAGTACTCCGCCATGGTCAGGGCGGACAGGGCGACCCGCAGGCGCGTGCCCGGCGGCTCGTCCATCTGGCCGAAGACGAGCGCGGTCTGGCCCAGGACGCCGGCCTCCTCCATCTCCACCATCAGGTCGTTGCCCTCACGGGTGCGCTCACCGACCCCGGCGAAGACGGACACACCACCGTGGTTGGTCGCGACCCGGGCGATCATCTCCTGGATCAGCACCGTCTTGCCCACGCCGGCACCGCCGAAGAGGCCGATCTTGCCGCCGAGGACGTAGGGGGTGAGGAGGTCGATGACCTTGATCCCGGTCTCGAACATCTCGGTCTTGGACTCGAGCTGGTCGAAGTTGGGGGCCTTGCGGTGGATGCCCCACCGGTCCTTGGCCTCGAAGGTCTCGCCCTCGGGCATGTTGAGGCACTCCCCGAGGGTGTTGAAGACCCGACCGAGCGTCGCGTCGCCCACGGGCACGGTGATCGGCGCCCCGGTGTCGGTCACGGACGCACCGCGGACCAGTCCGTCGGTGGGCTGGAGCGAGATCGCTCGCACCATGCCGTCACCGATGTGCTGGGCCACCTCCAGCGACAGCAGGCGCTCGGTGTCACCGAGGGTGACGGTCACCTCGAGCTTGTTGTAGATCTCGGGCATGGAGTCGACGGGGAACTCGGCGTCGACCACGGGGCCGATCACTCGCGCGACCCGACCGATGGTCGCCTCGCCCGAGGTCTCGTTGGTCTCTTCGATGGTGGCAGTCATGGGATCCTCACTCACTCGGCGTTCGAGTCGGCGAGCGCGTTGACGCCCCCGACGATCTCGCTGATTTCCTGGGTAATGCCGGCCTGGCGGGCCTGGTTGGCGATCCGCTTGTACTTCTTGATCAGCTCGTCGGCGTTGTCCGTGGCGGACTTCATGGCCTTCTGCCGGGCGGCCAGCTCGGAGGCGGCCGCCTGCAGCAGACAGAAGAAGATCCGGCTCTGGACGTACTGCGGGAGCAGCCCGTCGAGCACGGCGCCCGCCGACGGCTCGAACTCGTAGAGCGGAAGCGGGGAGTCCGTACCGGACCCTTCGTCGTCGTCGCCGGCCTCGACGACCTCGAGGGGCAGCATCCGGATGTCGGTCGGCTCCTGGGTCAGCATCGACCGGAAGCGCGTGTAGACCACGTGGACCTCGTCGACCGCACCGTCCTCACCCTGCTCCTTGAGGAAGGCCGCGATCAGCGCCTCGCCGATCTCGGCGGCGACGTCGTAGGAGGGCTGGTCGGAGAACCCGGTCCACGCCTGGGCGACCGGACGCTGACGGAACTTGAAGTACGCCTCGCCCTTGCGTCCGGTGATGTACCAGTCGACGTCCTTGCCGTCGTTGCGCAGCTTCTCCGCGAGCCGCTCGGACTCCTTGAGGATGCTCGACGAGTAGGCCCCGGCCAGACCGCGGTCGCTGGTGATCACCAGCACCGCCGCCCGTTTCGGGTCCTCCTGCTCATGGGTCAGCGGGTGGTCGACGTTGGAGAACGTCGCCACGGCCGAGACCGCACGGGTCAGCTCGCGGGCGTAGGGCGCTGCCGCCTGGGCCCGCTGCTGAGCCTTGATGATGCGCGACGCGGCGATCAGCTCCATGGCGCGCGTGATCTTCTTCATCGACTCCGTCGACTTGATCCGCGCGCGGTACTCGCGCAGTGATACGGCCATGCGTCAGCCCCGCTTCTGCTTGCGGATCTGCTCCTGCTCGACGTCCTCGTCGTCGAGGGCCTCGTGCTCCTCGTGGCCGGCCTTGATCGAGTTGCCCTCCGAGGTCTCGAACTGGTCGAGGAAGGAGTCGTAGGCGCTGTCGAGACCGTCCTCGTCCTCGAACTTCTGGCTCTCCCGGATGCTCGAGAGGATGCCCTCGTGCGAGCGCTGCAGGTAGTCGAGGAACTCCTGCTCGAAGCGAAGGACGTCACCGGCGGGGACCTTGTCGAGCTTGCCGCTCGTGCCCAGCCACAGGGAGACGGTCATCTCAGCCAGCGGGTAGGGCGAGTAGGCAGGCTGCTTGAGCAGCGCCATCAGGCGCTGGCCACGGTCGAGCTGCTGCCGGGAGGCGGCGTCGAGGTCGGAGGCGAACATGGCGAAGGCCTCCATGGCGCGGAACTGCGCGAGGTCGACCTTGAGCGAGCCGGTCACCGACTTCATGGCCTTGGTCATCGCCGCGCCGCCGACCCGGGAGACCGAGACGCCCACGTCGATGGCCGGGCGCTGGTTGGCAGCGAACAGGTCCGACTGCAGGAAGATCTGGCCGTCGGTGATGGAGATGACGTTGGTCGGGATGAAGGCCGAGACGTCGTTGGCCTTGGTCTCCACGATCGGCAGACCGGTCATGGAGCCGGCGCCGAGGTCGTCGCTGAGCTTCGCGCAGCGCTCGAGCAGCCGGCTGTGCAGGTAGAAGACGTCGCCGGGGTAGGCCTCGCGGCCCGGCGGGCGGCGCAGCAGCAGCGACACGGCGCGGTAGGCCTCGGCCTGCTTGGTCAGGTCGTCGAAGACGATCAGGACGTGCTTGCCGTCGTACATCCAGTGCTGGCCGATGGCCGAGCCGGTGTAGGGCGCGAGGTACTTGAAGCCGGCCGAGTCCGAGGCGGGAGCGGCCACGATGGTGGTGTACTCCAGTGCTCCGGCCTCCTCGAGGGCGCCACGCACCGAGGCGATCGTCGAGCCCTTCTGGCCGATCGCGACGTAGATGCAGCGGACCTGCTTCTCGGGGTCCTCGGTCTCCCAGTACTGCTTCTGGTTGATGATCGTGTCGATCGCGATGGTCGTCTTGCCCGTCGCGCGGTCGCCGATGATCAGCTGGCGCTGGCCGCGCCCGATCGGGGTCATCGCGTCGATCGCCTTGATGCCGGTGGCCAGCGGCTCGTGCACCGACTTGCGGTCCATCACGCTGGGGGCCTGGAGCTCGAGCTGGCGACGCTCGGAGGACTCGATGTCCCCGAGACCGTCGATGGGCACGCCGAGCGGGTCGACGACCCGGCCGAGGAAGTTGTCGCCGACCGGGACGGAGAGCACCTCGCCGGTGCGACGCACGTCCTGTCCCTCCTCGATACCGTCGAAGTCACCGAGGATGACCACGCCGATCTCTCGGGTGTCGAGGTTCATCGCGAGGCCGCGGGTGCCGTCGGCGAACTCGAGCAGCTCGTTGGCCATCGCCGAGGGCAGGCCGCTGACGCGCGCGATGCCGTCACCGGCGGAGGCGACCGTGCCGACCTCCTCGCGGCTGGAGGCGTCGGGCTGGTAGTCGGCGACGTACTTGGCCAGCGCGTCGCGGATCTCCTCGGGCCGGATGGAGAGCTCCGTCATGGTGGTGCCTTCTCTCTTCGTCTTCGTCAGTCGATGGGAACGGGGGCGGGTCCGCGGTTCAGCGGGCGGAGCCGGCCAGCAGGCGGCGCGCATCGGCGAGCCGGCTGGCGACGGTGCCGTCGATGACCTCGTCACCGATCTCGACGCGTACGCCGCCGAGCACGTCGGGGTCGACCACCATGTTGAGGTGGACCGGCCGGTCGTACTGACGCTCGAGGGCCTGCTCGAGACGTCGGGTCTCGTCCTCGGAGAGCGCCCGCGCCACGTGCACGGTGGCGACGCCCTCGCCGTGGACGTCGGCTGCGACCTTCTGGTAGGCGGCCAGGGCCGACCCGACCGTGCGGTAGGTGCCGGCGAGCGCCTGGACGGTCAGCGCGACCGTCGCCCCCAGCGACCGCTCGCCGAGCAGGTCGCGCACGAGCGCCTCCTTGTCAGCGACGCTGCGGGTGGGGTCCGAGAGGGCGTCGCGCAGCCCGTGGTCGTCCTTGACGGCCTGGGCGACGCCGAACAGCTCGTCGGAGAGGCGTCCGGTCTCGGTACCGGCAGAACGCACCGCCGCGACCACGGAGAGGTGCTCGAGCGCCTCGGGCAGGTCCCGTGCGGAGGTCCAGCGCCGTGAGACGGCCTCGCCGAGCAGGTTCTGGCTGTGCTCGTCGACCTGCTCGCCGAAGACCTGACTCATCAGCCCGGTCTTGGCCTCGGCCGGCATCGAGGGGTCGGTGGCGAAGCGCCGCAGTGCTCCCTCGGTGCGCAGCGTGCGGCTCAGGCTGAACAGGCCGTCGGCCGTCACGGCGGCCTGGTCGGGTGCGTCCCCGACCAGTGCGCCGAGCCGCTCGACGAGGTCGGCGACCGCGTCGGCGGAGGCTCCACGGAACGACATCAGCCGACCCCGCCCCCGTTGGCCGAGGAAGCAGCGGCCGAGCTGGCCTCGAGGTCGCTCAGGAAGCGCTCGACGACCCGGTTCTGGCGGTCGTCGTCCTCGAGGGTCTCGCCGACGATGCGTCCGGCCAGCGTGGTGGCCAGCGTGCCGACCTCCGAGCGCAGCGAGGCGATCGCCTGCTGGCGCTCGGCCTCGATCTGCGCCTTGCCGTGCTCGACGATGCGGGTGGACTCGGCCTGCGCCTGCTCGCGCATCTCGACCACGATCTGGGCGCCCTGCTCGCGCGCCTCCTCGCGGATGCGAGAGGCCTCGTGGCGGGCGTCCAACAGCTGCTTCTCCAGCTCGGCCAGGCGCGCGTCGGCCTCGGCCTGCTTGGTCTCGGCGGAGGCCAGCCCGCCCTCGATCGCCTTGGTGCGGGCGTCGTAGGTCGCCTCGAAGTTGGGTACGACCCACTTCCGCACGGCGAGGAAGAGGAGGGCGAAGACCACGAGGGCCAGGCCGACCTCGACCCAGGCGACCGCGAGGGGGCTCGGCTCCCCCGCGGACATCGGATTCAACATCATGAGGTGGTCCTTGTCTCGGTCCTACTCGGGGGCGAGGTCAGCTGAGCACGAAGGCGAGGGCGATACCGATGATCGCCAGCGCCTCGGCCAGGGCGAAGCCGAGGATCGCGATCGACTGCAGGCGGCTCTGCGCCTCCGGCTGACGCGCGACGCCGTTGATGTAGGCGGCGAAGATCAGGCCGATGCCGATCCCAGGACCGATCGCGGCCAGGCCGTAGCCGATCATGTTCGCGGATCCGTTGAAAGCCATAGCAAGCACGGCTGTTTCCTTTCGGTTTCTTTATCTGGAGGTTCTCAGTGCTCGTCTGCGACGGCACCGGAGATGTACATGGCGTTCAGGAGCACGAAGACGTACGCCTGCAGGAACTGCACCAACAGCTCCAGGAACGAGATGGCGATGAACAGCAGCCACGCCAGGATGCCGACCGGCTTGATCAGGGCGGACCCCTCGAGGAGCAGGTACTCGCCGCCGAGCGCGAACAGCAGCACCAGCAGATGGCCGGCGAACATGTTGGCGAACAGACGCAGCGCGAGCGTGGCCGGGCGGACGATGATGTTGGAGAAGAACTCCAGCGGGATCAGCAGCACCAGGATGGGCCCGCCGATGTTGGGCGGGACGCACTGGAGCTTGAGGTAGCCCAGGACGCCGTGGCGCGCCATGCCGGCGGCGTTGTAGATCAGCCAGCTGAGCCCGGCCATCGCATAGGCCATGCTCGCGCGGCTGAAGGTCGGGAACTGGATGAAGGGGATCGACCCGAAGAGGTTGTTGACGAGCAGGAAGAAGAACATCGCGAACAGGTAGGGCACGTAGCGCGCGAAGTCGTGGCTGCCGATGATGTCGCGGCCCATCGAGTTGCGCACGAAGCTGTAGCCGGCCTCGCCGACGTACTGGAGCCGGCCGGGCACCATGGCGCGCTGACGGATCGCGACGGCGAAGAAGGCGAAGACCACGACCGCGGACACGACGAGCTGGAGCATCGGCTTGGTCACGTCGACGCCGGCCACCGAGAAGATCGGGGGCAGGTCGAAGTCGGCCGGACCCGGAGGAACGAACTCCTCAGAGGTGACGAACGCGGCGGCAAGGCTCACCGATGAACTCCTACGGTTGGTCGGTCTGGCTGTCTTGCTGCTGGTCCCGCCGGGTGCGGGGCAGTGCGTCGAAGCGGGAGATGGTCAGGTAGATCCCCAGGGTGGCGCCGAAGAGGATCCCGATCGCCACCACGAAGCTCGTCCCGAGCCACCGGTCGGCCAGCCACCCCAGCAACCCGTAGATCGCCACGCCGGAGACCACGTAGCCGAACGCATGCCACGGATCGCCCTGCGAACCGCGTGCCGAGGGTGTCGGACGGCCGGTCTGCTGACTCATTGCGTTCCGAACCGTAGCAGCCATCGAGGTTCACGACCGACCCCCCTCGGGCAGGTCGAAGACCGGCACCCGGCGTCGTGCGAACGCGGTCGTGGCCACCACCAGCCACCCCAGGGTGGCCACGATCAGGGCACCACCCACCCATTGGCGGTCGAGGTCGGCGCCGAGCAGGCCGGAGCGTTCCAGGGCGAGCAGGACCATGCCGAGCACCAGCAGCTGCAGGACGTAGGTCAGCAACGCGACCAGCAACGAGGCGACCGGCAGGACCCCGGCCACGACGTCGAGCACGAAGGCGCCCCCACCCAGGACCAGGACGGCCAGCACGGTGCCGAGCACCGCACCGAACGCCGCCGGACGACCGTCGACCGCAGCGCCCGCCACGGCCATGGCGGCACCGAGGAGAACCACGGCGAGGGCGGTGACCGCCAGGGACCGGGCAGTGCCCACACGGATCAGGCCAGCGCCCGCGCCGAGCGCCTCAGCGGGCGCGACGACTCCCGTCACCGGGTGTCGGGTGGTCTCGGTCGTCATCGTCGGCGGCCGTCCTGTTGCGGGTCACGGAGTGCTTCGCAGCGCACGTGGAAACTATCACCACGTCGGCGCGGCGCCCTCATCGCTCGTCTCGAGGTCGGGGTGGCGACGGTGCACCACCGGCACGAGGAAGGTCAGGACCAGGACCGCGGCCGCCATCGCGCCCAGCGCGCTCCACATCTTCCATCCGACGTAAAGGCTGGCCAGCACGGTGCCGAAGGCCACCAGCGCTGCCCACAACCACATGATGAGCACCGCGCGGCGGTGCGAGTGACCGATCTCCAGCAGACGGTGGTGCAGGTGCTGCTTGTCCGGTGCGAAGGGCGAGCGTCCCGCCCGGGTGCGGCGCACCACCGCCAGCACGAGGTCGGCCATCGGCACGACCAGGATCAGCACCGGCAGGAGCACCGGCAAGAAGGTGGCCAGCAGGCTGGTCGAGGGCGCCCCGGTCAGGGTGGTCTCGTTGAACTGCGTGGTCAGCGTGAGCGCGCTCGAGCACAGCACCAGCCCGATCAGCATGGAGCCCGAGTCGCCCATGAAGAGCCGCGCCGGGTGGAAGTTGTGGGGCAGGAACCCGGCGCAGGCGCCGGCCAGGGACGCCGAGAGCAGGGCGCCGGTCGTGGCCAGGGACAGCCCGGCCCGGTCGGCGAGGGTGTAGCTGAAGACGAAGAAGGCAACGGCGCCGATGCCGACGACGCCCGCGGCGAGCCCGTCGAGGCCGTCGACGAAGTTCACCGCGTTGACGGTCGCGATCACGATCAGCGCGGTCAGCAGCGCCCCCTGGGCGGGCTCGAGCCCGAACTGGACGCCGTTGGGCGTCGGGAAGTAGCGGAACTGCACGCCGGAGTAGATCAGCAGCCCGACGGCGATCATCTGCCCGCCCAGCTTGGTCAGGGCGTCGATCTCGAAGATGTCGTCGAGCACGCCGACCGCGCAGACCAGGGCTCCTGCCGCCACGACCACGCCGGCGTCCTGGAAGACGAAGGGACTGCTCGTGGACAGGAAGGGCAGCTGCCGGGCCACGCCGTAGGCAGCGACCAGCCCACCGAGCATGGCGACGCCGCCGAGGTAGGGGATCGGGGTCGCGTGCACGTCGCGGTCGCGCACCTTCGCGACGGCACCGGTGCGCAGGGCGATCTCACGAGCCACGACGGTCAGCAGGTAGGTCACCGCGCCCGCGACCAGGAAGACCAGGAGGTACTCGCGCACCGGGTCAGGCCTGGTCGCGCTCGAGGACCAGCGAGGCGCCCAGCGGCTCCAGGACGGCGTTCAACGCGGCCAGGGACAGCACGCCCTCGCGCAGGACCCGGCCCTGGGTGCCGGTGACGTCGACGATCGTCGACACCTCGCCTCCCGCGGCGGGACCGGCGTCGACGATGACCTCGACCTCGTCGCCCAGCATGTCCTCGGCCTGGGCCGCGTCGGTGGCGGCAGGCTCGCCGGTCAGGTTGGCCGAGCTGACCGCCAGGGGGCCCGTCCGCTCGAGGATCTCCAGGGCGATCTCGTGGTCGGGCATCCGCAGCGCGACCGTGCCGAGGGTGTCCCCGAGGTCCCACTTCAGCGACGGCTGCTGGCGGCAGACCACGGTCAGGGGGCCGGGCCAGAAGTGCTCGGTGAGCGCACGGGCGTAGCCCGGGAAGGCGACGGCGAGGGCGTCGACGGTCGCCGCGGAGCTGATCAGGACCGGCGGGGGCATCTCCCGCCCGCGGCCCTTGGCGTCGAGCAGGTCCGCCACGGCGGCTGCGTCGAAGGCGTCGGCGGCGAGGCCGTAGACGGTGTCGGTCGGGATCACCACGAGCCGGCCGTGCTGGAGGGCCTGGGCCGCTGCCGTCACCGCGGCCGCGCGCTCCTGCGGCGTGCTGGTCGGCAGGACCAGCAGCGCGACCTCGGGGTCCCCCACCTCGTCGTCCTCCGGGTCGTCGTTCTCCGGGTCGTCGTTCTCCGGGTCGTCGTTCTCCGGGTCGTCGTTCTCCGGGTCGTCGTCCTCCGGGCCGTCGGCCTCGTGCTCGGGCTCGCGGTGCTCTGACTCGTCGTCGCGGTCCACCCAGTCGTCCGTGCTCACGTGGTCATCGTGCCAGGCGTGCCGTGGTGAACCGTGGACGCCCGGCGAGGTCCTCGTGGTCGACCACCTCTCGCCAGCGGCCGGCGGCGGCCAGCAGTGCCGGCACCGCCGCGCCCTGGACGTCGGCGTGCTCGATGCCGACCAGCCCGCCCGGGCCCAGCAGCGCCGCGGCGCGCCGGACGACCGCTCGCACGGCGTCGAGGCCGTCCGGGCCCGAGAACAGTGCGAGGTGCGGGTCGTGGTCCCGCGCCTCCGGCGCCACGGACTCCCACGCCTCGAGCGGGATGTAGGGCGGGTTGGCCAGGACCACGTCGACGCGGCCGACCAGGTCGTCGAGACACTCGGCGAGGTCACCCTGGTGCAGGGCGACACCCGTGCCAATGAGGTTGCGCTCGGCCCAGGCGTGCGCGGTCACGTCCAGCTCCACCGCGTGCACCTGTGCGTGCGGCGCCTCGGTGGCCACCGCCTTCGCGATGGCCCCGGACCCCGTGCCGAGGTCGACGACGACCGGGTCCTGCAGTCCGGCCAGGTGCTTCAGCGCCCACCCGACGAGCAGCTCGGTCTCGGGGCGCGGCACGAAGACCCCGGGCCCGACCGCGAGGTCGACCGTGCGGAAGCCGGCGTGGCCGGTGAGGTGCTGCAGCGGCTCACGGTCCGCCCGGCGCGCCACCAGGTCGGCGTAGGCGGAGCGCGCGGTCGCCGGCACGGCCTCGACCAGCACGAGGTCGCCACGGGGGCGTCCCAGGACGTGGGCGAGCAGGATCTCGGCGTCCACGCGCGGGCTGCTCACCCCGGCCGCCTCGAGCAGGGCGGTCGCCTCGTCGAGGACCAGGCGCCGGCGGGAGGGATCCGCGGCAGGGCGCCCCATCTCAGTCCTCCAGCGCGGCCAGGCGCGCAGCGAGGTCGGCCTCGACGCAGGAGGCCAGGACGGGGGCGAGGTCGCCGTCCAGCAGGCTGTCCAGGTTGTGGGCCTTGTAGCCGGTGCGATGGTCGGTCACCCGGTTCTCGGGGTAGTTGTAGGTCCGGATCCGCTCCGAGCGGTCCACGGTGCGCACCTGGCTGCGGCGCGCGTCGCTGGCCTCGGCGTCGGCGGTCTCCTGGGCGGCCGCGAGCAGCCGCGAGCGCAGGATCCGCATCGCCTGCTCCTTGTTCTGCAGCTGGCTCTTCTCGTTCTGGCAGCTGGCCACGATGCCGGTCGGCAGGTGCGTGATCCGGACCGCGGAGTCGGTGGTGTTCACGCTCTGCCCGCCGGGACCGGAGCTGCGGTAGACGTCGATGCGCAGGTCCTGGTCGTCGACGGAGACGTCGACCGGCTCGGCCTCGGGCACCACCAGCACCCCGACCGCGCTGGTGTGGACGCGGCCCTGCGACTCGGTCACCGGCACCCGCTGGACCCGGTGCACACCACCCTCGAACTTCAGCAGCGCGTAGGGCGCCTCGCCGGGCTCCGGTGCACCCCTGGCCTTGACCCCCACGGTGACGGACTTGAAGCCGCCGAGATCGGACTCGGCGGCGTCGAGCACCTCGATCTGCCAGCCCCGGGCCTCGGCGTAGCGGGTGTACATGCGCAGCAGGTCGGCGGCGAACAGGGCCGACTCCTCGCCGCCCTCCCCCGACTTCAGCTCCAGCAGGGCGTCCTTGTCGTCGGCGGCGTCGCGAGGCACGAGCAGTCGTCGCAGCCGCTCGGCGAGGTCGTCTCGACGAGCCGAGAGGTCCGCGACCTCCGAGGCGAACGAGGGGTCCTCACGGCCGAGCTCGCGAGCGACCTCGAGGTCCCCGGACGTCGAGGTCCACTCGCGCCAGGTGTCCACCACCCGCGAGAGCGCGGCGTAGCGCTGGTTGAGGCGCTTGGCCAGGCGCGCGTCGGCGTGGGTCTCGGGCGCGGCGAGACGACCCTCGAGCTCCACGTGCTCGGCGAGCATGCCCTCGACGGCCTCGAACACGGCGGGCTCCTCGGTGATCGACGGCGCAGGCGCAGGTGGGACGGGCGCAGAACGGGCGCCGGCTCCCCGCTGGTGCGGGGGCCGGCGCCCGGGGGGCTGCTACTTCTTGGCAGCCTTGGCGTAGCGGGCCTCGAAGCGGGCCACGCGGCCGCCGGTGTCGAGGATCTTCTGCTTGCCGGTGTAGAACGGGTGGCACTGCGAGCAGACGTCGGCACGCAGGCTGCCGGAGGTCGCGGTGCTGCGGGTGGTGAACGACGCGCCACAGGTGCAGGTGACCTGGGTCTCGACGTAGGCCGGGTGGATGTCCTTCTTCACTTCGGTGTCCTCTCTTGCGCCGGGTCGGACCCGCGGGGTGCGGGGCCGTGAACCGGAGCCGACTGCGCATCCTAGTCAACCGGCCCGCTGGTCACCGCATTCCCTCGCAGGCTCCGGTCGTCGCTCAGTCCCCGGAGCCGCCGCGAGCCAGCAGCAGCTCGACGCGGGAGGCGAGCTCGCGAGGGCTGAACGGCTTGGTGATGTAGTCGTCCGCACCCGAGCTCAGCCCCGACTTGACGTCGGACTCCTGGGCCCGCGCCGTCAGCAGGATCACCGGCAGGTCGGCCAGGGCTGCGTCGCCGCGCAGCTGGCGGATCGCGTCCAGGCCCGAGACCCCCGGCATCATCACGTCGAAGACGGCGAGGTCGGGTCGTTGACCCCGACAGGCCTCGATCGCGGCGCTGCCGTCGGCCACCGCGACGACCTCGTGGCCCATCGTGGTGAGCTTGAACTCCACCAGCTCTCGAATGTCGACGTCGTCATCTGCCACGACGATCCTCGCCACCTACGATCCCCCGCTTCCTGGTCGGTCCGCCGAGCCTAGACCCTCGCGGCGCGGCCCGCTCGGGCATCGCTCGAGGTGGAGGCACGCTGCACCTGGGTGAGCAGCTCGATGTTGGTCTGCGTCGCCGCGAGACGCTCCAGGAGCAGGCCCAGGCCGCCGTCGTCCTGCTCGGCGAGCAGACGTCGCAGCCGACCGACGATCTCGACCTCCTGGTCGCTCATCAGCAGGTCGTCGTGCCGGGTCCGCGAGGCCAGCGGGTCGACGGCGGGGAAGAGCCCGCGCTCGGCCAGGTCGTGGCGCAGCCGCAGCTCGAGGTTCCAGGTGCCGCGGAACTCCTCGACGATGACCTCGTCGGTCCTCGACCCGCTCTCCACCAGGGCGGTGGCGAGCACGGTCAGGGATCCGCCGTCCTCGATGTTGCGGGCGGCCCCGAAGAAGCGCTTCGGCGGGTGCAGCGCCGCGGCGTCGACGCCGCCTCCGAGGATCCGGCCGCTGGCGGGGGTGACCACGTTGTAGGCGCGGCCGAGCCGCGTGATGCCGTCGAGCAGCACCACGACGTCGTGGCCGAGCTCGACGAGACGCTTGGCGCGCTCGATGGCCAGCTCGGCGACCGAGACGTGGTCGCTGGCCGGGCGGTCGAAGGTCGAGGCGATCACCTCGCCCTTGACCGACCGCTCGAAGTCGGTGACCTCCTCGGGCCGCTCGTCGACCAGCACCACCATGAGGTGGCACTCGGGGTGGTTGGCGGCCAGGCTGGCGGCGACCGACTGCAGGAGGTTGGTCCGGCCCGAGGAGGCCGGCGACACGACCAGTCCGCGCTGCCCCTTGCCCAGCGGCGCCACCAGGTCGATCACCCGCCCGGTCAGGTTGCCCGGTTCGGTCTCCAGCCGCAGCCGGTCCTGGGGATGGACCGGCGTCAGGTCGTCGAAGTCCGGACGGTGCCGGGCGGCGTCGGGGTCGAGTCCGTTGACGGTGTCGATGTGGACCATGGGGTTGAACTTCTCGCGTCGCTCGCCCTCGCGAGGCTGACGCACCTCGCCGACGACGGCGTCGCCACGCCGCAGGCCGAACTTGCGCACCAGGGACAGCGAAAGGTAGACGTCGTCGGGCCCGGGAAGGTAGCCGCTGGTCCGGACGAAGGCGTAGTTGTCGAGCACGTCGAGGATGCCTGCGGCCGGCACCAGCACGTCGTCCTCGAGCACCGTGGTGTCGGGCTCGTTGCGCTGGGTGCCCACGCCGGCCCCCGGCCCGGTGACCGGTCGGTTGCGGTCACGACCACGACGCCGCCGGTTGCGGCTGCGCCCGGTGCCGTCGTCGTCGAGGTCGTTGGCGGCACCGTTGCCCGCCTCGCCCGCGCCGCCGTCCGCGGCCGGCGCCTCCGGCTGACGGTCCTGCTTGTCCTGGCCCTGCTGCTTGCCCGTGCCCTGCTTGCCCTGGCCCTGCTGGTTGCCCTGGCCCTGCTGGTTGCCCTGGCCGGACTTGTCCTGGTTCTGCTTGTTCTGCTTGCTCTGCTTGCCCTGCTGGCCCGCCTTGCCGGCCGGCGCCTGCTGCGGGTCGTCCTGAGACTGCTTGGCCTGCTCCTGCCTGGCCTGTCCTGCCTGGCCTGGTCCTGCCTGGCCTGGTCCTGCCTGGCCTGGTCCTGCTTGGCCTGGCTCTGCCGGTCTCGTTCGCGCTGGCGGTCCCGATCGGCCTGCTGCTCACGCTCGCGGTCGCGCTGCGCGTCGCGGTCGCGCTGCGCCTCGCGGTCCCGCTGTGCGTCCGGGGCCGGCTCGGACCGGGTCGGGGTCGCCGGCGGCGTCGTCGCGACCGGGGCGGTGGGACCGGACTGGGCCGCCTTGATCGCCTCGACGAGCTGGGCCTTCTTCATCGAACCCGCGCCGGCGATCTGGAGACCGCCGGCCATCGACCGAAGGTCGGCGATCAGCATCGAGGCCAACCCGCCGGAGCGCTTGCGCGGGCTCCCGGAGGGCGGCGCGACGGTGGGGTCCTGGGTCTCGGTCACGTGGGTCCTTGCCAGAGGTCGGAGCCGCCGGCTGGGCCGGTCGGCTGCTCGTCGGTCCTCTCGCGCGCCGTGGAGCACGCACGGCGGGCGGACCCGCGTCGTGCGCACGGTGCGAGGGGGGTGCGCCGGGGACGATGGTCCGCCGGCGCCACGCCGCAATGAGATCAGCGCGGCGTCAATGTACCACCGCCGGCACCGACGGTCCCCTCGACCACCACGCCCCGAGGGTCGACCGCCAGGTGCCACGCGGCCCAACCGTGCGGGGCCCGTGCCCTGAGTGCCTCGGCCCGGGCGTCGTCGGTCACCAGCGCCAGCACGGTCGGTCCGGCGCCGGAGACGGCGGCGGCCACCCCGTCGGCCCGCAGGGCCTCGACGAGGTCGATCGTGGCCGGCATCGCCGGGCGCCGGTGCTGCTGGTGGAGATGGTCGCGGGTGCCACGGTGCAGCTGGTCGAGCCGACCGCCGAGGGCGGCGACCAGCACCGCGGCCCGTCCTGCGTCGGCGGCCGCCACGGCGTGCGGGACGTGCGCCGGCAGCAGCCCGCGGGCGAGCTCGGTCCCCACCGCGTCCGGCGGCACCAGCACGACGGCGGAGACCCGCGGGTCGACGGGGGCCGGCACGGCCCACCACGCGCCCTCGGCGTCGTCGCGACCGGAGATGACGAAGCCGCCGTAGCAGGCGGGCGCCACGTTGTCGGGGTGGCCCTCGATCGTGGCCGCGAGGGTGAACAGCGACCGGTCGTCGAGCCGGTCGGGGCCGTCGACGACGAGGGCGCGAGCCAGGGCGAGCCCGCCGACGATGGCGGCCGAGGACGACCCGAGGCCGCGCGCGTGCGGCACCACGTTGTGGCAGTGGAGGTGGACGCCCGGCACCGGCAGGTCCATGGCCTCGAAGGCGGAGGCCATCACCCGGAGCACGAGGTGCCGCTCGTCGCGCGGGAGGTCGTCGGCGCCCTCGCCCTCGATCTCGACCACCGAGGCTCGCCCGGACGGCAGCGGCTGCGCGACCAGCCGGTCGCGCAGGCCGAGTGCCAGGCCGAGGCAGTCGAAGCCCGGGCCGAGGTTGGCGGTGGTGGCGGGGACGGAGACCGCCACCGGGCCGCTCGCGAGGTTGGCCACCACGCTCAGGAGCCGTCGCGCTCGAGCCCGGCGGCCTCGGCCGCGGCCGAGGCGTCGGCGTCGACGACGACGTCGACCAGCGGGCCCACGCCCTCGAGCGCGGTCACGGTGTCCTTCAGCCCGTGCCCGGTCACCGTGACCACCACCGTGGTGCCGGCACACTGCCAGCCCGCGGCGAGGTCCTGCAGCATCCCGGCCACCCCGGCAGCGGAGGCCGGCTCGACGAAGACCCCGTCCCGGCGGGCCAGCTCGCGCTGGGCGCTGAGGATCTGGTCGTCGCTGACCGAGTCGAAGCGACCACCGGACTCGTCGCGAGCGGCCACGGCCAGCTTCCAGGAGGCGGGGTTGCCGATCCGGATCGCGGTCGCCTTGGTCTCCGGATCGGGGAACGGCTCGCCGGTGACCAGCGGCGCGGCGCCCTCGGCCTGGAAGCCGTGCATCACCGGGGTGCGCGTGGCGCGACCCAGCGCGGCGTACTGGGTGTAGCCGAGCCAGTAGGCCGCGATGTTGCCGGCGTTGCCGACCGGCAGCACGTGGTGGTCGGGCGCGTCGCCGAGGAAGTCGACGATCTCGAAGGCGGCCGTCTTCTGGCCCTCGAGGCGGACCGGGTTGACGGAGTTGACCAGCGCGACGGGGTAGCTCCACGCCATCTCCCGAGCCATCGCCAGGCAGTCGTCGAAGTTGCCGCGGACCATGATCACCTGCGCGCCGTGCAGGATCGCCTGGGCCATCTTGCCGGCCGCGATCTTGCCCTGCGGGACCAGCACGAGGGGCTTGAGACCGGCCTTCGCGGCATAGGCGGCCATCGAGGCCGAGGTGTTGCCGGTCGAGGCGCACACGACGGCCTGCGCCCCCTGCGCGCGGGCCACCGAGATCGCGGCCGTCATGCCGCGGTCCTTGAAGGATCCCGTGGGGTTGTCGCCCTCGACCTTGAGCAGGACCCGGGCGCCGCTGAGCGTGGAGAGCCAGCCGGACTCCACGAGCGGGGTGCCGCCCTCGCGCAGCGTCACGGCCTCGACGCCGTCCGGCAGGTCCAGGAGGTCGCGGTACTCCTCGATGACGCCGCGCCACTGGGGTCGCGGCTCGGGTGGCCCCGACGGCCCGGACAGCCCCGACGGCCCCGACGGCCCCGACGGCACTGCCTGGCCCTGGTCGGTCCGGTTGCTGCCGGTGGTCACTCCGGTTCTCCTTCGACGCGCATCACCGAGCTCACCTCGCGCACGATGTCCATGCCGCGCAGGTGCTCGACCGTGGCGCTGAGCGCCTCGTCGGTCGCCTCGTGCGAGACCACGACCAGCTGGGCGTCGTCTCCGCGGCCCTCCTGGCGCACCGTGCGCAGCGAGACGCCGTGCTCGGCGAAGGCCCCGGCGATCGCGGCGAGCACCCCTGCGCGGTCGTCGACGTCGATGGCGACGTGGTAGCGGGTCCTGGTCTGGCCCATCGCGAGGACCGCGCGGTCGGCGTAGGCCGACTCCCCCGCACCGCGCGTCGAGGCGAGGTGGTTGCGGGCGACGGTGACGAGGTCGCCGAGGACCGCGGAGGCCGTCGGCGCGCCCCCGGCGCCGGGTCCGTAGAACATCAGCTGCCCCGCGGCCTCGGACTCCACGAAGACCGCGTTGTAGGCCCCGCGCACCGAGGCCAGCGGGTGCGAGCGCGGGATCATCGCGGGGTGCACGCGCACCGAGACCGACTCCTCGCCGCCCGGCACCGAGCGCAGCTCGGCGATGGCGAGCAGCTTGACCACGGCGTTCATCCCGCGTGCCGAGGCCATGTCGGCCGCGGTGACGTCGGTGATGCCCTCGCGGTGCACGTCCGAGGCCGTGATCCGCGAGTGGAAGGCCAGCGAGGCCAGGATGGCCGCCTTCGCGGCGGCGTCGAAACCCTCGATGTCGGCCGTGGGGTCGGCCTCGGCGTAGCCCAGGGCCTGGGCCTCCTCCAGCGCCTCGGTGAACCCGCTGCCCGAGGTGTCCATCTTGTCGAGGATGAAGTTGGTGGTGCCGTTGACGATGCCGATCACCCGGGTCACGCGGTCGCCGGCCAGGGACTCGCGCAGCGGGCGCAGGATCGGGATCGCGCCGGCGACGGCCGCCTCGTAGTAGAGATCGCGGCCGGCCTTCTCGGCGGCCTCGAAGAGCGTGGGGCCGTCCTCGGCCAGCAGTGCCTTGTTGGCCGTGACGACGGACGCGCCGTGCTCGAGCGCGCCGAGGATCAGCGACCGGGCCGGCTCGATGCCGCCGATCACCTCGATGACGAGGTCGACGTCGTCGCGGGTGGCCAGGCCGGCCGCGTCGGTGGTCAGCAGCCCCGGCGGGACGTCCACCTCCCGGGGTGCCTCGAGACGCCGCACTGCGACGCCGGCCAGCTCGACGCGGGCCCCGACGCGGGCGGCGAGGTCACCCGACTGCTCCTGGAGCAGCCGGACCACCTGCGAGCCGACGGAGCCGCAGCCGAGTACCGCCACGCGCAGGGCTCGTCCGGTGGGGCCGGGGCGTGCGTACGGGTCGCCGGTCACGTCTGGTCCCCTACGTCGGTGGCCAACAGGTCGTCCTCAGTCTCGCGCCGCACGAGCACGCGCGCGACCCCGTCCCGTACCGCGATCACCGGCGGCCGCAGCGAGTGGTTGTAGTTGGAGGCCATCGAGCGGCAGTAGGCACCGGTACCGGGCACGGCGAGCAGGTCGCCCGGAGCGAGGTCGGAGGGCAGGAACTCGTCCTTGACGACGATGTCGCCGGCCTCGCAGTGCTTGCCGACCACCCGGGAGAGGACCGGCTCGGCCTCGGAGCGCCGCGCGGCCAGGGTGCAGGAGTAGTCGGCGTCGTAGAGCGCGGTGCGGATGTTGTCGCTCATGCCGCCGTCGACGGAGACGTAGGTGCGCACCGCTCCCCCGTCGAGCTGGACCGGCTTGACCGTCCCGACCGTGTACAGGGTGCACGCGGCCGGTCCGGCGATGGCGCGGCCGGGCTCGATGGACAGCTGCGGCACCGCCAGGCCGAGCGCGCGGCACTCGTGCTCGACGATGCCGCGCATCGCCGTGGCCAGCTCGACGGGCTCGGCGGGGTCGTCCTGGGTGGTGTAGGCGATGCCGAAGCCGCCGCCGAGGTCCATCTCGGGCGGCGTGACGCGGAGGTCGGTGACGATGCGGGCGTGGAGGGCGAGCACGCGGCGGGCGGCGACCTCGAAGCCGGAGGCGTCGAAGATCTGGCTGCCGATGTGGGAGTGCAGCCCGAGCAGCTCCAGGCCCGGGGCGTCGAGCACCCGTCGGACGGCCTCGAGGGCGTCCCCGGAGGTGATCGAGAAGCCGAACTTCTGGTCCTCGTGGGCCGTGGCGATGTACTCGTGGGTGTGGGCCTCGACGCCGGCCGTGACCCGCACCATGACCGGCTGCGTGCGGCCGAGCTCGCGGGCGACGGCGGCGAGGCGCTCGATCTCGACGAAGGAGTCGAGCACCACCCGGCCCACGCCGGCATCGACGACGCGGCGCAGCTCGGGGACGCTCTTGTTGTTGCCGTGGTAGCCGATCACGGCCGGGTCGACGCCGCCGCGCAGTGCGACGGTCAGCTCGCCCGGCGAGCAGACGTCGAGGTGCAGGTCGTCCTCGGCGATCCAGCGGGCGACGGCGACGCAGAAGAAGGCCTTGGCGGCATAGAAGACCCCCCACCCGGCGAAGGCGTCCCGGAACGCGCGTGCCCGGGCGCGGAAGTCGACCTCGTCGAGCACGTAGGCGGGGGTGAGGTGCTCGGCGGCCACGTCGGCCAGCGCGACACCGCCGACGACCAGGTCGCCGCCACGCTTGTGGGCGGTGCTCGACCACAGCTGCGGCACGAGGTCGTTGGGATCGGCGGGCTGGCGTAACCAGGCCGGTCCTCGCAGGGCGCCGGAGGCGTGCGCCCACCCCGCCTCGTGGGTGGTGCTCACATCCGCTCCGGCGCGGAGACGCCGAGCAGGCCGAGGCCGTTGGCCAGCACGATGCGCGTGGCGTCGACCAGCAGCAGCCGGGCCCGGTGCAGGTCGGTGGGCTCCTCGTCGCCCATCGGCAGCACCCGGCAGCCGTCGTAGAAGCGGTGGTAGGAGCCGGCGAGGTCCTCGAGGTACCGGGCGACGCGGTGCGGCTCGCGCAGGTTGGCCGCACTGGTCACCACGCGCGGGAACTCGGCCAGGGCGCGCAGCAGCTCGCCCTCCTTCTCGTGGGCCAGCAGCGTCGGGTCGAAGGAGTCGGCACCGGCCGCGTGCAGGCCCAGGTCGGCGCCGTTGCGCAGGATCGAGGAGACCCGGGCATGGGCGTACTGGACGTAGAAGACCGGGTTGTCGCTGGACTGCCGGGACCACAGGTCCAGGTCGAGGTCGATCGAGGAGTCCGAGCTGTACCGGGCCAGGGCGTAGCGGGAGGCGTCGACGCCGATCGCGCTCACGAGGTCCTCGATGGTCACCCCCGTGCCGGCGCGCTTGCTCATCCGCAGCGGGGCGCCGTCGACGAGCAGGTTGACCATCTGGCCGATGAGGATCTCCAGGTTCACCCCGGGGGTGTCGCCGAACGCGGCGCACATCGCCCGCATCCGGCCCACGTAGCCGTGGTGGTCGGCGCCGAGCATGATGAAGCAGCGGTCGAAGCCGCGCTCCCGCTTGTCCAGGTAGTAGGCCAGGTCGCCGGAGAGGTAAGCCGGAGCGCCGTTGGAACGAATGACGACCCGGTCCTTGTCGTCGCCGAACTTCTCGGTGGCCAGCCACAGCGCGCCGTCGGCCTCGTAGGTGTTGCCGAGCTCGGTGAGCCGCTCGACGGCACGGTCCACGGCGCCGCTGCGGTGCAGCTGGTCCTCGTGGAAGTAGACGTCGAAGTCGACCCCGAAGTCGTGCAGGCTCTCCTTGATCTCCTCGAACATCATCTCGACGCCGGTCGATCGGAAGAGCTCGAGCGACTCCGCCTCGGTGCGCTCCAACGCGTCGGGCCGCTGCGCGAGCACCGCCGCGGCGATGTCGTATATGTATTGCCCGCCGTAGCCGTCCTCGGGCACCGGTCGGCCCTGGGCGCTGGCCAGGAGGGAGCGGCTGAACCGGTCGATCTGCGCGCCGTGGTCGTTGAAGTAGTACTCCCGGGTGACCTCTGCCCCGGTCATCGAGAAGATCCGGCCGAGCGCGTCGCCGACGGCCGCCCAGCGCACGGCACCGATGTGGAGCGGGCCGGTGGGGTTGGCCGAGACGAACTCGAGGTTGATCCGCTCCCCGGCGAACGCCTCGGTGGATCCGTAGGCCGCGCCGGCGGCGACGACGTCCGCTGCCACCGCGCCCTGAGCTCCCGCCTCGACGCTGACGTTGAGGAACCCGGGCCCGGCCACCTCGACCGCCGCGACCCCGGGGTCCTCCTCGAGCCGACCGGCCAGCAGCGTGGCGAGGTCGCGCGGCGACATCGCCGCCTTCTTCGCCAGCTGCATCGCCACGTTGGTCGCGTAGTCGCCGTGCCCCTTCTGACGGGGACGCTCCACGGTGACCGTGCTCGGGACGCCGTCGGACAGGGACAGCGCGCCCTGGTGGGTCAGCGTCGTCAGGGCGTCGACGATCGCGGTGGAGAGCTGGTCGGGGTTCACCCGGCCAGCGTATCGGCGTGCCTGCCGGGGCTCCGAACCGGTTTCACCTGGCCGGTGGCGCCAGGCTAGGGTCTGACTCACCCCGACCGAGCCCCCGTAGCTCAGGGGATAGAGCGCCGCCCTCCGGAGGCGGAAGCGTAGGTTCGAATCCTACCGGGGGTACTGACCGAACAAGGCCGCCGAGCTGCGGCTCCACTCTCGCCGGAACAGGTCGGCGAGAGTGGTCGTCTGCCGCCGGATACCGAGTGGCACGGTCGCGGTCGTCGCGCTCACCGAAGCCCTCGCCGACGCCGGCACGAGAGGAGATCGCAACGCCGCCACGGCGGGCACCTTCAGTCCCGCCGACAGCACGAGGCCCGGCTACGACCTCACCCCCTTCGAAGCGGGAGCCCTCGGCAGTCTCTCGCTCCCCGGCGACAACCCGACTGCCGGCAAGGACGCGCGACGCAACGTGGAGCGCCTCACCACCGGCGCCTCCATCGCCACCCTCGACCGGAGCCTCGGTGAAGCGGCGAGCCTTCGATGTGCCGCGCGCCTTGCACTGGCGAGGATCCCAGACGAACAACCGTGACCGGTCGCGCTGTCCGTTGGATCTGTCCGATGATGTCCGCCCCCCGTCTGGACCGCATCGCCTTGGTCTCCGACGTGCATGGCAACCTCACCGCCCGTGTCGCCGGTATCGCCGACAACGACGCGGCATCGAGCGGCTCTTCAATCTCGGCGACTACGTTGGGAAAGGGCCACGCGGGCGCGACGTCGTTGACCTCTGCCGCGAGCGCTGTGAGGTCAACATCCTGGGGAACTGGGACGACTTCGTGCCCGACCCCGACCGCACCTTCGACAACGACGCACTGAGGTGGTGGTTGCGCGAGCTCGGTCCGGGACAGGGAGGGTGGCCGCGCTCGCTGCCCTTCTCCCACGACTTCACGATGAGTGGCAGGCGGATCCGGCTCTTTCACGCTTCAGAGGAGACGGTGCACCGCCGAGCTCGGTTCGACCACGACGAGGTGGAGTTCCTCGGGCTGTTCACGAACACGCCGGCTCGCGATCCGTCCTACGAGACAGACCGCGGGCGCCGCACGGTCTTCAACACAGGCAGCGTCGGCAACTGCATGGGTGACCCCACCCCGGTCTAGGTGATCCTCGAGGGCGGGTGGACGGCGCCGACGATGCGCCGTTCTCCAGTTCTTTCGTACGGGTCCCCTTCAGATGGGAGGCCGAGCTCGAGGTCGCGACCGCCATGAGGATGCCAGAGCTGGAGGGCTACGTGGTCGAGCTCCGCGAGGGTGTCTATCGGGGCAATCTCAAGGCAGGCGAGTCACCGGGGTACCACCGCTGAACGGGCTGAACATCGACCCTGGCGGGCGGACCGAACTGTCGCGCGGGGGTCCTCGGGGCCTCAGGTCGCTTCGAGATCGAAGAAGAGGAACCCGATGAATCGTCCGCCGGGCTGCAGACCCGACGGCAACACCTCGGCCGGGGTATCGGGGTCGGCGGGTGGCTCGTGTATCCCCATGATCCGGAAGCCGGCACCTGCGAACGACTCCGCCATAGCGCTCAGGGGTCGGTGGAAGAAGGTGAGGTCCACGCTGGTGCCATCGAAGTCGTAGTCCTCGGTGTACTCGGTGATCCCGAAGTACTCCAGGTCGGGGTGCACGATCGGGAAGGCGCCGGGATGGTTGACCGAGACCAGCAGTCGGCCGCCCTTCCTGAGAACCCGGTGCAGCTCGACCAACGGTCGTGACCAGTCCGGCAGGTAGTGCAGCACCAGCGAGGCCACCGCGATGTCGAAGTCGTGGCTGTCCCAGGGCAGAGGCTCTGCCAGGTCGTGCACGCGGAGGTCCGCCTCGGGCAGGGCGCGGCGGGCGATCTCGACCATGGCGGTACTGCGGTCGAAGCCGCAGACCTCGGCGCCCTGCTTGATCAGGGCAATGCTGGTGGGACCGGAACCACACCCGGCATCAAGGACCCGCTGCCCGGTCACGTCGCCCAGCAGGCCCAGCATGGCGGGCTTCTCATACCAAGCGTTGAAGAACCCGTTGGCGTTGGCGGTGGCGTAGGCCTCGGCCCACTGGTCGTAGTCGCTGTGCCTCACGGCCTCTACTCTGCGCGGTTCCAGCCGGAAGGTCCGCAAGAAGCGCCGGTCGGGACCACGGGCTTCCAGCCTGAGTCATGCAGACGACGGCCGGTGGATGGCGGCTCCGCCACCGGCTGACACTCGGGCACAGCTGCTGTCCGACCGCCAGGTCTCGAGCCGTCCCTCTCCGGGTTGCGGCTCTCGGTCGGGCGGCCCCCGCGATCGCGCTGCCACCGGCGCCATCCTTCGGGACCATCACCGGGTGGGTCAGCTGGCCGTAGCGGCGCGCCAGGCCACGATTCATCGGGCGTAGGCAGCGACGACGAGCGACGTCCTTCGAGCCGGCCCAGAACCGGTGGCGCGCGGTCGACGCACCTCGGCGCGCTCGTCAGAGCCGACGCGGCGCTCGACAAGGATGTCCTGATGGAGTGACCTGAGCGCCAGGAGAGTGGTGACCTAGCCGTCGTCTCCGGAACCACGCCAGCGAGCCAGGCTCGAGCAGCAACAGGTCCGCGGGTGACCACCGAGATCCCTCGACCACCAAAGCGGACAAGGACGTGCTGACCTGCGAGAACGTACGTCAGCGGCGGTTGGTCCTTGTCGGGGTCTCCAGAGGCGGAGGTTCGAGTCCTACCGGGGGGACCACGCCCGAGCGTCTGCCGTTGCGAGACAGAGGGAGGCGTACGACGAACCGCGCGCCGCCGCCGGGATGGTCCTCGACCGTGATCTCGCCGTCGTGCGACAAGACGATCGCGCGCGTGATGAACAGGCCCAGCCCGAGGCCCGGGACGGCCCGGCGCGCCACGAGGTCGCCGCGAGCGAATTTCTCGAAGATGGAGTCGCGCTCGGCGCGCGGGACGCCCGGCCCGGTGTCGACCACGGAGAGAACCGCCGAGTCCTCCTCGCGGGCTACGGTCACCACGACTCGTCCCCCGGCCGGCGTGTACTTCGTCGCGTTGGAGACGAGGTTCTCGACCACCTCGGCGAAGCTCTCGTCGAAGGCCACCGTGAGGGGCGGTCCCGTGACCAGCCGGAAGTCGAGGCCGGCCCGCTCGACCTGGGGGCGGGCGGACTCCACGGCCTGCTCGACGACGCGCAGGAGGTCCGCCGGGCGGCGGCGGTCGGGGCGGGGCCGTCGCTCCCCCGCGACCCGCAGGATCTGCTCGACCTGCCGCTCCATGCGATCGATGTTGCGAGCGGCCACCCGCAGGTGGGCGGCGAGGACGGCCGGGTCGGCTCGTTGCTCGAGGGCCACGCTCGCGATCTCGACGTAGCCCTTGACCGAGCTCAGCGGCGTGCGCAGCTCGTGCGCGACCAGGGTGATGAACTCCTCCTGGGCCCTGACCGCGGCGAGCCGCTCGGTGATGTCGCGCTGCACCGTGGCCAGCGCGAACGGCTCGCCGGTCTCGGGGTGGTGCATCAGGAAGCTCGAGATCTCGACCGGGATCGACGCACCGTCGGCCCGCCGCAGGGTCGACTCCCCCTCCCATCGCCCGTGCTCGACGACAGCCGGCTGCTCGACCCGCTCGGAGGCCTCGATCCCCTCCGCGGTGAGGTAGTCCTGGATCGCGGTGGTGGTGACATCGATGTCCGGGTCCATCTCGACCAGGGCGCGACCGGCCGGGTTGAGGTACCGGACCGCGCCGTCGAGCCCGGCGATCGCGATGAAGTCGCTCGAGGTCTCGACCAGGGCCCGGAACGGCAGCAGGTGCGCGTTGAGGGCCTGCAACCTCGCCATGGAGGCCCGGAGGTCGCTGAGGGCCGGGGCCGCCCCCTCGGCGACGTCCCTCGACACGGCGACGACGCCCTCGAGGGACCCGTCCGTGCCGTGGACCGGTTCGAAGAAGGTCTCGAGGAGCCGTCCCTCGACGGTGCGCCGGACGGCGAGACTCTCCCCCGCGAGCACCCGCTCCCGGGTCGGCAAACCGCCGGGATCGGTGTCGGTGTCGAACACGTGCCGGCCGACCGGCTCACCGGGTCGCGGTCCCAACGCCTGTCGCTCGGGCCCGACGCAGAACGTGCACCGCCCCTTCAGGTCCATGCCGAAGGTCACCAGCGGGCGACGCTCCGAGTAGTCGTGCGCAGGCTTCGCCATCGCGAGCCCCTCCGGTCTCGTTGCGCGCCTGGTCACAGGGTCCGGGTGACCGTCGAATCCGACAGCACGATGCTACGTGACCCCGAGGAACCGGGGCGGTCCTCGAGGCTCCCGGGGCGGAGCGAGTCCCTACCCGGTGACGCCCACGCGCAGGGTGACGGCGGCCGCGTTCGCCGCCGAGAGTGCGAGGGCGCTCTCCCGCAGCGTGCGGCCGTCGGCGTCGCTGTCCGTGGCCACCGCGTCGACCAGCCGCCGCATCACCGCGTCGATCTTCGCGAACGACGACTCGGCAGTCGGCTCGATGTCGCCGAAGACGACCCACCACCACCAGGCGTTGGTCATCACGTTGGCCAGGAAGTCGGGCACGACCGGGATCCCGCGCGCCGCCAACGCCGCCTCCGCCCCGGGCAGCGTGGGCATGTTCGCGCCCTCCACGACCGCGCGGGCCCGGACCAGCGCCGCTGCCGCCTCGTCGATGACGTAGGACATCGCGGCGGGGACGAGCAGGTCGCAGGGCACCGCGAGCCAGTCGTCGCGGTCACCGACCGCGTCGCCAGGGCGCAGGCTCGAGCGGTCGATGACGCCCGACCCGTCGCGCGCCGCCAGCAGCCCCTCGACGTCGAGCCCGGCATCGTTGCGGACCAGACCGAGCCGGTCGGCGACGGCGACGACCCGCACCCCGTTCTGAGCCAGGTACCTGGCCGCCGCACCACCGATCGAACCGAAGCCCTGGACCACGGCCGTCGCCGAGGTCGGCGCGACCCCGACCCGCTCGGCGGTCGCCAGACAGGCCTGCGCGACGCCGTAGCCACCGACGAGATCCCCGAGCGAGACCCCACCGATCGTCACCGCGAACGCCTCGGCCAGCCGCTGACGCGCGGCGTCCGCGTCGTCGAGGGTGGCGAAGACCGCCTCGACCGTCGAGGCGAGGCCGACCTCGGCGGCCACCCGGTCCAACGTGTCCTGCCGCAGGCCGAAGTCCTCGCCGGTGTTCCACTGCTCGCGGACCACCGGAAGCACCGCGGCGAGGAAGCGCCGCAGGACCGCGGGCGCCTGCGGGTCGGCGGGGTCGATGTCGATGCCCCCCTTGCCGCCGCCGAGGGGCACGTAGCGGTCGTCGGGGTCGTAGACCAGCGCCTCCTTGCGGGTCATGCCCTGCGCGAGTCCGCGCACCTCCTCGAGCGTGCACCCCTCGCGCAGGCGCAACCCGCCGCTGGCCAGCCCCCGCACCAGGGTGTCGATCACGACGTACCCCCGGCGGCCGGTGACGGGGTCGACCCAGGTGGTCTCGAGCAGGGACCCCTGGCGGATCGGTGCGGCCGGTGGGTCGGGCGTGGTCGCGATGACGCTCATGACGCGGCTCCTTCGGGCATCCGGACGTGGATCACCGTGGGTCTGGCCCCGACGAGCGCCGCGGCGACCGCCGGACCGAGCTCGGCGAGGTCGTCGATGCGCACGCCCGCGCAGCCGAGCGCGCGACCGAGCGCCGCGAAGTCCGGAGCCGGGAAGGTGACGGCGTGCACCGGGTCGTCGCGGTCGACCATCTCGTTGCGGATCTCGCCGTAGCCGGAGTTGTCGACCACGACCACCGGCAGGGCGAGGCCGAGCTCCGCGGCAGTGGCCAGCTCCTGGACGGTGAACATGATGCCGCCGTCCCCGAGCAGCGCGACCACCGGTCGATCGGGATCGGCGACCTTCGCGCCGATGCCGGCCGGCAGTCCGTACCCGAGGGTGCCGAAGCCGGCCGGGAACAGGAACGATCCAGGTGTGTGGGTCGGCAGGTTCGTCATGGCGCCCAGGTAGCAGACCATCGCGTTGTCAGCGGCGACGACGACGTCGCGCGGCAGTCCCTCGGCCAGGGCCGCCACGACCTCCACCCACTCCCGTCCCTCGCTCCTGGCCTCCTCGTCCTTGCGGGCGCGCCAGGTCGCGACCTCGCAGACCTCGCCGGGCTCGCCGCGCGACCGGCGCCGACACGAGCCGCGCCTCCAGCTCCGCCAGCACTGCTCGAGCGTCGCCGACCAGTGAGAGGGCCGGTGCGGCATTCGTCAGGCAGCCGATCGGGTCGACGTCGATGCGGACGAGCTTGTCATCGAGCGGCAACGGGCCGTACCAGAGGTCTGCCGGCGCCAGCTCGGTGCCGACGGCCAGCACCACGTCTGCCGCCTCCACCAGGTCGCGCACCGCGGGAAGATGGATGCCGGCGCCCAGGGCGAGCCGGTGGTCCTCCGGCAGCACCCCCTTGCCGTTGGTGGTGGTCACCACGGGTGCCCCGAGCAGCTCGACGACCCGCGCGAGCGCGTGGTGAGCCGTCCTGCTCCCGCCACCGGCCAGGACGACCGTCCGACTGGCCGAGGCCAGCCGTCGCGCCGCCTCGTCGAGCAGGGCGGGGAGCGGGAGGGGCGGTGCGACGGCGACCGGAGCGACGACGGCGACCTCGCCGGACTCCGCCAGCACGTCGAGCGGCACCTCGAGGTGCACGGGACGAGGCCGACCGGCGGTCATGATCGCGAAGGCCTGGGCCACCGCGGTCGGGATCTCGGCCACGCTCGTCGGCCGCAGGCTGGCCGCGGCCACCGCGGCGAGGGCGTTGCCCTGGCTCTTCATCTCGTGCAGCAGTCCGTTGCCCATCGCCGGGTGCCGCAGGGGAACCCCCGGCGACACCACGAGGACGGGCACCGAGTCGGAGTAGGCCTGGCCCACGGCGGCGGCCGCGTTCAGCAGCGCCGGGCCCGTCGTGACGACGGCGACGCCGGGCCGACCGCTCGTCCGGGCGTAGCCGTCGGCCGCGTAGCCGGCGCCCTGCTCGTGGCGGGTGCCGACGTGCCGGACGCCGCGACGAGCCAGGTGCTTGTAGATCTCCAGGTTGTGGGTGCCCGGGTATCCCGAACACCACGTCGACGTCGTGGGCCGCGAGCGAGGCCACCAGCGCCTCGCCCCCCGTCATGACCGCCATCTTCCTCACCCTCTCCTCGAGGATTCGGCGGCGTGGCGGAGCGCTGTCCGGCGCCCGGTGCCGGACCCCCCGCCGGTGAACAGCGCCACCGTCCCCGAGAGCTCTGTGGACCTCTCGATCATGCGCTGGCTCCTGTCAGCTCGGCATTCAGTGGATCTCGCACGATGGTTCCGGATGGGCCGGATGTGCCGACGAGGACGACCAGCGCGTCGACCGCGACGGCGCCGTCCGCTCCGACTCGAAGGGGGTTGATCTCGGCCTCGAGCACCAGGCCGTCCTCGGCCACGATCCGGGACACGGCGACGACCGCGCGCGCGGCCGCTGCCAGGTCGACCCTGGCGCGCCCCCGCCACCCGTCGAGGAGCGGGAAGGCGCGCAGCGCGCGCAGCAGGTCAAGCGCCTGCGGCTCGTCCACCGGGGCCAGCGCGAGCTGCACGTCCTGGTACAGCTCGGCCTGGACCCCGCCGAGGCCGACCATGACCACGGGCCCGAAGGCAGCATCGCGCCGCGCTCCGACGATCAGCTCGACGGTGTCTCGGCGCTGGTCCATCTCCTCCACCACGTAGTCACCCTCGCCGAGCCGGGCCGTCAGGTCCCGGAGGGCGGCGACGACCGCAGCCTCGTCGGCGAGGCCGACGAGGACCGCACCGGCCTCGGTCTTGTGCTCGATCCATCCCGCCTTCAGCACGTAGGGCGCGTCCAGCCGCGACACCGCGAGTGCCACGTCGTCCACCGAACGCACGGCGTGCGCGCGCGGGTAGGTGAGGCCGTAGGACCGGAACAGGTCCCGACCCCTCAGGTAGTCGGCGTGCGCGCCGACGACGCCCGCCGGCGCGGCCACCCCGGCGGCCGTGGGCCAGGAGGACTCCGCCACGCCGGCCGCGAGGCCCAGCGACCGTCCGACGGCGTCGACCGTGTGCAGTGTCGGCACGGACCGGGCGCGCAGCGCCCTGACGGCCTCGGAGTCGTGGCTCATGGAGTGGACCACCACCGGACGTCGGAAGGCCTTCACGGTGTCCGCCAGCGACTCGACCACCGCCAGCTCGCGCGCCGCCAGCGCAGGGCTGTCGGCGCCGTAGCAGCCGAAGTAGCCGGAGAGGACCACGGCGTCGACCTCCCCGCTGGCCATCAGCACCTCGACCACCCGGGAGTAGCTGGCGAGGTCCTGCTCGCCGCCCCCGGCGAGGTCGACCGGGTTGGTCACCGCGGCCTGGTCGGGCAGGAGCCCTTTCAGCAGGGTCGTCGTGGGCTCCGAGAGCCGGGGCACCGACAGCGCCTGGCGGGTGAGGGTGTCCGCCGCGACGGCCCCCTGACCCCCTGAGTCGCTGACGACGGCCACCCGACGACCTTGCGGCAACGGGCTGCCGTGCAGCAGGTGGGCCAGATCGACGGCCTCGGCCGGACTGTTCACGAGCACGGCCCCAGCCGCTCGACAGGCTGCGGCCACCACCTCGCGCGACGAGGTGAGTGAGCCCGTGTGCGAGTGAGCAGCAGTGCGGCTCGCCTCGGTCGACCCGACCGTCAGCACGACCACCGGCTTGCCTGCCTCGCGCAGCCTCGCCATGGTCGCCACCAGCTCGCGCCCGTCCCCGAAGTCCTCGAGGTAGAGGACCACGGTCCTGGTGGCCTCGTGGGAGACCAGGTCCGACAGCAGGTCGGCGGCCGTGACGTCGACCTGGTTGCCGACGGAGACGAACCGCGACACCCCGAGGCCGGCATGCGCTGCGAGGCCCGCGACCTCGAGTCCGAGCAGGCCGGACTGCGAGATGATGCCCAGGCTTCCCGGGGCGAAGGTGCCCCACGCCAGCTCGAGCTCGTGGGTGGCGTCGTAGAGGCCGAGGCAGTTGGGTCCGATCAGGTGCGCGCCGGCCGCACGGATCTGCGCCGCGAGCCGCCGCTCGAGTCCCGGCTCGTGGTGAGCCTGGTCGATGCCCGCGGTGATGCCCAGGAAGCCGCGGGTGCCCAGGGCCAGGGCGTGCTGCACCACGCCCGGGATGCTCGCGGCGGGTGTGCACAGCACCACCAGGTCGGGCACCTGGGGCAGGTCGTCCAGGGACGGGACCGACGGGACCCCCTCGATCACCGCAGCCCGGGCGTTGACCAGGTGGACGGCGCGCGCACCGCAGCCGCGCAGCGCGCCGCGGGCGAGCCAGAAGCCCCACTTGGACGGATCAGCGGACGCACCGACCACCGCGACCGAGCGCGGGTCGGAGAACACGGACAGATCGCTCATCGTGGCCGCACCGCGCGCGAGATGATCAACCGCTGGATGTCGCTGGTGCCCTCCTCGATCTCCTCCAGCTTCGCGTCCCGCAACCACTTCTCGACCAGGAGCTCCCGCGAGTAGCCCCAGCCACCGTGCGTCTGCAGTGCGGCGTTGGTCACCCAGGTCGTGTTCTCGGACGCGGTCAGCTTGGCCACCGCCGACTCCACCGCCACGAACTCGCCCTGGTCGAAGAGTCGCGCGGCCCGCATGGTCACCAGGTGCGAGACGTCGGTCTTGGCTGCCATGTCGGCGATCCTGAAGGCGACGGCCTGGTGGTCGAAGATCGGTCGGCCGAACTGCTGGCGTTCGGCGGCATAGGCGATCGTCGCGTCCAGCGCGGCGCGCGAGAGTCCGGTGGCGCCGGCCCCGATCAGGATGCGGGAGGCGTCGAAGGTGCGCATGAGGCCGTAGAAGCCCTTGCCCTCCTCGCCGAGGCGGTTCGCCACCGGGACCTCGACGTCGTCGAGGAACACCTCGGCGTTGACGATCCCCCGCTGACCCATCTTCTGCATCGGCTGCCCCACGCTGACCCCGGGTCGGTCGCGCTCCACCAGGAACGCGGTGACGCCCCGAGAGCCCAGGGCGGGGTCGACGGTCGCGAAGACGATGATCCACTGCGCGTAGGGGGCGTTGGAGATCCAGGTCTTCTGCCCGTTGAGGACGTAGTGCTCGCCCCGTCGGACCGCCCGGGTCGTCAAGGAGGCGGCATCCGAGCCGACGCCCGGCTCCGTGACGGCGACCGCGGTGATCGGGGGGTCCTCGGAGGCCAACGGCGTGAGCCAACGCTTCTTCTGCTCCTCGTCTCCGAGGGCCTCCACCGGCCCGGCGAAGAACGCGTTCGAGGTCAGGAAGTTGCCGATGCCGATGTCGCCGTAGCAGAGCTCCTGCTGGACCAGGCACTGCGTGACCAGGTCGGTCACGCCCCCGCCGCCGTACTCCGTGGGCAACATGTAGGCCGACAGCCCGATCGTGACGGCTCGCGCCCACAGGTCGAGGGGCGACTGGGTGTCCGCCTCGTCGACCTCCCGCGCGCGCGGCCTGATCTCGCGCTCGGCGAACTCGCGCGCCAGGGCGATGAACTCGACCTGCTCCTCGGACAGCTCGAATCCGTCGCGCACGGTGTGAGTCATGGTCTCTCCTTGTCGGACCCGGATCAGCAATGTTGACTGACGCGTCAGTTTGTTCTGGTCAAGTGTCACCGGCTGGGGCTCCCCGGTCAAGGCGTCGGCTGCGCAGGGGGTGGACCGGGGTCGGTCAGGCGCTCCACGCGCGGCGCCTACGTCGTTCGCGCACCCGGCACGAGGACGCTGAGGCAGGTCACGCAGCCTTCGAGCTTCTCGAACTCGCTGAGGTCCACCACGCACGGCGTGAAGCCCAGGTCGTTGAGCCGCTCGATGGTCCGGGGTGCGCTGGAGCTGATCAGCACCTGCCCTGCCCCCAACGGCACGACGTGGCAGCCGGCCTCCTCCTCGACGGGTCGGAACGACGGCACGGCCCCGGGCTCGATGAGGCCCTCGATCGCCAGGAACGTGCCGTCGGGCAGCGCCGTCACCGCAGACTTCAGGTGCAGCACCGCCTGGAGCCGTACCGGGACGACCGTGCGACCCAGCGGCGCGAGGAGCGTGCGGAGCTGACGGATCCCCTCGCCATCGGTGCGCCCGCCCCGCCCGACGTAGACCGTCGTGCCGACCTGGAGCACGTCGCCACCGTCCAGCGTCCCGGGCTCCTCGATGCGGGCGACGTCCAGCCCGAGCGCGCGCACCGCCCGCTCGGTGCCGGCCACCTCGCCGCGTCGACTCGGTGCGCCGTTGCGGGTCAGGACGGCGAGGTCGTCGACCACGACCACCGAGTCCTCGACGAAGGTGGCGTCCGGGAACCCCGGCGCTGGCTCCACCTCGCGCACGTCCCAGCCGGCGGAGGCCAGGGCGGCCCGGTACCCCGCGTGCTGGTGCACCGCCAGCTCGACGTCCACGGGTACCCGGTCGATGTGGGTGACGATGCCCTCGGCGAGGTCCTCGGTAGGACGACGTACGAGCGCGACCTGCTGGGCGACCGGCGAGGACCCGGCCATCACAGCCTCCCGGCGGTCAGGATGCGGGAGAGGAACTGGCGCGTGCGTTCCTCCTGGGGGTCCTCGAAGATCTGCTGCGGCGTGCCTCTCTCCAGGATGCGGCCCTCGTGCAGGAAGCACACCTGTGAGGCGACCTCGCGCGCGAAGCCCATCTCGTGGGTGGCCAGCAGCATCGTCAGGCCGTCGCGGGCGAGCTCGCGCACGATGGCGAGCACGTCGCCGACCAGCTCGGGGTCGAGGGCCGCGGTGATCTCGTCCAGCAGCAGCACCTGGGGGTTGGTGGCCAGCGCGCGCACGATCGCCACCCGCTGCTGCTGGCCGCCGGAGAGCGAGTCCGGGTAGACGCCCGCCTTGTCCTTCATGCCCACCCGCTCGAGCAGCGACAGCGCCTGCGCCTCCGCCTCGGCCCGCGGGCGGCCCGCAACCTTGATGGGCGCGAGGGTGACGTTCGCCAGGACGCTCATGTGGGGGAACAGGTTGTAGGACTGGAAGACCATGCCGACGTTGCGCCGCAACCGGTTGACGTCGACGCCTTGCCCGCTGACGCCGTCACCGTCGACGCGGATCTCGCCCCGGCTGATCGGCTCGAGTGCGTTGATGCACCTCAGCAGCGTCGACTTGCCGGACCCGGAGGCGCCGATCAGGCAGACCACCTCGTGCTGCGCGACCTCGAGGCTGACGCCCTTGAGCACCTCGTGCGCGCCGTAGAACTTCTGGACGTCGTTGATCTCCAGGAACGTCATGCCCTACCCCCGGTGCGTTGGTGCTCCCTGGCCATCAGGTGGTCGACGAAGCGGGCCTGCGGAATGGTGATGAGGATGAAGAGCAGGGCCACCACGATGACCGGCGAGAGGTTGAAGGCGTTCGACGCCGAGAGCCGGGCCTGGGTGAAGGCGTCGGTGACACCCATCACCCCGATCAGGGCGGTGTCCTTCTGCAGGCCGATGAAGTCGTTGAGCAGCGGCGGCACGATGCGGCGGACCGCCTGGGGGACGATCACGGTGCGCAGGGTCATCGCGTAGGAGAGCCCGAGGGACCGTGAGGCGGCCCACTGGCTGGGGTGGATGGACTCGATGCCGGCGCGGTAGACCTCCGCCACGTAACCCGAGTACGTCAGGGTCAGCGCGATGACCGCCAGCCAGATCGGTGGGAGGTCCTTGACCACCGGGACCTGGGCCAGCTTGAGGCCGAACCCGACGAGGTAGAGGACGATGATGCTGGGGATCGCCCGGAACGTGTCGACGTAGGCGATCGCGATCCAGCGCAGAGGGCGCCCGGCTCGTCCCGGCAGCAGGCGCATGACCGCGATCAGCAGGCCGACGACCAGCACCAGGACCTGGGCCCCGGCCGCGACGCGCACGTTGACCCAGAACGCCTGGGCCACGACGCTGAAGCTGGACCGCAGGAACTCCCAGCGCAGGAACGTGGTGGTGATGGCGCCGTCGCTCGTCGTGGTGAACCACACGAGACTCGCGAGGATCGCCACCGCGAAGGCGTAGCCCATCGCGGTGAAGGCTTGCTCCCGGCCGGTCGCCGCGGCGTGCCTCGCGGCCGCGAGCCGGCCGTCCGCGGCGTGGTCGGCCCGACGGCGCGCGCTGCCGAAGGCCCAGAGGCCGAGCGCCACCGGGACCACGGCGGCGCCGGCCAGCAGCGCGAGCAGCGCGGTGACCGCCGAGGAGGGGTCGCCCAGCAGCTCGTGCAGCGACCACAGGCTCGCCACTGCACCGGTGGCGGCGGCGAGCGCGACCAGGACGGCCAGCGATGCGACGGGCACCACCGGCTGCGGCGGGGTCGGCGGCGCCGACGACTCCCCCGCGGCCGGTGGCGCGGTCGTCGTCGCATCGCTCACGGCAAGGTCCACACCGGGACGGATGCCGGGTCACCACCCAGCTCGGGTCCCAGCCAGGTCGCAGACAGCTTGTCGAGCGTGCCGTCCTCACGCATGGCCTCGATCGCCGCGCTGATGGCCTCGTCGTTGGCCGAGTCCTGGGGGTAGATGGCGGCGTACTGCTCCCCCGTCTCGAACTGACCGACGACCTCGAGCGAGCCGCCCGAGTTCTTGGCGAAGCCGAGCATGATGGCGGTGTCCTGGACGGCGGCCTCGGCGATCCCCGAGCTCACGGCCGTGACCATCGAGGTCGTGTCCTGGAACAGCTGCGGCTCCTGGGTGGGCTGCAGCACGTCCTTGGCGAAGGCCACGGCCGTGGTGCCGACCTGGACCCCGACCTTGGCGTCGCGGATCGTGTCCTCGGTGATGGACGTCCCGGCGGGCGCCAGCACCCCGAGGTTGGAGTCGAAGTAGGGGGCGGAGAAGGTCACCACCTCCTCACGCTCCGGCGTCACCGAGATCTGGGCCATCGCCATGTCGTAGTCCTGGGTCTGGCCCGCGACCAACGCATCGAACGAGACGTTGTCGACCTTGACCGTGTCGAGGCCGGCTCGGTAGGCGACGTTGACCGCGAGGCAGAACTCGTACCCGCCCGTGGTGGTCTCGGGGGTCTCGCCCTTCCACCAGCCCGGGGACGGCAGGTTCGTCTGGACCGTCAAGACACCCTCGGTGACCGGATCGAGCGAGATCGATCCCTTCTCGCCGTAGGTCTCACACTCCCCGAAGCTCTCGCTGCCGGACTGATCGGCGCTCCCACCACCACCGTCCGTGCCGCAGGCAGCGAGTGCGCTCAGACCGAGCGTGGCCGTGAGGGCCAGAAGAAGTGGCTTGACGTTGCGCACTGCGCCTCCAAAGTTGACTGGTTCGTCAGTTATCGACGTGGACGAGAGTGACGCGTGTCACGTTTGCTTGTCAAGGGATTCCCACGCCGTGTCGCGAGCACGCTGTGGACAGCCGTACCGACCTGACTGACCAGTCAGACCTAGGATGGTGCGGCGCACGCGGGACCTTCGATCGGTCAAGGGATGTGGGATGGCACGAGTCAGCGTCGAGATCGAGAGGCGGGAGCAGATCCTCACCGCTGCCTGCGAGGTGGTCTCCGAACGTGGCTACAAGTCGCTCCGCATCGCCGACGTCGCTCGGCGGGCGGGCACGAGCACGGGCACCGTGCACTACTACTTCGCCACGAAGGTCGCCCTCATGCATGCCGCGTTCGAGTGGAACTTCGAGCGCTCGCTGGAGCGACGGCGGCCGATCCTCACCGCCGGCTCCGACCCTCGGGAGAGGCTTCGCGCGTTCGTCGACTCCTACCTGCCCGAGGACGACGTCACCGTGCGTGCCTGGCACGTCTGGGCCGAGCTGTGGGTCGGGGCCCTCCATGACGCCGAGCTGCAGGAGCTCAACGAACGCGTGTACGGGGAGTGGCGCCGCATCGTTGCTCAGATCGTCCGCGACGGCCAGGACGCAGGGGTCTTCCGCACCAACGATCCGGTCCTGGCCGCCAACGCCTTGATCGCCATGATCGACGGCCTCGCCCTCCAGGTCCTGCTCGCCTCCGCCAGCATGAGCATCGAGCGCATGCGTGCGGTCTGCGACCAGGTGCTCGAAGACCTGGTGGTGGGCGGAGGGTGAGTCACCGGGCGCGCTGCAGCGGGGAGCGCTCGCGGACGGCACGCGACGCCTGACCTGGCAGATCGCCCTGGCGCGGTTCGTTCGGGTCCTCGCCGACCGGATCAGGACAGGGCGGCCAGCAGCTGTGCCTTCGACTTGTTGCTCATGCCGGCCACTCCGCGCCTGCGGGCCTCGGCCCGGAGCTGGAGCACGGTCCACGTAGCGTCTGGTGCCGCGGCCCCGTCGGGCACCGTGGGCTCCGCGGCAGGGCTCTCCGGGGCGGCCTCGGGCACCGCGGACGACGAGGGATCGGTGTTACGTCCGGACTCCAGGGCGGCGAGGGCCCGGTCCAGCTTCTTCTGGAGCTTCTTCGCCCGTGCACCCGAGGTCGCTGCGGCCTCGCGCTGCGACACCGCCTCCTTCTTCCAGCGCTCCGCCTTCCCCTGCGCCTTGACGAGCCTCGACTCCGCCCTGGTCAGCCGGCTTCGCGTCTCGGCGAGAGCCTTCGTCAGCTCCTTGGGGCTGGCGGTGGCCTTCTTGGTCGTCGGTGCCTTCTTGCTCATCAGGTTCCGTCCGTCGGTGATCTCAGGAGTGGGTCGGGTCGCGTCGATCATCGCAGGTGATGGCAGCAGGATGCCTGGCCGACCTACCGTCGTTTCTTGCGGAGGCGGTGTTCTCGCCCTCGGTGGTGGGTGAGGTGGTAGTCGGGGTCGTGGGCGCGGCGGTGGTGGTAGCCACACAGGGGGATGGCGTTGGCCAGGTCGGTGGGACCGCCCTTGGCCCAGGCGTTGAGGTGGTGCAGCTCGCACCACGCGAAGGGGCGGGTGCAGCCGGTGATGGCACAGGTGTGGTGGAGTGCGGCGAGGGCGTGGGACTGGTAACGGGTGTAGAGGCGGCGCAGGCGGCCCAGGTCCAGGGGCACCGAGGCCCCGCCCAGGACGAGGGGAGGTGGCCGGCGTTGCAGGCCAGGCGCCGGATCGCGCGCGCTGAGATCGGGGCACCGGTGTCCAACGCACCCGCGCCGGTGGCGTGGGTGAGGTGGTCGAGGTCGGTGGTGATGAGCAACCCGATCGCGTTGCCGTGATCGAAGCCCCGGGTGGGGAGGTGCTCGATGAGCTCACCCAACGCTGAGCCCATTCGTTCACCGTAGGAGAGGCCGATGACCTGCGCGGACTCATCCACGACGGGCTCACCGGTCGCATCTTTGCTCAGGCGTCGGGGTGCGCTGAGACGCTCCAACGCGGCTTGGAGGAGCCGCCCGTGCAGGACCGGGATCACGAAGACGCCACGGTAGGTGCCATCGCCGCGGTCGTTGAGCGACAGGTAGCACTCGCGTTCGGCGTTGGCCTCCTCACCCGCGACGTCCTCGCCGATGGCGGTGTCGGCGTCGGCCTTGGTGGGCAGCATTCCTGCGAAGACGCGCCGCGCCTCGGCCCGTAGCCGCTCTGCGGGCATGGGCCGGGCCGAGCCGTGCGCCCTGGCCGGTCGCGGTCAGGACCAGGGCCTCCTCCCCGGCGGCGATCTGGGTGGGGGTCAGGCACGTGGGGGCGCGTTCGGCGGCGCGGACGATCGCCTTGGCCTGGGCGAGCCTCAAGCGGCCTTCCTCGAGGCCGCGGCGGGTGTGGGCGTACGTGGTCTTCAACAACCGTGCGATCCACAGTCCTCCGCGCAGGACCTCGGCGGGGTCGCCGGTCAGCTTGCCCCACCACGCGGCCGGGTCGACGTCGGCCTCTGCCCCGGCCGGTCCGGCACGGCCTCGTTCACGGGTCTCGGCCAGGACTGCTAGGGACAGGGCCTGGACCTGGGAGGTCAACGCCGCGAGCTCGACGGCGACCGCGGACAGGTCGATGTTCGACAACGACGTCGGGTTCACCCCCGCTGCCCGGGCAACCCCCTGCCGGGCGGCCTCGAGGGCCTCGGTCGCCACGGCACCACCACGCGCCCGCACTGGCGCCGCTGCCGGGGGCGGGTGGGTGGTGGTGGTCATGGGTCTACTCAAGCACTCACCGCCGACACCCGTGCTGCTCAGGAATGGTTATCCACACCATCAGGAGGCAACAATCGATCAAGCGTTCGGCAGAAGAATGTTGGAGGTGCAGCTTCCACGGACTCCAGCCCGCCGCAGTTGATGCCGGCACGCCTAGCGCGGAAGCACCGAGGAACGCCCCGTCGGCTCCGTCGGTGGTCCGGACCGGCACCCGGCCCGCAGACCCCGCCGAGCCCGACCGGGGCCACGCAATTCCTCGGCGTTGGGTCTAGCCTTGACCACGGTCATCCCGCTCACTGGAAGAGGCGAAGCAAGTCGTGCCGCAGTCGTCTGGCAGCTCATCCCCCGAACCGTCCACGTCCGACTTCGGGGCCAATGAGTGGCTCGTCGAGGAGATGAGGGAGCAGTTCGACGCGAACCCGGACAGCGTGGACTCGCGCTGGAAGGCGTTCTTCGGTGGCGACGGCGGCAGTGCTGCCTCGTCGGGTGCCAGCAACGGCTCGTCGGGGCCCAGGTCCTCTGCACAGAAGACCGCTCCGGCGAGGGCGTCCGCGGACGAGAAGGCCGCACCCGCCAAGGCTCCCGAGAAGAAGGCTCCCGAGAAGAAGGCTCCCGAGAAGAAGGCTCCCGAGAAGCCCTCCGCTCCGGCCGGCGGCTCAAGCAACCGCACCGGCCGCGGCGGCTCCACCGCCAAGCAGGCGCCGACCAAGGAGCCGGAGGCCCCGGCCGAGCCGACCTACACGGTGTTGCGCGGCATCCCGGCGGCGACGGTCAAGAACATGGACGCCTCGCTGACCGTCCCGACCGCGACCTCGGTGCGCACCGTGCCCGTCAAGCTGCTCTGGGACAACCGGACCGTCATCAACAACCACCTCGCCCGGGCGCGCGGCGGCAAGGTGTCCTTCACCCACCTCATCGGCTACGCCATCGTCAAGGCACTCAACGCGATGCCGGCGATGAACAGCTCCTACGCGGAGATCGACGGCAAGCCGAACCTGGTCACCCCGCCCCACGTCAACATCGGCCTCGCCGTCGACCAGCAGAAGCCCGACGGCACCCGCCAGCTGGTGGTGCCCTCCATCAAGGCAACGGAGTCGTTGGACTTCGCCGGCTTCTGGACCGCCTACGAGGACGTCGTCCGCAAGGCGCGCGACAACAAGCTGACGATGGACGACTACAGCGGGACGACGGTCAGCCTGACCAACGTCGGCGGGCTCGGCACCAACCACCCGGTCCCCCGCCTGATGCCCGGCCAGGCCGCGATCTTCGGGGTCGGGGCCATGGAGTACCCGGCGGAGTGGCAGGGCGCCTCGGCCGAGGCGATCGCGCGCAACGGGATCAGCAAGGTCATGACGTTGACCTCGACCTACGACCACCGCGTCATCCAGGGCGCGCAGTCCGGGGAGTTCCTGCGCCGCCTCGCCCAGCTCATGCTCGGCGAGGACGGGTTCTACGACGAGATCTTCCGTTCGCTGCGCATCCCCTACGAGCCGATCCGCTGGAGCAGCGACATCGCGACGTCGCACGACGACGACGTCTCCAAGCAGGCCCGGATCCTGGAGCTGATCCACGCCTACCGCGTGCGCGGTCACATGATGGCCGACACCGACCCCTTGGAGTACCGCCAGCGCACCCACCCCGACCTCGAGGTCGAGACCCACGGGCTGACCCTGTGGGACCTCGACCGCGAGTTCGCCACGGGCCGCTTCGGTGGTAGCGATCGTCCCTTCATGAAGCTGCGCACGGTGCTGGGCATCCTGCGCGACTCCTACTGCCGCACCACCGGCATCGAGTACATGCACATCATGGATCCCGAGCAGCGCCGGTGGATCCAGGAGCGCGTGGAGCGCCCGCACACCAAGCCCCCGCGTGAGGAGCAGCTGCGGATCCTGCTCAAGCTCAACGAGGCCGAGGCGTTCGAGACCTTCCTGCAGACCAAGTTCGTCGGGCAGAAGCGGTTCAGCCTCGAGGGCGGGGAGACCACGGTCCCCGTGCTCGACGAGATCTGCGACGCCGCCGCCGAGGCCGGCCTCGACGAGGTCACCATCGGCATGGCCCACCGCGGTCGGCTGAACATCCTGGCCAACATCGTCGGCAAGAAGTACTCGCAGATCTTCCGCGAGTTCGAGGGCAACATCGACCCGCGCACCGTCCAGGGCTCCGGCGACGTCAAGTACCACCTCGGCGCCGAGGGCGTCTTCGAGGGCGAGCACGGCGAGACCATCAAGGTCTCCGTGGCCGCGAACCCCTCCCACCTCGAGGCGGTCGACCCCGTCCTGGAGGGCATCGCCCGCGCCAAGCAGGACGTCCTCGACCAGGGTGCGGCCTACCCCGTGCTGCCCCTGCTCGTGCACGGCGACGCGGCCTTCGCCGGCCAGGGCGTCGTGGCCGAGACGCTCAACCTCTCCCAGCTGCGCGGCTACCGCACCGGCGGCACGATCCACGTGGTGGTCAACAACCAGGTCGGCTTCACCACCTCCCCCGGTTCGTCGCGCTCGTCGCTGTACTGCACCGACGTCGCCCGCATGGTGCAGGCGCCGATCTTCCACGTCAACGGCGACGACCCCGAGGCGTGCATCCGGGTCTCGCGGCTGGCCTTCGAGTATCGCCAGGCGTTCAACAAGGATGTCGTGATCGACCTGGTCTGCTACCGCCGACGCGGTCACAACGAGGGCGACGACCCGTCCTACACGCAGCCCCTGATGTACGACCTGATCGAGCAGAAGCGCTCGGTGCGCAAGCTCTACACCGAGTCGCTCATCGGTCGCGGCGACATCACGATCGAGGAGGCCGAGCAGGTCCTCAAGGACTACCAGCAGCAGCTGGAGCGGGTCTTCACCGAGGTCCGTGAGGCCAGTGGGGCGCCCGAGGAGTGGACGACGGTGCCGGACTACCCGGACAAGCCGGCCAGCGAGACCGCGACGGCGATCAGTCGCGAGTCCCTCAAGCGGATCGCGGACGCCTACGTCAGCCCGCCGACGGGGTTCACGGTCCACCCCAAGGTGATGCCGCAGCTCCAGCGCCGGGCCCAGGCCATCACCGACGGCCCCATCGACTGGGGCGCCGGCGAGATCCTCGCGCTCGGCTCGCTGCTGATGGACGGTCGGCCCGTCCGGCTCGCCGGTCAGGACTCGCGCCGCGGCACCTTCGCCTCGCGCTTCGCCACGATCATCGACCGGCTCAACGCCGACGAGTGGACTCCGCTCTCGGCCCTGACCGAGGACCAGGCCAAGTTCTTCGTCTACGACTCGCTGCTCTCGGAGTACGCCGCGCTCGGCTTCGAGTACGGCTACTCGGTGGCGCGTCCCGAGGCGCTCGTTCTCTGGGAGGCCCAGTTCGGAGACTTCGTCAACGGCGCCCAGACGGTGATCGACGAGTTCATCTCGGCCGGCGAGGCCAAGTGGCAGCAACGCTCCGGCGTCGTGCTGCTGCTCCCCCACGGCTACGAGGGCCAGGGTCCCGACCACTCCTCGGCTCGGATCGAGCGCTTCCTGACCATGGCCGCCGACGACGCCTTCGTCGTGGCCCAGCCCTCGACGCCGGCGTCGTACTTCCACCTGCTGCGCCACCACTCCCTCGGTGAGCGGCACCGTCCGATGGTGGTCTTCACCCCGAAGTCGATGCTGCGGCGCAAGGAGGCCGGCTCGCAGCCCGAGGACTTCACCTCCGGCACGTTCCGCCCCTTCATCGGCGACGCCGGTGCCGACCAGGAGAAGGTGGACACGCTCCTGCTCTGCTCGGGACGCGTCACCTGGGACCTGATGGTCAACCGCGAGAAGCGCGAGGACCCCGACCGGTTCGCGATCGGCCGGATCGAGCAGCTCTACCCGCGACCGGTCGACGACATCAAGGCCGAGATCGCCCGCTACCCGCACCTCAAGCAGGTGCGGTGGGTCCAGGACGAGCCGAACAACATGGGCCCGTGGCCGCACTACGCGCTCAACGCGTGGACCGAGCTCGACGCGACCGTCGAGGCCGTCACCCGACCGGCCTCCTCCTCGCCCTCGGTCGGCAACGGCAAACGTCACCAGGAGGAGCAGAAGGACCTCATCGAGCGCGCGTTCCGCTGAGACCACCAGGACCCACCGATGTACTTCACCGACCGCGGTATCGAGGAGCTCCAGCGACGCAGGGGTGACGAGGAGGTCACCTTGGCGTGGCTCGGCGAACGGCTCCAGGAGTTCACCGACACCTTCCCCGAGCACGAGGTAGCGGTGGAGCGCTTCGCGACCTGGCTGGCCCGGCTCGACGACCCGGACGACTGAGGTTCGGCGTACCCGCCGGCGCCCTGGCACCTTCACGGCTCGATGCACGTCACCATGTTCTGGCTGCCGAGAGCCGCGCGGGGGGTGGACGGCCCGCGGCCTGCGGGGCTCTACGGCGCCGCCTGGGTCGAGTACGCCGAACCCAGCCCCCTGACCTACCGCGAGCTGCTGGTGGCCCGCCCGGTCCGCGTCGGGGCCGGCGTGCGGGTGCGGATCACCGACATCTGGGTCGACTCCCCCGCCTCGATGGCCGGTGGCCGGGCCCTGTGGGCGATCCCGAAGGGGCTCGCCGACTTCTCGGCGCCGGGTCCGGATGCAGCGTGGGGGATGCGCGCAGCGGTCGAGGGCCGCACCATCGCCGCCGCGCACGTGACGGGGCACCCGCGGCGCGGTCCGCGCCTCCCGGTCCGGTTCCGGACCGACCAGCCCTCGCTGCCGGAGACGGACGGTCCGCGGGTCACCTCGGTCAGGGGTTGGGCCCGGTCATGGCCGGTCGGCGTCCGGTGGGACCTTCCGGCCGACGGCGCCCTGGGGTGGCTGCGCGCCGCTCGGCCGCTGGCGTCGCTGAGCCTGGAGGCCTTCGAGCTGCGCTTCGGCTGAGGCGGGTCCGCGCCGTCCTCGGGCCGCCGGGCGGTTCAGTCCTCGAGCTCCCCGTGCTCCTCGGTGGCCCGGCGAGCGGCGTCGCGGATCTCGAAGACCTCGGTGGCGAAACCGCCGACGGTGGCGGCGACGTCGCGGACGGCGCCGGTGATGATGGTGGCCACCGCCCCGACGGTGCCGGCCGCGGCCTCGGCAGTGGACTGGAGGGCGTCCTTGGTGATCTCGCCCTTGGTCAGATGATCACGCATGCTGCCAGTGTCTCCCGCGCGACCTCAGGCCGCCACCGTGTCCTTGCGCACGTCGGTCGCGCCGGGGACGGCGGCGTCGGCGCCCTCGCGGCCCTCGCCGCCTTCGCTGCGCCGAGGCGGAAGGGCCAGGCGGCAGATCTTGCGGGCCACGCTACCGAGCTGCTTGGCCAGCGAGCCGGTGTTGTAGGCCAGGCCGTAGCGTGCGCAGGCCTCGCGCACCTCCTCGGCGATCTCGGGGTAGCGCCGGGCCGGCAGGTCGGGGAAGAGGTGGTGCTCGATCTGGTGCGAGAGGTTCCCGGTCATGAGGTGGAAGAGGCGTCCACCGGTGATGTTCGCCGAGCCGAGCAGCTGACGGTAGTACCACTGACCGCGCGACTCGTCCGCACACTCCTCCGTGGTGAAGGTCGAGACCCCGGCCGGGAAGTGACCGCAGAAGATGATGTTGAAGGCCCAGACGTTACGAACCAGGTTGGCCGTGAGGTTGCCGGCGAAGGTCAGCGGGAAGAGCGGTCCGGTCAGCGCGGGGAAGAGGAGGTAGTCCTTGAAGGCCTGGCGGCGGATCTTGCGCAGCAGTCCGGGGTAGAGCGGCTTGTTGTCTCCCAGGGTGCGCCGGCCGGCGACGATGTTCTCGACCTCGAGGTCGTGCATGGCCACGCCCCACTCGAAGAAGACCATGAGCAGGAGCGCGTACAGCGGGTTGCCGAGGTAGTAGGGGTGCCAGGGCTGGTCCTCGTCCATGCGCAGGATGCCGTAGCCGAGGTCGCGGTCCTTGCCCAGGATGTTGGTGTAGGTGTGGTGGATGTAGTTGTGCGAGTACTTCCACTGCTCGCCCGGGCACACGTTGTCCCAGTCGTACATGCGCGAGTTCAGGGCGGGGTCGCCCATCCAGTCGTACTGGCCGTGCATGACGTTGTGGCCGATCTCCATGTTGTCGAGGATCTTGGAGATGCTCAGCGCGGCCACGGCCAGCGGCCAGGCCGGGGGCAGGTAGAACAGCGCTCGACCGGCGACCTCGAAGCCGCGCTGGTACTTCACGACCTTGCGGATGTAGGTGGCGTCGACCTCGCCGAGGTCGGCCAGCACCCGCTGTCGGATGGCGTCCATCTCCTCGCCGAAGCGGTCGAGCTCCTCGGTCGTGAGGCGCTTGACGTCGGCGAGCTCGTCGGCGGAGGGCTCGGGGTGGGTGGCGGTCATGGTCATGAGAGGTCCTTCCCTGCTGAGGGTGAGGGTCAGGTGAGGGTGAGGGTGAGGTCGAGGTTGATGGTCGAGGCGGGGCGCGGGCTCGCGCCGTGGCTCAGAGGTCGACGACGCAGTCGCCCACGGGCGCCGAGACGCAGACCCGGATGTCCTCGTCGGGCATCGCGGAGACGGCACCGCTGACGACGTCGCGCACGGTGCCCTCGCTCTTGCGGGCCGTGCAGGAGAAGCAGATGCCCATCCGGCAGCCGTACTCGGGTCGGAGCCCGAGAGCCTCGGCCTGCTCGAGCAGGCTCTCGCCGGTGTTGGGCGCGCTCCTACCGGCGCGGGCGAAGGTGACGTCGCCCTCGGGCGCGTCGCCGGCCGTGGTGCTCCGCGGTGCCTTGAAGTACTCGACGTGGAGGTTCGGCGAGCCGTCGTAGGCCGCCTGGACGGCCCCGATGAGCGGCGCCGGTCCGCAGGCCCAGGTCGGCACGTCGCGGTAGCCCGGCACGAGTCGCTCCAGCCAGGCCGGGGAGAGCGCGGGGTCGCCGAGCTCGGGATGCAGGAGGTGGACGTCGATCCCGTGGCCGGAGGCGCGGACCATCGCGAGCTCCTCCGCGAAGATCTGGTGCTCGGGGCTCTGCGCGTAGTGGACGAAGGTCACGCGACCGCGGTGGGTGCGGCGCTGCAGCGAGCGGAGCATCGACATCACCGGCGTGATGCCCGAGCCGCCCGAGATCATCACGAGGTGCTCGGGCACCCGGTCGGGCAGCACGAAGTCGCCCTCGGCCTGCGAGAGATGGACGGTCGTGCCCGGGGCGGCGTGCTCCACGAGGTAGCGCGAGACCCCTCGGCCCTCCGGGGCGTCCGGGTTGGCCCGCAAGGTGATCGTGAAGCGGTCGCCGGGACGGGAGTCCGGGCTGGAGATGGTGAAGACCCGGGTCGTGCGGCGCGCGCCGTCGATCTGCACCCCGAGCTGGACGTGCTGCCCGGCGCGGTGCCCGCGCCAGGTGTTCGTCGGTTCGAGGGTGATGGTGGCCACCGCCGGGCTGCCGGCGACGTCGACCTCGCGGTGGACCTCGACGATGCGAGCCCGGACCTCGTGGGCGGCCCACATGGGGTTGACCTGCTCGAGGTAGCGGTCGACGCCGTGCGGCTGGGCCAGGGCGGCCAGCATCCGGGAGCGGAGCACGCGCTGGCCGAGGCCGGCCAGCTGGCCGTGCGGCTGGTGCGGGGCGAGGATGGTGCTGGGCATCCGGGGCTCCTGTAGTCAGTGAACGTCTGTTCACCCAACGTAGGCTGCCCGCCGCCGCGCGGTCAACGGGCGCGCCACGTGACGCCCGGCACGCTGCGTACGATGCTCGGCATGGCTGCTCCCACCCCTGCCCGCGTGGAGACGCGGGCAGAGCGCAAGGAGCACACCCGCCGCGCCATCCTCGATGCCGCGCTCCGCCTGTGCGAGGACAGCAGCCTGGTGGCCCTGTCGTTGCGTCAGGTCGCCAAGGAGGTCGGCGTCGTGCCGACCGCGTTCTACCGCCACTTCGAGTCCATCGAGGACCTCGGGCTGGCACTGGTGGACGAGTCGTTCGTGTCGCTGCGCGCCGTGCTGCGCGACGTACGGCGTCACGCGCCCGCGCTGGACGACCTCATCGACACCTCGATCGCCCTGCTCGTCGAGCACGTCCGAGCCAGACGCGAGCACTTCCGCTTCATCGCCCGCGAGCGGGGCGCTGGACCCTTGTCGGTGCGCGAGGCCATCCGACACCAGCTCGACCTGTTCGAGCGTGAGCTCGCTGACGACCTGGCCCAGCTGCCCGGCACCGAGGGGTGGTCGACCGGCGACCTGCGCACGATCTCGAACCTCTACGTCACGGCCCTGGTCGCCACCACGGTCGAGCTGACCGGCGCCGAGAGCCCGGCGGAGGAGAAGCGTCTGGTCGAGCTGACCCGTACCCAGCTGCGGATGGTGCTGGTCGGCGCCCTGAACTGGCACAGCAAGGACTGAACGCCACCACGGACGTCGAGGAGGGCGGCGCCCGCGCCCGACGTCTGATGCGAGAGCTGGCTGCTCAGCGGCCGGCGGGGTTCACGCGCAGGTCGGGGACGACGGCGTCCGCGGGCAGGTCGAGCACGGTGAGGATGAGGTCGGCGACCGTGGAGGCCTGGATCCAGTCGGCGGCGTCGTACTGCCTTGCCCTCCTGAGCGTGGACCTTCTCCTGCATCGGCGTCGCGGTGCGACCCGGGTAGACGGTGGTGACCCGCAGGTCCGGCTCCTCTCCGCGCAGGCTGTCGGCCAGCGCCCTGAGCCCGTGCTTGGAGGCCGCGTAGGCCGCCCAGGTGGGGTGGGCGGCGATCCCGGCGCCGGAGTTGACGAAGACCACGGTGCCGCCAGCCGAGCGCAGGGCGGGAAGCGCCACCCGGGTCAGGGCGGCCGGGGCGATGAGGTTCACGGCCAGCTGCTCCTGCCAGGCGGCCACGCTCAGGTCGGCGACGGCGCCGAGGTCGACGACTCCCGCCGCGTGCACCACCGAGCTCAAGGAGGCCGGCAGCGACGGCGCGAGCTGCTCGACCGAAGCGGGCTCGGCCAGGTCGGCCACGACCGTGTGGACACCGGGCATCGCCTGGCCCAGCTCGTCGGCTCGCCCCTCGGAGCGGACGACCGCCCAGACCTCGTCGCCGCGCTCGAGGAGCCGTCGTGCCAGCGCTTCTCCGATCCCGGACCCGGCGCCGGACAGGAGGTGGGCGCCACCGCTCATCGGGTGAAGACGACCTTGCCGAAGACGTCGCCGGCGAGCATGGCAGCGAAGCCGTCCCGCGCATCCTCCATCGCGACCTCGCGGTCGATGAGCGGCTTCGCGCCCGTCGCGTCGAGCAGCGAGACCAGGGAGGCCAGCTCGGTGCGGGTGCCCATCGTGGAGCCGACCACGCTGAGCTGGAGGAAGAAGATGCGGGTCAGCTCGGCGTCGTCGAGCTGGGGGCCCGAGGTGGTGCCCGAGATGACGATGCGCCCGCCGGGGCGCAGCGAGCGGATGGAGTGCGACCAGGTGGCCCGTCCGACGGTCTCCATCACCGCGTCCACCTTCACCGGCAGGCGCGCACCGGACTCGAAGACGTCGTGAGCACCGATCTCGAGGGCCCGTGCCCGCTTGGCCTCGTCGCGGCTCGTGGCCAGCACGCGCAGGCCGCCGGCCCGCGCGAGCGTGATGAGCGCCGTCGCGACGCCGCCGCCGGCCCCCTGGACCAGCACCGTGTCACCGGCCTTCAGGTCGCCCTGGGTGTAGAGCATGCGGTAGGCGGTCAGCCAGGCCGTGGGGAGGCAGGCCGCCTCGGCGAACGAGAGGGACGCCGGCTTGGCGACCACGTTGGCCCGTGGGACGGCGACGCGCTCGGCCATCGCCCCCTGGTGGCGCTCGCTGAGCAGCGACCGGCGCGGGTCGAGGGTCTCGTCGCCGGTCCAGGTGGGCGAGCTGATCACGCCGTGCACGACGACCTCGTTGCCGTCCTCGTCGAGCCCGGCGGCGTCGGTGCCCAGGATCATCGGCAGCTGCTCGGCCTTGAGCCCGACCCCGCGCAGCGAGAACAGGTCGTGATGGTTCAGCGAGGCGGCCTTCACCTCGATGGTGGTCCACCCCTCGGGGACCTCGGGATCGGGACGATCCCCGACCACCAGCCCGGCCAGCGGGTCGTCGGAGGAGAAGGACTCGGCGTAGACGGCAAGCATGGCGCCGAACCTACTACCGGACTACCTGCGGGCCACACCCTCCTCGCGCGCCGCCTGGGACACCGCGGCGGCCACGGCCGGACCGACCCGCGGGTCGAAGGGCGACGGGATGATCATCTCCTCGCTCAGGTCGTCACCGACGAGCGCGGCCAGGGCCACCGCAGCGGCGACCTTCATGCCTTCGGTGATCGCCGTGGCGTGCACGTCGAAGGCGCCCCGGAAGATCCCCGGGAAGGCGAGGACGTTGTTGATCTGGTTGGGGAAGTCCGAGCGCCCGGTCGCGACCACGCGGGCGTGGCGTCGGGCGACGTCGGGGTGCACCTCGGGGATCGGGTTGGCCAGGCCGAAGATGACCGCGTCCGGCGCCATCCGGGCGATGTCCTCCTCGGGCACCGTGCCGCCGGAGACGCCGATGTAGACGTCGGCGCCGTCCAGGACGTCCGCCAGCGCGCCGGTACGACCGGTCCGGTCGGCGGTGATCTCCGCCAGGGCCCGCTTGACCGGCGTCAGGTCCCCCCGTCCGGAGTGCAGCACGCCCTTGCGATCGGTGACGGCCAGGTCGGTGATGCCGGCCTCGATGAGGATCTTGGCGACCGCGACGCCGGCCGCGCCGGCCCCGGAGATGACCACCCGGGTCGTGGCGGGCGCTCGTCCGGTCAGCCGCAGCGCGTTGGTCAGCGCGGCCAGGGCGACCACGGCCGTTCCGTGCTGGTCGTCGTGGAAGACAGGGATGTCGAGCACGGCCTTGAGCCGGTCCTCGATCTCGAAGCACCGCGGTGCCGAGATGTCCTCCAGGTTGATGCCGCCGAAGCTCGGCGCCAGTCGGACCACGGTCTCGATGATCTCCTCGGCGTCGGTCGTGTCGAGGCAGATCGGCACCCCGTCGACGCCGCCGAACTGCTTGAACAGCACGGCCTTGCCCTCCATCACGGGCATCGCGGCGGCCGGGCCGATGTCGCCCAGGCCCAGCACGGCCGTGCCGTCGGTGATGATCGCCACCACGTTGGGCACCCAGGTGTAGTGCTGGGTCAGCGACGGGTCCGCGGCGATCGCCTCGCAGACCAGCGCCACCCCGGGGGTGTAGGCCAGCGACAGGTCGTCGCGACCCTCCAGCGGGACCGTCGACACCGTCTGCATCTTGCCGCCTACGTGGAGGTCGAAGACGGGGTCTCCGGCACGCGGGTGGGAGGGCTGATCGGTGGGGTCGCTCACGATCCAGGAGTCTGGCACAGGGCGCTCGGAGGCCCGGGGACACGTCCGGGCCGCGGCCACAGGCGGGCCCGGACGACTCCCAGGACGTCGCCGTCGGCCACGGGTCCCCGGTGGCGCGAGTCCACCCCCACCTCGGGATCGTCGCTGAGCAGCCACCACCCGGGAACGCCGGCCCGACCGGCCCGACGCTCGGTCGCCCGCTTGACCACGAGCGTCCCGTCGGCGAACCGGGCGACCACGACGTCGCCGGCGCGGGGTGCCCGTCGGTAGGACACCAGCAACCGGTCCCCCGCGGCCAGGCCCGGGGCCATCGACGCGCCCCGCACCACGGCCACACCCCAAGGGGCGTGGCGGCGCCGGGGGTCGGCGGGCCTAGCGTCGTCCCCACGTCCCGCTCGGCCGCTGCCCGTCACGCGGAGTAGTGTCCCAGAGGCACGTCAGCACACCCGAGGACCACGAGAGGACCTGCATGTTCGCGAAGCTGTTCGCCCCCACCGTCGAGGTCTCTGCCCACTGCGACCTCCCGTGCGGCGTCTACGACCCCGCCCAGGCACGCATCGAGGCCGAGTCGATCAAGGGCATCGTCGGCAAGCTCGCCGACAACGACGACCCCGACTTCCGCACGCGCGCCATCATCATCAAGGAGCAGCGCTCCGAGCTCGTCAAGCACCACCTGTGGGTGCTGTGGACCGACTACTTCAAGCCCCCGCACTTCGAGAAGTACCCCCAGCTCCACCAGCTGGTCAACGAGGCGACCAAGCTCGCCGGTGCCACCGGCACCAAGGGCGAGTCCGACGCCGGCACGGTCGACCAGCTGCTGGGCAAGATCGACGAGATCGCCGAGATCTTCTGGGAGACCAAGAAGGCCTGACGCCTCCCGCCGGTCCCTGACCGGCGCAGCACCACGCCACGGCCCCGTCGTCCGCCTGCGGACGACGGGGCCGTGGCTTTCGTTTCGGGGGCAGGACGCTGGGAATCCCCGGTCGGCCGGGGACTCCTGACGTTGTCGTGGTTCGTAAACCACGACAAGCGTGAGAATCGCCCAACCAGTTCGGCGCTTGTGCGCTTGTGCTTTCGGTGACCCTGGGTTTACCCGGTCGGCCGGGGATTCCCGACGTTGTCGCGGTTTGTAAACCACGACAAGCGTGAGACTCGCCCGACCAGTCCGGCGCTTGTGCGCTTGTGACGCGGACTCGGGGCCGCATCGGCCCGGAGCTTTCGTCGCGCTCCGAGGATCCGGTCAGCCGACCCGCGCCACCGCTGGCCAGGGGGGACCCCGGTCCGCGACCCACGAGGGTGAGGATGACGATCCGTGCGCGCAGGTCTGTGCCGGGAACGTCGGACGCAAGCAAGCCGAGTCAGGTCAGCTCCTGCTGCGGCAGGGCGGTGAAGGCCGCCACCAGCGTCCGCACCGCACCTCGTAGGTCCCTGTGACGTCGCGCCACGTGGAAGACCAGGGGCGCTGCGCCGGTCAGCCGCACCGACTTCAGGTGCGGTCCGAGCAACGGACCCAGCGTCGCCAGCGTGCTGATCACGCCTCGCTGCTGCATCGTGTACCTCAGGACGGCAGCTTGGTCTTGCGCGGCGATCGCCACGAGGCGGGCGTCGTTGGCTGGTCGCACGTCACCGAGCCAGAACGGGCGCATCCACTCGGCAGGTGCCGTTGGGTTGTAGAGCATGGGTTGCTCGGCGAACGTCGCTACGTCGACCGCTCCTGCCTCGGCCAGGGCGTGGCGGGCACCGACCACACCGATCCGGGCGCTGGTCACTGGCAGCGGGAACGAGTCCACCGCTGCGTGATGGACCGGCGCTATCGTGCACAGCACATCGATGCGGCGCTCGGTCAGGCTGCTCGTCAGGTGCTCGAACGGCACGCCGACGCACCGCACCTTCAGCTCCGGGTAGCTCCGGCGCACCTCGTGCACCAGTCCAGCGAGGTCGATCCGCTGCTGGAAGTTGGTCTCTGCGGGGAACCCGACCCGGATCAGGCAAGGCGATCCGACACCCTGCGCCGCCTGACAGGCCGCAGCTGCCTGGGCCAGCAGCGGCTCCGCCGCCACCACGAACCTCTGGCCAGCAGGGGTCAGCCCGAGGACGCCGGCCGGGCCGCGCTCGAGGAGGGTTGCGCCGACCTGGCGCTCGAGCCGCTGCACGCGCTTGGTCAGCGCGGAGGTGGTCAGGTGCAGCCGGGCGGCCGCGCGCCCGTAGTGACCTTCCTCGGCCAGGGCCAGCAGCCCAGGGATCAGCCCGACGTCGAGGTCCACCACGCCTCCCCGGGTCAGCGGATTGTCAAGACCCTATTCCAGATCGGCTCCGCGCGGTACGGCTCCCGCAGGCCGTCGCGTAGGACGGTGCTACCGCTGTGCAGCTCTGCGACGGGTCCGGTGCCCGCGCGACGACCGCTGTGCCGGGCTGCGAGGAGACGTCATGGCACAGCACCGCATCGGCTGGGTGGCAGCGATCTCGGCTGCGCTGCTGGCGACCAGCGGCCAGGTTCCAGCCCCCGCCACCTCCGCAGCACCCGATCCGGACGGGTGGGGGCCGCCGCTTGCCCCGTGGTTCGGCGACCCGAGCGGGTCGTCGCGCGCCGCGGCCGGCACCGGCCCGGCCGCAGTGTCGATGTTGTCGACCACGCCGAGGGCCGCGCTCGAGCCGTGCGAGGACGACCCGACCTGGTTGTGCGGGTCGATCCGTGTGCCGGTCGACCGAGCCGACCCGGACGGCCGGTCGATCCCGATCGGCTTCCAGGTGTTCCCCCACCGCGGAGCCGGGGAGGGCGCGCGCGACGCCATCATGAGCAGCACCGGCGGGCCGGGGTTCGCCACCAGCGTGGACCGCTACTTCTTCCAGTTCGTGATGGACCCGCTGCTGGACCGGCGCGACCTCGTGCTGGTCGATCATCGCGGCACCGGAGCCTCGGCCCTCGACTGTCCGGGCCTGCAGGACGGGGTCACCGGCCACGACGACTTCCTCGCCTCGGTCCGAGAGTGCGGGGAGCTGCTCGGCGGAGACGCCGACCGGTATGGCAGCGGGGACGTGGCCCTCGACGTCGAGGCCGTCCGGCGCGCGCTGCGCTACCCCGAGGTGAGCTACTACGGCCACTCGTACGGCGCCGTGGCCGCCCAGGCCTACGCGGTCCGGTTCCCCGACCGGGTCCGGGCCGTCGTCGCCGACGCTGGCGTCGCCATCGGCGACCCGCAGCACGCCTACCTGTGGGACCTCGGGTTCGCACCGGCGATGCAGCGGATGGTCAGGCTCGCCTGCGGTCGGGTGCGGGCCTGCGCGCAGGCCCGCCCGGAGGCTGAGACGGCTCTGGCCCGCCTGGCTCGCGCCGTGCGGCGGGACCCGGTCGTCGGCGTCGCCCGAGGCCTCGACGGTGAGCGGCGGCGGGTACGGGTCGACGAGGTGATGCTCGTCGCGATCGTGTTCGGTCACACGCTCAACCCCGGCGAGATCCCGGCCGTGGCGGCAGCCCTGTTCCACGACGACCCTCGGCCCCTGCTGCGGCTGGCTGCCGAGACCACCGTGTGGCCCGGACCGGAGGGCGACCCCGAGAGCTACTCCGCCGGCGACAATGCGGCCGCCGCCTGCAACGACCTGGACACCGTGTGGCGCCGCAGCGACCCCGTGCCGGTGCGGGAGGCGAAGTACGACGAGGCGCTCGCAGCCCGACCGTCCGCGCAGTTCGCGCCGTTCTCCAAGAGCGCGATCACCCACTTCTCCCCGCCGGACCTCTGCGTGGGGTGGCCGGCCCCCGACCGGTTCACCCCCGCGGTCCCGCACGGCGCGACCGCCAAGGGCTTCCCGGTGCTCCAGCTGACCGGCGACCTCGACGGCAACGTGACGCCCGCGGTCGCCAGGAGGATCCGGACCGTGTTCCCCCAGGCGCAGGTGGTGGCCGTCCACGGGTCACCGCACACCCCGCACGGGCCTGGTCGGACTGCGCGCGAGCGATCACCCAGCGCTTCCTGAGCACCCTGCGCACAGGCAGCACGGCTGCGCCCGCTCCCCGTCGTTCGTGGGCGCGGCTGTCGCCGAGCTCCCGCGGACCGCGTCCCGGGCCACGCCGGCCACCAGGCTGCGTCGCGACGAGTCCGGTCGCCGTGACCGTCGGGTGACGACCGTCGCGGTCCGCACGGTGCTGGACGCCTGGTTGCGCAGCTACCGGATCCCCGGTGCCGTCGCCGACGGGACCGGGCTGCGTGGTGGCCGGTTCGACTTCGACTACGACTCCTTCGGCGACCACGCCGTGGTGCACCTGGACCGGGCCCGCTTCGCTCGTGACGTCGCCGTCACCGGAGCGAGCCGGTGGACCTACGACGGCAACCGGCTCCGGCTGTCGGTGCGCGTCGCCGGCCCGCGAGCGCTCCGGCGGACGGCTGACCGCGGACGGGACGTGGGGGTTCGGCGCGCCGTTCCACGCCTTCGAGGTCACGGGATCGCTCGGAGGACGCGCCGTGCACCTGCGGGTTCCGGCGGGCTGAGCCCGACCCCGGGGGCCACTAGGGTGAGCGCGAGCGGCCCGACCCGGCGCCCGCCGCAGGGACGAAGGAGAGGCATGCCCGCGACGCCGCCGAGCACAGGACCCGACGATCGTGCGGGGCGCGCCGACGTCGAGCTCAGGTTGCCGGCCGACAGCGCCTACGTCTCGGTGCTGCGGAGCACGACCGCGTCCCTGGCCGCACGGCTCGACTTCACCATCGACGACATCGAGGACCTGCGGATCGCCGTCGGCGAGGCCAGTGCGCTCGTGCTGGCCCAGGCCGACGACGAGGCGGAGCTCTCGTGCCGCTTCCACCTCGCCCCGGGACGGATGAGGGTGACCCTGGCCGTGCCCAGCGCCGCGCCCGCGGAGCCGGACCGCGACGGCTTCGCCTGGCAGGTGCTGACCACCCTGGCCACCCACGCCGACCTCGAGCGCGAGCCCGGGACGTTCGGGGTGCGGTTGACGATGGCCTCCTCCGTGCTGCCTGGCGCCACAGGCGCCCACGGCTGAGATGGACGAGCACCGGGCATCCACGGGCCCCGGCGTCGAGGCGGTGCGGGCCCGCAGCCACGAGCTCTTCGCCCGGCTCGACCACCAGGACGCCGGCTCACCCGGGCGCCACAGCACCCGCGAGGCGCTGGTCCACCTGCACCTGCCGCTCGTCGAGCACTGCGTGCACCGCTTCCGCAACCGTGGCGAGCCCCTCGAGGACCTCGTCCAGGTCGGCACCATCGGGCTGATCAAGGCCGTGGACCGCTTCGACGTCGGCCGCGAGGTCGAGTTCGCCACCTACGCCACCCCGACCATCCTGGGTGAGATCAAACGGCACTTCCGTGACAAGGGCTGGGCGGTGCGGGTCCCGCGCCGGCTCCAAGAGCTGCGGATGCAGATCAACGGCTCGAGCGCGGAGCTCACCCAGCGCCTGGGGCGCTCGCCCACGCCCACCGAGCTGGCCACGGAGATCGGCTGCAGCGTGGAGGAGGTCATGGAGGGCCTCGAGTCCAGCAACGCCTACACCACCTTGTCGCTCGACTCCGGCGAGGAGTCCGAGGAGGGCTCGCCGAGCATGCTCGACGCTCTGGGGGTGGAGGACGCCGGCCTCGAGCACGTCGAGGTGCGGGAGTCGGTCAAGCCCCTGCTCGAGGACCTGCCTGCGCGCGAGAAGAGGATCCTGCTGCTGCGCTTCTTCAGGAACAAGACCCAGAGCGAGATCGCCGAGGAGGTCGGTCTCTCGCAGATGCACGTCTCGCGCCTGCTGACCAAGACCCTTGCTGGCCTGCGGGAGGCGTCTGGAGGACCCCGAGCGGCCCCGCTCCTGACCGGCGACCGGTCCGGCCCTGGTCCACCTAGCCCGCACCCTCGTCCCCGTCGCGGGCCAGGTGCGCGATCGAGGCCGGGTGGACGATCCCGGTCACGGCGACCAGCGCCGCGACCACCAGCACGGCGGTCAGCACCATTGGCAGCTCGCCGCGCAGGCTCCACGCCACGCCCAGCACGATCAGCTGCGTCAGCAGCACCGGACCGCGCGCCCAGGCCTGGCCGTGCGCGAGCGCCCAGGCGGCCGTCAGCAGCAGCACCGCGTAGGCACCGAAGAAGACCGCCGTGGCCACACCGAGCGAGACCCGGTCGCTGTGGATGCTCGCCGTCTCCAGCGCGGCGACGCCCAGCAGGGCCATCCCCTGGACCGCCGACAGCGAGGCTGCGACGCTCAGGGGCGGGGGAACCTGACCTGGTGTAGACATCTCCGGAGGGTAACTTTCAGCGCTGTGATCCAGCGAACCTCGCGCAACGCTTGTTTCTGGGCCCATTACTTGGGAGTCTTGAGGGCGCGCTCGTGAACGCCTTCACATTGGTGTCGGTCACGCGCGCCCGCAGGCCTGAGCATCCCTGTCTGCACGCAGTGAGGAGAAAAGGAAACACCTGCCATGGATTGGCGCCACCGTTCGGCCTGCCTCGACGAGGACCCGGAACTGTTCTTCCCGATCGGCAACACCGGCCCGGCCATCCTCCAGATCGAGGAGGCCAAGCAGGTCTGCCGACGCTGCGACGTGCGCGAGCAGTGTCTCGCCTGGGCGCTGGAGGCCGGGCAGGACCACGGCGTCTGGGGTGGTCTGAGCGAGGACGAGCGGCGCGCCCTCAAGCGCCGCAACGCCCGCGCTCGCGTCCGCAGCGCCTGAGAGCCCCGAACTCGCAGCTGGACGTCGCGCATGCTCACGGCAGCGGCACGTCGATCGTGACCTGTGTGCCGTGACCGTCGGGCGCGTCCGCGAGCGCCAGCTGACCGTCGAGCTCGGACTCGACCAGCGTCCGCACGATGGACAGGCCCAGGCTCGCCGACGAGTCCAGGTCGAAGCCACTCGGCAGGCCGCGGCCGTCGTCCTCGATGCGCAGGCACAGCCGACCGCCGGCCCGCTCGACGTCGAGGCTGATCAGTCCTCCCCCGGCCGGCACCTCGTCGTAGCCGTGCTCGACGGCGTTCTGCAGCAGCTCGGTGAGCACCATGGCCAGCGCGGTCGCCACCTCGGAGCCCAGCCGGCCGAACGAGCCCGAGCGCCGCAGGCGTAGGCCGGTCCCGCTGACCTCCACCACCATCTGGGTGAGTCGGTCGGCGACGTCGTCGAAGGCCACGTCCTCCTCGAGGCTCGTCGAGAGGATCTCGTGGACCACCGCGATCGAGCCGACCCGTCGCACGGCCTCGTCGAGTGCCGAGCGCGCGGTCTCCGAGTCCATCCGGCGGGCCTGGAGCCGCAGCAGGGCGGCGACCGTCTGCAGGTTGTTCTTCACCCGGTGGTGGATCTCGCGGATGGTCACGTCCTTGGTGACCAGCTCCCGGTCGCGTCGGCGCAGCTCGGTGACGTCGCGGACCAGCACCAGCGCGCCGATGTGGCTGCCCTCGGGACGCAGCGGGACCGCCCGCACGATGAGGGCGACCTGGTCGGTGGCGATCTCGGTGTCGCGGTGCGCGCCACCGGCCAGGACGGCGCTCAGCGTCTCCTCGTCGGGGCGGCGTCGGGGTGGGACGAGCTCGCGGGTGAGGTCGGCCAACGACAGGCCGGTCAGGTCGCCCGAGAGACCCAGCCGCCGGTAGACCGACAGGGCGTTCGGGCTGGCGTAGACGACCCGGCCCCGTTCGTCGACGCGCAGGAAGCCGTCCCCGACCCGGGGTGAGTCGGCGTGGTCGCTGCGCGCCCCAGGCACGGGGAAGTGGCCGCCGGCGATCATCTGGGTGAGGTCGTCGGCGGTCTGCAGGTAGCTCAGCTCCAACCGGCTCGGCGCTCGCACGCCGTGCAGGTTGGTGTTGCGGGTGACGACCGCGATCACCTGGCCGTCGCGGACGACCGGGATGGACTCCACCCGGACCGGCACGTCGTCGCGCCACTCGGGGTCGCCCTCGCGCACCAGCCGGGCGCGCCGGTAGGCCTCCTCCAGCAGCGGCTTGCGACCGGCCGCGACGAAGCTCCCGACGACGTCGTCGACGTAGGCCGTGGGCCCGGTCGTGGGGCGCATCTGGGCGCCCGCCCAGAACCCGTGCTCGTCGCGGTCCGGCAGCCACAGGACCAGGTCGGCGAAGGCGAGGTCGGCCAGGATCTGCCAGTCGGCCTGCAACAGCTGGAGCCAGGCCACGTCGTCCTCGTCGAGGTCGGTGTGGCTGCGGACCAGCTCGAGCAGCGTCGGCACGGCGCCACCCTAGGACCTCCCCGGCGCCGGGTGACGAGGCGTCCGGCTCCCCGGCCTGGCAGCATCGCCGGATGTCCTCGCACCCCGACGACCTGCCCGCTCTCCTGCGCGAGATCGTCGCGGACGACTTCGAGGTGCCCGCGGACCGGCGGCTCAACGACCTGACCGGTGCCCTGGGCCGGGCGCTGGGTGACCCCGACCCGGTGCTGCGCGACGAGCTGGCGCTGCCGGTGCTGGCCACGTGGATCGAGCGGGGCGTCTACGACGACCTGTTGGTGGGTCTCGGCGACGGTCTCGCCTCGGGGTTGCGGACCGGGCTGGGCGAGGACGGCACCGCCACGGTCTTCGGGCGCAGCTTCCGCGCCCTCGTCCTGGCCGAGTGCATCGCGCGGGACACCGAGGCCCATCTCGTCCCCGACGGGACGGTCATGGTGTGGGGCGACCAGCTGATCACCTGGTTCCTCGGCGAGCGCGACCTGCGCGGGTGGGTCCCCGGTCACGGCTGGGCGCACGCACTCGCCCACGGTGCCGACGCGCTCGGGGTGCTGGCAGCGTCGCCGCACCTCGGTGCCGACGAGCTCGGACTGGTCCTGGAGGTGCTGCTGCGCCGGGTGGCTGCTCCGACGGGGCGCCGCCTCGGCGCCGGCGAGCCCGACCGCCTGGCCGCCGCCCTGGTCGCCGTGCTGCGACGCGACCTCGTCGCGCTCGACCGCGTCGCGTCCGCGCTCGCGCCGGTGACGATCGCCGCCACCGTGCGCGAGGATCCCGACCGTCCGGACACGGACCCTTACGCAGACGCGGACACCGCGCAGGGTTTCCTACGAGCCCTCTACCTCCAGCTCGCGATCGGCCCGGCACCGCCGCCGTCCCGGGCCGACGTCGTCCTGCTCGTCGTCGACGCCCTGCGCGCCAGCAACCCCCACCACCTGTTGCCGCGGGTCGAGGAGGCGCCCTGAGTACCCTGCGGACATGACGCCGTCCGACGAGTCTCCACCGTCCGTCCCGACCGCCGGCGGGACGGCCGCCGATGGCGCGACCGCCGATGACACGATCGCCGGTGGCACGATCGCCGGGCATGCCGGTGAGCTGGCGGTCGCTGCCGCCCGGGCGCACGGCGTCGAGACCCTCTTCACGCTCTCCGGTGCCCACGTGTTCCCGATGTACGACGGCGCGGTGAAGGCCGACCCGCCGATGCGGCTGCTGGACGTGCGCCACGAGCAGACCGCAGCGTTCGCCGCGGAGGCGACCGGCAAGCTGACCCGCGTGCCGGGGCTCGCCGTCCTCACGGCCGGACCGGGCGTCACCAACGGCGTCAGCGCCATCGCCCAGGCCCAGTTCGCCGGCTCGCCGATGGTCGTGGTGGGCGGGCGCGCACCGGCCAACCGCTGGGGCAGCGGCAGCCTCCAGGAGCTCGACCAGCCCCCGATCCTGGCCTCGGTCTCCAAGCAGGCCACGACGCTGCACACGGCCGGCGAGGTGCTGCCCGGCATCGACGCCGCCTTCCGCGCGGCCGGCTCGTCGCACCGTGGACCGGTCTTCGTCGACGTCCCGATGGACCAGTTCTTCGACAGCTCCTCGGGGCCCGCGCCGACCGGCGCGCGGGCCGACGTGATCGAGCCCGACGGCGACGCGGTCGCCGCCGTGGCCCGGCTGCTGGGCGAGGCCGCGCGACCCCTCCTCGTGCTCGGCACCGATGTCTGGGCCGACCACGCGGAGGGTGCCGCCCTGCGCTTCGTCGAGCAGGTCGGCGTCCCCGTCATCACCAACGGGATGGGGCGTGGCGTCATCCCCGGTGGGCACCCCCTGCTGGTCACGAAGGCCCGCAGCCACGCCCTCGGCGGTGCGGACCTCGTCGTCGTGATCGGCACCCCGCTCGACTTCCGCCTCGGCTACGGCGTCTTCGGCGGCAAGGACGGTGCCACCCCGGCCCGCGTCGTGCACGTCGCCGACTCCCCCGGCCAGGTCTCGGGCCATGCCGATCTCGTCGCCTCCGTCTGCGGCGACCTGACCAGCGTCATCGACGGCGTGCAGGCGGCCCTGGAGTCGGGCCGCAAGCCCGACTGGACCGCGTGGGTCGCCGGCCTCCAGGACGCCGTCGGCGCCGCCGTCGAGCGCGACCGGGCACTGCTCTCGGCCGAGGCCGACCCGATCCACCCCGCGCGGATCTACGGCGAGCTGGTGCCGCGCCTGGCCGACGACGCCGTCGTGATCGGTGACGGCGGCGACTTCGTCAGCTTCGCGGGCAAGTACGTCGAGCCGAAGCGTCCCGGCGGCTGGCTCGACCCCGGGCCCTACGGCTGCCTGGGCGCCGGCCTGGGCGCCGCCATCGCCGCACGCCTGGCCCGGCCCTCGGCGCAGGTGGTCCTGCTGCTCGGCGACGGGGCCGCGGGCTTCAGCCTCATGGATGTCGACACGCTCGTGCGCCACGGGCTGCCGGTGGTCATGGTGATGGGCAACAACTCCGCGTGGGGCCTGGAGAAGGGGCCGATGCAGATGCTCTACGGCTACGACGTCGTCGCCGACCTGGCGCCGCAGACCCGCTACGACGAGGTGGTCCGGGCGCTGGGCGGGGCCGGGGAGACGGTGACCGACCCCCGCCGGATCGGCGAGGCCCTCGACCGCGCCTTCGCCGCCGACGTGCCCTACCTCGTCAACGTGATCACCGACGTCGAGGCCGCCTACCCGCGCGCCACCTTCGGGATCTGAGGGTGCGCATCCGCCGGGTCCGCAGCGAGGAGCACGAGCAGGTCGGGGCGCAGGTCGTGGCCGCCTACGCGCCCTTCCTCGGCAACGAGGATCCCTACCTGCCCCGGTTGGCCGACGTCGGCGCCCGGGACCGCGACGCCGAGGTGTGGGTGGCCGTCGACGACGCCGACGCGCCGCTCGGCTGCGTCACCGTCTGCCCCACGGGCTCGCCGTGGCGCGAGGTCGCTCGCGACGGGGAGGGTGAGTTCCGCATGCTCGCCGTCGACCCGGCCGCCCAGCGCCGCGGGGTGGGCCGGGCCCTCGCGCACGCGGTGGTCGAGCGGTTCCGGGCGGAAGAGGCCACGTCGGTGGTGCTGTGCAGCCTGCCCGAGATGACCGGCGCCCACCGGCTCTACGGTCGGCTCGGCTTCGAGCGCCTGCCCGAACGCGACTGGAGCCCCTACCCCGGGGTGGAGCTGCTCTCGTTCCGCAAGGACCTCGCGTGAGCCGGCCCGACGCGCTCGAGGCCACGCTGCACTTCGTGGTCACCGACGACGACACCGCGCTGGCGCTCGGCTCCGGGGACCTGCTCGTGCTGGCGACCCCGCGGCTGCTGGCCTGGGCGGAAGCGGCCACCTGCGCCGCGATCGCCCCGGTGCTCGACCCGGGCGCGACCAGCGTCGGGACGCGGGTCTCGCTGGAGCACCTCGCACCGAGCGCCGTCGGGCAGGAGGTCGCCGTGACGGCCTCCGCGGCCTACGCCGACGGGCGGCTGCACCGCTTCACCGTCGGCGCCCGCCACGTCGGTGGTGACCGACGCCAGGTCGGCGCCGGCGAGGTGACCCGGGTCGTCGTCGACGCAGAGCGCTTCACCGCCAGGCTGCACCGGCCGTCCTGACGCGCCCGATTCGTGGTCCGCGGTGCCCGTCTGGGAGGATGGTCGCCGTTCGCGAGACGAGGAGGACACCATGGGCAAGACCGGCCGCAAGCGTCGCGCTCGCCGCAAGAAGGCAGCCAACCACGGCAAGCGCCCCAACGCCTGAGCACCCACGACATCGAGCCCCCACGACCCTGAGGTCCTGGGGGCTCGCTGCGTCCCACCGTCGAGATGGCGCTCGCCGCGCGTCGAGATGGCGCTCGCCGCGCGTCCGCGAGGACGGGCCAGGTCAGCCCAGGTGCTTCTTCCAGGGTCCACGGATCGCGAAGACGTGGCCGGGCTCCTGGATGTTCACGAAGAGGATCTTGCCGTCGGGCGAGAAGCAGGGTCCCGTCATCTCGCTGTAGACGTTGCCACCCTCCTCGCTCTGCTCCAGCACGATCTGGTTGCGCGCGATCGCCACGGCGCCGTGCTCCCGGGTCCAGGCGAGCGCGTGGTTGGCGGTGTTGCCGTCCTCGGTGAGGATGAGCGCGCCGTACGGCGAGACGTGGCAGCCGTCCGGGCCGTCGAAGGCCAGGTCGAGGCTGCGGCCCAGCGACTCCTCCCAGCCCGGGGTCTCCTGGTGCAGCTTCTCGGCGTACGGGAAGTAGGCGACCAACGTCAGGGTGCGGTCGGCGTAGCGGTAGAACCAGAGCTGACCGTCGTGCGGCGTGGCGTCGCTCGGGACGTCAGCGGCGAAGGCGAAGCTCGACACGAAGTACATGCCCTCGTCGTCACCCCAGGCGCCCTCGAGCTTCTTGGCGTGGGTGACCGCGCCGTCGTCGAACTGCTTGCGGGTGGACACGCTCGACGCGTGACGGTCGGGCACCGTCTCCCACCTGGTGGCGAACGGGCGACCGATCTGGGCCGAGGTGATGTAGGACAGGTCGGGCAGGACGTCACCGTCGTCGCTGATCACCGCGAGCGCGGCGAGCGTGCCGGCGTCCGCACCGAAGTGCTCGGCGATGCGCTCGGACAGCTTGCGGCCACCGGGCGCGGTCCAGCGGTAGAGCAGACCGGTCGGCGCGCTGGCGTCCTCGGTCAGGTAGGCCCGCCGACGGCTGGGCTCGATGACGACAGCCTCGTGCGGGAACCGCCCCCAGGCCTTGATCGGCTCCGGCAGCTGCTGGCCGGGCCCGGCCGCGAAGACCTCGAAGACGTAGCCGTGATCGCGCCTGGTAGCCGTTGGTGCCGGCCTTGGCCTCCGTCTCCTCGCAGGTCAGCCAGGAGCCCCACGGGGTGGGGCCGCCCGCGCAGTTTCCGACCGTCCCCGAGAGACCGACCCGCTCACGGACACGCCGCCCCTCGGGTCGACGTCGATGACGGTGCAGCCACCACCCTCGGCGCCCGGGTCGTAGACGGTGCCCTCGGTCAACGGCACCGGGGTGTCACCGGAACCGGGCGTGACCTCGTGGTTCTGCACGAGTCGGTAGCCCGACGCCGTGGCCACGACCAGGGTGCCGTCGGGGCGGGCGGGGGTCTTGGCCCCGCCGCGCATCGTGGTCTCGTCGGAGACGGCGACGATCTCGTAGGTGAAGCCCTCGGGCAGGGCGAGCAGGTGGTTCTCGTCCTCGACGAGGGGTCCGAACGGGGCACCGCCCCCCTGAACCGGGACCGGGCAGCGGCAGAGGGTACCGGGTGCCGCGACAGCCGCCGCGGACGGAGCGAGGCTGCCGACCACGACAGCGCCGGTGGCAGCGCTGGTGTTGATCAGCTGACGGCGGGACAAGACCACGTTGACTCCTGGGGCTCGACGAACTCTGACCCCCGAGCGGGGGTAGGCGAGCAGTCCACCGTCACCGTGAACGCGCGATGAACGCCGTCCGACGCTCGTGCGGTCGCAGGCCTCGTGCCGGCCCGCCGTACGGAGCTCAGGAGCCGCTGATGCGGACCTGCACCTCGCGGATCGAGACCCGCACGCGGTCACGCAGTGACTGCGGCGCGGGCTCGCTGCAGGAGCGCGCGACGACGGACTTGATGGTGCGCTGGAGGTCGTAGCGCTCCAGGCACGGGTTGCAGGTGTCGAGGTGCACCCGGACGGCGGCGCAGTCGGCGGCGTCGAGCTCGTTGTCGAGGAAGTAGACGATCCGTTCGAGATACTCCACGCACTCGTGGGCGGACTCCTCGTCCGTGCCGGACTGCGGGGCCTCGTGCTGCTGATCGCTCATCGCTTGGACCCCCCTCGACCGGCCGGGGCGTCGCCGGATCGGACGTAGTCGGAGAGCATGTCGCGCAGCTGGCGACGTCCGCGGTGCAGGCGAGACATCACGGTCCCGATCGGGGTCTCCATGATCTCGGCGATCTCCTTGTAGGCGAACCCCTCGACGTCGGCGAGGTAGACCGCGAGGCGGAACTCCTCCGGCAGGCGCTGCAACGCGTCCTTGACCTGCGAGTCGGGCAGGTGCTCGAGAGCCTCGGTCTCGGCTGACTTCAGCCCGCTCGAGGAGTGGGACTCGGCCCGGGCCAGCTGCCAGTCCTCGACGTCCTCGGCCATCGACTGCTGCGGCTGGCGCTGCTTCTTGCGGTAGGTGTTGATGAAGGTGTTGGTCAGGATCCGGTACAGCCAGGCCTTGAGGTTCGTGCCGGGGCGGAACTGGTGGAAGGCCGAGAACGCCTTCGCGAACGTCTCCTGGACGAGGTCCTCGGCGTCCGCGGGGTTGCGGGTCATCCGCATCGCCGCGGCGTAGAGCTGGTCGAGGAAGGGCAGGGCGTCGCGCTCGAAGCGCGTCGCGCGGTCGGTCTCGGACTCGGTGGCGACGTCGATCGCCGTCGGGTCCGGCTCGATCAGGGAGGTGGGGGCGGACTCAGTCATCGCACCCCAGCCTAGCCTCGGCTCGATGCGCCCGTCGGGTGGTAGCAGCGTTGCGATCACCCCGGCAGAACGCACCTCCCCCACCGGTCATTCCCGAGACGGCGCCTCAGCGGCCGAGGAGCCCACGACGTCGCGCACGATCCACTCCAGGACGGCCTCCACGACCAGGTCGTCGGCCTGCTCCTGGGTGATCGGGCCGCGCTTGTGCACCGTGAGCCCGTGGTCGGCGTCGGGCACCAGGGCGAAGTCGACGCCGACCAGGTCGTCGGGGAACTCCTCCGGCAGGCCCATCGCGTCGCGCTCCCCCTGCACCACGAGGGTCGGCAGCCCGACGCCGAGCAGCTCGGCCAGGCGGGACTTCTCCGGCCGTCCCGGCGGATGCAGCGGGAACGACAGAGCCAGGCACGCCGTGGCCCCCATCGACCGCGCCATCCGGGCCGCGCTGCGCGCCCCGGCCGATCGGCCGCCCACGACCAGCGGGGTCCGCACCCGCATCCGGTTGTAGGCCGCCATCAGCGCGGCGTCGAGGCTCGAGGGCGGGCCGGCCACGCGACGCCCGGCGCGACGCCAGGGCTGCTCGAAGCGGACCACGCTGACCCCGTGCCGCGGCAGGTGCCGGGCCAGCGCCACGAGGTCGGGTGAGTCGATGCCGCCGCCGGCACCATGACCGAGCAGCAGCGTGGCGACCGGACGGGGGGCGCGGTCGGTGACCAGTCGGCCCTCGCCCTGGGGCGTGGCGATGACCAGCTCGCTGCTCACGCGAGCACCTCCTCGAGCGGCAGCGGTTCGAGCAGCTCCGGCCCGTTGTTGCGCACATTGCCGACGGCCGGTGAGACCGGGAACGCCTCCAGACGCCCCGGAGCGGCCGGCGCGAGCAGGTCGAGGGGAGAGTCCTGCGCCCCGGTCGGGTCGAGCCACGCCGCGTACCGCTCGGGCTCGACCATCAGCGGCATCCGGTCGTGGATCCGGCCCAGGTCGTCCTCGGCCGCGGTGGTCAGCACCGCGCAGGTCCAACGGAAGCGCTCGGGGTCGTCCTCGGCCCGGTCCGGGTCGCGCCAGACCTCGTAGAGCCCCGCCATGGCCAGCACTCCGCCGTCCTTCGGGCGGATGAAGAACGGCTGCTTGCGGGGCTTGCCGGCAGAGGTGACCTGAGCGGTGGGGTACCACTCGTAGTAGCCGTCGGCCGGCAGCAGGCACCGGCGGGCGGCGAAGGCCCGCCGGAAGGCCGGCTTCTCGGCCACGGTCTCCATCCGGGCGTTGATCATGCGGCTACCGATGGTGGGGTCCTTGGCCCACGAGGGCACCAGGCCCCAGCGCAGGACCCGCAGCTGACGCTCGGGCACCCGCGGCCCCTGCGCGGCGGAAGCCCGATCCTGGCTGCGCTGACTGTCCTCGGCGCCCTGGCTGGCCTGACCGCCAGGTACGCGCGCCACGACGGCGTAGACCTCCTTGGTCGGTGCGACGTTGAAGTCGGGCTCGAGCGCGTGGGGCGTCCGGTCGGCGGCGACCTCGAACTCCTCGAGGAGGTCGTCGGGGTTCCGGCTGGAGGCGTAGCGACCGCACATATCGCTCATGCTAGCGAGTAGCCAGACCCCCGTCGCGGATCGCACATCGGGGCGACTCCTCCGACCGGGCGATGCGCCGCCCGACGCGATCGGGTAGACAAGGCACATGTCTTTGAGCCGCCTCGTCGCCCGTCCCATGATCGCCTCGCTGTTCGTCGTCGGCGCCGCCGACGCGCTGCGCAACACCGCCGCGGCCGCCGAGCGCGCCCAGCCGGTGGCCGACAAGATGGTGCCCCTGGCCAAGAAGGCCGCCCCGAGCGCGCCGATCCCCGAGGACACCGCGACCCTGGTCCGCATCAACGCCGGCGTGCAGATCGTCGCCGCCGCCGGTCTGGCCACCGGCAAGGCGCCGCGCCTGTGCGCGGCGGTCCTGGCCGGGTCGCTGGTGCCGACGACCCTCGCCGGCCACCGCTTCTGGGACCAGAGCGACGACGAGGAGGCCAAGGTGCAGCGTCAGCACTTCTTCAAGAACCTCGCCGTCCTGGGCGGCCTGGTGATCACCGCCGGCGACACCGACGGCGAGCCCGGGGTGGCCTGGCGCGCGCGCCGCGTGGCCAAGGACGCCCGCCGCGAGGCCTCGAACCTCGCCGGCACGGCCAAGCTCGAGGCGCGGCTGGCCAAGGCCAACCTCACCTGAGCGCGGCCCACCCCGTGCCGACCGAGGACCCCTGGCCCGCCCCTCGGGCCACCCACCCGGTCGACGTCACCGTCTCGCTGCCCGGCAGCAAGTCGCTGACGAACCGCGCCCTGCTCCTGGCCGCTCTGGCCGACGGCCCCAGCGTGGTGCACCGTGCGCTCCGCTCGCGCGACACGCTGCTGATGGCCACCGCCCTGACCTCGCTGGGAGCGGTCGTCGACACCTCGAGCCCCGACTGGCGGGTCACCCCCGGAGCCCTCGTGGGCGGTGTCGACGTCGACTGCGGGCTGGCCGGCACCGTCATGCGATTCGTCCCACCGGTGGCCGCCCTGGCCACCGGTGCCGTCGCCTTCGACGGCGACCCGCACATGCGCACCCGGCCGGTCGGTGAGGTGCTCACGGCGCTGCGCGGCCTGGGCGTCGCGGTGGACGACGCCGGGCGCGGCGCCCTGCCCTTCACCGTGCGCGGCACCGGCGCCGCACGCGGTGGACGCGTCGTGCTGGACGCGTCCGGGTCCTCGCAGTTCGTCTCCGCGCTGCTGCTGGCCGGCGCCTGCTACGACGAGGGCGTCGAGGTGGTCCACACCGGCAAGCCGGTGCCCTCGCTGCCCCACATCGAGATGACGGTGGCCATGCTGCGCCAGCACGGCGTCACGGTCGACGACGCCGACGCGAACCGCTGGCGCGTCCTGCCCGGGCCGATCCGCGCGGTCGACCACCACATCGAGCCCGACCTGTCCAACGCCGCGCCCTTTCTCGCTCTGGCCGCTGTCTCCGGTGGTCGCGTCACCGTGCGCGACTGGCCGCGCACGACCACGCAGGCCGGAGACGCGCTGCGCGAGATCCTGGCCGCGATGGGGTGCACGGTCGACCTCGACGACGCGGGCCTTCGGGTGACCGGGCCCGAGAGGCTGGAGGGCGTCGACCTCGACCTGCACGACGCCGGCGAGCTGGCCCCGGCGGTGGCCGCCCTGTGCGCGCTGGCCGGCTCGCCCTCCCACCTGCGCGGCATCGCTCACATCCGGGCGCACGAGACCGACCGGCTGGCCGCGCTGGCCACCGAGCTCGGACGCCTCGGCGCGGAGGTCGAGGAGCGCGACGACGGCCTCTCGCTGCGTCCGGCCGCACTGCACGGCGGGGTCTTCCGTACCTACGCCGACCACCGGATGGCCCACGCCGGCGTGATCGTGGGGGCCGCGGTCGACGGGGTGCTGGTCGAGGACGTGGCGACGACGGCCAAGACGTTCCCCGACTTCGCCCCCTTCTGGGCCGGCCTGCTCGCATGAGCGCCTCCGAGCCCGCGGTCGCCGGATGACCCCGCGCTCGCAGGGCCGCTACTCGCGAGACGACCAGGAGCACTACGAGCGCCCCCGGCGCCGCACCCGCCCCCGCACCAAGGACCGTCCGAGCTACGAGGACGCCGTCCTGGGCGTGGTCACCACCGTCGACCGCGGCCGCTGGACGGTGCTGGTGGCCGGCGTCGTGGTCACCGCCATGCGGGCCCGCCCCCTGGGCCGCAAGGCGGTCGTCGTCGGCGACCGCGTGCGCCTGGTCGGCGACACCTCGGGCGTGGACGGGAGCCTGGCCCGCATCGTCGAGGTCGAGCCGCGCTCGGCGGTGCTGCGTCGCACGGCCGACGACGACGACCCGGTCGAACGGGTCGTCGTGGCCAACGCCGACCAGCTCGTCGTGGTCACCGCCCTGGCCGACCCCGAGCCCCGCACCGGGCTGGTCGACCGGGCCCTGGTGGCCGCCTACGACGCCCGGATGACTCCTCTGCTGTGCCTGACCAAGGCCGACCTGGCCGACCCCGAGCCGTTCCTGTCGACCTACCGCGCGCTCGGGGTGCCCTGGGTCGTCACCCGACGCGGCGGTGACCTCGCCGAGCTGCGGGGACTCCTCGCCGGGCGCAGCAGCGTCCTGCTGGGCCACAGCGGCGTCGGCAAGTCGACGCTGGTCAACGCCCTGGTGCCGGACGCGGGCCGGCTCACCGGCGGCGTGAACACCGTCACCGGCCGCGGGAGGCACACCTCGGTCTCGGTGGTGATGCTCGCCCTGCCCGGCACCGATGGCACCGATGGCACCGACGAGCCCGGCGACGACGGCCCCGGCAGCGAGGACGGCCCCGGCGGCGGGTGGATCATCGACACCCCGGGGATCCGCTCCTTCGGCCTGGCCCACGTCCGGCCCGAGGACCTGATCGGGGCGTTCCCCGACCTCGAGGCGATGACCGGTGCGTGCCCGCGCGGGTGCACCCACGGAACCGACGCACCCGAGTGCGGTCTCGACGAGGAGGTCGCGCGCGGTGAGGGCGACCCCGACCGGGTGGCCTCGTTCCGTCGGCTGCTCGCGGCGCGCAGCGACCCCGCCCACTGAGGTCGGACCCACCGGTCGGGGCTGAGGGTCCCCGGGTCGGGGCCCGCGACGGCTAGCCTGAGCGACGTGCCGACCGACTTCACCGACGACCTCCGGCTGGCGCACGTCCTGGCCGACGACGCCGACTCGCTGACCACGACGCGGTTCAAGGCGCTGGACCTGCACGTGATGAGCAAGCCCGACCTGACCCCGGTCACCGACGCCGACCAGGCCGTCGAGCAGGGGATCCGCCGCACGCTCTCGCGGGTCCGCTCGCGCGACGCGGTCACCGGCGAGGAGCAGGGCTCCACCGGCAACAGCCAGCGGCGGTGGATCGTCGACCCGATCGACGGCACGAAGAACTTCGTCCGCGGGGTGCCGGTCTGGGGCACGCTGATCGCGCTCGCCGTCGACGACGAGGTCGTCCTCGGCGTCGTCTCCGCGCCCCAGCTGCAACGTCGCTGGTGGGCCTCGCGCGGCAACGGCGCGTGGACCGGACGGTCCCTGCTCAAGGCCCAGCCGTGCCAGGTCTCCGACGTCCGCCGGCTCGAGGACGCCTCGCTGTCGTACTCCTCCCTCGCGGGCTGGGACGAGCGCGGCCGCCTCGACGACCTCGTCTCGCTGATGCGTCGGGTGTGGCGCACCCGCGCCTACGGCGACTTCTGGTCCTACGTGCTGCTCGCCGAGGGCGCCGTCGACATCGCCGCCGAGCCCGAGCTCGAGGTCTACGACATGGCCGCGCTCGACATCATCGTGCGCGAGGCCGGCGGGCGGTTCACCGCCCTGGACGGCACGCCGGGGCCCTTCGGTGGCAACGCGTTGGCCACGAACGGCCACCTGCACGACGCGGCGCTGTCCTTCCTCGGCTCCCTGAAGGACGACGAGCACGAGGACGTCGACTGGCCCCGCCGCGGCACGGGGTCCGTCTCGGGCCTCTTCGACCGACGTCGCCCGCCGCCCGAGGGCGCCGAGGCCGACACCGTCACCGGCGCCGGTCAGGACGAGACCACCGACCGCTGACCCTGTTCAGCGGGACCCCGGCGTGAGTACGTTGCCCCCATGCGCATCACGGACCTGCTCAGAGCCAAGGCAAGCCAGGACCTCCTCACCATCGGCAGCGACGCGGGGGTGCGCGACCTGCTGGCGATGCTCGCCGAGCACAACGTCGGCGCCCTGGTCGTCAGCGACGACGGCGAGAGCCTCGACGGCATCGTCAGCGAGCGCGACGTCGTGCGTCACCTCCACACCGACGGGACCGTGGTCAACAACACGGTGGGCGCGATCATGACCGCCGAGGTCGAGACCTGCGAGCCCTCCACCGAGCTCGACGCCCTCATGCAGATGATGACCGACCGACGCATCCGCCACGTGCCCGTGGTCGACCAGGGTCGCCTGGTCGGGATCGTCTCGATCGGAGACGTCGTCAAGCACAAGATCGACCAGCTGCAGTTCGAGCGCGACCAGCTCGACAGCTACGTCAGCCAGAGCTGACCGGACCAGGTCGGGGTGAGCGACGACCGCCGCGCCGCCAGCCGCATCAGCCGCGTCGGCCGCGTCAGCCTGGCGACGCTCCCCACCCCTGTCGAGGAGGCTCCCCGGCTGGCCGAGGCGATCGGGATGGCCCCGGGTTCTCTGCTCGTCAAGCGTGACGACCTGCTCGGGCTCGGCGGCGGCGGCAACAAGGTGCGCAAGCTCGAGCGCACCTGCGGTACGGCCCTGGCGGCCGGCGCGACGGTCCTCGTCACCACCGGTGCGGCCCAGAGCAACCACGCACGGCTCACCGCGGCGGCCGGCGCCGCCCTCGGGCTCGACGTCGAGCTGGTGCTGGCCGGCGACGGCACGGCTCCGGTGGTCGGCAACCTCGCCCTCGACGTCCTCCTGGGGGCTCGCCTGCACTGGTGCGGTGACGTCGGCGCCGCCGCCCTGGACCGGCGTGCCGCCGAGCGGGTGGCAGAGCTGGCCGTGGCCGGCACGACCGCGGCCCAGATCCCCTACGGCGGCTCCAACGCCGACGGTGCCGCGGCCTACGCCGACGCAGGGCGCGAGCTGCTGGCCCAGGTGCCCGACGTGCGTCACGTCGTGGTGGCCGTCGGCTCGGCCGGCACCGCCGCGGGTCTGGTCGCCGCGCTCGGGCCAGGCCGGGTGCTCGGGGTCGACACGGGCGCCACCGACGACGCCCGCGAGCGGTGGGCCGCTCTGGTGACCGCCCAGGGCATCGATCTGCCCGACCCCACCCGGCTGCGCCTGCGCACAGACCAGGTCGGCGACGGGTACTCCGCCCTCGCCCCCGGCGCGCGCGACGCGCTGCTGCTGGCCGCCCGCTCCGCCGGGATCCTGCTCGACCCGATCTACACCGCTCGCGCGCTGGCCGGCCTGGTCGCCGCGGTCGCCGAGGGCGACGTCGGGCCCGACGAGCGGACCGTGCTCCTGCACACCGGTGGCCTGCCCGGGACCTTCGGCTCGGCCCCGACGATGGCGTGGGCGGGCGAGCTGTCGACGCGCTGAGGGCGGCCTCTAGGGTGGTCGCCATGGACAAGCCCGAGATCGACTTCCCCGACTTCGACCCGCCCAGCGAGCTGCAGGTGACCGACGTGGTCGACGGCGACGGCACGGAGGCCGCGTCCGGCCAGACCGTCACCGTGCACTACGTCGGCGTCGCCCACTCCACCGGCGAGGAGTTCGACGCCTCCTACAACCGAGGCGACCCGCTGCGGTTCCGCCTCGGCGTCGGGCAGGTCATCTCCGGCTGGGACCAGGGCGTGCAGGGCATGAAGGTCGGCGGCCGCCGCCACCTCGTCATCCCTCCGCACCTGGGTTACGGCGACCGGGGCGCCGGCGGCGTGATCAAGCCCGGCGAGACGCTGATCTTCGTCGTCGACCTGCTCGCGGTCTCCTGACCCAGGGGCCTCTCACCACGGCAGCCCGTCGTCGAAGGTCGCCTCGTCGACCACCCGCGCCGAGCCCCCACCCTCCACCGCCACCACGTCGCCGCGCCGCAGCTGGCGCCCGCGTCGGGTGTCGATGTCACCGTTGACGCGGACGCGACCCTCGGCGATCAGCGGCTTGGCCTGGGCGCCGGACTCGACCAGGTTGGCGAGCTTGAGGAACTGGCCCAGCCGGATGACCTCGTCCTTGATCGGGACGTCGAAGGGCTCGGTCACGGGTTGCTCCTCATCGGGGTCGGTCACGGGTTCGCTCACCGGGTCGGTCACGAGACCAGCACGGCCGCGGTGTGGATCGCCACGCCGACCAGCCCACCCACGATCGTCCCGTTGATCCGGATGAACTGGAGGTCGCGCCCGACGTGCAGCTCGATGCGGCGTGCGGCCTCCTGCCCGTCCCAGCGCTGGATGGTCTGGGTGATCACGCTGGTCACCTCCTGGCCGTAGCGGTCGATGCCGAACACCACGGCGTCGGCGACCAGCCCGTCGATCCAGACCCGCAGGTCGTCCTCCTCCCGCAGCCGCTCGCCGAGACGCTCGACCTCGGTCAGCAGCCGCGCCCGCACCGCCCCCTGCGGGTCGGCCAGCGAGCCGGTCAGCGCGCGGCGCAGGGCGTCCCACAGCGAGACGGCCGTCGAGATCACCGCGGGGTGGTCCAGCAGCCGGTCCTTGAGGGCCTCGGTGCGCAGCACCGTGGGTGAGCCGTCCTCGAGCAGGTCGTCGGCCAGCCGGGCCAGCAGCTGGTCCAGGGCGTACCGGGCCCGGTGATAGGGGTCGTCGCGGATGTCGGCGAGCCAGCGGACGATCTCCAGGTGGATGCGGGCCACGACGCGCTCGTTGATGCTGGTCGGCGTCCACCACGGGGCGCGCTCGCCGATGACGTCGGTGACCGTCTCGGGATTCTCGACCACCCAGTCGTGCAGCTCGTTCAGCGCGACGTCGACGAGGCCGACGTGGACCCGGTCGGCGAGCACCTCACCCAGCAGCCCACCCAGCAGCGGGGAGATCGGCTCCTCGCGGAAGCGGGGCACGAGAGCGTCGTTGACGAGGCTCTCGATGTGCTCGTCGCGGACCTTGCCGAGCCCGATCGCGGCCACCTCGGCCACCTCGTCGACCACCCGACGGGCGTGGTCGGGCTCGGCGAGCCAGTCCCCCACCCGTCGTGCGATCTCGGCCGCGGCGATCCGCTCACGGATCACGGCCTCCTGCAGGAAGTTCTCCCCGACGAACTCCTCGAGCCCGCGTCCGAGGTCGTCCTTGCGGCGCGGGATCAGCGCCGTGTGCGGGATCGGCAGGCCGAGCGGGTGCCGGAAGAGGGCGGTGACGGCGAACCAGTCCGCGACCGCACCCGACCATCGAGGCCTCGGCGCCGGCGTTGACGAAGCCGAGTGCTCCCTCCCGCCCGAACGTCAGCACGTACACCACCGCCGCCACCAGCAGCAGGGACAGCGCGACCAGCCGCATCCGGCGCAGCGCGGCCGCCCGCGCCTCGTCGGCGCTGACGTCGCTCGTGGGCAGGGACACGCTCATGGTCCCCATCCTCGCCGCACGCCCCCGCGCGGGTTACCTCACCCCGTCCCGGCCGTCTGCCACAATCACGGCCATGGCTCGCACGGTGATCACCTTCGGCACCTTCGACGTCTTCCACGTCGGACACCTGCGCGTCATCGAGCGCGCCGCGGCCCTGGGCGACCGGCTCGTCGTCGGGGTGTCCGCCGATGCGCTGAACCTGCGCAAGAAGGGTCGGGCACCGGTCTTCAGCCAGGCCGAGCGGCTGGCGATCGTTGCCGCCCTGAAGCCGGTCGACGAGGTCTTCGTCGAGGAGAGCCTCGAGCTCAAGCGTGACTACATCCTCGCCCACGGTGCCGACGTCCTCGTGATGGGCGACGACTGGGCCGGCCGGTTCGACGAGTTCGGCGACGTCTGCGAGGTCGTCTACCTGCCTCGTACCCCCGCGATCTCGACGACGGCCCTGATCGAGAAGATCTCCGGCACCGCCTGAGCGGCCTCGACAGTCGTCCCACCCGTCACATCCGTCCCACCCGTCCCGGGCGCGCCTGCGCCACGCGGCGGCCCGACTCCGGCAACCTGGGTCTGCCATGCTCTCGACCCCCCAGGGCCCCATGCCTCCTCCCCGCTCCGTCGGCCTCTCGTCCCCACCCCCGCCCCGGCCCCGCCGCCTCCGTTCTTCGTGGGCGTCCTGCTTGCCCTGCTGGGGCTGGTGGGCCTGCTCGTGCTGGCCGCGCCCGCTCGTGCCACCGACCACCTGGAGTCGCGGGCCGGTGTCGTCGACCGCGCCCGCAGCGCCCTGGTCGGCGGGAGCACCGGCAGACGTCGGCCCGGCCCTGCGAGCGGTCTTCCGTGCCCTGCCCCGCCTCGAGCAGAGCGACCCCGCGGTCGCCGAGGAGGCCCGGGACCTGCTCGCGCGGCCCACCGCCGGCGGCGAGGACCCCCGCGGCGACGGCTACACCGTCTCCTCGACGCGCCGCTGCCGTGGTCCGGTGTGCGTGCACTGGGTGCGCTCGACCAGCGACGCCCCGCGTCACGATGCCTGGGCCGAGACCACCCTGCGGGTCGTGCGACGGGTCTGGCGCCTCCAGGTCGAGCAGCTCGGCTACCGCGCCCCGCTCAAGGACGGCGAGCGCGGGGGCGACGGCCGCCTGGACGTCTACCTGGCCGACATCGGCGCCCGGGGACTCTTCGGCTACTGCGTGCCCGAGCAGACCGGGCCCGCCAGCGGGCACGCGGCCGGCACCGCCGCCTCCTACTGCGTGCTCGACGACGACTTCGCGCGGGACCAGTTCGCCCAGCGCCCCGTGCGCAGCCTGCGGGTGACCGCAGCGCACGAGCTCTTCCACGCCGTCCAGTTCGCCTACGACTACCGCGAGGACCCCTGGCTCCAGGAGTCGACGGCCACCTGGATGGAGGAGCGCTTCGCCGACCACGCCGACGACAACCGCCGCTACCTGCCCTACGGCCAGCTGCGGATCCCGGGGATCCCCCTGGACCGCTACCAGGCCGGCGGTTTCGCGCAGTACGGCGCCTGGGTCTTCTGGGAGAACCTCAGCGAGCGCTTCGGCGACGACGTGGTGCGTCAGGTGTGGGCGACGGCCCGGGCCCGCCCCGGGGTGCGCGGTGGCGCGTCCTCGCTGGAGGCCCTGTCCGCCACCCTTCGCGAGCACGGCGGGCTGAGCAGCGTCTTCGCGCGCTACGCCGCCGACAACCTCGCGCGTGCCAGCCGGTACGACGAGGGCCGCAGCTGGCCCCGTCCCGAGGTGCAGGTCACCCGCGAGCTCGGTCGTCGCCTGCACCGGGTCACCGAGCTCGAGGTGCGGCCCCTCGCCGCCGGAACCCTCGCGCTACGCCCGGCGCGCGCCCTGCGCGGCTCCGGCCACACGCTGCGGGTCGTCGTGCGGACCGCGACGTCAGAGCCCGGCGCGGCCGCGAGCGCCGTGGTCCGCACCACGCACGGTGCGGCGGTCGAGCACCTCCCGCTGGACGCCGCGGGCCGCGGCGTGCTGCGCGTGCCCCTGGCCGCCGACGTCCGCCGCGTCGTCGTGGTGCCCGTCAACGCCGAGCCCCTGGGTCGGGTCGCCCACGTCCGCGTCGATGCTCGCGTGCTGCGCTCACCGCGGAGCATCGCCGGCGGGCCCGCCGGGTAGCCAGGTAGGCGCTGGCCCTGCACCACGGACGCCCGGGTGCGACGAGGCACCACTCTGCGGCAGGATCGCAGGCATGACCTCCGGACACCGACCCATCGAGACCTGGCTGACCGACATGGACGGCGTGCTCGTGCACGAGGAGCACGCCATCCCGGGGGCCGCCGAGTTCATCAGCGCCCTCGAGGCCACCGGCAACCCGTACCTGGTGCTGACCAACAACTCCATCTACACCCCCCGCGACCTGCGGGCCCGTCTCATGGGCAGCGGCATCGACGTGCGCGAGGACGCGATCTGGACCTCCGCACTGGCCACCGCCCAGTTCCTGGCCGACCAGCGCCCCGAGGGCACGGCCTACGTGGTCGGCGAGGCCGGCCTCACCACGGCACTGCACGACATCGGGTACGTGATGACCGACCGCGACCCCGACTACGTCGTGCTCGGTGAGACCCGCACCTACTCCTTCGAGGCCATCACCCGCGCCATCCGCCTGATCGGCCAGGGCGCCCGCTTCATCGCCACCAACCCCGACGTCAGCGGACCCAGCCAGCAGGGCGTGCTGCCGGCCACCGGGTCGGTCGCTGCGCTCATCCAGGCCGCGACCGGACGGGCGCCGTACTTCGTCGGCAAGCCCAACCCCCTGATGATGCGCAGCGCCCTGAACCGGATCGAGGCACACTCCGAGTCCACGGTCATGGTCGGCGACCGCATGGACACCGACGTCAAGGCCGGCCTCGAGGCCGGGCTCCGGTCGATCCTGGTCACCAGCGGGTCGACGAAGCCGGACGAGGTCGAGCTCTTCCCCTACCGCCCCACGCACGTGGCCGGCTCGGTGGCCGACCTGCTCGAGGTGGTCAGGAGCGGCAACCTGCCCCAGGACGACCGGTGACCGACCGGGGCGTGTGGTCGGCACCGGGACGGGTCAACCTGATCGGTGACCACACCGACTACAACGGCGGCTTCGCCCTGCCCTGCGCCCTGCCGCAGCGCACGACCGTCGAGGCGCGACGCCGGTCCGACGGCCTGCTGCGGGCCGTCTCCCGCGGAGCACCGGACGCGCTCGAGGTGGCCCTGCCCGGCCGACCGGGCCAGGTGAGCGGCTGGGGAGCCTACGTCGCCGGCGTCGCCTGGGCGCTGGCCGAGGCCGGCGTCGCGGTGCCGGGCGCGGACCTGGAGATCACCAGCGACGTGCCGCTCGGCGCCGGCCTGTCGTCCTCGCACTCCCTGGAGTGCGCCGTGGCGCTCGCCCTCACGGGCCTGGCCGACGTCGAGGTGCCGGTCGCGAGGCTGGCCCGGATCGTGCAACGGGCCGAGAACGACTACGTCGGCGCCCCGACCGGCCTGCTCGACCAGACCGCCTCCCTGGCCTCGACGGCCGACCACCTGACCTTCATCGACGCGAGAGCCGAGAGCGCCCGACAGGTGCGCTGCGACCTGGCCGGCGCCGGTCTCGAGCTGCTGGTGGTCGACACGCGCGCCACGCACCAGCTCACCGACGGCGGGTACGCCTCGCGCCGCGCGGCCTGCGAGCGCGCGGCCCGCGGCCTCGGTGTCACGACGCTGCGCCACCTCACCGACGACGCCGACGTCGATGCGGCGCTGGCCCGGCTCTCCGAGCTCGGTGAGGACCACGAGGCCCGGTGCCGGGCCCGTCACGTGCTCACCGAGAACGCCCGCGTGCTGGCCGTGGTCGACCTCGTCGAGGCCGGGCGCTACCGCGAGGTCGGCGTCGTGCTCAGCGCCTCCCACGCCTCGCTGCGGGACGACTTCGAGAACTCCGTGCCCGAGGTCGACCTCGCCGTGTCCGCGGCGGTCGACGCCGGAGCACTCGGCGCGCGGATGACCGGCGGCGGGTTCGGCGGCTCGGTCGTGGCCCTCGTCGACGCCGAAGGTCGCGCCGCGATCGAGCGGTCCGTCACCGAGGCCTACCTCCGGGCCGGGTACGCCGAGCCCGCGTTCTGGGCCGTGGTCCCGGCGCGCGGCGCCGGTCGCGACTCCTAGGACCGGGCGCGCACCGTCAGCGACTGCGCGGCCGTGCCGACCGCTCCGTGCTCGTCGTGCAGCACGCTGGCAGTCAGCCCGTGACCGGTCGGCCCGAAGGTCACCGTCGTGTCGAGTCCGAGCCACGGTCCGCGCGGCTGCCGGTGCAGGTGCACGGTCAGGTCGACGTTGGGGAAGTGCCACTGCTCTGGCTGCTCGCGCACGCAGATGCCGTTGGCGGTGTCGACCAGGCCGATGAAGCGCGCCAGCGCCGAGACCTGCTCCCCGGCGACGAGGCTGAGCGGCGTGGCGAGCCAGGCCGTGCCGCGCCCGGGACGCGGGTCGCCGGCACGCCGGACGTCGAGCGAGGCGATGTAGCCCCCGTCCCAGACGTCGCCCATCGGCCACGACGAGAGGTCCTCGGGGGCCAGCGCGAGGCCGGGCTCCCCGCCGGCCACGGTGGCGGTGTCGGTCTCGGCCAGGCGCCACGCCCGCGCCAGCACGACGCTGCGCCCGCGCCAGCTGACCTCCGCCTCGAGGAGCTCGATGGTGCGCCCGGGGCGCAGGGTCCGCACGAGGATCTCGACCTCCTCGATCCCGACCACGCCGAGGATGTCGAAGGACACCCGTGACAGCGCGAGCCCGTCGTCGGGGCAGGCCAGCTCGATCGCGTGCACCACGAGACCCAGGAGCGGGCTGACGTGCTGCTCGTCCAAGGCCCATGCTCCGCCGGTGTGCTCGGTCGCTGCGTAGGTGGTCGGGCCGGTGCGCACGAAGTAGGCGTCGGGGGGTGAGGCTTCCACGCGGGCGAGCCTGTCACGCGCCCGGACCGCGGCGCCCCCCGCCTGCCCCTCCAGACACCGGTCCCGCCACCTGCAGGGGTGGCACAGGGGTGGTGCGGCCGGGGATGCTCGGGGCATGACCAGCCAGGACCAGGACCTCGCCCATCTCGTCGAGCTGATGGGCGAGATGCCCATCGCGATGTTCACCACGTTCGGCCAGGAGGGAGCGCGCAGTGTGCCGATGTCACGTCAGCAGGTGGATCCGGACGCCGAGATGTGGTTCATCAGCGCGCGCGACACGGCCCACACCCGGGCGCTGGCTCACGACAGCACGGTCGCCCTCACCTTCTCCTCCCGCGACGCCTGGGTCGCGATGACCGGCCGGGCAGTCGTCGTCGACGACCTCGAGAAGCTGCGTGAGCTGTGGAACACGTTCGCCGAGGCGTGGCTGCCCGGTGGCCCGGAGGACCCGAACGCGGTGCTGATCCGCGTGGACGTCGACCGGGCGGAGTACTGGGACACCCCGGGCGGGAAGGTCGCCTCGCTGCTCAGCTTCGTCAAGGTCAAGCTGACCGGCGACACCTTCGACGCCGACCACGGCACCGTCACTCCCTGAGCGACCTCGCGCCGGAGGTCGGGATGCCGGGCCGGACCATCGCCGCGGCTGGGACGACCAGGGCGTCGAGGGCCACGCAGCCGTCGACGCCGACCGCGAGCGGGTTGACGTCCAGCTCGCCGACCAGGTCGCCGAGGTCGGCGGCGAGGTCCGAGAGCGCCACCAGCGCGCGGGTCACGCTGGCGCGGTCGGCGCCGGGGCGGCCGCGGACCCCGGCCAGGACCGGCGCGACGGCGAGCTTGCCGATCATCCGCTCCGCGATCGGCACGTCGATGGGGACCATCCCGAGCTGGCGGTCACCGAGCACCTCGATGAACACCCCGCCGCCGGCCACCAGCACCATGGAGCCGAACTGCGGGTCCCGGACGACGCCGAGCGCCATCTCCACCTGCGGCAGCACCATCGGCTCGAGCAGGACCCGGGGCCCCAGCCGTCCTGCGAGGTCGGCGTAGGCCGCCCGCAGGTGGGCTTCGTCGCCCAGGTTGAGCGCGACCCCGCCCACGTCGGACTTGTGCCAGATCCCCGGCGTCGCGGTCTTCAGCACGACCGGCCAGCCGAGGTCCTCGGCGGCCGCGACGGCCGCGTCGGCGTCGTCCACCACGCGGTGCGCGACCACGGGCACGCCGTAGTCCGCGAGCAGGTCGAGACCTTCCTCCTCGCCGAGGATGTCGGGCCGTCCGAGCCGCTCGCGCCAGCGCGCGGTCACGGCGGGGTCGGGGCGGGTCGGGGACGCCACGGCGGGCCGCACGGTGAAGTCCCGGTAGGCCAGGACGTGCTTGACGGCCAGCAGTCCGTCCAGGGTGCCGTCCACCACCGGGATGCCGAGGTCGGTCATCCGCCGGGCCAGGTCCTGGGAGTCGGTGCCGAGGTGGTTGGTCATCATCGCCACCGGCTTCCTGGTGCGGCGGTGCACCCGGCGACAGATCCGCGCGAACGACTCGTGCAGGTAGAAGCCCGAGGTCAGGTCGGCCACGAACACCCCGATCGCGGTGTCGTCGTCGTCGAGCAGCGCCTGCCAGCAGTGCTCGAAGATCGCCTGGTAGTCGCGTCCCGTGCCCCACGCGTCGAGCGGGTTGATCGCCTCGAGCCCGTGCTCGAGGTGCTCACCGAGCGTGGCTCGGGTCTCCGGCCCGATCCGGGCGAAGGGCACCCCGACGTCCGCGGCGAGGTCGAGGAGCAGCTCGCGCTCGCCGCCCGAGTCGTGGATCGTGGCCAGGCCTCCGGCGGCGGGCCGCCGGGTGTCCGAGAGCAGCAGCGCCGTCGCGGCGAGCTCGTCCAGCGACCGGACCGCCAGGACGCCGTAGCGCTCGAACAGGGTCCGGTAGGCCGCGTCGTCGCCTGCGATCGCCCCGGAGTGGCTCAGTGCCAGGGTCGCGGCCTCGGGCGAGCGGCCGGCCTTCAGGGCGACCACCGGGACACCGCGCTCGGCGGCCTTGCGCAGCGCGGCCACGAACTTCTCCGGGCTGCGCACCGACTCCACGAACAGGGCGATGACGCGGGTCGAGTCCTGCTCGAGCGCATAGTCCATGTAGTCCGACAGGGTGGTCACGAGCTCCTGGCCCGGCGAGACGGCGAGGTTGAAACGCAGCTTCTGGTTGTTCCACAGCAGCGCGGTGAGCACCGACCCCGACTGGGCCAGCAGCGTCACGCCGCCCTCCTGCAGCTCGTAGGGCCGGTGGAAGGGGAAGGCCCTCACCCACTGCTCCACGTTGTAGAAGCCCATGCAGTTCGCACCGACGATCGGCAGGTCGGCGGCCAGGGCCATGGTGCGGATCCGCTCGCGCAGCGAGCTGTGCTCGTCGTCCCCGGGCGAGAGGGCGCTGCCCGGGATCACCAGCCCGCCCACCCCGAGCTCGATCGCCGTCGCGACCTGCTCCTCGAGCCGGTCGTTGCCGATGCCGAGCACGGCCAGGTCGGGCACCTCGGGCAGGTCCCGCAGGTCCGGGTGGCAGCGGTGGCCCTCGACCTCGGTGTAGCGCGGGTTGACCGGGTAGATCCGTCCCGGGAAGCGGGACACCTCCAGCTCGAGCACCATGTCGTTGCCGGCCGCGTTGGCGGCCTGCGAGGCACCCACCAACGCCACCGAACGAGGGGCCAGGAGGCGGTCGAGCCGGTGCGGTCGCGTCACCGGGTGAGCATGGCAGCGCCGTAGGGGCGAGGCCCACCCCCCGGAGAGGGTCTAGCCTCGGCTGACCGTCACCGCACCCAGGAGGACCCCCATGACCGACACGATGCGCGCGATCCAGGTCACGGCCCAGGGCGGTGCCCTCGAGCTCGTCGAGCGGCCCGTGCCGAGCCCCGGCCCCGGGGAGGCCCTGGTCAAGGTCGACGCCTGCGGGGTGTGCCACTCCGACATGTTCGCCAAGGAGGGCGCCTACCCGGGCGTCTCGTTCCCGGTCGTCCCGGGCCACGAGGTCGCCGGCACGGTGGCCGCCCTGGGCGCGGGCACCTCGGCCTGGTCCGAGGGCCAGCGGGTGGGGGTCGGCTGGTACGGCGGGGCCTGCGGCCAGTGCCGACCGTGCCGGTCGGGTGCCCTCATCGCCTGCACGGACATGGGCATCCCCGGCATCACGATGGACGGCGGCTACGCCGACTACCTGGTCGTGCGCACGACCGCCCTCGCGGCGATCCCGGACGCGATCGACGCCGTCCACGCCGCGCCGCTGATGTGCGCCGGCGTGACGACCTACCACGGCCTGCGCAAGACCGGTGCCCGCGCCGGCGACACCGTCGCGGTGCTCGGTCTCGGCGGCCTGGGCCACCTCGGCGTGCAGTACGCCCGGGCGATGGGGTTCCGCGTCGTGGCGATCGCCCGCGGCACCGAGAAGGGCGACCTCGCGGCCACGCTCGGCGCCCACCACTACGTCGACTCCACGACGGCGACCCGGCGGAGGAGCTGCAACGCCTCGGCGGCGCCCGGGTGATCCTGTCCACCGTCACGGTCGCCGACGCCGTGGCGGCCACGCTCGGCGGGCTCGGCGTCGGGGGCGAGCTGGTCGTCGTCGGCGCGGCCGCCGAGCCGATCCCGGTGCCGGCCGCCGCCCTCATCGGCACCAACGGCGCCGTGCGCGGCTCCGCCTCCGGCACCGCCGCCGACAGCGAGGACACCCTCGCCCTCAGCGCGCTCGCCGGTGTCGAGGCGCAGGTCGAGACCCTGCCGCTCGAGCAGGCGCCCGAGGCCTACCAGCGGATGATGGACGGCGACGCGAGGTTCCGGATGGTCCTCACCCTCTGAGCCTCGGCTAGGCCGTCCGGCCGGAACAACACCCGCCACACCCGCGTTGACCCCGTCATGTCACTCGACCACCAGACGGCCTCCCGCGGACCGGCCGACGCACCGGGCACCGCCGCCGCCATCACGACCGCCCCCGACCCCCAGGCCGGGGTCGTGCTCGTCGGGCTGGTGGCCTCCCTCCTGCTCGGCGGCGTCGTCTGGTCGCGGGCCGACGGCCTGACCGCCGCGCTGTACGCCGTGGGACTGGCCCTCGGCCTCGTGCTCTTCCACAGCCGGTTCGGCTTCACCTCGGCGTGGCGTCAGCTGGTGGCGGTCCGCCAGGGCGAGGGGCTGCGCGCCCACCTGCTGATGCTCGCGGTTGCCTGCACGCTCTTCGCCCCCGTCCTGGCCACGGGGGCCTCGTTCGGCTCGGGCTCTCCCCAGGCCTCCCTGGCCCCGATCGGCTTCGGCGTGGTGGTCGGCGCGTTCCTCTTCGGCATCGGCATGCAGATCGGGGGGGCGTGCGCCTCGGGCACCCTCTTCGCGGTCGGCAGCGGCCAGAGCGCCATCGTGCTGACCCTCGGCGGGTTCGTGATCGGCTCCGTGCTGGGTGCCTGGACCTTCGCCTTCTGGGCCGAGGACCTGCCGGCGTTCGGTCCGGTCTCGCTGGCCGACACCGGCGCGGGTTACCTGGGGGCCTGGGTGATGTCGCTGGCCGCGCTGGGGCTGATCGCCGTCCTGACCTACGCCCTGGCTCGCGGCCGGCAGGTGCCCCCGCGCGGCCGCGCACCGGTCGCCCGCGGCCTGGCCCGGGTGGTGCGGGGGTCCTGGCCGCTGTGGGTCGGTGCCACGCTGCTGGCCGGGCTGAACGCCCTCGTGCTGTGGCTCTCGGGCTCGGCCTGGGGGATCACCTCCGCCTTCGCCCTGTGGGGCTCGAAGCTGCTCGACCTGGTCGGGGTCGATGTCACCTCCTGGCCGTACTGGAGCGACCGGGCGGGCTCCTACCAGGCCGGCGTGCTCGGTGACGTCACCTCGGTGATGGACCTCGGCATCATGCTCGGCGCCCTGGTCGCCTCCGGTGCGGCCGGGGCGTGGACCCTGCACCGCCGCATCCCCCGGCGGCTCGCCCTCGGGGCCGTCATCGGCGGCATCGTGATGGGCTACGGCGCCCGGATCGCCTACGGCTGCAACATCGGCGCCTACTTCGCCGGCATCGCCTCCTTCAGCCTGCACGGCTGGCTGTGGGGGCTCCTCGCGCTCGCCGGCACCGCGGTCGGCCTGCGGCTGCGCCCGCTGTTCGCGCTGGGCAACCCCCGGCCCTCCGACTCGGTGTGCTGAGCCCGGACCCGGGTCGTCGCCGATGTTGCAGGCTCACCCCTGCGTGAGGGGCCGGTCACCCCTTAGCCACTGGTGCCGCGCACTAGCCTCGTTGCCATGTCCGTGCCCCAGTTCGTGCCGTCCTCCGCGCCGACGTCCGCGCCCGAGCTCACCGCGTCCGCGCGGCACCGCTGATGCGTCTCCCCAGCCCGCGCGGCACGCTGTCCGCCGCCATCGTCGACCGGCTGCGCCGCAGCCCCGACGACGTGACGTCCACGCTGCCTGAGCACGCCGACGACCGGGCCGACGCCGCCCTGGCCCTGTGGACCGCCCAGGAGCTGCACTACCGCGGCTTCGACCACGTCGACGACCACCACGAGTGGGACCCGGCGCTGCTGGGCGCCCGCCGGGCGCTGGAGTCCGACCTCGAGCAGCGCCTGCGCGACGAGCGACCGGCGCCGTCCCGCAGCGGCGACGTGGTCGCGGACCTGCTCGCCGTCGTCGACGCGCACGACGGGCCGTCCCTGGCCCGGCACCTGCAGCAGCACGCGACGCGTGAGCAGGCCGAGGAGCTCCTCCGGCAGCGTTCGATCTACCACCTCAAGGAGGCCGACCCGACGGCCTGGGTCGTGCCGCGGCTGGGGGCGACGGTCAAGGCCGCGCTGCTGGAGGTGCAGTTCGACGAGTACGGCTGCGGTGACCCGGCGCGCCTGCACCACCACCTCTTCGAGCAGGGCCTGGTCGCCTCCGGCCTCGACGGGACCTACGGCGCCTACCTCGACGGGGCGACCACCGAGGTGCTGGAGCAGAACACGGCGATGACGATGTTCGGCCTGCAACGCCGCCTGCGAGGTGCCGCGCTGGGCCACTTCGCGGCCTTCGAGATGACCAGCTCGCTGCCCTCGCGCCAGCTCGTCCAGGGCCTGGAGCGACTCGGCTTCCCCGCCGCGATGGTCCACTACTACGACGAGCACGTCGAGGCCGACGCCGTGCACGAGCAGCTCGCCCTGCGCGACGTCTGCGGGGTCCTGGTCCGGGAGGAGCCCGAGCTCGCCGACGACGTCCTCTTCGGGGCCTGGGCCTGTCTGGAGCTCGAGGCGGCGACCGCTCGCGACCTGCTCGCCTCCTGGCTGCCGGTCGCGGCATGAGCGGGACCGGGCCGGTCCCGCAGGACGAGGGGCGACCCGACGTGGTGCTGTGCCCCGGCGGCCCGATGCTGCTGCGTGGCGACGTGGTCGTCGAGGACTCCGACGGCGTGCGGCACCGCTCGCGGCGGCCGGTCAGCGCGGTGTGCCGTTGCTCGCGCTCGGCCCGGTCACCGTGGTGCGACGGCACCCACAAGCTGCTGCCCGAGAAGCAGCGGCCGGTCTAGCCCACCGCGTCCAGGCGCAGCAGCCAGCCCCGCTCGCCCCCACGCCGTCCGGCCTCGGCGAGCCGCTGCGGGCTGCCGGCGACCACGACGTCGCACTGCGCGGATGTGCCCAGCTGGAGCAGCAGGCTGCCGCCGGGAACGAGGTGGTCGGCCGCCACGGTGACGCACTCCCAGGCCAGGTCGAGCCCGTCGGCCCCACCGTCGATGGCCAGGAGCGGGTCGTCGGGGAAGACGCCGACATCGGACGAGGCCACCCACGGCGGGTCCGCCACCACCATCGCGAAGCGCTCGTCGCTGCCGGTCGCCACCGCCAGCGGCGTCTCGCGGACCTCGACCCGGTGACCCAGGCCGGCACGCTCGGCGTTGGCCCGCGCGAACGCGCAGGCCACGGGGTCGACGTCGACGGCGACCAGGGAACGCTCGGACTCCGCGACCACCAGCAGCCCGATGTGCCCGGCTCCCGTGCAGAGCTCGAGCACGGGCCCCGCGGGGGCCTCCGGCGAGGCGAGGACCTCGACCGCCCAGCGCGACTGCTGGGCCGTCCAGGGTCGCGGCTCCAGCACCCGCTCGTCGTAGGTGATCGAGAGGGGCCCGAAGGCGATGGTGGAGGGGGCGGGCGAGGAGGTCGGGGGAAGGCTCACCTGCCGAGCCTCGCGGTCCCGGCGGCCCCCGGGCAACCTCCCGGAAGGTGGCCGGGTCAGCCGCGCCCGGCGAGGGCGTCGGTGAGCAGGGTGACCAGCGCCTCCAGCTGCACGTCCGCGGAGGCCCCGGCGGACTCGCCGGCACCGTCGAGGGCGCGTGCCGCGAGACCGGCCTTGGAGTCGATCAGCTCGGCGATCCGTGCGTCGATCGTCTGCGCGGCGATCACGCGCCAGGCGGTGACGGGCATGGTCTGCCCGATGCGGTGCACCCGGTCGATGGCCTGGGTCTGCTCGGCGTCGGTCCACGACAGCTCGGCCAGCACGAGGTTCGAGGCGACCTGGAGGTTCAGGCCGACGCCGGCCGCGGTCAGCGAGCAGACCACCACCTTCACCGCGGGGTCCTCGTTGAAGGCGGTGATGTTGCGCTCACGCACCCCGCGGGTCTGGTCGCCGCGGATCGAGGAGTAGCGGATCCCCCGCGAGGCGAAGAGGTCCTCGGCGGCGTCCATCACGTCGACGTGCTTGGCGAAGAAGACCACCTTGCCGACGCTGTGCGCGAGCTGGGCGGCGTAGTCCGCGGCCAGCCCGGCCTTGGCCTGGCCGATGCGGCGCATCATGCCGAACACGTTCTCGCCGGTCTTCGACGTCGAGTCCTCGCGCTCCCAGGTGGCGACCCGCCGGACGAGCTCGTGGTCGATGCCCTCCACGACGCTGCCGGAGGTGCGGGTGGCCAGGGCCGTGTCGTAGCGCTCGACCAGCCGGCGCGCCAGCTCGCGCTCGGCCTTGCGGATGGAGCGGCCGTCCTCGTCGTCGAGCTCGACGGTGAGGTCGGCGACCCGACGGGCCGGGATGTCGGCGGCGACGTCGACCTTGCGGCGTCGCACGATCCCCATGTCGACGACCTTCGAGCGCGCCGCCGGGTAGAACCCGCGGTCGGCCGGCGTGAGACCGATCTCCTCGAGGGCGTCCATGAGCTCGTGGGTGGGCCGGGTGTCGTCGATCCAGCCGAGGAACTGCCAGATCGCGCGGAAGTCCTCGATGTCGTTGATCAGCGGGGTGCCGGTCAGCGCCATCAGCAGCGGCTGGCCGATCCTCGTCCGGATCTCGGCGGAGAGGCGCAGCACGTGCTGCGAGCGCTGGGAGGTGCGGTTCTTGATGAAGTGCGCCTCGTCGACGACCATCCCGCGGAAGTTGTGCTGCGAGAGCCAGCCGGCGTGCCGGTCGAGGACCTCGTAGTTGACCACCACGATGTCGGCGAACCCGTCCACGTCGTGACCGTCGCCGTGGATGACGGTGACGGCGTGGCGCGGCGTCCACCGTTCGGCCTCGGCTGCCCAGTTGGTCTTGACCACGTTGGGCACCACGACGAGCAGTGGGTACGCCTTCGCGGCCTGGGCGGCCAGCAGCGCCTGGGCGGTCTTGCCCAGCCCGGGCTCGTCGGCCAGCAGGAAGGTGCGGTGTCCGCGGGCGGCGGCGGCCACGACCTCGGCCTGGTGCAGCATCAGCTCCTGGCCGCGGGAGGCGCGGCGCGAGACCTCCTCGGGGAGCGGCATGCAGACCGACCCGCCGGCCTCGGCCTGCTCGAAGGAGCGGAAGAGGGGGCCGAGCAGCTCCCAGCCGGCCAGCCGGTGGGACTCGCTGCGCGAGCGGCGCACGGCGGTGAAGTCGGGCGTCAGGAACGGGTTGGCCAGCTGGCGGGCGCTGACCGAGCGCGGTACGACGGCGCGCTCCGAGCCCGGGCCGGTGATGTCGGTCTCGGCCTCCGGCTCCGGCTCGGCAGGTGTCTCGACGCCGCCGGCCTTGAGCATCTCGCGCTTGAGGTTCCGGGCCTCGGTGGAGACCTCCGCGTCCTCGGCGAGCAGGGTGAACAGGGAGGGCTGGCGTGCAGCGGTCTGGGCCAGGATCGTGGCGATGCCGTCGAGGCGCTTGAGCTGCTCGGAGCGGTAGGCCTCGGTGCCCGTGGTGTCGGCCTTGATGCGGTTCCGCTCGTCGCGCACGAGGAGCGCGATGACCTGGAACTTCGGGCGCACCGAGGCCAGCACGGAGCCGCGACCGACGGCCGACTCGACCTCGCGCACGGCGCGGGCGAGGACCGGGATGATGCCGTCGTTGTCGAGGTGCCGGACCCCACGACCGTTGCGCTGGGGTCGTCGGGCACCTGCCTGACGCTGACTGCGAGCCACTAGCTACTCCTCTGCGGACCGGGAGACCGCGCAGGTGCGGTGACGCGACGAGCGCGCAGGCCCCGGCCGGGGCGATGGGTCCGGGATCGAGTGCCGCGCGACTCCACGTGGCCGACCCGGTGCCGACAAGACCGTCGTGCAGCTCGCCGAGCCGCCCGACGACCGGTCACCGGACGGGGGAACGTCACGGACGGGCGCCGGACCGGCGACACGATCTTCCCCCACCCTACCTGCTGCGACCCCCGGATCAGCCTTCGACGTGGGTGACGGGTCCGCTCGTGTCCTTCTTCAGCGAGCGGCCGATCACCAGTCGCTGGATCTGGTTGGTGCCCTCGAAGATCTGCATCACCTTCGCCTCGCGCATGTAGCGCTCGACGGGGAAGTCGCGGGTGTAGCCGTAACCACCCAGCACCTGCACGGCGTCGGTGGTGACCTTCATCGCCTGGTCGGTGGCGACCAGCTTGGCGATCGAGGCCTCCCGGGAGAAGGGTCGCCCCTGGTCGCGCAGTCGGGCCGCGTGCAGCGTCGTGGCCCGCGCGGACTGCACGGCCGCCTCCATGTCGGCCAGCACGAAGGCCAGTCCCTGGTGGTCGATGATCGCGACGCCGAAGGCCTCGCGCTCCCGGGCGTACTCCACTGCCCGGTCGAGCGCGCCCTGGGCCAGGCCGGTGGCGACGGCGGCGATGCCCAGGCGACCGGAGTCGAGGCCGGCCAGCGCGATCGAGAGTCCCTCGCCCTCGGCTCCCAGCCGACGCTCGACCGGCACGCGGACGCCGTCGAAGCGCATCGTCGCAGTGGCCGACCCGGTCAGGCCCATCTTGTGCTCGGGCGGGTCCGCGGAGAGCCCGGCGGCATCGGCCGGGACCAGGAAGCACGAGATGCCACCGCGCTCGTCGGAGGTACGGGCCATCACCTGGTAGAAGTCCGCGTGCCCACCGTGCGTCGTCCACGCCTTGGCGCCGTCGAGGACGTAGTCGTCACCGTCGCGGCGGGCGCGCGTGCGCATCGCGGCGGCGTCGGAGCCGGCGTGGGCCTCGGAGAGGCAGTAGGCGCCGAGCAGGCGGCCGCCGAGCATCTCGGGAAGCCAGCGCTCCTGCTGCTCCGGGGTGCCGCGGGTCAGCAGCCCGAAGCAGGACAGGGCGTGGACGCTGACGCCGACCGCGACACTGGCCCAGACCGCGCCGATCTCCTCGAGCACCTGGAGATAGGCCTCGTAGGACAGCCCGCCCCCGCCGTGCTCCTCGGGGTAGGGCAGGCCGAGCAGCCCCATCTCGCCGAGCCGCGCGAAGACCTCCCGGGGGAACACCTCGTCGGCCTCGGCGGCCACCGACCGCTCGCGCAGGTCCTCGGTGGCGACCTGACGGACCAGACGCAGCAGGTCGGCGGTCTCCTCGTCGGCGACGTGTCGGGCAGCGGGCACGGGATCTCCTCGTTCGGTGGTCGTCCGGGGTCTTGATCTCGGGCTGGGCCGGGAGGCTCAGCCCTCGGGGTAGAGGTTCTGGATGCGGACCTGTCCGCGAGAGACCAGGCGGTCCTGATCGTCGTGGGTCTCGACGACCCACAGCTGCTGGGTGCGCCCGCGGTGGATCGGCGTCGCGACCGAGGTCAGGACGCCCTCCCGCACGGCGCGGAAGAAGTCGGTGGTGTTGTTGACGCCGACGCACTGTCCCTTGTCCCCCAGCCAGGTGGCCGCGCCGACGCTGGCCAGGGTCTCCACGACGCTGCAGTGGACGCCGCCGTGCACGATCCCGTACGGCTGGTGGTGCTTGGGCTGCGCGTCCCAGGTCGCCACGACCCGGTCCGCGCGGACCTCGGTCATCTCGATGCCGAGGTGGCTCACGAAGTCACCCACCGTGGCAGCCATGTCGGCGGGCACGTCGGCGGGCACGTCGGCGGGCTGGGTCTGCTCTGAGGGCTGCTGGGTGCTGTCCATGCCCCCAGTCTCCCCGACCCGTCGAGATGGCGCCCGCCGCCCGCCGAGATGGCAGGCGTCGTCCCTCGAAGTGGCGGGCGTCGTCCGCCGAAGTGGCGGGCGGCGTCCGCCGAAGTGGCCGGCGTCGGCCGCCGAAGTGGCGGGCCGTCGGCTCATGGACGCCGTTCGACCAGGGCTCCGTCGCCGACGAAGGCCCGGGCGGCGAACCGCTCGCCCATCTGGCGGGGTGTGGCGCCGTCGGGACGCAGGGCGTCGGGCAGCGGCAGCCGCTCGACGTCGGCCTCGCCGTAGGGCGCACGACCGTCGAGGAGGTGGAGGTGGAGGATCACGCGGAGGTCTGTTGACACGCCGCTGCGCCACGGCACGCGCCGGCTCGTCGCGGATCACGCGCAGCGCAACCCTGCCAGCTGCGACGTCGTCGGGGGTCACCGGAGGCGCAGCAGCGCAGCTGCCCCGGTCGGAGCGCGCCAGGTCGGGTGAGTCGGACCGGGAACGTCCTCAGGAATCGGGCACAGGATGGCGAGACCACCAGCAGCGGCGCCGTGGGACGCCGTCGCGGACCGTATCGAGGACCCCGTGAACGGCCGGCCCCGAGGGCGCGCAGGCGCAACAGGTCGTGGTCGGCCAGGTTGGTGCCGACCTTGACGCTGATCACGTCGGCAGGTGTGTCGCGCATGGTGCGGGCGACGAACGGGTCGAGCAGGCGCTGCCACCCGGGCCCAGGTCGATCAGCTCGACCCCGGCGTCGGTCCGTAGGGCGACGATCTCCGTCGTCTCGTCCTGCAACAACCAGATGTCTTCCCCGGTGGCCGGGGGGCCGGAGAAGCGCACCGTGCCGGGCCTGGCCCGCCATCCGCCCGTCGATCAGCAGGTCGAGGCGCCGGCCGGGCGAGGCGCCATGCCGGCGTGACCGCGCGGTCCGGACGGCGTAGCGCCCGACGACGGGCGCACGGCTTCGCATGACGAGTCGTACGCCGAAGGCTGCGCCCAATCCACCGTCGCCAGCTGCTGGTTCAGTGGACTCGGCGGCGCCCACCCCGGGAGCCGGTGCGGCAGCACGCCGCGTTCGGTCTGCTCCAGCTCGAGGGTGCCGCGCCAGCACCCGCCGGTTCGCGGCGTCCTCACCCAGGCATCGTCGGTCACGGCCATGTCAACACTCCGCACGCGCCACTTCGACCCGCGACTACCGCCACTTCGACCGGCGACTACCGCCATCTCGGCGCACGACGGCGGCCGCGGCGGCCGAGGGCCAGCTGGGCCTCGACCCAGGCCGGCTCCTCGACGCGCAGCAGGTCGCGGGTCCGGCGCCGGTAGCGCAGCACCTGCACCACCCCCAGCGTCCACAGGACGTACTGGAAGGACATCGCCCACCGGAACGCCTCGGGCGTGTAGGCCGCCGAGTCGCCGGGGGTGCGCCAGTCGAGGATCAGGCCGACGGCCACGACGAGGATGAGGCTGGCGTAGAAGCCGCCCTGGTTGATGATCCCGGTGGCGCTGGCCATCCGCTCCCCCGGGTTCGAGGTGCGGCCGAGGTCGAAGCCGATCATCGACGCCGGCCCGCCGACGCCGACCACCACGACGAGCAGCACCAGCAACGGCAACGGCGCTGCACCGGGCCACGCGAGCACCACGGTCCAGACGATCACGATGGCGGCGACGACGCCGAGGACCACCGTGGAACGGTGCCAGGGTCGGACCGTGATCCGCCAGCCCAGCACCGGCCCCGCGCTGATGACAGCGAGCACCATGATGGTCAGCAACAGGCCGGCGACGGCCTCGCTACGTCCCTCGCCGCGCACGAAGAACGGGTAGCCCCACAGGAGCCCCAGGGTGGTGGCGCTGAACTGGGTCACGAAGTGCATCCAGAACCCGAGCCGGGTGCCGGGGTGCGACCAGGAGGCGGCCAAGCTGGCACGGACGTCGGTCAGCGAGAGCGCCGGACCGCTGCGCGAGCGCTGTCCCGGCCCGTCGTGGACCAGCAGCGCCAGCGCCACGACCAGCACGAGGCCGAGGGACGCGGCGAGCAGGTAGGCCCCGGTCCACCCGAGCGTGGCCAGGGCCAGGGTCATCGGGACGGCCGCCACGATGGCGCCGCCCTGGCCCATGACGCCGGTCAGCTGCGTGACCAACGGGATCCGACGCGGGCTGAACCAGGTGTTGACCAGACGCAGCACGCAGATGAACGTCATCGCGTCGCCCATGCCGACGAACAGCCGGGCCACCAGCGCGGCCGGGTAGGACTCCGCGAACGCGAAGCCGGTCTGCGCCAGGGTCAGGACCAGGGCTCCGGCCATCAGCACCCGGCGCGGCCCGAAGCGGTCGACGAGCAGTCCGACCGGGATCTGCATCGCGGCGTAGACGAGCAGCTGGAGCATCGCGAAGCTGGCCAGCTGCGAGGCATTGATGTCGAAGCGCTCGGTGGCCAGCAGCCCGGCCACCGCCAGGGAGGAGCGGTGGAAGACGGCGAGGAAGTAGGTCGCCAGACCGACGAGCCACACCACGACGGCACGACCCCTCGGCTGGTCGGCGACGCCGACCATCGCGTCGTCCTCGCCCGGGTCACTCACCTCAGGAGCCTAGCGATGCCAGCTCGACCGTTCGGCTGAGGGCGTGGCCGGGGCGGAGTACGGTGCTCGACAGGTGGTGCCGCGCCACCATCCCCTATCTCGAAGCCCCGCTCCCGGACCGGTGCGTGGTGCCGGAGCCCCCCGATGTCCACTGCCTCGCCCGCTGACCGGCGCTCGCTGGAGGGCCTCGACGCCCTGGGGACCCAGGTCGTCCAGCAGCTGCGCGGATCCCTCGACGAGGTCAAGCCCCACCTGCGCGGATGGCTGCACCTTGTGACGGTCCCGCTGATCCTCGTGGGCGGGATCATCCTGGTCGCGCTCTCGCCGAGCGGCGCCACCCGGGTCGGCTCGACGGTCTTCGTGGTCTCGGCCCTGCTGCTCTTCGGGGTCTCCGCCGCCTACCACCGAGGCACCTGGTCGTTCCAGACCTGGCACCGGCTGCGCCGCCTGGACCACTGCAACATCTTCGTCCTGATCGCGGGCTCGTGCACGGCGTTCGCCCTGCTGCTGCTCGACGGTCGCGACAGCGCGCTGCTGCTGCTGATCGTCTGGTCGAGCGCCCTGGTAGGCGTCGTCGCCCGGGTCGTGTGGCCCGACGCCCCACGGTGGCTGTCGCCACCCATCTACGTGGCCTGCGGCTGGGGCGCGTTGCTGTTCCTGCCCGACTTCCTCGACGGCGCCTCGCGTCTCGGTGGCGGGCTGGGCACCGCCACCCTCGTCCTGTTCGGCGCCGGCGGAGTCCTGTACATCGCGGGCGCCGCGGTCTACGGCTGGCGCCGCCCGAACCCCTGGCCGCAGTGGTTCGGTTTCCACGAGGTCTTCCACACCCTCACCGTGCTCGCCTTCGCCAGCCACTGCACCGGCATCTACCTGGCCACCTACGCCCTGCGCTGAGCCTCCGCGCGCCCCACGTCGTCCAGGAACGCGCGGTAGTCGGCGGCGCTGCGAGCAGGCACCTCGAGCATCGGCAGGTGCCCGACGCCGTCGTAGGTGACGCGACGAGCATCCGGCAGTCCGCTGACCCACACCTCGGCGGCCGTGACGTCGACGAGCCGGTCCTCACGGCCCCACATCACCAGGGTCGGCGCGGTGATCTCACCGAGGTGGTCGTCGAGAAGGTCGTGGTCGCGCCAGTCGCCCCAGATCTCCTCGAGCCCGGCGCGACGGGCCACGTAGTCCGCGGCCATCGCGTGCTTGACGAAGCCCGGGACGACCGGAGGGCGCGCCATGGTCAGCGCGTAGAACGCGGGGAACGCGGCCGGGTCGTCCATGAGGAACGGGTTCGGCTCGCCGCGGTCGAGCATCTGCTCGGCCACGCTGCGGCGGGGCGAGGTCACCCCTGCCGCGTCGACCAGCGCCAGCGACAGCGTCCGCTCGGGGTGGGTGCGGGCGAACGTGGCGGCCACGAACCCGCCCATGGAGCTGCCGACGACGTGGGCACGCGACACGTCGAGCGCGTCGAGCAGGCCGGCCACCCGGGCTGCCTGGGCGGGGGCGCCGTAGCCGGCGCCGGTCACGAACCGGGTCCGCCCGTGCCCGGCCAGGTCGGGCACGACGACGTGGAAGTCGGCGCTGAGCCGGGCGACGAAGCGAGACCAGACGCCGCGGTCGGCACTGAAGCCGTGCAGCAGCACGACGGTCGGCGCGTCCCGCGGCCCGCCCTCGGAGAGCGTCACGGCCAAGCCGTCGACGTCGACCACCCGGGTGCGCAGGCCGGCCCGGCGGGCGTCGACCGAGGCCGCCAGCGCGTAGGTGAGCGCACCGACGCGCGGGTAGGTGAGCCAGGCGGCGGCCGCGGCGCCGACGCCCACGGCGCCCGCCGCGAGGCCGAGGGCGCGAGCGGTGCACAGGCGTGGGCGGTCCCCGTTCATGGCGGTCATGAGACCACAGCCCTGGCGCCTCTCCCTTGGCACCCCTTGCCCCGGCGCCTCGGGGTCAGCGCAGGTGCGAGGCGCCGTTGAGGTCGAGCACGGCACCGGAGGCCCACTCGGCCTCGGCCGAGGCCAGCCAGTGGACCGCGGCGGCGATCTCGTCGGGCAGCGCGACCCGGCCGAAGGGGCTCTGTGCCCGGATCGCGTCGCCGCGGGCGTCCTTGAGGTGCTCGTTGGTCATGTCGGTCTCGATGAACCCCGGCGCCACCGTGGCCACCGCGATGCCGTGCGGCGCGAGGGCCACCGCCAACGACTGGCCCATCGCGTTGAGGGCCGCCTTGCTCGCGCCGTAGGCCGGCTGCTCGGGCTCACCCCGGTACGCGCCCCGGGAGGAGACGTTGACGATGCGGCCCCCGCCTCGCGGACCCGTGCCGGCCGAGGCACGCAGGTACGGTGCCGCGGCCCAGCACGCGTTGGCCGCGCCGAAGAGGTTGACGTCGAAGGTGCGCCGCCACATCTGCTGCCACTGCTCCCAGGTCGTGCCCAGGACGGGGTGCGGGCTGTCCACGGCACCGAAGACGCCGGCGTTGTTGACGAGCACGTCGAGCCCCCCGAGCAGCTCGGCCGCCTCCACGACCATCGCCCGCACGGCCTCGGGCTCGCCGAGGTCGGCCTGCACGACGACATGCTCGGTCCCCGGCAGCTCGGCGACCAGCGCGTCGGCCTGCTCGCGGGAGTCGCGGTGGTGCACCGCGACCACGTCGCCGCCGGCGGCGAAGCGGGCCGCGATCGCGCGCCCCACGCCACGCGAGGAACCGGTCACGAGCACCCGTCGAGTCATCGCCCCAGCCTAGGCAACCCCGCTCGGCCGGGACGGCCGGCCCACCGGTGGGGCGCCACCCGCGGCCTCCCACCCGCAGGGGCGCCCGCGTCGGGCCTAGCCTCGCCTCATGACCGACCCCTCCCCGTCCACCGCCCTCGTCGTCGGCGCGACCGGCGTCTCGGGCGCCGCCCTGAGCCGGCGGCTCGTCGCGGAGGGCTGGCGCGTGCTCGGCCTGTCGCGACGCTCGGCCAGCGACGTCGCGGGCGTCGAGCCGGTCCAGGCCGACCTGACCGACGCCGACGGCCTCGCCGAGGCGCTCGCCGGACACGCGCCGACCCACGTGTTCCTCACCGCCTGGGCGCGCCAGGAGTCCGAGGACGAGAACATCCGGGTGAACGGGGCCATGGTGCGAGACGTGCTCGACGCCGTCCGCCCGGCCGGCTCGGTGCGTCACGTCGCGCTGCTGACCGGGCTCAAGCACTACCTCGGCCCGTTCGAGGCCTACGGCAAGGGCGAGCTGCCGGACACACCGTTCCACGAGGACGAGGAGCGTCTGCCCTACCCGAACTTCTACTACGCCCAGGAGGACGAGCTCTTCGCGGCAGCCGCACGAGACGGGTTCACCTGGAGCGTCCACCGCGCCCACACGATCATCGGGTACGCCCTGGGCAACGCGATGAACCTGGGCCAGACCCTCGCCGCCCAGGCCGCCCTCTGCCGAGAGCAGGGCACGCCGTTCGTGTTCCCCGGGTCGCGCACCCAGTGGGACGGCCTGACCGACATGACCGACGCCGACCTGCTCGCCGAGCAGCTGCACTGGGCCGCCACCACACCGGCGGCCGCCGACACCGCGTTCAACACCGCCAACGGTGACACCTTCCGCTGGCGGTGGCTCTGGCCCCGTCTCGCGGCGCGGCTCGGCGTGCACCCGCAGGGCTTCGCCGAGCAGCCGCGGCCGCTCGAGGAGCAGATGGCCGACGCCGGGCCGCTCTGGGAGCACCTGGCCGACCGGGAGGGCCTGCGCGAGCGCGACCTGGCGCGGGTGGCGTCGTGGTGGCACACCGACGGCGACCTCGGCCGCGACCTGGAGTGCCTCACCGACCTCGCGCGCAGTCGGGCCGCGGGGTTCACCGGCTACCGCTCGACGCTGGCCTGCTTCCTCGAGCTCTTCGACCGGCTCGAGGCCGACCGGGTCGTGCCGGCGCCTCGGCCGGTCGCCTCCCCCACGACCTGAGCCCCGAGCCAGCGCGCCGCGAGGCAGGTGACAGCCGGCGCGGCCAGGTCTAACGTGCCGTGATGGGGACAAGGGCGCGTCACGGGATCAGGTGCACCACGTTCGCCGCCGCAGTCGGCGCCGCTGTCGTCGGGCTGGTGCTGACTCCTTTCACGGGGGCTGCTGCCGGGGTCGCCAGCGTCGCCATGGTGGCAGCGCCCACCTGTCACGGCGTACCGGCGACGCTGGTCGGCACAGACCACTCCGACGTGCTGCGCGGCACCCCCGAGCGCGACGTGGTCGTCGCGCTCGGCGGTGTGGACGACATCAAGACCTTCGGCGGCCGCGACCTGGTCTGCGCGGGGTTCGGCGGGGACCTCATCGAGGCGGGGAAGTGGCCCCGACGTGGTCGACGCGGGCCGCAACGGCAACATCGAGGACTACCCCGGGGGCGACCCGGACGACATCGTCGACGGTCCCGGGAGCGACACCTACGACGGTGGCCCGGGGCGCGGCGACGAGGTCTCCTACGAGCAGGCGCCCTCGGGGATCCGGGCCCGGCTGGGCGGGTCGGACGGAACCGCCGACATCGTGCGGGGTCAGGGTCGCGATGTCCTGCGTCGCGTCGAGTCGCTCGTGGCCACGCCGCACGACGACCTCGTGATCGGATCGGACGGCGACGACATCGTGAAGGCCCTCGACGGGAAGGACGTGGTCCGCACCGGTGACGGCGACGACGGGGTCTCGGCCTCCGGCGCGCCGGATGACCTACGCACCGGTGACGGCGACGATTCGGTCCAGGTCCACACCGGCGTGGTCCGCACCTCCGCGGGCGACGACTACGTGGTCGTCCAGGGCGTGCCCACGAGTCTCCCCACGCAGGTGCGCAGCGGGTCTGGTGCCGACCTCGTCGGCCTCCGCGCCAGCCTGCCGGCAGAGGTCGGGCTGGGGCGCGGGGACGACCGTCTGTACGCCCCGGCCCAGGACGACGGCGGCACCGAGGTCCTCGGCGGTCCCGGCCTGGACAAGATCACCGGCGGCCCGGGCGACGAGCGCCTCGTCGGCGGCAGCGGCCCGGACCAGCTCGACGGCGGGACCGGCGACGACGACCTCGACGGCGGGTCCGGCGACGACAACCTCGACGGCGGCCCGGGCACCGACACCGGCGACGGCGGCCCGCAGGTCGTCCAGGACGTCTGCGTCAACCTCGAGGAGCAGACCGGCTGCGAGGACGAGCCCTCGCCTCCGGCGCCGATCCTGTGCCACGGGCTGCCTGCCACGATCATCGGCACCCCGCAGGACGACGACCTCGTGGGGACGCCTGGGGACGACGTGATCGTCGGGCGGCGCGGGCTGGATGCCATCCACGCCGCCGGGGGCGACGACGTGGTCTGCGGCGGGCAGGACGACGACAACCTCTCCGGCGAGGACGGCGACGACGAGCTGTACACCCAGTCGCCCGGAGGGTTCAACGGGCAGAGCGCCGTGGGCGGACCCGGGAACGACGTCCTGCGCGGCGGACCCGACCACGACTACCTCGACGGCGGCCCGGGCGATGACGATCTCCTCGGGCTGTTCGGGCCCGGCGGCTTCGGCAACCCCGACCTGCTCATCGGCGGGCCCGGCGACGACCGCATCGAGGCCCGCGACACCAGCGGCTCCGCGGACCCGAAGGTCCTCCTCAGCTACCACGACACCGGCAACGGGGTCGTGGTGAACCTGGAGGAGGGGTGGGCCACGGGGGACGGACGCGACGTGCTGGTCGGCGTGACCTACCTGTGGGGCTCGCAGTTCACCGACGACCTCACCGGGTCGTCCGCGGCGGACACGATCCAAGGCATGGCCGGTTCCGACGTCGTGCACGCCGGAGACGGGGACGACGTGGTGAGTGCCGGCAGCGCCGGCAGCGACGACACCGACCTGTGGGGCGAAGGCGGAGACGACAGGCTCAGCGGCTACATCGGGGACGACACGCTGCACGGCGGCCCCGGTGACGACTACCTCGACGGCAGCGTCGGCGTCGACACCGGGTTCGGCGGTCCCGACGTCGACGAGTGCGTGGACATCGAGGTCAGGCAGGAGTGCGAGGGTTTCCAGGGAGTTGGATAGCCACGACCTCCACCTGCCTTCCTGATCGACTGACCCCGGCGTCGCCTCGCCGGAGGCGAAGCGCTCCGCAATCGGTTCAGGCCAGGGAGAGGAAGAGCTTCTCCATCTTCTTGACGTCGACGCTGTCGAGGCCGTCGCCCTGCTCGAGGCAGGTCTGGAGGCCGGTGGCGACGATCGCGTAGCCGGCGCGCGAGAGCGCCTTGTTGACGGCCGCCAGCTGGGTGAGGACCGCTTCGCAGTCCGAGCCCTCCTCCATCATGCGGATGACGCTGGCCAGGTGACCGTTCGCACGCTTCATGCGCGTGATGACGGCCTTCAGCTCGGTCGGCTCCAGCTCCATCAGCGTGCTCCCTCGTCGCTCAGGGCGGCCAGGGCCGTCGTCAGCCGCTGCCGGGCGTCGGCGGCGACCTCGCGCAACGCGCCGTCCGCGGCCTCGCCGGCGAAGGACGTCATCACGTCGGGGTCGAAGGCCTCGACCAGGGTGGTGGACTCGTCGAGGCTGCGCACCACGACGTTGCACGGCAGCAGCGCGGCGATGGACGCCTCGGCCCGGAGCGCCCGGTGGGCCAGCTCGGGGCGGCACGCCCCCAGGATGACCTGGGGGGCGATGTCCACGTCGAGCTTGGCCTTCAGCGTGGCCTGGAGGTCGATCTCGGTGAGCACGCCGAACCCTGCCTCGGCGAGCTGCTCCCGCACCGCCCCGAGCGTCTGGTCGTAGGGGTGCGCCACGGTGGTGCGCATGGTGTAGTCGGTCATGAGATCTGCCCTCCTGGCTGGGTCGTCCGGTAGGTACGTATTCGACTGTACAACCCCCGGGGGGGTTGTGGTAACTTATGGCACTTAACCCCCTGGGGGGATCCCCAGATGTTCGTGCAGCCGCCAGGAAGTGAGCAGACCATGCCCGAGATCGACATCACGCAGGCCGCTGAGGCCCGCACCCGCCAGGTACCCCTCGTCGACGTCCGCGAGCCGGACGAGTACGAGGAGGGTCACGTCCCGGGCGCGATCAACATCCCGGTGGACCGCCTGCCCGACCGCGTCGACGAGCTCGACCGCAGCGCCCCTGTCCACGTGATCTGCGCCTCCGGGCGCCGCTCGGCGGCGATGGCCGACTTCCTCACCGAGGCCGGCTTCGACGCCACGAGCGTCGCGGGCGGCACCACCGCCTGGATCCGCGCCGGCCACCCGGTCGAGACGGGAGCGGCCCGATGAGCGAGCCCACGAACGAGCTGGTCATCCGCGTCATCGAGACGCCCACGCTCGGCGACCGCACCTACGTCGTCCACGACGGCGAGGTCGGCTTCGTCATCGACCCGCAGCGCGACATCGACCGGGTGCTGGCCGTGCTGGAGGACGAGGACGTCCGCGCCAGCCACGTGCTCGAGACCCACATCCACAACGACTACGTCACCGGTGGTCTCGCCCTGTCCCGTGCGATCAACGCGGACTACGTGGTCAGCGGTGAGGACGAGGTCTCCTTCGCCCACACCCCGATCCGCGACGGCGAGACGATCGAGATCGGCCCGCGGATCCGGGTCCGGGCGATCTCGACCCCGGGTCACACCTACACGCACCTGTCCTACGCGCTCAGCGACGGTGACCAGCCGGTTGCGGTCTTCACCGGCGGGTCGCTGCTCTACGGCGCGACCGGGCGTCCGGACCTGATGGGCGAGGAGCACACCGACGCCCTCGTCCGCCACCAGCACGCCTCAGCCCAGCGGCTCGCCGCAGAGCTGCCGGACGGCACGGAGGTCTACCCGACCCACGGGTTCGGCTCGTTCTGCTCCGCGACCCAGTCCGAGGCGACCGAGTCCACCATCGGCCAGGAGAAGCAGACCAACCCGGTCCTGACCCAGGACGAGGAGACCTACGTCCGCGAGCTCGTCGAGGGCCTCGGGGCGTGGCCGTCCTACTACGTGCACATGGCCCCGGCGAACGCCGAGGGGCCCTCCGAGCCCGACCTGTCGCCGCCGACGACCGCGCAGCCCGACGAGGTGCGCCGCCGGATCGAGGCCGGCGAGTGGGTCGTCGACCTGCGGCACCGCACGGCCTTCGCGGCCGGCCACGCTCCTGGGTCCTTCAACTTCGGCATCGACGGCGGGTTCGTCACCTACCTCGGCTGGCTCATCCCCTGGGGCACGCCGCTGACGTTGCTCGGCGAGACGCCCGAGCAGGTCGCCGAGGCCCAGCGGGAGCTGGTCCGGATCGGGATCGACCGCCCCGCTGCCGCGGCCACCGGCGGCCCGCAGGACTGGTCCGACCGTGAGCTGGCGAGCTTCTCCACCGCCACGTTCGCCGACCTCGAGCAGGCACGCAACGACCGCGACATCGTGGTCCTCGACGTGCGCCGGGCCGACGAGTACGCCTCCGCCCGGATCCAGGGGGCCCACAACATCCCCATCCACGAGCTGCCCGGACGGGTCGCGGAGGTACCGGACGGCGAGGTCTGGGTGCACTGCGCCTCCGGGTACCGCGCCGCCGTCGCGGCCTCGGTCATCGATGCTGCCGGCCGCACGCCGGTCGCGATCGACGACTCCTTCGCCAACGCCGAGTCGGTCGGCCTGCACCTGGTCGGCCCCGAAGCCTGATGCTCGAGCTCGTCGTCGCGGTCCTCGCCGGGGCCCTGATCGGCCTCAGCGTGGGAGCGCTCGGCGGGGGCGGGTCGATCCTGGCCGTGCCGGTCCTGGTCTACGCCCTCGGACAGAGCCCGACCCAGGCCACCACCGGCTCCCTGGTGGTGGTGGGCGTCACCGCCCTGATCGGTGCGCTCACCGCCTACCGGGCCGGCAACGTCCTGCTCGGCCAGGGGGTCACCTTCGGGCTGGTCGGTGTCGGTGGCGCAGCCGCGGGTGCCAAGGCCTCGGCGCTGGTGCCGCAGGCCGTGCTGCTCGCGGCCTTCGCCGTGCTGATGCTGGTCGTCGGCGGCGTGATGGCCACCCGCCAGATCCGCGGCTCGGCACACCTCGGGCGACGAGTGCGGCGGCAACGACCCCGGGGCCGCCAGCGCCCGCCGCCACAGCATCGACGACCCGATCATCACCTTCAGCCCGACCTTCGCCTGCCAGTGCCCGCGTGCCCTCAAGGTGCTCATCACCGCGACCGTGGTCGGGCTCCTCACCGGGTTCCTGGGCGTGGGCGGCGGGTTCCTGGTGGTCCCGGCGCTGCTGCTGGCCCTCGCCCTGCCGATGGAGTACGCCGCGGGCACCTCGCTCGTGGTCATCACGCTCACCAGCGGCGCCGCGCTCGCCGTGCGGACCGGGGCCGGCGCCGCGCCCGACTGGGGCGTGGTGCTCGTGCTCACCGCAGTCTCCGCCCTCGGCGGCTTCCTCGGCGCCCTGCTCGCCGACCGCGTCCCCACCCGCCGTCTCTCGACGGCCTTCACCGTGCTCGTGCTCGTGGTCGCGCTCTACACCGCCGCCCGAGCCCTGCCCGCCCTGATCTGACCCACCCACCTCCCTGCCCACGAAGAGAGCCCCCATGACGACGACGGCCACCCCCCGCCACGCCGCGCCCACCCCCGCCAGCCCACCCCCCGAGGACCGCCCCGGTCTGCTGGGCCGTCTGGGCGTCTGGGTCACCGACCGCGCCCGTCTGACCCTGGTCGTGTGGGTGCTGGTGATCGTCGGCCTCGGCGCCTTCGCCCCGCGGGTCGAGTCCGAGCTCTCCGGAGCCGGGTGGCAGGCCGACGGCTCGGAGTCCGTTTCCGCTCGCGAGCTCGCCCAGGAACACTTCGGCGGCAACGCCAGCACGGCGATCCAGGTCGTCGTGACCTCCGCGGACGGGCCCGTCACCGACGGGCCCGGCAAGGAGGTGCTCGCCGAGGCCACGGCGATGCTCGAGAAGGACCCCCGGATCGCGGAGATCGTGCAGCCCCGACCCGGCGCGACCCTGAGCGAGGACGGCTCCACCGCCGTCCTGCTCGCCGGCGCCGGCGCGGACCCCAACGAGATGGTCCGCGTCGCCGACGACCTCAAGAGCCCGCTGCAGGACCTCTCCACCGACGCCATCCAGGTCAACCCCAGCGGCGCCTCCCTGCTCTGGTCGGACTTCAACGAGGCCAACCTCGACGCGATGCTCAAGTCGGAGCTGTTCTCCTGGCCCGTGACCCTGGCGATCCTGGTCCTGGCCTTCGGCGCCCTCGTGGCCGCCGGGCTTCCGCTCATCCTCACCCTGGCCGGCCTGGTCGCCTCCGCCGGCTCACTGGTCCTGATCAACCAGCTCGTCCCGGTCTCCATCTGGGCCATGAACTTCGCCCTGATGTTCGCCCTCGCCCTGGGGATCGACTACGCGCTCTTCATCGTCGTGCGCTACCGCGCGGCCCGCGCACGCGACGGCAGCACCCCGCGCGAGGCGATCGCCGAGACCATGGACACCGCCGGCAAGGCGGTCCTCCTCTCGGGTGCGACCGTGCTCATCTCGCTGTCCGCGGTGATGCTGGTCCCGTCCCCGTCGTTCCGCTCCATGGCCGGGGGGATCATGCTCTCGGTGGTCTTCGTCCTGGGTGCCACCCTGACGCTGCTGCCGATGGTGCTGGCCAAGCTCGACCACCGCATCAACAAGCTGTCGCTGCCGTGGTCGCGCACCGGCGAGCACCGCTCGTCCTCCTTCGCCGCCTGGGGCGAGCGGCTGTGGAAGCGCCCGCTCGCGTGGGGCCTCGCGTCCCTCGTCGTGCTCCTGGTCCTGGCCGCCCCGATCCTGGGGCTGCGCACCGCGATGCCCTCGATCAAGGTGCTGCCCGAGGACGCCTCGGCACGGATCGGCTACGACCTGGTCCAGGAGAGCTTCGGTGAGGGAGCCCCCGGCACCCTGACCGTCGTGGTCGACCCGGCCGACGCCGACGCCGCCTCCGCCGTCCTGACCGACGACGACGGCATCGAGGGTGCGATGCCCGCGACGCCGGCGCCCGACGGCTCCGACCACGCCCTGATCCAGGCCGTTCCCACCATGGACCCCTCCGACCCCGCCCTGAGCGACACCGTCGACCGACTGCGCGCCGACCTGCCGTCCTCGGCCGTCGTGGGCGGCGCCGCGGTCGAGAACCTCGACCTCAAGACCCAGCTCGACGACTCCACCCCGCTGGTGATCGGCGTGATCCTCGCCCTCGGGTTCCTGCTGCTGCTCGTCGCGCTGCAGGCGCCGCTCATCGCGCTGCTCGGCACCCTGGCCAGCCTGCTCTCCACCGCGGCGGCCTTCGGCGTCGCCCGCCTGGTCTTCCAGGAGGGCTGGGGATCGGGCTTCATGGGCTTCGAGAGCCAGGGCTTCCTCGACGCCTGGGCGCCGGTGTTCTTCTTCGCGATGATCTTCGCGATCGCGATGGACTACACCGTCTTCCTGCTGGCCTCCGCCAAGGAGCACTACGAGCGCTCCGGTGACCCGAAGGAGGCCATGGTCGGCTCGCTGGCCCACTCCGGGCGCGTCATCTTCGCCGCCGGAGCCGTGATGGTCGCGGTCTTCTTCACCTTCGCGCTGTCCGGTCCCCTGCCGCCCAAGGAGATGGGCATCGTGCTCGGGGTCGCGGTCCTCCTCGACGCGTTCCTCGTCCGACTGGTGCTCCTGCCCGTGCTGCTTCGACTCACCGGCCGTGCGGCCTGGTGGGCGCCGAGCTGGTTGCGGCGGGTCCTGCCGGAGGTCCGTTTCTCCCACGGCTGAGCCAGCTCCACCCTCCACCACTCACCGCCCACCCCCTCCACGAGAGCGAGCACCCCATGTGCCGAGCAGTTTCCTGCAAGACCTGCGGCAAGACCACCTGGGCCGGCTGCGGCCAGCACATCACCCAGGTGATGGGCCCCGTCCCGACCGACCGGCGCTGCCCGGGGCACCCCAGCCCCGAGCGGAGCGGGCCCGGGCTCCTGGGCCGGCTCCTCGGGCGCCGAGGCTGAGGGGTCGCCAGGTCGGCGCGATCTGAGACGGTGCTGGCATGACTGAGCAGCGGTGGTCCCAGGGTGCGGCGTTCGTCGACGGGCGGTTCTGCGCGATCGAGGACGCCACGATCTCCGTCCTCGACCTCGGGGTCACGCGCTCGGACGGCACCTACGACGTCGCGCACGTGTGGCAGGGCCGGTTCTACCGCCTCGGCGACCACCTCGACCGGTTCCTCGCCGGTCTGGGAGCACTGCGGTTGGACACCGGCCATGACCGCGCGGGGCTGGAAGACATCCTTCACGGCTGCGTCTCCCGCTCGGGGCTGCGGGACGCCTACGTCTCGATGACCTGCACCCGAGGGCGACCGGCGCCCGGCAGCCGGGACCTCCGCACCGCGCGTCACACCTTCTACTGCTTCGCAGTCCCCTTCGTCTGGGTCACCACCCCCGAGCAGCAGACGCGGGGGGCGAGCCTGTGGATCAGCTCGACGCCGCGGATCCCGCCCGAGAGCGTCGACCCGCAGGTGAAGAACTATCACTGGCTCGACCTGGACCGCGCACAGCTCGACGCCTACGACCACGGCGCCGACCTCGTGGTGCTGCGAGAGGCGTCCGGGGCGATCAGTGAGGGCCCCGGCTACAACGTCTTCGCACACGTCGACGGCGTGTGGCACACCCCCGAGCGCGGCGTGCTCCACGGGATCACCCGCCGGTCGGTCATCGAGCTGGTCGGCGAGGCCGGTGACGCGGTCGAGCAGGGGCCGCTCAGCGCGGAGCAGCTGCGAGGCGCCTCCGAGGTGCTCGTCACCTCGACCGCCGGCGGCGTCCTGCCGGTTACCACGATCGACGGTCGACCGGTCGGCTCGGGCCAGCCCGGCCCCCTCACGCTGGACCTTCGTCGACGCTACTGGGCGCGTCACCACGACCCAGCCTGGTCGACGGCCGTCCGGTACGCCCCGGACCACGCGGCCCCCGCGCCCGGCGGAGCGCCTGCTTGAGGTGTCGTTTGGTCACCAACGGCGGTCCGAAACCCCCAGAACCTGTCGTTGGTGACCAAACGGCACTCCCGGACCCCCACCGCCGCCCCGGGTCGAGCGGCGGCGTCGGGCGCGCCCGCGTGCCCGCGGCCCGCACCCCGCCCGGTGCGGCAGCATGGCGGCCGAGGGACCCGACCGGGGGACGGCGCGAGTCGACGGAGGAGAAGCATGGGCAAGCAGCTCGACGGACGGAGCCCGCTGCAGCGGGCGTTGGGCGCGGCCAGCGGCCTCAAGGCCGGCTCGTGGGAGAGCGTCGAGACGCTGGCCCTGCTGGCGATCGAGGCCCGAGGGCTTCCGGAGGCAGCTTCCCTGCGCGATGCCGCGCACCGCGCTGCCGCCGGTCTCAAGCCAGGGACGTGGGACAGCGTCCGGGCGCTGGCCTGCCTCGCGCGCGCCGACCGGGAGCTCGCGGTCGAGTAGCACCGCCCGCGACCGCCGGAGGAGATCGACGGCGATCGAGGCGGTCCCGGCAGACCCTCGGCGTCCGGGCGGCCACGGGGACCCCGGTGCCGGACGCAGTGCGGTAGCCGTTTGAGCAGGCACGTGGAACGCTGTCCCGGTGCCCGCCGACGAGGTCGACCGCGACGACTGGCTGCTCCAGGGCGCCACGGATCCCGCCGGGGTCGCCGGTCAGTACGACGGGTGGGCCGAGAGCTACGACGCCGACCTGGCCGCATGGTCCTACCAGGCTCCTGCGGTCGTCGCCGAGATCGTCCGCGCCCGCTACCCGGATGCGGGCTCCGTGCTCGATGTCGGGTGCGGCACCGGACTGGTCGGGACTGCGTTGCGCGAGCGCGGACACGCGGCACGCATCGTGGGACTCGACCTCTCCCAGACGTCGCTCCGGTTCGCCGAGCAGACCGGAGCCTACGCCCGGCTCGAGACCGCCGACCTCCAGCAACCGCTCGCGATCGAGGACGACGGGGTCGACCTGCTCGTGTGCGTCGGCGTGATGACCTACCTGCCGGACGTCGAGACGACGTGGCGGGAGTTCGCGAGGGTCGTGCGGCCGGGCGGCCTCGTCGTGGTGACCCAGCGCGAGGACCTCTGGGAGTTCCCGCGGGTGCCCGGGCGTCATCGACCGGCTGACGACCGAAGGCCTCTGGGTCCCCCTGGACGTCAGTGGCCCGGCGCCCTACCTCCCCCAGGCGAGCGGCGGCATGGCCGAGCTCGGCTGCTACTACCTCACCGCCCGGATCAGTGGCCTCGCAGGCGAGCCGAGCGGCCCGTGACCGTGCAGCGGGTCCAGCTTCCCGGCGGCACCATCGAGTACCACGACAGCGGTGGCGCGGGCCGACCGGTGGTCCTGTGTCACGGGCTGCTGATGGACGAGACCGTCTGGGACCAGCTCCTACCGCGCCTCGACCCGGGCCTGCGCGTGGTGCGACCCGTCCTGCCGCTGGGGTCCCACCGGCTGCCGATGGACACCGACGCCGACCTGACCCTGCGCGGGCAGGCCGCCCGGCTGGGCGCCTTCCTCGATCGGCTCCACCTGGACGACGTCGTCCTCGTCGTCAGCGACACCGGCTTCCCGTTGCTGCTGGCCGCCGAGCGGCACCCGCGGGTCGGGGCACTGGTGCTGCTGCCCTGCGAGACCTTCGACAACATCCCGCCGGGGTGGCCGGGCAGGACGGTCGCGCTCGCCGTCCGCATCCCGGGCGGGGTCCTCGCCGCCGGAGGCGTCGTTGCGGGTCCCGTTCGCCTCCCGGCTCCCGTTCACCCTCGGCCCGATGTCCCGCAGACCCCTCGACCGCGCCCTCGTCGCCCGCTGGACCAGGCCGCTGCTGCGGAGCCGGGCGGTCCGCCGCGACCTGGTGACCTATGCGACCGCTCCCGACTTCTCGGTCATCGACGAGGCCTGTCAGGCGCTCACGGACTTCGACGGTCCCACGCTGCTGCTGTGGTCGCGGACGGACCGGATGATGCCCTACGCCCACGCCGTCGCGATCTCGCAGACCCTGCCACGTGCTCGGCTGGTGACCTTCGAGGACGGGGGCTCGCTCCTGCAGATCGACGAGCCCGCCCGGGTCGCGCAGGAGATCAACGCCCTAGCCCCCGTCTGAGCCGTCCCAGCCTGCGTGAGCCGCCCGCGCGAGGCCGGGATGCGCCGGTCGAGCGGCCGTCACCGCTCCGGGAGGTCGGCGTAGGCCTTCTTGGTCTCGCGGTACCACGTCATCGACTGCACGGGGTGCCTCCACCGCGCCTTCATGTCCTGGTGCGCAGCCTGGTGGGAGACATCCCCCGCCGCCACCGCGTCCTTGAGGTGCCGGTCCTGCGCCTTGATCACCTCGTCCGCGCTCTCCCCGGGTAGGTCGTGGTCGCACGGGCCACCCAGCTGCCGGCAGGTCATCGTCCTCATCGGTCCTCGTTCCGTCGTGGTTCTCGACCCGGGTCTCTGCACCCGGGTGCTCCTGCCACTGTGACGGCCACCCGGGCCCTGGTGTGACCAGGAGCCGTGTCGGAGTCCGTGCGAGAGGCGTCGAGGTGGCGCGACCTCACGCGTCGGTGGGGACCGCGATCTCACCGTCCTCGTCCATCAGGCGCTGCAGCACCGCGTCGGGCATCCAGGTCCGGTGCGGGAAGCCCTTGCCCCAGGAGTTGAGGACGGCCACCGCCCCCAGCGCGTCGGCCCGGTCGTTGCTCAGGGCCGCGTGCACGTCGTCGACCGACTTCGCCCAGCGGTAGACCTTGAGTCCGTTCTGGGCCTCGGGCTTGTAGTCGTCGCGCACGGTGTGGTCGTCGTCGCCGGCGTAGGAGTCCTGCCAGTCGACGTGACCGGACTTGCACAAGATGTCAGCGGCCGCTCGCACGGACGTGCCGTTCGTGTCCCCGGGCTGGGTGTCCGGCCACTGGTCGACCTCCTTGGCTCGGTCCCACAACCACCGGGCTGCGTAGAGCTCGCTGTTGAGCAACGACATGCACCGCGACCACCCGAAGCCGACGCAGGCTCCCTCGCGGCCCTGGTCGTAGAACGTCCACCAGCCCTCGGGGTCCGGTGCGTCGCCCGGCTCCAGGCACACGCAGTGACCGCCCGCGATGCGGGTCAGGGTCTTCGGGCCACCGGGAGCCAGCCAGTACTCACCCGAGGCCTCGTCGCGCTCGGGCTCGAAGAACTCCTGGTACCAGTTGACACCGATGACGACCGGTGTCGGGTCCGCGGGGATCGCGGTCGCCATGAGCGGATAGGACTCCAGATGGTCCCAGTCGTCAGGCAGGAATCGGCCGAGCCGCGGATCGCCGGGCTCGTCGTCAATCGGTCGATAGCGCATCTGGTGCCTCCTCGGACAGGCATTCGCAGTATCTCCGAGTCCTACACCCGCCACGGAGTCGTCGGCAACGTTGACTTCGTTCGTGAGCGCGAGCATCATCGATTGATTGATTGACGCGCCCTCTCGCTCGTCGTGGCAGCCGTCAGGTGTACTCGCTGCAGTCGTGAGGTGGGGGGACGTCATGGCCATAGCCGACATCTCGATGCTCGGGACAGACCCGATAGCGGCAGGTCCGCTGCGCGCCGACCGCGGGGGTGCGCGCATCTTCGGGGCCTGCTCGGTCGAGAACTTCGTCGACCAGTCACGCGCTCTCGCTGACGCACGAGGACGCGGCCGGCTGGCTGGACTACCTGCGCCAGTGGCACGTGCCGAACTTCCAGTTCCAGGACGGCAGCGTCCAGCCGTGGCAGTACGAGGAGGACTTCGACAACTGGCAGGACACCTACGGCGCCGACGCCGTGCTCGCCTTCTACCACTCCGGTCACGGCGGCATGAACGGTGACGGCACCTTCTGGGCGCCACTCGGCGGCACCTGGGACGGCCGTAGCAACGCCATGTCCACGACCATGCGGCTGGGCAACGAGGCCGTCAACTACCTGTTCTGGTCGACGTGCTTCTCGTGCCGCGTCAAGGAGGGTCACGACCCGCTCCGGAGCTGGGGCCAGGCCAACCTGGGGTTCCGGATGCTGTTCGGCTACGAGACGGTCTCGGTCGACAACGGCGACTACGGCCGGTTCTTCTGGGAGGAGTACAACCGCCCGAAGTCCTTCGCCCGAGCCTGGATGGACGCTTCCTGGCGGATCTCCCAGGCGCAGGAGCCGTCGGTCGTCGCGGTCGGCAACGATGCCGCCGAGGCGGGAGCGCGCCTGGAGAACGAGCGCACCCTCGAGTGGGGCCACGTCCCGGCCAACTACTGGTCGTGGTGGTGGTACGACCGCGCCCGTTCCGCCGCCGAGCCCGATGCCGTGGCGCCCCGGTCGCTCGAGCTGCCGAGCGAGCTGCTCGTCGCCGAGCTGCAGCTCGCCCGCCGGGGCGCTGGAGCAGGTCCACGACCTCGCCGGACGGTTCGACCTGCCCGAGCCTGCAGGCCCGACAGCAGGTCTGCTGGTCTCGGCCAGCGACGGCCGCGCCTTGTCGGTGACCCGGGACGGTCGCTACGAGGTGACGCTCGGCGAACCCACCGCCGAGCACCGCGAGCCGCTGCCCGTCGACGAGGCCAAGCGCCGCGCCGCCGAGACACTCGACCAGTACGGCCTCGACCGCGACGTCGACGTCGCGTTCGACGTCATCCGACGCACGATGGCCAACGGGGCCGCGGCCCAGGACGGCAGCGCCGGCGACCCCCGCGTGCTGGAGACGACCGTCCAGTTCCGACAGCTGATCAACGGCCTGCCCGTGGTCACGCAGGACGCCGGCGACGTCCGGATCACGCTGGACAACGACGGGACGGTCACGCGCATCGAGGACACCGCACGACGGGTGACCCAGCTGGCGGACCGTCCCACCAGGATCGTCCACCCCCCCGGCGCCGCCTCCGACGACGGCCCGCCGCGGGACCCGGAGCAACTGCTGGCCCAGGCCTGGCGCACGCACCGCGCCCGAGCCGCGCAGGGTGAGGAGGCCGAGCGAGGCGAGCCGGTCGCCGAGACCACGGAGATCGGGTACCACATCCGGGGCAACGAGGCCGGGCTGGTCGCTCGCCGCGAGGTCGAGGTCGACTTCGGCGACGGCATCCGCAAGCGCTACGAGGTCCTCGCCCCGATCGTGAGGTGACCAGGTGATGCCCGAGACTGCGGCCTTGCCCCGTGAGCGCTACCAGCTGCGAGGCGACGGGATCGAGGTGGCCTACCGACGCGGTGACGCGGAGGTGATCCTCACGCTCGCCGACGACTCGCACCTGGGCGGCACCCGCCCCGCCGTTGCGACGGAGGACCCGCTCGGCGTCCGCGTGGTCGCCGAGCTGCTCACCTCCCGGGCGAACGTGCGACACACGCTGACGCTGTTCGTGCCGGAGGCCGACTACGGCGAGCTCCCACCGGGGACCCCGACGGAGGTCGAGGCCCTCGCCGTGATCGCGCGTGACCTCTCCCAGGCGCTGGCGGGCCGACAGGCCACCGTGCAGGTCTACGACGTCAAGCCGCTCACGGGCACGATGACCCTCGCCGTCTGACCCGCCGTACGCGCCGCCGGTTCCTCAGGCGAGGTCGCCTGCTCGCCGCCGGCGGACCACGGTGAGGACGTCCGGGTCGGCGCGGAAGTCGATCCGCCGGACGACGCCGGCCTCGACGCTGAAGTCGAAGGCCACCCTCGCCTCTCCGCGCAGGTACCAGGCTGCCCCGGCACGGTCGCCGACGAAGACCGGGAGCGCCGACTTCGCGGCACCGTCGAACATCGCGGCGACCTCCCGTCGCCCATCGAGGCGGGTGGGCGTACCGGTGGCGACGGCGAAGGCGTCACCGGTGACCACGACGTCGGGGGCGAGGAGCTCCATCAAACGGGTGAAGTCGCCTTCGCGCGCTGCCTTCAGGAAGGCGTCGACGACCTGCCAGTCGGGACGGCGGCTCTCCTCCGGGGCCACCGCGAGCTTGCCGCGGGCCCGCGAGGCCAGCTTCCGCGCGGCGGCGGGCGTGCTGCCCAGGATCTCCGCGATGGTGGAGAAGTCGACCGCGAAGCTGTCGTGAAGCACGAACGCGACGCGTTCGGCGGGCGTCAGCCGCTCGAGCACCACCTGCAGCGCCACCCCCACCGTGTCGGCCAGGGCGATCTCCTCGGCCGGGTCCGCGACCAGGCCGATCGGCTCGACGTCGGCCTGCGGCGTCGGCGTCCGTGCCCGCAGCCGGTCCAGGCACAGGCGGATGGTCACGGTGGTCAGCCACCCAGGAAGGTTGTCGATCGAGCTCTCGTGCCGGTGCAGCCGCAGCCACGCCTGCTGGACGATGTCCTCGGCCTCGACCGGATCGCCGACGACGCGTCCGGCCATGCGCTCGAGCCGCGGCCGTTCCTGCTCGAAGGACGAAGTGATGTCCATGTCCGTCACGCTCCCATCCCTGGGCGACCATTGCCCACCTACCTGACGCACGAGCCGGGCGCGGTGTGACGACGCCGCGGCGCGGTGGGGGTGCAGCGCGTGACAGGGAAGATGAAGGGAGGGTGAAACCCGTCCGGCAGGTGCAGGGTGGTGTAGGCGAGGGCGGGTGCGACCTCGCAGGAAGGAGTGCGACGGTGCGGATCCTGGTGGCCGAGGACGACCATCGTCTCGCCGCCCTGCTCGAGCAGTCGCTGACCGAGGCCGGGTGGGACGTCGAGGTCGTCCACGACGGGAGGGCCGCCTACGGTCGCGCCCTGCCCGGCGGGCTGCCCTACGACGTCCTGCTGCTGGACTGGATGCTGCCCGAGATCGACGGCCTCACCGTTTGCCGCAGGCTGCGGATGCTGGGGCTCACCACACCGGTGATGATGCTCACCGCCCGCGCCGACGTCCGCGATCGCGTCGACGGCCTCGACGCCGGCGCGGACGACTACCTCTCGAAGCCCTTCGACCTCGACGAGCTGCTGGCCCGGTTGCGTGCACTACGGCGACGCTCGACCATCGGCGAGGAGTCAGCGGTCGCCGTCGGCGACCTGGTCGTCGACCCGGGGGCGCGACGGGTCTCACGCTCCGGCACCGAGATCGAGCTCTCCGCCCGTGAGTTCGACATCCTGCACCTCCTCGTGGTCCGCGCTGGGCGGGTCGTGTCCCGCTACGCGATCCTCGACGAGGTCTGGGACGGTGAGACCGACCTGAGCAGCAACGTGATCGACGTGCACCTGGCCTCGATCCGCGCCAAGATCGATCGACCGTTCGGCACCAGCACCATCACCACCGTGCGCGGGGCCGGCTACCGGGTGGACGCGCACCCGGTCGGGCCGGCGCTCCCGTGACGCGGCTGCCGCTGCGGGTGAGACTGGTGGCCGGCTTCGTGGTCGCCATGCTCGTCCTGCTCAGCGCGGCCGGTGTCTTCGTGTACTGGCGCGTCGAGTACGCCCTCGACCGCGGGCTGGACTCCGAGCTCGACCAGGCCACCGCCGTCATCACCCCGCTGGTCGTCGCGGCCGGTCGCGTCACCTCACCGGTGGCCGCCGACGCCACCGGGGCCGGGTGGCAGGTGCTCGCAGGCACCGGGCGGGTGCTCGACACGGGAGGAACCGCACCCGCGGAGCCGCTGGTGCCGGCCTCCGACCTCGTCCGCGTCGGTTCGGGCCCGCTCACCCAGGACGTCGGCACGTTGCTGCCGGTCGCGACCACGCCCTACCGGATCCAGGTCACAGCGCTCGAGGGGACCGGCGACTTCCTGGTGGTCGGGGTGCGCCGGGACCACCGCGACGAGGCGCTGCGCGAGCTGTTGCTCCAGCTCACGCTCGCCGGGCTGGGAGCGCTCGCCGCCGCCGCCATCGTGGGAGACCTGCTCGCGCGAGCCGCCCTGCGACCCGTCGAGCGCTACCGGCGGCGAGCCGAGCAGATCGCCGGCGGTGCGAACGGCCTGCGTCTGGAGGTCCCGCCCGGACGGGACGACGAGGTCACCCGGCTGGGACACACCCTCAACCACATGCTGACCGCCCTCGAACGATCCCTGGACCACGAGCGCAGGTTCATCAACGACGCCAGCCACGAGCTGCGCACGCCCCTGACCCTGCTCAAGAGCCGCATCCAGCTGGCGCGACGCCGCAGTCGCAGCGTCCGGGAGCACGAGGAGGTCCTCGACGAGACAGCGGTCGACGTGACCCGGCTCATCGACCTCGCCGAGCACCTCCTCGTCCTCGGCTCCCACGACGGCGCGACCGGGACCAGTACGGGTGCCCTCACCGGAAGGCGGCGACGGGACCGAGGTGAACCTGGTCGTCTCGGGTCTCGTCAGGCGCCGCCAGCTCGCGCTGCCCGACCAGGCGCACCAGATCTCCTTCGAGGCCGCACCGAAGGCGGTGTACACGCGCATGGACGCGATCACCTTGGAGCGGGTCGTCTCGAACGTCGTGGAGAACGCCTTCACCCACGGTCGGCCACCGGTACGCGTCCGCGCGCGCCGCCCACCGTCGGACAGCGCCGACGACTGGGTGGTGGTCGAGGTCGGGGACCTCGGCCCGGGGATGGACCCCGAGCTGCTGGCGCGAGCGACCGACCGCTTCACCCGGGCGCCCGAGGCGCGAGCGCGCCCGGGTGCTGGACTCGGCCTGTCGATGGTCGAACAGCTCGTGACCGACGTCGGTGGCGAGGTCCGCCTCTGCCATCAGGTCACTCACACCGACCACGGTCCGCGGGCGCCCGTGCCGTGCGACCACCCCTCGACGATGACCGTCAGCATCCTGCTGCCGACCGTGCTCCGTACCATCGAAGGGTGAGCTCACCACACCCTCCCGGTCCGCGCCCACCTCACGCTAGGTGGCCTTCAGGTGGCCGGCTCCAGCGCCTCGGCGTCCTCGGCGTGCTCGGTGTCGTGCTGGCCCTGACCTCGACCGCCTGCGGATCGGAGGCCGCACCCTCGGACAGTCCGCCGCAGGTGTCGACCACCGAGCACAACACCGCTGACGTCTCGTTCGCGACCCAGATGATCCAGCACCAGGCCGAGTCACTCGCGCTGGTCGACCTCACTCTCGGCCGACCGCTCGATCCGAGGCTGACCGAGCTGGCCGACGACGTCCGGTCGACGCAGACGCCCGAGATCGAGACCATGACCGACTGGCTCACCAGCTGGGACGAGGCGATCCCGGCCACCGTTCGCGACCACGCCCATGCAGATCACGCGGCGGACGGCTCGTCGGACGACCCCGACCTGCGCGCTCTCGAGGATGCTCCGGAGGCCGAGTTCGCAGACCTGTGGCTCGACCTCATGATCGAGCACCATCAGCAGGCCGTGACCATGGCCGCGGCAGAGCGGGACGACGGTCAGTTCGCCGCGGCCGTCGACCTCGCCGCGACCATCGCCACCACGCAGTCGGAGCAGATCGACGCGATGAGGGCCATCCGCGAGCGACCTTGACCGCGGCGGCCGGTGGGGCGCCTCACTGCCGAAGGGGCACCCGCAACCGCCAGCCGGCCTGGATCAGGTCAGGGTCGTCGATGCGGGGGTTGGCCTTCACGACCTGCGCGACCGTCGTCGTGGTGTAGGGCCCGAGCTTGCGCACGATGCCGGTGAGCGTGTCGCCCGACTCCACCCGGTAGATGAGGAAGCCGTGGGACCCGGGGAAGCAGATCACCTCGATCGTCCGCGTGTTGAACCCGGGGCTCGGGCCCTGGTCGGGCAGGCCCGGGTTGTCGCCGAAGACCTGCACCGTCAGCCGGGTCCCCGCCCGCGGGGGATCTGCGAGGTGCACCCGTGCCACGAAGTCACCGACGCCGACGCCGCCACCACTGGACTGTGCCGAGTCGGTCGCCAGCACTCTTCCGGACGGCCCGAGCACCCGGATCCCGACGACGCCCTCGAAGCCGGCGCCGATGCCGGCGACCACGAAGCGATCGCTGACCAGGTCGTTCGTGCGTGGTTGCCGCACGCGTACGTCGGTCATCACAGCCATGACTGCCACCTCATCAGTGCCATGGGGGCACCTCCTGTGCCCCCCCTGTGCCCTCCTGTGCATACTGCTCTGGTCGACCGACCGGTGTCCACGGCACCAGTGGGAGGACCCCCGTTGACCCAGGGCTGGACGCGGGCTGGACGGTCGATCGTCGCCACTGCAAACTTGGCTACACCAACGAGCCGCAGCAGGTTCGCCCGGCAACCACCGGGACGCCGGCTGCCCAGATCTGGGGAGCCCACGTGCTGTCTCGCTACGTCCGCATCTCCATGCTCCTCACTGTCGCTGCGATGAGCGTGGCGCTCACGCTCACCGGTTCAACCGCCGCGTCCTCGGAAGCCCAGGCGGCGGGACGAGAGGTTGCGGGGAAGGTCGTCTTCCCTGGGCTCGGCGTGCGCGTGTGGAGGGCGTCAGGCCAGTTGGACCGGCTGGCGCGGACATCTCCTGGCTTCCGGCATGCAATCAGAGACGACCTCGATCGTGTCTGGGGGTGGTCTGGCAATGACCCCGATTGCGCACAGGCGCCGATCGCCATCGTCAAGGAGTACCGACCGCGCGTTGCCTACGTCTCCGATCTCGGCAGCTTCGCCGGTGGCCCCGGCTCCGCACCGGACAAGTGTGCGGGCGGAGGTGCGTGGCAGTTCGTCCTGAAGCGCGATGGCCACTGGAAGTCCCCGACCCGCCTCGGCGGCCAAGACACCGTCGAATGCCGGAACCTGCGGCACTTTCAGATCCCGCGGATGCATGGGTCGACCCGGTGCTGGAACGGTCAGCAGATCGTGCGCTGGGACCCCTAGCCGTGGGTCAGACCGGAGTTGGCCCACCGTAGTCCTCATCACGGTCACGACCACCGTGACGCCAGGCATCGCCGAGGCATCCCTCGAGGCCGGGCGCGGGTTCCCCGAGGCGACGCGTCAGGAACCGGGCAGCAACAGGCTCGGGCGGTTCCGCAGCATCGATGACCCCGACATCATCGACGTCGAGATCCCGGACCGCGACGGGTGGGACGAGACGGCCGAGGTCTGAGTGGCCAGGCGTGGCCGCGCGCCTGGCGGCGAGGGACAGCACCTGTTCGACGCTTCATCCGCGCTTCACGTTGTTTTCGTAACGTTCATCTCGCACCCCTAGCGAGAGGACCGCCATGCTCCAGACCGTGTTGTCGACCGTGCTCGACAACCTCAGCGGGCCCGCCCGGCTCGGCCTCGACGTCTTGTCGATGCTCCTGCTCGTCGGGGTCCTCTACCGGCGACGCGTGGCCGCACCGGAGATGATCCTGGTCTTCACCGCGCTCAACGTCGGCCTCTTCGCGGCCGTCTCGGCGATCGGCTCGGGCGACTTCCCGACCGGCATCGGTTTCGGACTGTTCGGGCTGCTGAGCCTGGTCCGGCTGCGCAGCACCGCCTTCACGCTCAAGGACGTCGCCTACACGTTCGTCGCGCTGATCCTGGCGCTCGTCAACGGTCTGCCCGAGCGCAACCTGCCGATGGTGATCGCGCTCGACCTCCTGCTGCTCGCGGCGATCTGGCTCACCGACGACTCCCGGGCGATCCGGCCGACCCAGATCATGCGGGTCACCCTGGACCGCGTCGTCACCGAGACCGAGGCGGTCGCCGCGCTGGTGCGCGAGCTGATGTCCGTCGAGCCGATCAGCGTGAGCGTCGACGAGGTCGACTACGTACGGGAGACGACCCGCGTCTCGGTGCGCTACGCCGTCGACGACGGTTGGTGGGGCTGGTCCCAGGCCCAGGCCGCGAGCAACCGGGCGGACGCTGCTGAGAGCGAGGCCACCGATGCGCGCTGACCTGGCCCTCTCCCCCGACCCGGTGCCCGTTCCCCTCACGCTCCTCGGACGCGACGAGGTCGGTCTCGACGAGGTGGTCGAGGAGGCCGCTCGACTGACCCGGGTCGACCGCAAGTACCTCGTGGACCGCTCCGTCGCGGCGGCCTTCCTCGGCGCCCTGCCCGCCTCGTTCCGGACGCTCGCGATCGACGGTCGCGACAGCACGACCTACTCCTCGGTCTACTTCGACACCGCACGGCTCGACGCGTGCCGCGACCACGTGCAGCGGCGACGCAGGCGGTGGAAGGTGCGCAGCCGGCTCTACGTCGAGGACCAGCTGTGCCGCTTCGAGGTGAAGACCCGCGACGGACGCGGCGTCACCGAGAAGACCGTCAGCCTCAGCGAGCCGGCCCGCCACGGTCACCTCGGACCCGAGGAGTCGGCGTTCGTCACCGGGGCCCTCGACGAGCGTGGCCTCGACATCGACGTCACCGCACTGGTCCCCTCGATGCGGGTCGACTACCGACGGCTCACGCTGGCCGACACCGCCGCGCACCTGCGCGTCACGCTCGACCTCGACATCGAGTGCCACCTCGACGGCGGTCGGGTCTGGGTCGACGAGGGCTGGGTGCTCGTCGAGACCAAGGGCACGCTGCGGCCCTCGCCGGCCGACACGCTCCTCGGGTCGCTCGGCGCCCGACCACGCTCCTTCTCCAAGTACGTCTCCGCAGCCTCCCTGCTGCGCGACGACATCCCCGACAACGACGTCCGCCGCCTGCGCGGGCGCCAGCTGCACGCCCAGGAGGCCGTCGCATGACCCTTCCCTCCCCCGCCCGGACCCGCGACCCACGTCGGCGCGTCTTCGTGGCCATCGTCGTCGTGGCCGTCCTGGCCGTGCTCGGCGGAGCGGTCGCCCCCTGGGTGTACGCGTCCTTCATCGACACCACCGCGAAGGACCGGATCGCCGCCGAGCCACCGCCGACGCTCTTCCCGGACGCGGACATCGCTCCGATCGGGCGGAGGATCACCCGGCAGGAGCCGACGGCGCAGCAGCTGATGACCGGTTGGTGGGCCACCCACGACGCCACGGCCGACGACACGGCCTTCGTCACCTGGGTGGAGGCGACCCTGCCCGGGCCTCCGTCGGCGACCGCTCGGGCCGCCGAGATCGAGCAGGTGCAGCAGCTCGCGCCGACCCGCACGAGCGCCGGTGTCGCTGCCGCGACCTGGCTGGAGGCCTACGGCAAGAAGGACGTCTGGAAGCTCGCCGCCCATGACCAGGCCGAGCTGATGCCGGTCTCGTCGGGCGACGCCGTGAAGAACGACGTCGACGCGATGCTGTCCATGTCGAAGACCGTCGCCGACGCGCTGGGCGCGAAGTATCAGCAGTCGGCTCCGTACGTGGTGGACCCGTCGCTGCGCACCGACCACACGGTGGCGCCCGGTGACGTGTGCCCGTGCTCCTACCCGTCGCGACACGCCACGTCGGGTGCCGCGTCGGCGACCTACCTCACGGGGACCTCACCGCACCGTGCCGAGGAGTACCACTGGATGCAGGACGAGATCGCCTGGTCGCGCATCTACATGGCCGGCCACGTGACCAGCGACATCACCGGGGGCACGCTGCTCGGCGACATGATCGGCGAGTACTTCCTGGTGACCCGCGGGCAGGAACCGGTCCCCACCGCCTGAGCGCAGCGCCTCGCTCCTCAACCACCGTGCGGCGGGCCGCGCCGGCCCGACAGTGCACTATGCGGACACCGCGACCCGGAGCACCAGGTGGCTGCTGCGGAAGCCTGCGCGGCGGATGGCCCTTCGTGCAGGCAGGTTGGTGGGCTCGGTCGAGCACCTCGGAATCAGGTCCCGAGCCCGGGACTGCTCGGCCAGGGTGTGCAGGAGTCGCCCGCCCAGACCGAGACCGCGTGAAGCGGTGCGAACGACGAAGCCGAGATGGGCGTTGCCGGGCGCCCGGGTGTCGACCCGGCACTCTCCGCTTGCTACGAGCCGGCCATCGGCCTCGAGGAGGAACAGCTCGCCCAGCTCGATACGTTCGGCCAGGTAGGGGACCAGAAACGTCTCGGAGGAACCCGTCTCCTCCCGGCAGAAGGCCACCACAGCCGAGTGGTCCGCGCTGCCGGCGATACGGAGGTCGACGGGCTCCTCGATCTCGGAGGCTGCGACGTGGTCGTACATCAGGGCCATCGGTCTCACGACGTCACCGGCCGTGAGCGCCAGCGACAGCAGGATCGGGTCGACCGTCGAGGTGATCACGGCACTGACCTCGAGCTCCGCGATCACCCCCGCGAACAGCTCGGTCGTCATCGCCTCGGCGTCGTCACGGACGCCGAAACCGTACAGCTGTCTCTCACTGTCAACGCTGAAGTGTCCGATGACCTGCCCCTCGAAAGTGAGGGAGTACGGCTCGGCGAGGTCTGCGAACGTTGCCCACATGTCGTCCTCCGGGCCCGTCAGCGTGCGCTGCCGGCCGGCCCTGAGCAGCTCGTGGGCGCCCGCAGCCCCGCGAGTGATCTGAATTCTCTGGTCCAGCGGCACGGTCGGTTCCTGTTTTCGAGCGTTCACGGGGTACGCCGCACTCGGCGAGGAGGAGGTGCCGCCGAGGCGCCTCCTCCCCGCTCGTCACCCGTCCACCGTCGTCGGGCTGGGGCTCGGGGTCAAGCACGGCAAGCTGCAGGCTCAGTGGCCGGTGTCGGTGCCGGTGACGGCGAAGTCCTTGCCCACCAGCACGATCAGCTCGTCACCGTCGGCGGTGGTGACGTGAGCCTCGTAGACCCCGCCGTCGTCGGTCTCGGCGCGGTCGATGCTGGCGCCCGGGTACTCCGCGAGCACGGCATCGGTCACCTTAGTCAAGGTGGCGCCCGTCAGCGGCTCCTCCCCCGCTCCGCCGGAGCCGACCGCTCCGCCGGGGCCACCGAGGCCACCGGGAATGCCGTGCGGTCCGGTGTCGGTGCCGGTGACGGCGAAGTCCTTGCCCACCAGCACGACCAGCTCCTCACCGTCGGCGGTGGTGACGTGAGCCTCGTAGACCCCGCCGTCGTCGGTCTCGGCGCGGTCGATGCTGGCGCCCGGGTACTCCGCGAGCACGGCATCAGTCACCTTCTCGAGGGTGTCGCCGGTCAGCGCCGTCTCGCCCGAGCCACTGGGGCGGTCCTCAGCGGAGGCCGAGGTGCTGGTCTCGTCGGCGGACGCGGATCCGGCCACCATCACGGCGGCGCCGCCACCGAACCCGGCCAGCACCAGGGTGCCCGCTGCGATGATCTTCTTCGTCCTGCTCATGGTCGTCATCCTGGTCTTCCCTTCGCGCGTGCTCGGTCGAGCACGTCTGCTCGAAGGATCGGAGGCCAGGCTGTGCGACCGCCGCCGTGACCCTGTCAGGGCGCTGTGAGCGCCAGGTCGTTGTCACTCGGTGCGGCTGGCCGGGCCCGGCCGAGTGCGGTCGGCCGGTCGGTCGGTCGGTCGCACGTGACCAGGCGCACGTGGTCTACCTGCTGGGCAGCGACCGCAACCTGCTCGCGGACTTCCCGCGTGCACGAGGAGAGGTTCGCGGTGGAGAGCGCGATCGACCGGACGGCGACGGAGGCGGACCCGGACGCGGCTAACGGCACGCGGGACGGAGGACGCTGAGTCAGCGGTCGGAGTTGACGCTGATCTGCTCCACGGCGCCGCTGTTCACGCTCCAGTGCTCGAGGGTCGAGGTGTAGCTGCCGCTGGCGAGCAGCTCCTCCAACCCGCCCTGCACGGCGTCGCGGAGCCGGCGCTGACCCGGGGCCACCGCGATGCCGTAGAGGCCGGGCTCGTACTGCGTGGCAGAGGCCAGCTGGTACTGCGACCTGGTGTCAGGGTCGGTGACCAGGGCCACCGCGGGCGGCAGGTCGTTGAGGACCGCTGCGGCCCGGCCGGTGCGCAGCTGGACCAGCGCGTCGGAGTTCGTGGGGTACGTCGCCACCTCGATCTGCTGGGCGGCGCAGCTGCTCTGCGCCCGTGCCAGCAGGGCGACCTGGGTGGTGCCCTTCTCGACGGCCACGGCCTCGCCGCACAGGTCCGCGATGTCCCGGATGCCGGTGGGGTTGCCTCGCTGCACCACGATCGCGGTGCCGGCACCGAAGTAGTTCACGAAGTCCACGGTGCGCTCGCGGGCGGCCGTGTCCGTGATGGCCGACATACCGAGGTCGAGGTCACCGGCGGCGACCGCGGGCAGGATGTCGGTGAAGCTGGTGGACTCGAAACGGACCTCGACACCGAGCACCCTGCCGAGCTCAGCGCCCAGGTCGGGCTCGACGCCGACGATCGTGCGCCCGTCGGGCCCGAACGCCGACATCGGGGCGTAGGACGCGTCCGTGCCGACCCGCAGCACCTTCGCGTCGAGGACCGCCTGCGGCAGCATGGCGTGCAGCGAGGGGTTCATCTGGGTGGCGGCCCGGGCCGCCTCGGGCTCGCCCGATGGCCCGCACCCCGTGAGCAGCAGTGCGGTGACGGTGGCGAGGGCAGCGGCTGCGGCGGGCACCCAGGGCTGGCGCCTCACACCGTCACCTCCTCCGAGGGTGGGGCCACGACCGACCTGAACGAGCCGGCGGGCGCCGCCTCGATGACGTCGGGCCAGCTGACGGGTCGTTGCCAGAGGTACCCCTGGGCGTGGTCGCAGCCGGCCTCGACCAGCCACTCGGCGATGGCCGGCGACTCCACGCCCTCAGCGGTCACCATGCACCCGAGCTGGTGGCCAAGGTCGATGACCGAGCGGACGATGGCCCGGTCCTGCGGCTTCTCGACCAACCCGACGATGAAGAGCCGGTCGATCTTGATCTCGGCGACCGCAAGGGTCCGCAGCTGGGAGAGCACCGTGAAGCCGGTGCCGAAGTCGTCGACCGACAACGTGACCCCGTGCCGCCTCAGGGCAGCCACGACCCGCGTGGCCAGGTCGGTGTCGTGGGCGATGGCGGTCTCCGTGATCTCCAGCATCAGCCGCTCCGGGGGCACCCCGAACTCGTCGAGGAGCCTGCCCACGGTGTCGACGATGGCCAGCGAGGACAGGTTACGTGCGGAGATGTTGACGGCCACCGTCCAGTCGTGCCCGGCCGCTGTCCAGGCCCGGTGGTCACGCAACGCCCGCTCGAGGACCCAGGTGGTGAGCGGCTCGATGAGCTCGGAACGCTCGGCCACCGGCAGGAACTCCGAGGGTGGCAGCAGCCCTCGCAGCGGGTGCTGCCAGCGAATCAGGGCCTCGACGCAGGAGGTGCGCCCCGTCGAGAGGTCGATCTTGGGTTGGTAGTGCAGCACGAACTCGTCGCACTCCAGGGCTCGGCGAAGCTCACGCTGCATGGACAAGGAATCCGTCGCCGCGCGCGGCGACGTGGGCTCGTAGACGACCACGCCGGTGGGGCCGCGCTTGCCGTGGTACATCGCGGCGTCCGCGTTCTGCAGCAGTCCCTCGACTGTCGAGGCGTCGTCGGGGTAGAAGCAGACCCCGAAGCTGGCCTCCACGCTCAGGGTCGCGTCGCCGAGGACGACCTCCTGGCTGACCTCGCGCCGGACCCGGGTGAGGAGCTCGACGGTCTCCTCGCGGTTCCCGCCCGTCGGCAGGAGCATGCCGAACTCGTCGCCGCCCAGACGTGCCACGACGTCGTCGGTGCGAAGTGCCGCGGTGAGCCGCCCGGCGATGATGGTGAGCAGCTCGTCGCCGGCGTGGTGGCCCAGGGTGTCGTTGACCTCCTTGAAGTGGTCGAGGTCGACCAGCACCAGTGCCCCCCGGTCCCCGGTGCGGGAGCGCACCAGTGCCTCCTCGGCGGCGCGGCGGAACAGCTCGCGGTTGGGCAGGCCGGTGAGGGGATCGTGCAAGGCCTGGTGCTCGTGGTCGGCGGCGTGTCGACGCAGCGCCTTGGTCGTCCACCACGAGACCAGCGCCATCACGAAGTAGAGGCCGAGCAGCCCGAGGGCGAGGCGCTGGATCGCGGAGCTGGTGTTGGCCTGCACCTTGGCGGCGATCGTGTCGTAGGGCAGGTACAGCTCGAGCACGCCGATCGCTCGCCCGTTGGACTCCGCGACGACCGGCTGGAGGACCCGGATCGAGGAGGCGTCGCCGGTGTCGACGATCTGGGTGTCGACCTGGCCGTTGGCAGCCTTCCGGAACGTCGGGTCATCGACGGGCGGGGCGTCGCGCACGCTGCCGTCGTCGGAGAAGGCGACGGCGCCGTCGAAGGTCAGCAGGCGCAGCCTGACCACCGACCCGTGGAAGATGGCGAGATCGGTGGCCATGTGCAGACGGTCCCGGGCCTGGGCGTCGAGCCCCTGGGACAGGTCGACACCTTCGATGGCCGGGGCGATGGCCATCTGCTCGATCACCGCAGCCTGCGCGCGTCCCTGGTCCATCGCCTGGTTGACCCCGCTGTCGTGGTACCCACGGACCAGGACGGCGCCCAGCACAGCGACCGGAACCAGGCTGGCGATGGCGTAGACCGCGAAGAGACCAGCACCTACGCGACTTGGTCGTCGGCTGCGCATGTCTTCCTCTCCACCAGATGGCTGCCGACGGTCGAGGCCGGTGAGTGGCACGCGTCCTCGCGTGGCGCCCCTGCCGGGCCGTTCGATTGCTTGGTGCCCAGACGATAGGCAATGCAAGGCAATGCCGAACACGAAACACCGTTATCGGCTACCCCGGTCTCATGTCCGCCTCCTCGGCGTCCGAACAGTCGGCCCTGACACCTTGCGATGCCGCTCCGGGTTTCGAGACGCTCGCTGCGCTCGTTCCTCAACCACCGTGGGCCTGCGCTCGCTCCTCCACCACCGAGGGGCTGCGCTGGCTCCTGGAGCACCGTAGGGACCGCGGAGGCTGTGGAGGGTCAGGCGCCGGCACTTGACGCCGGCCCGCTCACCAGCCCTACGGCAGCCCGCTGGGCCGACTCGGCGCGCTGGAGGCGGTCGGCCTGATCGGGCGTGAGGACGTCACACACCCAGTCCCAGTGCAGCGCGACCGTGTCGCCGACGCCCGGCGGCGCCAGCAGGCTCCGACCCTCGACCGACCACCGGGCGCGTTCGACCTGCGGGAGCGACGGGCGCAAGGCGTTGCCGTCCCACATCAGGAGGCGCGAGGTCACCACCACCCACTCGCCGTCGACCTCGCTGACCACGCCGCTGCGGACCCGGCACCGGTCGAGCACCGAGACGGCGGGGCCGGGTGGCAGGCCGCGCAGCAGCATGGCGGCCCACGGGTAGACCTCGAACACCTGGAAGCTGTGATGGGCCCGGGCCCGCGCTGCGGCCTCCCGCCAGGTACCGCCGGCCTGGCCCTCGAAGGCCACCGTCAGGTGCTCGACGAACGCGGCCGGGTCGACGGCGTCGAGCAGGTCACCACCGATCCAGTAGGCCTCGACCACGGCCTCCGACAGGGGGTCCTCGACGCCGGTCGCCCCCGCCAGGAACTGCAGGTAGACCCAGGCGCCGTCGAAAAGACGTGCCCGCCGCTCGATCTCGGCCACCGCGCCAGGAACGAGCATCTCGTGCGCGCCGTCGGGTCCGCAGTAGCCGAGCTCGTTGGGGGGGTAGGCGTAGCGCGCGAACCTGAGCGCGCCCTCGGCTGACACCTCAGCAGATTCTGGGCAGCTGCTCGCCGATCGGCAGGTCCACCACGCGGGTCCCGCCCAGACCCGTCCGGGCCACGACCATCTGCGGGTGCTCCGCGACGCAGGTGCCGATCCGGCGCGCGCCGGCCCCAAGGGGGTGCTGACGCATCGCGGCCAGCATCTCCTCGGCGTCGTCGGCCGCCACGATCGCGATCAGCTTGCCCTCGTTGGCGACCTGAAGCGGGTCGAGACCGAGCAGGCCGCACGCGTCCTTGACCTCCGGCGGGATCGGCAGGTCGCGTTCGACCAGGTCGACGCCCACCCCCGAGGCCCTGGCAATCTCGTTGAGCGTGGCCGAGACGCCCCCACGGGTCGGGTCGCGCAGGACGCGGACATCGATCCTCGTCGCGAGCATGTCAGCCACCAGCCCCTGCAGCGGTGCGCAGTCGCTCTCGATCGCCGTCACGAACTCGAGCCCCTCACGACAGCTCATCACCGCGATGCCGTGCACGCCGATGTCGCCGCTGACCAGCACGGCGTCGCCGACTCTCGCCCGCGCCGGTGAGATGTCGATGCCGTCGGGGATGACCCCGATGCCGGCGGTGTTGATGAAGATGCCGTCGCCACTGTCGCTGTCGACCACCTTGGTGTCGCCGGTCACGAGCTGCACGCCCGCGACCTCGGCCGCCTTGCCGATAGCCATCGCGACCCGACCGATGTCGGTCAGGAGGGTGCCCTCGGCCAGGATGAACGCGGTCGAGAGGTACAGAGGCGTCGCGCCGGCCATCGCCAGGTCGTTGACCGTGCCGTTGACCGCGAGGTCGCCGATGCATCCGCCGGGGAAGAACATTGGCTTCACGACGAAGGAGTCGGTCGAGAACGCCAGCCGGCCGGCCGGCACCTCCAGCACGGCGGAGTCGCCGAGCTCGGCCCGTGCGGCGCCACCGAAGGCCGGCAGGAAGAGCTGCTCGATCAGCTCGCCGGACATGGCCCCGCCGCCGCCGTGACCCATCACGATCGTCGGGGTGTCGCGCAGCGGCAGCGGGCAGACCCACCCCTCGAAGTCGAGGTCGGCGCTCATCAGGCGTCCACCAGCCGGGTCTCGGAGAGCTCCAGGTGCTCGAGGCGCCGGTAGGTGTAGTAAGCCGCGCACGCGCCCTCGGAGGACACCATGGTCGCGCCCAGCGGCTTGCGGGGCGTGCACTCCTTGCCGAATGCCGCGCACTCGTGGGGCTTGATCAGACCCTGGAGCACCTCGCCCGAGCGGCACAGCGCCGACTCCTCGGTGTGGATGTCGGTGACCGAGAACCGCGTCTCCGCGTCGAAGTCGGCGTAGCGCTCGGAGAGTCTCCACCCGCTCTGCGGGATCATCCCGATGCCCCGCCAGGTGCGGTCGGTCACCTCGAAGACGTCGCGCAGCATCGCCATGGCCGCCAAGTTGCCCTCGGTGGTGACCGCGCGGGAGTAGGCGTTCTCCAGCTCGCTGCGACCGGCCTCGAGCTGGATCACCGTGCGCCGGATCCCCTCGAGGATGTCGAGCGGCTCGAAACCCGTCACGACGATCGGCACCCGGTACTTCTCGGCGAGGGCCGGGTACTCGGTAGTGCCCATCACGCTGCACACGTGCCCGGCGGCAAGGAACGCCTGCACCCGACACTTCGGGGACTCCATGATGGCCGCGATCGCCGGCGGCACCAGCACGTGCGAGACGAGCAGCGAGAAGTTCCCGATCGCCTGCTTCTTCGCCTGGTAGACCGTCATGGCGTTGGCCGGTGCGGTGGTCTCGAACCCGATGCCGAAGAACACCACCTGCCGGTCGGGGTTCTCGCGCGCGAGCTTGAGCGCGTCGAGCGGCGAGTAGACGACACGGACGTCGCCACCGGCGCTCTTGATCGAGAACAGGTCCAGGCTGGAGCCGGGCACCCGGAGCATGTCGCCGAAGGAGCAGAAAATCACGCCTGGCTGCTCGGCGATGGCCAGCGCCTTGTCGATGATCTCCAGCGGCGTGACGCACACCGGGCAGCCGGGACCGTGGATCATCTCCACCCCCTCGGGCAGGAGCTGGTCGATGCCGTGCCGGATGATCGAGTGCGTCTGGCCGCCGCACACCTCCATCATCGACCACGGCTGCGTGGTGACCGCGTGGATCTGATCCACCAGCTTGCCGGCCAGGACCGGGTCGCTGAACTCGTCGAGATACTTCATTGCGGTTCTCCTGCCTGCTTGGCGGCCACGGCGAAGCCGTCGCCGAACTCTTCCTCGAGGATGCCGAGCTTCTCGAAGTTGGCCAGCGTGCTCAGGGCCGACGCCTCGTCGAGCCGCTGGATCGCGAAGCCGACGTGCACGATGACGTACTCGCCGATCTGCGCGTCGGGGATGTAGGCCAGGCAGACCTCCTTGCGGAGCCCGCCGAAGTCGACCTGCGCCATGGTGGTGCCGTCCTGGTCCTCGACGGACAGGACTCGACCCGGGACTGCGAGACACATGTGCGATCTTCCTTTCTGTCGAGCGAGGCGATCAGCTGCACGAGCCGACCAGGATCTGTCCCAAGGCGATGCCGCCGTCGTGGGGTGGAAGCAGCCGGGGACGCAGGACGGTGAAGCCGCGCGCCTCGAGCAGCCGCGTGCACGTCTCGAGCAGCAGGGCGTTCTGGAACACCCCGCCGGCCAGGGCCACGGTGTCGAGACCGGTGTGGTGGCGTTCCCGGTCGGCGAGGTCGACGACGAGGGCTGCGACGCCGGCGTGGAAGCGGGCCGCCACGTCGGCCGCCGACTCCCCCCGGCGGACGTCGTCCACCACCGCCCGCAGGACCGGCGCCGGGTGCGCCAGCAGCGGGCCGTCGTCGTGGGCCGTGACCTCGAAACGGTACGGCTGCGGGACCGGGACCGAACGCGCCAGCGACTCGAGCTCGATCGCGGCCTCGGCCTCGTAGTCCACGGTGTGCCGGACCCCGACCAGTGACGAGACCGCGTCGAAGAGCCGGCCCATGCTCGACGTCGGCACGCACCCCAGCCCCGTGGTCAGCTGGTGGGCCAGCACGCCCCGCTCCGTCCTGGGGCACGCCGCCACCGCGGGGAGGTCGTCGGACCACGGGATACCGGCGGCCCACAGGTGGGCCATGGCCATCCGGTAGGGGCGCAGCACGCTCGCGTCGCCACCGGCCAGCGGCACGTAGGCCAGCTGCGCGGCCCGCCGGAACGACTTGTACCCGGCCACGAGGACCTCGCCACCCCAGATCGCGCCGTCGGTGCCGTAACCGGTGCCGTCGAAGGCGACCCCGATGACGGTGTCGTCAGCGCCGAGCCCGTGCTCCCCCATCACTGAGGCGACGTGGGCGTGGTGGTGCTGGACGGTGCGGACCAGTCGACCGGCCGCGTGCTCGCGCGCCCAGCGGCTGGAGCGGTAGCCGGGATGCGCATCGGCGACGAGCGACTCGGGACGCACGCCGGTGAGCTGCTCGAGGTGCGCCTCGGAGGCGGTCAGCGCCATCTGGGTGGAGAGGTCGTCGAGGTCGCCGATGTGCTGGCTCAGCCAGGCGTAGCGCCCCGAGGCCAGCGCGCAGGTGTTCTTCAGGTCCGCCCCGACGGCCAGCACCGGGTCGACATCGAAGGGCAGCGCGACCGGCAACGGCGCGTGCCCTCGCGAGCGGCGCAACGCCAGCTCGGCGCCGGCAACGAATCGGGCCACCGAGTCGTCGCAGGGCACGTGGATCGGGCGGTCGTGGCGCAGCCAGGCGTCAGCGATCGAGGAGAGCCGGTCGCGAGCCGCGTCGTCGTCGGTGACGATCGGCTCGCCCGAGTGGTTGCCGGAGGTCATCACGAGCGCGTCGGTGCCGGGGGCTTCGAGCAGCAGCACGTGCAGCGGCGTGTAGGGCAGCATCAGCCCGAGGTCGGGGTGGCCCGGTGCCACCCAGGCGGCCAGCGCCCCGGTGGCGGCGCGAGGCAGCAGCACGATCGGCTTGCGGTGGCCGGTGAGCAGCCGTCGCTCGGCCTCGTCCAGGACCACCAGACCCTCGGCGACGCCCTCGTCGCGCACCATCACCGCGAACGGCTTGTCGCCGCGCCGCTTGCGGCGGCGCAGCTCGGCGACCGCGGTCTCGTTGTGCGCGTCGCAGGCCAGGTGGTAGCCGCCGAGCCCCTTGACGGCCACGATCAGGCCGCCGGCGAGCAGGTCACGGGCCCGGCGGACGGCGTCGTCCCCCACCGCCGGCGACCCGTGGCCGACGAGCTCGAGGATCGGGCCGCAGTCGGGGCAGGCGATCGGCTGGGCGTGGAAGCGACGGTCCGCCGGGTCGTGGTACTCCCGGCGGCAGGCCGCACACATGGCGAACCCGGCCATCGTCGTCGCGGCCCGGTCGTAAGGAAGGCCGGTGATGATCGTGAAGCGCGGGCCGCAGTTGGTGCACGTGATGAAGGGGTGCCGGTACCGCCGGTCGGCGGGGTCGGCGAGCTCGCGCAGACAGTCCCGGCAGGTCGCGACGTCGGGTGAGGCCAGGGTGCGTCCGGCACCACCCGCGGAGTCCTCGATGGTGAAGCCGGTGCCGCCACGGGTCGGCTGCCGCGCCTCGGTGACCGCCTCGACGGTGGCCAGCGGCGGCGCGGCGTGCCGCAATCGGTGCCGCAGCTCGGCCACGGCGGTCGGGGCGCCCTCCACCTCGACCACCACGCCGCACGCCGTGTTGGCGACGCTCCCGGACAGGCCCAGCTCGCTCGCGGTGACGTAGACGAACGGCCGGAAGCCGACACCCTGCACGAGGCCCGAGACCTCGAACCTGCTTCGGACGCGCAACTCAACCATCGCGCTCACGACCCATCAGCTCGAGGCCGGTCATGGCCTTCTCGGCCGCGGCCTCGTCGACGCGCTCGACGGCGAAGCCCATGTGGATCAGCACCCACTCCCCCGGCTCGACGGCCATGTCCTCGAGCATCCCGAGGTTGACCGGCCGCTCGGCGCCGAGCACGTCGACCAGCGCGAGCATCCCGGCGTTGCCCGCCAGGACCCTCACCACGCGGCCGGGGATCCCGAGGCACATCAGCCGCCCCCGGCCAGTGCCGGCACGCGTTCGCGGAGCACGGCGAGCACGGTCTCCATCGCCTCGGGTACGGCGGCCTCGACCTCGTCGGAGAGCCCGATCCCGTCCCCGAGGTCACCCGGACGACAGCCGACGACGTAGGTCAGCGGCAGGCTCCCGCCCAGCTCGGAGAGACTGGCCAGGACGGCGACGGGGGCCATGCCGTGCGGGTCGAACGCGCCGGTGCCGAGGTCCCCCTCGCCGACCTCGAGCACGTCGAGCGCACCGGCCTCGCCGTCGCCGGGCAGAGCGTCGACGATCACGAGCGCGTCGTAGCCGGCAAGCAGGTCGTAGGCCAGGTGCATGCCGCGGATGCCGTAGTCGACCGCGCGGACCTCCGCAGGCAGGGTCCCGGACATGGCCAGCCGGCGGACGACCTCGGGACCGAACCCGTCGTCGCCGCAGAACAGGTTGCCGACGCCCGCCACCAGCACTCGCGTCGTCAGGACTGTTCCTCCGCAGGTCCGGCGTCGGGCGCGCCCGCGGAGCCCGACTCCGCTGGGCGGCCGGCGCCGCCGGTGTGGACACCGTCCTGGGTCGTCTCCTCCGGACCACCCACCTCGGCGGACTTCTTGCGCCCGTCGTACGGCGGGACGGTCTTGCCCTCGGTGTCGGGATCGTCGGGGTTCGGGATCGTGGTCATCGGGTGCTTCCTCTCCTCCGGGCGGGCTATCCGCCGGACTGCAGGTCCGGGGACTCCGGGCGCTGGGACTCCTGCGGGTCGATGCCGGTGTCGTCGTCCTCGTCCGCGGTGCCAGCGGGACGATCGACGAGGCCGCCGGACGGGCCGGTCGAACCCGTGTCGCGTGATCCCACGGCGCCGCGCTCCTCTTGCGCTTCCTCGTCATGCTCTTCACCTGGCTTGTCGCTCATGACGACCTCCTCTTTCTCATCGGTGCTGCTCGCAATGGCTCACATCTGGCGCATCTTGAGGTAGCGCTTGATGTCGGGGATCGAACGGACCCCGACGACCGCCGCGATGGCGGCGATGCCGGCGCCGACGACCGTGGTCAACAGCCCAAGGGTTCTCATGGGTGACTCTCCTCTCGTGCCTGGTCCAGTGGTTCGAGCTCCTCGGGGGCGAAGTAGAAGAAGCGCCCGGCCTCCTCGTGCAGGTCGGCGGCGGGATCGTCGACCAGGACGAGCGCTACGTGCGTGCCGCCATCGACGTCGGCGAGCACGGCGGTGACCCTCGCGACCTGGTCGGCGAAGAACAGGTCCTGGGCGTCGGCACGCCGTGAGGGGTGGACGCGCACCAGGCTGCCTCGTGCCACGCTCACCCCTGCGATGACGACGCTGTCCGTGCCGGGCTGCACACTCTGGTCGGCAGCCGGGTCCCACCACGGGACGTCGCCGGTCTCGAAGTCGGTGCCGGCGGGCGGGGGCGCGTCCCGGTGCGGGTCGCGGAGAACGCCGTGCAGATCGCGCAGCGTCTCGGGCGACAGGTGGTCGCACCGGTCGATGATGGCGGCCGCACGCAGGTCCGTGGCCCGGGCCTCGGCCTTCTCGGCGTCGGTCATCGTCATCACGCGCAGGCTCAGGATCTCGTCGATCTCGGTCGAGTCGAACAGGGCGCCGGCGCTCTGCTCGGCGATCTCGGGGTGGTCGTAGAGGATGATCGGCGAGCCCATGACCACGTCCGTGGAGCCGGTCGGCCCGACCAGCACGGGGAAGCAGCGCTGCTGCCGGCACCGCCCGGCCGCGTCGGCTGCGCCCCCGGGGGGCTCCAGCAGTGAGACGAACTCGACCCCGTCGGCGACCAGGAGCACATGGGTGCCAATCAACGAGGACCGGGTGGCGTCGTCCTTGCCGTGCACCTCGTCGGGGTGGGTGTTCGTCACCGCCACCGAGAGCCGGGTGAAGCTGTCGTCGGGCTCCGCGGCGACGCTGACGTCGGCGCGGAGCGGGAACCGTCGGCGCCGGATCCGGCCCACCGTGACACCGGCGGCGTCCACCACCGGCTCGACCTCCTCACCGCCCGGGACCTCCACGGCGGTGACCAGCGGCGGACCGGCGACGCCGAAGGGCGCCAGCTCGACCTCGCACTCGACGGCCTCCTCCCAGCTGAGCACGGTGAGCCCGTCGACGACCATCTCGCTGACCGGGACGTAGTCGCCGGCGACGGCCTGCTCGACCGAGCGCACCTGCAGCTGCAGGAACCGCAGGTGCGCCCGCACGGTGGCCCCTGCCGAGGCGGGAGCCAGCAGGCACTGGAAGGACAGGCCCGGCTCCTCGGCGAAGCTGGCCGCCGAGGCACGGGGTGGCCCCAGGACGCCGAACTGCCACCGGGAGCGGTTCTTCGACGAGCTGGCCCGGTAGGGGTAGAGGAGGTACCCCTCGTAGAGCACGGCGTCGGCGATCGCGCGGACGTGGTCGAGCCCGCTCATGACTGGACGCCGTCCTTGGTCGCCAGCAGGGTCCGGACCGTCTCTTCCCACGTGGTCAGCCCGTGCCGGGCCTTGTACCCGGCCAGCGCGCTCAGGACGTCGTGCTCGAGGCGGATCCACCCGGTGCTGGGGTAGTAGGAGGCGATCATCTGTCGCCACACCTGCACCGGCAGCTGGTAGGAGGCCTCGCAGTCCCACGGCACCTGCACCACCCCGAACCCGTTGACGCCCCTGGTGAAGACGGTGCCCGAGAACAGGAACACGATTGGGATCTCCCCCTCGCCGACGGCGTGCAGGTAGCGCGACCCGGTGACCTCGAAGTCGTAGGTGCACGGCAGGGCCAGGTCGACCTCGGTGATGGCGGTGAACCCCTGGACCATCGCGTTGCACTGCATCCACAGGAACGGCTTGAGGGTGTCGACCCACCGGTCGCGATCGCCGAACAGAGCGCGCAGGCCGGACTCGTCGGCCTCCTCGTAGCGTCGCCGTTGCGGTTCGATGCGAACCTGGCAGCGCAGCGCGATCGCGTGGATGGTCTCGCCGCTGGTCTCCCGGATCCGCAGCCGCGCCGTCAGCTGCGGTGCGGCGGCGTACGGCTCGGCGAAGATGTCGACCACGGAGAACTCGTAGCTGCTCATGGCTCGACCGCCATCGGGACCGCCGGGACCGACGCGGCCGGCGCAACGGGCGAGGGGCGCGGAGCGGGTGGCGCCACCCGGCTCCGCCGGTCGACCATCGCGAAGAAGTCGTCGATCGCGTCGCGCGCCTCGGTCCCGCCGTCGAAGCCCCGCCACAGCGACCGCAACCGGCCAACCAGCTCGTAGCAGGCGTCGATGGGGACGACGTGCGCGGTGTACTCGGGGCGCTCCCGGTCGGCGCCGCGCAGCAACAGCGCCTCGACGTCCGCCTGGACCTGGTCGAGCTGGGCGTTGGCGGCCACGATGCGGTCCCAGGCGTCGAGGCCCAGCTCGGACTCGGTGGCGCCGGCGGGTCCGGGGTAGAAGGCGATGATGCGCCCCTGCACGGAGTTCTTGAACAGGAACGCCAACCCGACCGGGATCTGCAGCTCGTCCCACTCGCGGGCGCCGAGGTCGACGTCGGGGAACGACAGGTAGCGGTCCGGGACCGCGCGGTAGCGCAGCTCGGCGTGGTCGGCGGTGAAGAGCAGGTAGCACCCTCGACACGTGCACATCAGCACCCGGCTCTCGAGGTTCACCACGTGCTGGTGCTCGTCGGCGATCGCGGCCGCGCACATCTCGCAGCGCTCCCCCACCACCGGGGTCGGCCGGGTGCTGATGATCCGGCGGAGCGAGGCGAGCGAGGCGACGGCCCCGGCCGAGGGCGAGCTCATGCCGACACCGGGACCGCGAGCGCGACGGAGGTGACGCCGTCAGCGGTGAGCAGCGGGACGGGGGCGAGGTGGAGCGAGTCGTCGTCGAGGCACGCGCCCGCGCGCCGGACGTCGTAGTGCGCGCGACAACCGGGGCAGCGCAGCACGGCCTCGCCCACCGCGGCACCGAGTCGGCGTGACAGCGCCGCACCGTCGAGCGACTCCTCGCACCGGGCGCAGCGGTCGGCGTAGGCGAAGAGGTCGTGCCCGAGCCGGCACAGGAGGACCCTGGTACCGGCGACCGCGACGGTCGTCACCGCGCCGGAGGCGAGGTCCGCCAGGTCGGGGAGCCGCTCCCACGTCGACGTGCTCTCCTCGAGCCGCGAGCGCAGGGAGGAGACCGGGATCAGGGTCTCGGCCGGGCTCGGTTCGGCGTCCTCCACCTCGATGCCGCTGATCTCGGGGGCGGCGGCCTCGATGGCGCCCTCGACGGCGAGCTTGAGGGTCACCGAGGAGGACGGGCACCCGTCGCAGCTGCCCAGCAGGCGCAGCCGGACCGTGCCCTCGTCGTTGACCTCGAGCAGCTCGACGTCACCGCCGTGGGAGCCGAGGTAGGGCCGGACGCTCTCCAGCGCCTGCTCGACTCGCTGGCCCACGTCGTAGGGGTGCAGTCCGTGGACCAGGAGCAGGCTCGCGACGAGGTCGTCGGCGGCGAGCGCTGCCAGCACCTCGTCGGTGAGGTGCCCGGCCTCGTAGGTGAGGTCGAGGATGCGCTCGAGCCCGGCTCCGTAGAGGTCCGCCACGAGCCGGACCAGCTCCTCCGCGCGCTCACGCGCCACCACCACGCCCCCCGAGCCGCTGGCGTCCAGCAGCGCGTCGATGCGCTCGCCGGTGGCCCTCAGCTGCTCGGCGCCCTCGACCTCCGCCATGGCTACCCGCTGACGGACTGCGTCGGCGAATGCATCAGCTCGAGCTTCTGTCCCTCTCCGAGATACATGTGCACGCCGCACGGCAGGCACGGGTCGAAGCTGCGCACGGTGCGCATGATGTCGATGCCCTTGAAGTGCTCCCGGTCGTTCTCCTCGAAGATCGGCTGACCCTGGACGGCGTCCTCGTAGGGCCCGGGGGTCCCGTAGGAGTCACGCGGGTTGGCGTTCCACGGGGTCGGCGGGTAGGGGTGGTAGTTGGCGATCTTCCCGTCGCGGATGACCATGTGGTGGCTCAGCACTCCGCGCACCGCCTCGGTGAAGCCGCAGCCCAGGCCAGTCTCGGGCACCGTGAACTTCTCCCAGGTCTTGGTCCGCCCGGCCCGGATCTCGACGAGCGCCTTCTCGGCGAAGTGCAACGCGCAGGCCGCGGCGTAGGCCTGGAAGTAGGTGCGGGCCCGGTTGCGCTCGAGGGTGTTGCTCCACTGCGGGATCTTCCACTCCAGCTCGACCGGCCCCTTCAGCGCGGTCTTGGGCAGGTTGATCTTCACCGACTCACCCGTCGACTGCACGTAGCCGATGTCGACGAGGCCGGCCAGCGCGGTCGTCCACAGCCGTGCGAGGGGGCCCCCGCCGGTGTCGAGCGCGA
>CAWGHQ010000013.1:0-175757 GCA_963822495.1 uncultured Actinomycetota bacterium | reverse complement strand
CTCGACAGCAGTTCGGCCAGCGCTTGGGCTGGGGTCCGTAGGTCCAGGGTAGGGCGTGGGCGTTTGTTGAGCGTCGCTGCGATCCAGTCGAGGTCTTCGCGGGTGTGTACCGAGAGGTCGGTGCCCTTCTCCAGCCAGAACCGCAGCAGCCGGTTGGTGTTCTCATTCGAGCCGCGTTGCCAGGGCGAGTGGGGGTCGCAGAAGTAGACCGGCATGTCGAGTGCGAGCTGGATGCCGCGGTACTCGGCCAGCTCGCTACCGCGGTCCCAGGTCAGCGAGCGACGCAGATGCTCGGGCAGCTTGCTCATCTCAGCGATCATCGCCGCGGCGACGGACTCAGCATCGTGTCGCCCAGGCAGGTGCAGCAGGATCACGAAGCGGGTCGTGCGTTCGACCAGCGTCCCGACCGCGGACCCGTTCGCGGCACCGAGGATCAGATCACCCTCCCAGTGCCCTGGCACCGCGCGGTCCTCGACCTCGGGGGGACGATCGCGGATGGTGAACGCCTCGCGGTACAGGCTCTTGCCGCGCCCATCGACGACACCGCGTGGCTTGCGGGCGCGTCGCTTCAAGGTGAGCGTGGCGGCGAGGTCTTTGCGCAGGCCACCGCGGGTCTGGACGTAGAGGGCCCGGTAGATCGTCTCGTGGGACACACGGTCCATCCTCGAGTCTGGGTGGGCCTGGCGCAGCATGGCTGCGATCAGGCCCGGTGACCATCCCTGGTCCATCCACTGCTCGATGCGTCGACATAGCCCCGGGTTCTCGATGAGCTTGAAGGTCTTCGGACGCCGGCGCAGCTCATGGGCGCTGCGGTGCGCGATCGGAGCCCAGTAGGACCCATCAGGGCCCCGGTTGCGGGCGACCTCGCGCCACACCACGGACCTGTTGCGTCCGATCATGAGCCCGATCGCAGCATAAGAGGCCCCGCACAGCAGCCCGACCGCGATCACGGACCTGTCCCAGATGCTCAGCGGTCGCCGCTGACGCGACTGGCCAGGACCAGGTGGCCCAGGTATCGCTGGGGGTGCGCTCCCGGGCAGTCCGCCGGTCGCTCCGAGCTGGGGTAAGAGATTCACCACCCCAGACAATCGCCACCACCTCGAAGCGGCGTCCCACGACACGCCCACCATCTGCGCCGCCCGGCTGATCGGGACACCACCGCAGACCAACTCGAATAGCTCGTTGCGCACCTCGAACGAGAACACCTTCGGCATCGCTCACGCCTCTCAGATCAGGCGTTGCTTCGACCGGTAGAGCTCGCCACCACGACAACGTTCGGAGTCCCCGGTCAACCGGGGATTCCCAGGCGGCCGGTGAGCCCACGCACGGGCGCAGCCCCTCAGGTCACAGCGGTGGCGAGCAGGCCGCGGGCCACGAGGTCCGCGCGCAGTGAGACCGCGTCGGTGAAGACGATGCCGTCCATGCCCGCCGCCACGCCGGCTGCGACGTTGGCGGCGTTGTCGTCGACGAAGACCAGCCGCGCCAGCGGCAGGCCGACCCGGGCGGCGAGCACCTCGAAGACCCGCGGGTCGGGCTTGGCCACGCCCTCGGTGCCGGAGACCACGACGTCCTCGAGCAGGCCGAGCACCTCGAAGCGCGCCGGCGCGTGCGGGTACAGCTCGGCCGACCAGTTGGTGAGTCCCCACATCGCGACACCACCGGCGTGGAGGTCCCGCACGACCTGCCCCGTCCCGGCCACCTCGCCCCGCAGCGAGGCGGCGAAGTGGGCTCGGTACGAGCGGGCGTGCGGCAGCCAGTGGGGGTGGGTGCGGGCGACCTCGGCCTCGGCGTCGTCCCAGGAGCCGCCGGAGTCGGGTCCGTGGTTCCACGCGCGGAAGTCGAAGTCGTCGGCGGCCAGGAACCGGCTCGCCTCCTCCGCGCCGACGCCGGCCGCGATCGCTGCGTGCGGGTCCCAGTCGACGATGACGTTGCCGAGGTCGAGCACGACACCGGCGGGGCGGGGCGGGCTCTCGCGGGAGCCCGTCACAGGAACGCGCGCGGGTCGAAGTCGTCGATCGAGATGACGCGCAGGCGGGGCAGCCGGGTGGTGAAGGCGGCGACGTCGTCCTCGAGGTCGAAGACCTCCAGACCCCGCGGCACCAGCGAGGTGAAGTGGTGGTTGCGGAACTCGGTGAAGCCGACCAGCCCGACCCGGCGCGCCGAGCCGTCGAGGAGCGCCTCCATCCGCTCGTGGAAGTCGCCGTCGTTGCTGACCAGCATGACGTCGGCCTCGCGCTGCGCGATCTCGTCGAGGGTGCGCAGGATGGCGATGTCGACGACCTTCTGGCCCGGCGCCCCCTGCAGCGGGATCGGCTTGTAGTGCAGCGCGGTCAGGGCCTGCACGAAGGACATCGGCAGCTCGGCGTTGACGGCGAGGAAGAACAGGCCCTGCGGCTCGCAGTCCCACTGCTGCGCGACGAAGTCGAGCAGTCGCTCCCACCGGGGACGCTCGGTCGGCTGCGGTCGACGCCCCAGGATCGAGTTGCCCAGGGTGGCATCGATGTTCTCCCCGTCGACGAGGATGTACGTCGGGGAGGCCACGCTCAGGCCCAGCGCTCCGAGGCCGGCACGAAGTCCAGGGTCCGGTCACCGGTGTAGATCTGCTTGGGCCGCGCGATCCGCTGCTCCTTGTCCTGGACCAGCTCCAGCCACTGGGCCAGCCAGCCGGGGGTGCGGCCGATCGCGAACAGGACCGTGAACATCTCGGGCGGGAACTGGAAGGCCTCGTAGATCAGGCCCGAGTAGAAGTCGACGTTGGGGTAGAGCTTGCGCTGCACGAAGTACTCGTCCTCGAGGGCGATCTTCTCCAGCTCCAGCGCGATCTCGAGCAGCGGGTTGACCCCGGTGACCTCGAAGACGTCGTCCGCGGCCTTCTTGATGATCCGCGCCCGCGGGTCGTAGTTCTTGTAGACCCGGTGTCCGAACCCCATCAGCCGCTCGTTGCCGTCCTTGACGCCCTGGATGAAGGACGGGATGTTCTCCTTCGAGCCGATCCGGCGCAGCATCCGCATCACTGCCTCGTTCGCCCCGCCGTGCAACGGGCCGTAGAGGGCGGCGACGCCGGCCGCGACCGCGGAGTAGGGGTCGACCTGCGAGGAGCCCACCGAGCGCACGGCGTTGGCCGAGCAGTTCTGCTCGTGGTCGGCATGGAGGATGAAGAGCACGTCGAGGGCCTTCACGAGCCGCTCGTCGGGCTCGAAGGTCTTCTCGCTCATCTTGAACAGCATCGAGAGGAAGTTCGCGGTGTAGCTGAGCTCGTTGTCGGGGTAGACGAACGGCTTGCCCTGGGCGTGGCGGAACGACCAGGCCCCCAGCGTCGGCATCTTCGCGATCATCCGCACGATCTGCATGTGCCGGTTCTCGGGCTCGTGGATGTCGCGGGCGTCGGGGTAGAACGTCGACAGGGCGCCCACGGAGGCCATCAGCATGCCCATCGGGTGGGCGTCGTAGCGGAAGCCCTCCATGAACGTCTTGACGTTCTCGTGGACGAAGGTGTGGTAGGTGATCTCGTGCTCCCAGGCCTGGTGCTCGGCCTGGGTCGGCAGGGCGCCGTGGATGAGCAGGTAGGCGACCTCGAGGAAGCTCGAGCCCTCGGCCAGCTGCTCGATCGGGTAGCCCCGGTACTCGAGGATGCCCTTGTCGCCGTCGATGTAGGTCACCGCGGACCGGCACGACGCGGTGTTGACGAAGCCGGGGTCGTAGACCGCGAGCCCCGGCTGGTCGTCGGCAGCCTTGATCTTGCCGAGGTCGGCGGCCTTGATGGCGCCGTCGGCGATCGGGACCTCGTACTCGGCTCCGGTGCGGTTGTCGCGTACGGTGAGGGAGTCAGTCACGCGTCTCAACCTAGTGCGATCCGGCGCCTGCGCGCCATCGGGTGGAGTCCAGGACGAGACGATCGGGCCGTTTTGACCTGCTGACGGCACGGCCGTAACATCGAGGGTCGTCGCCTGTGGCGGCGACCGGTTGCTGCTGTGTGCTGCCGTCGGCGCGGGTTCCGACCCGCGGGTCCTGCACCTCGGTACCACCCCTCACGACCACTGCTCCTGTTCCGCCCGGACGACCTCGTCCGTCATTCGTCTCCGACCAGAAGGCTCATCACCGTGCGTACGTTCAGCCCGAAGCCCGCTGACATCCAGCGTGAGTGGCACGTCATCGACGCCGACGACGTGGTCCTCGGCCGACTCGCGGTCGAGGTCGCGACGCTGCTGCGTGGCAAGCACAAGCCGATCTACGCCCCGCACATGGACACCGGTGACTTCGTCATCGTCGTGAACGCGGAGAAGGTCGCCCTGACCGGCGACAAGGCGACCAAGAAGATGGCCTACCGCCACTCGGGCTACCCCGGCGGCCTCACGGCGACCCCCATCGGCGAGATCCTGGCCAAGGACGCCCGCAAGGCCATCGAGACGGCCGTGTGGGGCATGCTGCCCAAGAACAAGCTCGGCCACGCCATGATCAAGAAGCTCAAGGTCTACTCCGGACCGTCCCACCCGCACGAGGCCCAGGGCGCCGTGCCGTTCGAGATCCGCCAGGTCGTCCAGGGCCGTTGAGCCCGACGCCGGCACCCCCATCCGCTGCACAAGCACCCGAAACGCTGAGTGAGGAACACCGTGGCTGACTCCACCGAGGTCGAGGAGACCTACCAGGCCGACGAGCAGGGCATCGCCTACAGCTCGGAGACCTCTCCGGGCTCCGAGACCTCCGAGCGCCCGGCCACCATCGCACCGGCCGCGGCCACCGGCCGCCGCAAGGAGGCGGTCGCTCGCGTCCGCCTCGTGCCCGGCACCGGTCAGTGGAGGGTCAACGGACGCGCGCTCGACTCCTACTTCCCGAACAAGCTGCACCAGCAGGTCGTCAACGAGCCCTTCGCCGCGACCTCGCTCGAGGGCCGCTTCGACGTCATCGCCCGCATCCACGGCGGCGGCATCACCGGTCAGGCCGGGGCCCTGCGCCTCGGGGTGGCCCGTGCGCTCAACGCGATCGATCTCGACGCCAACCGCGCCTCGCTCAAGGCGGCCGGCCTGCTGACCCGCGACTCGCGCGCCATCGAGCGCAAGAAGGCCGGGCTGAAGAAGGCCCGCAAGGCTCCCCAGTTCAGCAAGCGCTGAGCGCGCAGGCGTGGGCCTCTTCGGTACCGACGGGGTCCGCGGTCTGGCCAACGGCTCCCTGACCGCCGAGCTCGCGCTCGAGCTCGGGGTGGCCTCCGCCCGGGTGCTCGTCGACCACGGCGCCTACACGGGTCAGCGACCGCTCGCGGTCGTCGGGCGCGACACCCGCGTCTCGGGGCAGTTCCTCGAGCACGCGGTCGTGGCCGGGCTGGCCTCCGCCGGCATGGACGTGCTGCGCCTGCGGGTGCTGCCCACGCCGGGGGTCGCCTACCTCACCGACCTGCTCGGCGCCGACCTCGGCGTCGTGATCAGCGCCTCGCACAACCCGATGCCCGACAACGGCATCAAGTTCCTCTCCCGCGGGGGCGTCAAGCTGGACGACGCCCTCGAGCGTGAGATCGAGGAGCACCTCGGCCGGCCCTGGGACCGTCCCACCGGGGCCGCCGTCGGCCGCGTGACGCCCTACGCCCCCACCGTGGAGCGCTACGCCGCGCACCTCGTGCGCACCATCGAGCGGCCCCTCGCCGGGCTGCGCGTGGTCCTGGACTGCGCGCACGGCGCCGCCCACGAGGTGGGGCCGAAGGCACTCACCGACACCGGAGCCACGGTCTTCACCATCGGCGACCAGCCAGACGGCACCAACATCAACGAGGGTTGCGGGTCCACGCACCTGGCCCCGCTGAGCGCAGCGGTGCTCGAGCACGGCGCCGACGTCGGCTTCGCCCTCGACGGCGACGCCGACCGCTGCCTGGCCGTGGACCACACCGGTGAGCCGGTCGACGGCGACCAGCTGATGGCCGTGCTCGCCCTGGGGCTGCACGAAGCCGGACGGCTGGCCCAGGACACGGTGGTCACGACCGTGATGAGCAACCTCGGCTTCGTCCAGGCCATGGAGCGCGCGGGGATCACCGTCGTGCGCACGGCCGTGGGCGACCGCTACGTGCTCGAGGAGATGCACGCCCACGGCTACAACCTCGGCGGCGAGCAGTCGGGTCACGTGATCCTGCGCGACCACGCCACGACCGGCGACGGCATCCTGACGGCGTTGCAGGTGCTGGCGCGGATGGCCGGGACCGGCCAGAGCCTGGCGTCGCTGGCCAGCGTCATGCGACGTCTGCCGCAGGTCCTGCTCAACGTCGCCGACGTCGACCGCACCCGCACCGACGAGCCCGGTCTCCTGGCCGCCGTGGCCGCGGAGGAGGCCGCGCTCGGCGGCAGCGGCCGGGTCCTCCTGCGCCCGTCGGGCACCGAGCCGATCGTGCGGGTCATGGTCGAGGCGCCGCACCAGGAGCAGGCCCAGCAGGTCGCCGAGCGGCTCGCGGACGTCGTGCGGGAGCGCCTGCGCCGCTGAGCCCGGTCGCAGGACGATCCGTCGTCCACCATGCGGACCCCGGGGAAGGCAGGCCCCCGTCCGCACGGTTGGTCCCCCATGACCAACACACCGGAGAAGATCGTCTACACCGCCCGCGCCACCGTCACCGGCGGTCGCGAGGGTCACGCGCGTTCCGAGGACGGGGTCCTCGACCTGGCGCTCACCGCGCCGAAGGAGACCGGGGGACCGGGCACCGGCACCAACCCCGAGCAGCTCTTCGCCCTCGGCTACGGCGCCTGCTTCCAGGGCGCCCTGAGCCTGGTGGCCACGAAGGAGGGCGTGGACGCCTCCGGGTCCACCCTGGACATCGCGATCGGCTTCGGCCCCGAGGGCCAGTCGTTCGCGATCACGGCGGACATCACCGCGACCATCCCAGGGGTCGACGACGCGACGCGCGCAGTCGCTGGTCGAGGCCGCTCACCAGGTGTGCCCCTACTCCAAGGCGACCCGCGGCAACGTCCCGGTCACCGTCACCGGCAAGGGCGCCTGAGCAAAACCGTTCGCTCCACCGGGCCGCGACCTCTATGGTCGCGGCTCGTGAGCGCCATGCACATCCATGAGGTCGACCGCCACGACGACGACGCGCTGCACGCGTGGTGGGCGATCGGCCGTGAGGTGTCCCGGCACGAGCCCTACGACGGCTGGCCGGCGTGGGAGGTGAGCCGGGCTGCGCTGCCGGTGCCCAATCCCGAGCGCGACATCACGATGCTGCAGGCCGCGGTCGACGGCGTCGTCGTCGGCGCCACGATGCTCATCGTGCCGACGAAGGAGAACCTGCACCTCGCGCACGGCGAGGTCTGGGTGCTGCCCGAGCACCGCAGGCGCGGCCACGGTCGCGCGCTGCTCGCCGACCTCGAGGACCGGGTTCGCGCGCTCGGCCGCCGCACCCTGCTCGTCGACGCCGCGAGCGCCCCGGGAGCGGTCGGTCCCGGGCTCCACCTCGGACTGGCCGCGGGCTTCGAGGAGGCCAACACCGACCAGGTCAAGGTGCTCGACCTCGCCGCCGCGCGCCCGGGGTGGGACGGCCTGCGCGCCGAGGTCGCAGCCCATGCCGGCGACTACCGCGTGGTGGCGTTCGGGAACGAGGTGCCCGAGGACCTGATCGAGGGGGTGTGCGTCCTGCTCAGCACCTTCATGGCCCAGATCCCGCTCGGCGCGCTCGAGATCGAGGACTCGGAGTGGACGCCCGAGCGGCTGCGCACCGAGGAGCGGCGCGGGCGCGCGATCGGGCGGCTTCGCTGCAGCGCGGCCGCGCTGGCCCCGGACGGCGCCGTCGTCGCGTTCACCGACACCGGGGTCAACCTGCACGACCCGGTGCGGGCCTCGATCGGCATCACCGTGGTGGCCCCCGAGCACCGCGGCCACCGGCTCGGCCTCGCGGTCAAGCTGGCCAGCCATGACCTGCTCGCCGAGACCCATCCGACCTGCCGCGACGTCGTCACCGGCAACGCCGACGTCAACGCTGCGATGAACGCGATCAACGAGCGGATGGGCTACCGCGTCGTCGAGGTGTGTCACGAGCTCCAGAAGCGACTCTGAGCACACGACAAGCGCCACCTCGACGCGCGACGAGCGCCATCTCGACGCGCGACGACCGCCACCTCGCGGGTCAGACCTTGCGCAGCCGGACGTAGCGCACGGAGTGGTCGCGGTCCTTGCGCAGGACGAGGGTCGCGCGGGAGCGGGTCGGCAGGATGTTCTCGACCAGGTTGGGGCCGTTGATGGTGTCCCAGATGCGCTCGGCCTCGCGCACGGCCTCACCGTGCGAGAGCGCCACGTAGCGGGCGAAGTAGGAGCCGGGGTCCCGGAAGGCGGTCTCGCGCAGCCGCAGGAAGCGCTCGACGTACCACTGGCGGATCTTGTCGCGCCCGGCGTCGACGTAGACGGTGAAGTCGAAGAAGTCGCTCAGCGTCAGCCCCGCGCTGCCGTCGTCGCGCACCCGCGCCGGCTGGAGCACGTTGAGCCCCTCGATGATGACGATGTCGGGCCGCTTGACCGCCACGGTCTCCCCGGGCACCACGTCGTAGACGAGGTGCGAGTACGTCGGGGCCTCGACCTCGTCCTTGCCCGACTTCAGGTCGACCACGAAGCGCAGCAGCGCGCGGCGGTCGTAGGACTCCGGGAACCCCTTGCGCTGCAGCAGCCCGCGTCGCTCGAGCTCGGCGTTGGGGTACAGGAAGCCGTCGGTGGTCACGAGCGCGACGTTGGGGTGCTCGGGCCAGTGGGCCAGCATCTGCTGGAGCACGCGGGCGGTGGTCGACTTGCCCACCGCCACCGACCCGGCCAGCCCGATCACGAAGGGTGTGCGCGGCGGCGTCCGCTGGTGCAGGAAGTCCTCGGTGTCGTGGTGCAGCTTGCCGGCCGACTCGACGTAGAGGCTGAGCAGCCGGGAGAGGGGCAGGTAGACGTCCTGGACCTCGCGGAGGTCGAGCGCGTCACCCAGCCCCCGGAGCCGGACGATCTCGGCCTGCGTGAGCGGCGCCTCGCGCTGCGGGGTCAACGAGGCCCAGGTGTCGCGGTCGAGCTCGAGGTAGGGGGAGGACTCCCGACCGTGGTCGTCCGGGGTGTGAACCCCGCCTGCGGACATGCGCAGGATTGTTGCAGCCCGCCTGCGCGGACGCCCGGACGACCCCTGGCTAGAGTCGTCCCCCATGTGCGGGATCGTGGGCTACGTCGGCAAGCGCTCGGCGCAGGAGGTCGTCGTCGACGGCCTGCGCCGGCTGGAGTACCGCGGCTACGACTCGGCGGGCGTCGCGCTGGTCCACCAGGGCACGCTGGCGGTGGACAAGAAGGCCGGGAAGCTGGCCAACCTCGAGAAGGCGATCGCCGACGACCCCCTGCCCCGGGCCACCACCGGCATCGGGCACACCCGGTGGGCCACCCACGGCCCGCCGACCGACGCCAACGCCCACCCGCACCTCGGCGAGGCGCGACGCGTGGCGCTCGTGCACAACGGCATCATCGAGAACTTCGACGCCCTGCGGGACCACCTCGAGACCGAGGGCCACGTGCTGGTCTCCGAGACCGACACCGAGGTGGCCGCCCACCTCGTCGAGCTGCAGGTGCGCTCCGGGGTCGACCTGACCACCGCGATGCAGCGGGTCTGCCAGCGCCTCGAGGGTGCCTTCACCCTCGTCGCGGTGGACGCCGAGGACCCCGACCGCGTCGTCGCGGCCCGGCGCAGCTCACCCCTGGTCGTCGGGATCGGCGAGGGCGAGCACTTCCTCGGCTCGGACGTCGCGGCCTTCATCGAGCACACCCGCGAGGCCCTCGAGCTCGGCCAGGACACCGTCGTGACGATCACCGCTGACGACGTCGTCGTCACCGGCTTCGACGGCCGGCCCGAGCAGGGTCGGCGCTACCACGTCGACTGGGACCTCTCGGCGGCCGAGAAGGACGGCCACGACTGGTTCATGCGCAAGGAGATCTTCGAGCAGCCCCGGGCCGTGGCCGACTCGCTGCTGGGCCGGCACAGTCGCGACGGGCTGCTCCGCCTCGACGAGATGCGGCTCTCGGACCAGGAGGTCCGCGACGTCGACAAGATCATCATCATCGCCTGCGGCACGTCCTTCTACGCCGGCATGGTCGCCAAGTACGCCATCGAGCACTGGTGCCGCGTCCCCGTCGAGGTCGAGCTGGCCAGCGAGTTCCGCTACCGCGACCCGATCCTCGACTTCTCCACCCTGGTGGTGGCGATCAGCCAGTCCGGGGAGACCGCCGACACCCTCCAGGCCATCCGCCACGCGCGGACCCAGCGCTCGAAGGTGCTGGCGATCTGCAACACGAACGGCTCGACGATCCCGCGGGAGTCCGATGCGGTGATCTACACCCATGCCGGGCCGGAGATCGGGGTGGCCTCCACCAAGGGGTTCCTGACCCAGCTCGTCGCCTGCTACCTGCTCGCCCTCTACGTCGCCCAGGTCAAGGGCACCCGCTACGGCGACGAGATCGCCGAGGTGATGACCCAGCTCGAGGCCGTCCCGGCCCAGATCGAGTCCCTGCTCGAGCGCGCCGACGACGTCTACGCGCTGGCCCGCGAGCACCTCGGCACCTCCTCGGTGCTGTTCCTGGGCCGCCACGCCGGGTACCCGGTGGCCCTGGAAGGGGCCCTGAAGCTCAAGGAGATCGCCTACCTGCACGCCGAGGGGTTCGCGGCCGGCGAGCTCAAGCACGGGCCGATCGCGCTGATCGAGCCCGGCCTGCCGGTGCTGTGCATCGTCCCGCCGCGTGGTCGCGACCAGCTGCACGCCAAGATGATCTCCGGCATCCAGGAGGTGCGCGCCCGTGGTGCCCGCACGATCTGCCTGGCCGAGGAGGGCGACGACAAGATCACGCCCTACGCCGACGTCCTGATCCGACTGCCCCAGGTGCCGGTGCTGCTCCAGCCGCTCGTGGCCACCGTGCCGTTGCAGCTCTTCGCCTGCGAGCTGGCCTCCGCGCTCGGCCACGACGTCGACCAGCCCCGCAACCTGGCCAAGTCCGTCACGGTGGAGTAGCGCGTGGGCATCGTCGGCGTCGGCATCGACGTGTGCGACATCGAGCGCTTCGCCGCCTCGCTGACGCGCACGCCGACGCTGCGCGAGCGGCTCTTCACCCCGGCCGAGGCCCTGCGGCACCCCGCGTCGCTGGCGGCACGCTTCGCGGCCAAGGAGGCGCTGGCCAAGGCGCTCGGGGCCCCCGGCGGACTGGCCTGGCAGGACGCGGAGGTCGTCTCCGAGGAGTCCGGACGCCCCCTCCTCGAGCTGCGCGGCACCGTGCAGGCCGCGGCCGACGCCCTCGGGGTGTCCTCGGTCCACCTGTCGCTGTCCCACGACGCCGGCATCGCCTCGGCCGTCGTGGTGCTCGAAGGACCCTGAGCTCAGCCAGTGCCGCTGCGTCGTGTGCCTCACGACGCGCCCGAGCGCGTCCGTGGGGCACACGACCCCGGACGCCGAGCGCCACCAGGTCTCGGGCGACCTCGGCCGGCTCGGTCCGCAGCTCGAGCGTGGTGCACCCGACCTGGATGCGTCCGGGGCCGGCCAGGCGCCGGCCGCGCCGCTTGTCGGCCGACCAGGACCCGACATCGAGGTGGAAGGAACCGTCCACCTCGAGCAGCACGGTCGTGCCGTCGGGCAGGTCCCACTCGCAGTCGGTCCATCTCCTGGCGCCGCGATGGTCGCGACGCAGGCGCTGACGGTGCGGCACCGGCATCGCGTACCGCCGGCACATCCGGACGACGTCGAGCTCGGCAGCGGAGTGGGACCCGCCGTCGATGTCGTGCAGCACCGATCGGAAGAGGCCGGCGCGGCGCAGTGGACGGAGCTCGTCGATCACGTCCAGCAGGCGGGCGGCCGTGGTCAGGCGTTGCTGGACGGTCGCCGCGATGACGCCCACGCCGGGTCGGACGTCGCTCTCGTAGGCCGCCCACAACAGCACGGCCGGCTCGAGCCGGGCCGCCGGGACCCGATCCGCCCCCGGGCGGCGCAGGGCGGCGAGGCGACGGCGGCTGCGGAGGAACCGCACGCCCGGCACGGGGTCGACGCTGAGCGCTTCGTCGACCCAGACCGTGACCGTCTCGCGGCTCCACCCGCGCAGGCCCAACACCTCGGCTGCGGTGAGGCCGCCCAGGACCGCGCGCGGACCGGCGTGGAGGACGGCTACCCACCGTCGTTGCTCGACGGTGAGGGGCCCGGTGCTCAGGCTCACGACCCGCGGGGTGCGCACGGCCCACCGGCCCGCGCGCACCTGGTCGCGCACCCGATCGGCGTCGATCCCGTGATCGAGCAGCTGACGCCGGGCCAGCACCCCGGCCTGCACCGTCGCCAGCCGTGCCAGGAGGTCGTCGTCCACGCAGCAACGGTGCAGCACTGCAGCGATCCGAGGACGCAGTCCTCCACAGCCGCACCAGTCGTGTGCCCCAGAACGCGTCATACCGCGTCCTCGGGCACACGACCCGTCCAGCACGAGCCGCCCACTAGCGTGGGGGGATGAGGCGAGCCCACAGCGTGGAGCAGGTCCGATCGGCCGAGGCCGACCTGATGGCCCGCGTGCCGGAGGGTGCGCTGATGCAGCGCGCCGCTGCGGGGCTCGCCCACGCCGTGCTGGACCTGCTCGCGGGACCCCACGGAGGCGCGACCTACGGGCGGCGGGTCCTGCTGCTCGTGGGCAGCGGGGACAACGGCGGCGACGCGCTGTGGGCCGGCGCCCGACTGGCCAGGAGGGGCTGCGCGGTCGAGGCCGTGCTGCTCTCCGACGGGGCCCGGGCCGACGGGCTCGCCGCGTTGCGGGCGGCCGGCGGCCGCGTCGTGGTGGCGGCGCAGAGCCACCGCCCCGACGTGGTGCTCGACGGGATCGTCGGCATCGGCGGGCGGCCCGGTCTCGGTGACGCAGCCCGCGCGGCTCTGGACCTCCACCCCGGGGTGCCGGTCGTGGCGGTGGACACCCCGTCCGGGGTGGACGTCGACACCGGCGGCGCCGGGGAGGACCACGTGCGCGCAGCGCTGACGGTCACCTTCGGCACCCACAAGCCCTGTCATCTCGCGGACCCCGCGGCGGCGGCGTGCGGCGCGGTGCACCTCGTCGACCTCGGGCTCGACCTGCCCGAGCCGGTCGTCGAGGCGCTCCAGCCCTCCGACGTCGCCGCCCTGGTGCCGCGGCCGGGAGGGCAGGCCCAGAAGTACGCGCGAGGCGTCGTCGGTGTCCGGGCCGGGTCGGCGACCTACCCGGGCGCGGGTCTGCTCAGCGTGGCCGGGGCCGCCAGCGGCCTGGCCGGGATGGTCCGCTACGTCGGCGACGAGGCGGTGGCCGACCGCGTCCGCGAGGCCCACCCCGAGGTGGTCGGGGCCGGGCGGGTCCAGGCCTGGGTGGTCGGCTCGGGAAGCGGCGACGGGGCCGCGGAGACGCTGGCCGCGGCCCTCCGCGACGACGTGCCGCTGGTCGTCGACGCGGACGCGCTCGCCTGCCTCGAGGCGCCGGCGCCGGCCCACGCCGTCCTGACCCCGCACGCCGGCGAGCTGTCCCGGATGCTCGAGGTCGACCGCGCCGCGGTCGAGGCCCGCCCGCTCGAGCACGCCCGGGCCGCGGTCGAGCGGTGGGGGTGCACGGTGCTCCTCAAGGGTCGCCACACCATCGTGGCCACTCTCGGGCGCCCGGCCCGGATCACCACCACGGGCACGCCCTGGCTGGCCACCGCGGGAGCCGGTGACGTCCTGGCCGGCCTCGTCGGCGCGCTGCTCGCCGCCGGTCTCGGGCCGCACGACGCGGCCTCCGTCGGCAGCTGGCTGCACGGGGCCGCGGCCACGCGGGCCTCGGCGGGCGGGCCGATCGTCGCCCTCGACGTGGCCCGCGCCCTGCCCGAGGTCGTCCGCGACCTGCCGTGGGGCACGACCGCTGCCGGGTGAGGGCGGTGGAAGGATGGGGCCCCATGACCCCGGCGCCGCGCGAGCACCACGACCGCACGCCCCGTGCGGAGGTCGTCGTCGACCTGGCGGCAGTGCGCCACAACGTGCGGCTGCTCCGCGAGCTGGCCGGGGTTCCGCTGATGGTGGTGGTCAAGGCCGACGGGTACGGCCACGGCATGGCCCCGGTGGCCCGCGCCGCCCGTGAGGCCGGCGCCGAGTGGCTGGCCACCGCCACCCCGGAGGAGGCGGTGGCGCTGCGCGAGGCCGGCGACACCGGCGCGCTGCTGTGCTGGCTCTGGGTGCCGGGCGACGACCTGGAGCCCGTGCTCGCCCGGGGCGTCGAGGTGACCGCCTACTCCGTGGCCGAGCTCGACGCGATCGCAGCCACCGTGGCGGCGCTGCCGGTCGGGGCACCGCAGGCACGGGTGCAGCTCAAGGTCGACACCGGTCTCTCGCGTGGCGGCGCCCCGCCGGCCCAGTGGGACGCCGTCCTGGCCCGAGCGAGCCGCGGGGTGCAGGAGGGCACCTGGCGGGTGACGGGCGTGTGGTCGCACCTGGCCTGCGCCGACGAGCCCGGCCACCCGGCCAACGACGAGCAGCAGGCCCGCTTCGAGCAGGCGCTCGCCGCGGCGGCAGCGGCCGGCGTCGAGCCCGGGCTGCGGCACCTGGCCAACTCCGCGGCCACCTTGCTGCGGCCCCGGGCCCGCTACGACCTGGTGCGCTGCGGCATCGCTGTCTACGGCCTCGACCCGGCGCCCGGGACCGGGCACGGGGCGCCCCTCGTGCCGGCGATGACGGTGCGCGCCCGGCTCGCCCTGGTCAAGCAGCTCGCGCCCGGAGACGGCGTCTCCTACGGCCACACCTGGCACGCCGAGCAGCACGGAGCCGTCGCCCTGGTGCCGGTGGGCTACGGCGACGGCGTGCCGCGCCACGCCGGCGGCCCCGACGCGACGGCGCAGGTGGCCCTGCGCGGTCGCCGCCGCCCCGTGCGCGGGCGGATCTGCATGGACCAGTTCCTCGTCGGCCTCGACCCGGCCGAGGACGTCGCGGCCGGGGAGGAGGTCGTCCTCCTCGGTCCGCCCGGCGAGGGGCGACCGACCGCCCAGGACTGGGCCGAGGCCTGCGGGACCATCAGCTACGAGATCGTCACCCGCATGGGAGGCCGGATGAGCCGCCGGTACGTCGACAGCGGGCTCGACCGGGCCGGGTCCCCGGGCCCCCGCGAGGGTCTCCGATGAGCCTGCGCGGGCGCGTCGTCGGCGCGGTGGCGGGTGGGCTCGGGCTCGCGGCCGCGGGCACCGCCTACGGCGTCGCGCACCAGAACAAGGTCATCAGCGCGCGGGTCGCGACCGGTCCCGACGAGCCGGCGGAGGTCGGTGGGCCCCACGGCTTCGGCTCGCTGCGGGCGCCGGCGACCACCGTCGTCGCCGACGACGGCCTGCCGCTGCACACCGAGGTGGACGAGGTCGCCGAGGCTCTGGCGCAGGACCGAGGGCGCGTCGCGGGGCGGCGGCGGCGTCGCTCCCAGGTCGTCGAGCAGCAGCCCACCGTGGTCTTCGTGCACGGCTACTGCCTGCAGCTGGACTGCTGGCACTTCCAGCGGGCGGCCTACCGCGGTCGCGTCCGTACGGTCTTCTACGACCAGCGCTCGCACGGACGCTCGGGGCGCTCCTCGCGAGAACGCTCGACCATCGACCAGCTCGGCCACGACCTGCGCGCCGTCCTGGACACCGTGGCCCCCGACGGCCCGGTGGTGCTCGTGGGTCACTCGATGGGCGGCATGGGGATCATCGCCCTCGCCGAGCACTACCCCGAGCTGATCGGGGACCGTGTGGTCGGCGTCGCGCTCATCTCGACCACGGCCGGCGGGATCGACCCCGGCAAGATCCTGCTCCCGCTCGTGCCGACCCGGCTCAGCAGCGAGCTGACCGGGACCGCCGTGGCGACCCTGCGTCCGCTGCACCGCAGCGTCGACGCGCTGCGGCGGATGGGCAACGCCGTGGCCAAGGTCGGCACCGACGTCTTCGCCTTCGGCGGCAAGGTGCCGGCCTCCTACGTCGCCTTCGCCGACGCCATGCTCTCGGCCACGCCGTTCGAGGTGGTCGGTGACTTCTTCCCGAGCTTCCGCTCCCTGGACAAGTTCGACTCCGTCGAGGTGCTCGGCCGCATCCCCGTGGCGATCGTGTGCGGCACCAAGGACAAGCTCACCTCCGTCGGGCACAGCCGCAAGCTGCACGCGCGCATCCCCGGGTCGACCCTCACCGAGATCGACGGCGCCGGCCACCTGGTGCTGCTGGAGTCCCACGACCAGGTCACCGCCGAGATCGACCGGCTGCTGGCCAGGACCGTGGAGCGGCTCGCGTCGTGACCGGGCCCGACGTCCCGGTGCGCGGGGTCCAGGTGCGTGAGGTCGGGGAGGACGAGGCCGCGACGGTGCTCGGCATCGTCCGGGCCGCGTTCGCCGACCGCCCGGTGCTCGACCCGCCGGCCGACGCGCTCACCGAGACCCTCGGGACCATCGAGCGACGCCTGCGGGCCAGCGGTGGCCTGGTGGCGACCCTCGACGGGGCGCCCGTCGGGGCCCTGCTGCTGGACCCCGACCACGAGGGGATCGTGTGGTTGCGGCGCTTCGGCGTGGTGCCCGGCGTCCAGGGCCGGGGCGTGGCAGCGGCGCTGATCGCGGCCGCGGGCCGCTCGGCGGCCGGACGCCGGGGCCTGGGCGTCTTCGCCCGCGAGGAGCTGCCGGGCACGATCGACTTCTGGCGCCGCCAGGGCTTCGCGGAGATCGATCGGCACCCGCCCTACGTGGAGATGGTGCGCTCGCTGCCCCAGGAGTACGCCGCGGACACGGCCGAGGCGATGCGCCACCTCGGCGAGGTGCTCGCCGAGCGGCTCGAGCCGGGTGACCTGGTCCTGCTCAGCGGCGACCTCGGAGCCGGCAAGACGACCTTCACCCAGGGCGTGGGCGCGGGGCTGGGGGTGCGCGGCGCCGTCACGTCGCCGACGTTCGTCATCTCCCGGGTCCATCCCGCCCTCGGCGAGGGTCCCGACCTCGTGCACGTCGACGCCTACCGGCTCGGCGGCCTGGCCGAGCTCGACGACCTCGACCTCGACACCTCCCTGGAGCACGCGGTCACGATCGTGGAGTGGGGCGCCGGCGTCGCCGAGGCGCTGGCCGAGTCCCGCCTCGAGGTCGTCATCGCGCGCACCCTCGAGGCCCCGGTCGGCCATGGCGGCCATGACGGCCCGGACGAGCTCGATCCCCGCACGGTGCGGATCCAGGGGTACGGGCCGCGCTGGACCTTCCTGGGCCGGCTGCCGGGGACCGTGACCGGCAGCGCGTAGCCTGCTGGCCGTGCTGCTCGCCCTCGACACCGCCACGCCGCTGGTGACCGTCGCGCTCCACGACGGGGACGACGTCGTCGTCGAGCTGGTCTCGGAGCGGGCGATGAAGCACGGCGAGCAGCTCGCACCCCTGGTCGCCCGGGCGCTCGCCGAGGCCGGCATCGACCGCTTCGACCTCACCGCGGTCGCGGCCGGCGCCGGGCCGGGGCCCTTCACCGGGCTGCGCGTCGGCCTGGTCACCGCCCGCACCCTGGGCTGGGCGCTCGACCTGCCCGTCTACGGCGTGTGCAGCCTCGACGTGCTGGCGGTGGAGACCGTCGGCACGGGGGCCCTGGCCGCCGCGGGGCTGCCGCCCGGGGGCGGGTTCGTCGTCGCGACCGATGCGCGCCGCAAGGAGGTCTACCTCGCGGCCTACGACGCGCAGGGCACGCGGCTGGCCGGGCCGGTGGTCGACAAGCCCGACGCGGTCGCCACCGAGACCCCCGTGGTCGGCGAGGGCGGACGGCTCTACCCCGACGCCTTCCCGCTCGCGGTCGGCCCGACCCGCCCCTCGGCGGGCTGGCTGGCGCGGGCCGTGGCCGAGGAGCTGGTCGAGCTGCTCGACCCCGAGCCGCTCTACCTGCGCCGCCCGGACGCGGTGGCGGCGTCGGCCCGCAAGCCCGTGTCGTGAGGTTCGTCGTGCGCGACGCGGTCGGCGAGGACGCGGCCGCCGTGGCCGAGCTCGAGGCCGAGTGCCTCGGTCAGGACGCCTGGTCGGACGGGCTGGTCGCCGAGGTCGTCGGCGGCACCCTGCCGACGGTGCGGGCGCTGGTCGCCGAGGTCGGCGGGAGCCTGGTCGGCTACGCCTGCGCCAGCATCGTCGTCGACGTCGCCGAGCTGCAGCGCCTGGCCGTGACGCCGCCCGCGCGGCGGACCGGCGTCGCCTCCGCGCTGGTCGCCCGGGTCCTCGCCCTGGCCCGCGACGGGGGCGCCGAGCGGGTGCTGCTCGAGGTGCGCGAGGACAACGTGGACGCGCGGGCCTTCTACGCGCGCACCGGCTTCCGCGAGGTCGGCACCCGCCCCCGCTACTACCGCGACGGGTCCGCGGCCGTGCTGCTCGAGTCGCCCTGCGCCTGAACGAACCACCGGCAGACCCCGGACTGCAGGGTGTGCACGGTCCGGTAGCCGAGACCGGCGTAGATCCGCAGCGCCGGCGCGTTGTCCTCGAAGACGCCCAGCGAGGCCAGTGCGGGGTCGCCGTCGAGCGCGCGGTCGGTGAGCCGGCTCGAGAGCAGGCGGCCCAGGCCGCGCCCGCGGTGCTCCGGAAGGACCGAGACGCCCCGCAGGTGACCGGTCCCGTCGGCCTGGCGGACCAGGGCGCCGACCCCGGCGACCCGCCCGGCGTCGCGGACGCCGAGCCAGACCTCGACCCGGTGGGTCCCGGGGCGCGCGAACGAGTCCGGGTGGGCGGCGTCGAGGACCCGCTCGACCTCGTCGTCGTCGACCTCCACCACCCGGGCCGAGAGGGCGGCCGGTGACCCGGCGTCGAGCCGGGGCCGGTCCCGGGTCGTCATCCACCGCCAGGTGCGGGGGTCGTCCTGGCGCCACGGCGGCGGCAGGAGGTCCCGGCAGTCGGACTCGACGGTCACCCGCCAGGGGTGGGCGACCGTGGAGACGAGGGCGGCCATCAGCGGCGCGAGGTCGGCGCGCGGGCCCAGGCAGGTCCGGACCGGTCCGGGCGGGGCGTCGACCCACCGCGACACGGTGCCGTCGGCGACCACGGCGTCGCCGAGGACCCAGGCCCGGTCGGTCGCGTCCGGGTCCAGCTGGTGCCGGACGAAGGGCACGGGGCTGGTCGCCACGAGCTCGCCGACGTCGATCTCCCGCACCGGGGCAGTCTGCCCTTCCGTCCCGCGCGGTGCCGGTGGGGGTCGCGGGGACGGCTGGCACCATGGCGGCGTGAGCGAGCCCCTGGTCCTCGGCATCGAGACGTCGTGCGACGAGACCGGCGTCGGGGTGGTCCGGGGCCGCACGCTGCTCGCGGACGCCGTGGCCAGCAGCGTCGAGGAGCACGCCCGCTTCGGCGGCGTCGTGCCCGAGGTGGCCAGCCGGGCGCACCTCGAGGCGATGGTCCCGACGATCGAGCGGGCCTGCGAGAGCGCCGGCATCCGGCCCACCGACGTCGACGCGGTGGCGGTGACCAGCGGCCCCGGGCTGGCCGGTGCGCTCCTGGTGGGCGTGGCCGCGGCCAAGGCGCTCGCCCTCGGGCTCGGCAAGCCGCTGTACGGGGTCAACCACCTCGCCGCCCACGTCGCGGTCGACCAGCTCGAGCACGGCCGGCTGCCCGAGCCGTGCCTGGCCCTGCTGGTCAGCGGAGGGCACTCGAGCCTGCTGCGGGTCGAGGACATCACCACGGGCGTCGACCCGCTCGGCGCCACCATCGACGACGCGGCCGGCGAGGCGTTCGACAAGGTGGCCCGGCTGCTGGGGCTGCCCTTCCCGGGCGGACCCCACGTCGACCGCGAGGCCCGCTCGGGCAGCAGCGTCGCCATCGACTTCCCCCGCGGGCTCACCGCACGCCGCGACCTCGAACGGCACCGCTTCGACTTCTCCTTCTCCGGGCTCAAGACCGCGGTCGCCCGCTGGGTGGAGGCACGCGAGCGGGCGGGGGAGCCGGTGCCGGTCGCCGACGTCGCAGCGAGCTTCCAGGAGGCCGTGTGCGACGTGCTCGTGCGCAAGGCCCTCGACGCCGCTACCACGACGGGCGTCGAGGACCTGCTCCTCGGCGGGGGCGTGGCCGCCAACTCGCGGCTGCGCGCGATGACCGAGGAGCGCGCCGCGCGGGTCGGCGTCCGGGTCCGGGTGCCCCGCCCGGCGCTGTGCACCGACAACGGCGCCATGGTCGCTGCTCTCGGGGCCGAGATGGTCGCTCGCGGGCGGCCGCCGTCCTCCCTCGACCTGCCGGCCGACTCCAGCCTGCCCGTGACCGCGGTGCTCGCGCCGTAGCGGGCTCAGCCGGTGCCGTGGCGGTGGGTGAGCCGGCCGCGCTCTAGGCTTCCCTCCGCGGGCGTGCTGCTCGCGCGGGTCCGTCCGTCACAGCCAGTCGAGGAGTGTGCATGCACCAGGTCCAGGGCGTCATCGCGCGGGGCAAGGGTCAGCCGGTCGAGCTGACCACCATCAACGTCCCGGACCCCGGTCCGGGGGAGGCGCTGGTGCGGGTGCAGGCCTGCGGGGTCTGCCACACCGACCTCCACTACCGCGAGGGCGGGATCAACGACGACTTCCCCTTCCTGCTCGGCCACGAGGCCGCGGGCATCGTCGAGGCGGTCGGCGACGACGTCACCTCCGTGGCCCCCGGCGACTTCGTGGTGCTCAACTGGCGGGCCGTGTGCGGCCAGTGCCGGGCCTGCGAGCGCGGCGAGCCGCAGTACTGCTTCGCCACCCACAACGCCACCCAGAAGATGACCCTCGAGGACGGCACGGAGCTGTCCCCGGCCCTGGGGATCGGCGCGTTCGCCGAGAAGACCCTCGTCGCCGCCGGCCAGTGCACCAAGGTCGACCCGGCGGCGCGTCCGGCGGCCGTGGGACTGCTCGGCTGCGGGGTCATGGCCGGCATCGGTGCGGCGGTCAACACCGGAGCCGTCACGCGCGGCACCTCGGTGGCCGTCATCGGGTGCGGCGGGGTGGGCGTCGCGGCCGTCGCGGGCGCGGCGCTGGCCGGGGCGAGCCCGATCATCGCCGTCGACATCGACCCCCAGAAGCTCGAGGCGGCCACGCGGCTCGGCGCCACCCACACCGTCGACTCCTCCCAGGTCGACGCCGTCGCGGCGATCAAGGAGATCTGCGCCGCCAGCGTGGTGCACCAGGGCGCCGACGGCGCGGACGTCGTGATCGAGGCCGTGGGCCGCCCGGAGACGTGGAAGCAGGCCTTCTACGCCCGCGACCTCGCCGGCACCGTCGTCCTGGTCGGCGTCCCGACCCCCGACATGACCCTCCCGGACCTCCCGCTGATCGACGTCTTCGGTCGCGGAGGCTCCCTGAAGGCGTCCTGGTACGGCGACTGCCTGCCCTCCCGCGACTTCCCGATGCTGGTCGACCTCTACCAGCAGGGCCGCCTCGACCTCGACGCGTTCGTGACCGAGGAGGTCGGGCTGGGCGACGTCGAGGCCGCCTTCGCCACGATGCACGACGGCCGGGTGCTGCGTTCGGTGGTCGTCCTCGAGCCCTAGGCTCGCGCCATGAGCGACCTGCGCATCGACCACGCCGTCTCCAGCGGCACCTTCAGCCTCGACGGCGAGACCCACGAGGTCGACAACAACCTCTGGGTGGTCGGCGACGACGAGGAGTGCGTCGTCATCGACGCCCCCCACAGCGTCGAGGAGATCCTGAGTCTCGTGGCCGGTCGCAAGGTCCGCGCCATCGTGCTCACCCACGCCCACGACGACCACAGCCGCGTCGCGCCCGCGCTGCGCGAGGCCGTCACGGCGCCGATCCTGCTGCACCCCGACGACCGTCCGCTGTGGGAGCTGACCCACGGCGGTCCCGACGACGAGGACGCCTACCTCTGGGACGTCGACCTGGCCGACGGCAGCGTGGTCGAGGTGGCCGGCACCCGCCTGGAGGTCCTGCACACCCCCGGTCACGCCCCGGGGGCGGTGTGCCTGCACGCGCCCGACCTCGGCTGCGTCTTCACCGGCGACACCCTCTTCGAGGGTGGTCCGGGTGCGACCGGCCGGTCCTACAGCGACGCGGAGGTGATCGTCGCCTCGATCCGGTCGCGCCTGCTGGCGCTGCCCGACGAGACCGTGGTCCACACCGGCCACGGCGCGGACACCACGATCGGCGCCGAGCGGGCTGGCCTCAGCGCGACGTGACGCCGCCCCCTCGGATGTAACGCGGAGTTACTTCGTCTGGTGCAGCGACGCAACGCCGCACCAGACGAAGTAACTCCGCGTTACAGCTGGCGCTCCGGCAGCGGCCCGGCGAGCGGCTCGACCAGGAGCGCGGTGCCGCGGCCGGCGACGCGGGTCAGGACCAGCGTCGCCTCCTCGTCGCCGGCCAGCCGCAGCCGACGGCGCAGGTCCTCGGGGACGATCTCGACGCCGCGCTTCTTGATCGTCAGCCGGCCCACGGAGCGCTCGCGCAGCGCGGCGCGCAGCTGCTTCTCGCGGTAGGGCACCTCCTCGAGGACGCGGTAGCCGCGTGCGAACGGTGTCGGCACCGGCTCGTCGGCGGTGACGTAGGCCAGGTGGGGGTCGATGCGTCCGCCGGCCACGACCGCGCACACCGCGGTCACCAGCCCCGCCCGGATCACCGCGCCGTCCGGCTCGTAGAGGTAGGCCCCGACGCCGCGGACCTCGTCGCTGGTCGGGTCGAGGTCGTCGAGGGTGGCCAGGCCGCCAGCGCCGAGGACGGTGGCGCGGCGACGCGTGGTGGCCAGCGCGCCGGCCCACAGCGCGACCTCCTTGACCTCGCCGCCCTCGCTGACCCACTCCGCCTCCACGCCGCCCGGGACCCGGTCGTGCGGCAGCCCCGGGGCGGCCTTGACGCAGGCGTCGCGGGTCAGCAGCCGCTCGACGAACTCCCAGGACGGCGTCCAGTCCTCGACGCGGAAGCTGCGACCTCGACCGCTGCGCCGGGCCGGGTCGGCGAAGGTCACGTCGAAGGGGGTCAGGTCGAGCGCGGTGGCATCGGCGACCGCCACCGCGCCGGGCAGGTCCAGCGCGGCGAGGTTGGCCTCGGCGATCGCCACCCGCAGCGGGTCGAGGTCGACGCCCACGCAGGTCAGTCCGGCCCGGGCGGCGGCGACGAGGTCGCCGCCGACGCCGCAGCCGAGGTCCACCAGCGAGCCGGCGCCGAAGGCGGTCAGGCGGGCCGCGCGGTGCACGGCCACCCGGGTGCGGGTCGCCTGCTCGAGGCCGTCCCGGGTGAAGTACATGCGGGCCGCGTCCTCGCCGAGCTTGGCGCGACCTCGCACGGCGAAGGTCGACCTGGGTCCGAGCCGCGGCGATGCGGTCCGGGGTCGCGCCGGGTGACGCGGCGAGCCGCCGCCCGTGATCGGGATCGTCGGGGCCGGCGCAGGCCGCGAGGAGCACCTGGCCGTCCTCGGTCAGCAGCCACGTGAAGGTCTCCAGGTCCACCGCGCGATCCTCCCAGGTCGCCGGGACCGGGGTGGTCCTGGCACTCGGGAAGGGGGAGTGCTAGTTTCGGTGTTGGCACTCTCATCCCGAGGGTGCCAGTGCAGGTGATGAGGCCCGACCCCCGCGACGGCGAGCCTCCGACCCTGCCCCAGCGTGCAACACCCCTCAACAACCAGTGGAGAAAGTGGAGGTCGACATCGTGTCGGTCAACATCAAGCCCCTCGAGGACCGCATCGTGGTGAAGCCTCTCGAGGCGGAGCAGACCACCGCCTCGGGTCTCGTCATCCCCGACACCGCCAAGGAGAAGCCGCAGGAGGGCGAGGTCATGGCGCTCGGCCCCGGCCGCGTCGACGACAACGGAAACCGTGTCCCGCTCGACGTCTCCGTCGGCGACAAGGTCATCTACAGCAAGTACGGCGGTACCGAGGTCAAGTACGCCGGTGAGGAGTACCTCATCCTCTCCGCGCGCGACGTCCTCGCGGTCGTCGGCAGCTGATGCCGCTCCGGGCTGTGTGCCTCGCGTCGTGCTCCGGCACCCGCAGGCACACGGCCCGGACTCATTTCGTTTCCCCGTAGTTCCCGCGCACAGCCCGAAGGAGAGCTATGCCCAAGATCCTGGAGTTCGACGAGCACGCCCGGCGCGCGCTCGAGCGTGGCGTGGATGCCCTCGCCAACGCCGTCAAGGTGACCCTCGGCCCGAAGGGCCGTTACGTCGTGCTCGACAAGAAGTGGGGTGCACCGACGATCACCAACGACGGCGTCACCGTCGCTCGAGAGATCGAGCTCGACGACCCCTTCGAGAACCTCGGCGCCCAGTTGACCAAGGAGGTCGCCACCAAGACCAACGACGTCGCCGGTGACGGCACCACCACCGCGACCGTGCTGGCCCAGGCGATGGTCCACCAGGGCCTGCGCGCGGTGGCCGCCGGAGCCAACCCGATGAGCCTCAAGCGCGGGATGGACAAGGCCACCGAGGCCGTCGGCCAGGCCCTGAGCGAGGCCGCTCGCGAGGTCGAGACCCGCGAGGACATGGCGTCCGTGGCGACCATCTCGAGTCGTGACGCCCTCATCGGCGACCTGCTCGCGCAGGCCTTCGACAAGGTCGGCAAGGACGGCGTGATCACGGTCGAGGAGTCCAACACCATGGGCACCGACCTGGAGTTCACCGAGGGGATGCAGTTCGACAAGGGCTACATCTCGCAGTACTTCGTCACCGACCCCGAGCGGATGGAGGCCGTCCTCGACGACCCCTACATCCTGCTGCACCAGGGCAAGATCAGCTCGGTCTCCGACCTGCTGCCCCTGCTGGAGAAGGTCATCGCCGCCGGCAAGCCGCTGTTCATCCTGGCCGAGGACGTCGACGGTGAGGCGCTCTCCACCCTGGTCGTGAACAAGATCCGCGGCACCTTCAACGCCGTCGCGGTCAAGGCCCCGGCGTTCGGCGACCGCCGCAAGGCGATGATGCAGGACATCGCGACGCTGACCGGCGGCCAGATCGTGGCCCCCGAGGTCGGGCTCAAGCTCGACCAGGTCGGCCTCGAGGTCCTCGGGTCGGCGCGCCGCGTGGTGGTCACCAAGGACGACACCACCATCGTCGACGGTGCCGGCGACGCCGGTGAGGTCGAGGGTCGGGTCAGCCAGATCAAGACCGAGATCGAGAAGACCGACTCCGACTGGGACCGCGAGAAGCTGCAGGAGCGCCTGGCCAAGCTGGCCGGCGGGGTCTGCGTGATCCGGGTCGGCGCCGCCACCGAGGTGGAGCTGAAGGAGAAGAAGCACCGCATCGAGGACGCCGTGTCCGCGACGCGTGCCGCGATCGAGGAGGGCATCGTCCCCGGCGGCGGGTCCGCGCTGATCCACGCCGCGTCGGTGCTCGCCGACGACCTCGGTCTGACCGGCGACGAGGCGGCGGGCGTGCGCGTGGTGCGCAAGGCCGCCGACGAGCCGCTGCGCTGGATCGCCGAGAACGGTGGCGACAACGGCTACGTCATCACCACCAAGGTCCGTGAGCTGGGCGTCGGCAACGGCTTCAACGCCGCCACCGGCGAGTACGGCGACCTGGTCGCCCAGGGTGTCCTGGACCCGGTCAAGGTCACCCGCTCGGCGCTGGTCAACGCCACCTCGATCGCCGGCATGCTGCTGACGACCGAGACCCTGATCGTGGAGAAGCCCGAGGAGGCCGACGAGGCCCCTGCGGGCGGCCACGGCCACGGGCACGGGCACTGAGCACCACCTGAACGCACGACCCCGACCCGTCACCCTCCGGTGGCGGGTCGGTGTCGTGTGTACGGCTGCCGCTAGGAGCACACCGGTGCCGGCGCGGCCCGGTCCCGACCCCGCCGCAGCTCGATCGGTCCGCCCCTGCAGTCGACGCCGACCTCGACGTAGCGGTCGGCGATGGCAGCGTCCAGCTGCTCCGCGCCGGTGGCGTGCCAGGAGCCGGTCGGGAGGGCGACCACCAGCCACGTCGGTGCCCGAGCGCTCTCGAGCAGGCCCACCAGCCGGTGGTAGCCGGGGTCGAGCGTGCGCATCGGCAGGCTCCACAGGTAGGGATAGGGCGACCGCAGGCCGCTGGCGTACTGCAGGTCGGCCGACCCGCCGAAGACGGTGAGGGTGTCGCCGGGCTCGGCCACGCCGCCGATGGCCTGGCCGGTCGCGGCGTCGGCGTTGGGCTGGTGGAGACGCACCGCGCCCAGGACGGTCACGCTGACCAGGGTGGAGGCGACGGCGCCGAGGACCACCGCGCGCAGCAGCACCCCACTGCGCCGGCCGCGCCGCCGGTCGAGCGTGGCGCAGAGCAGCGACGTGGCCAGGGCCAGGCCCGGCACGAGCGGGAGCAGGTAGTCGGTCCAGTAGCTGCCACCCAGGGCGAGACCGGCCGCGTCCGTGAGCAGCATCGCGGCGGTGGCGGCCGTCGTCGCCGGGTCGAGGCGCCAGACCTCCCGCAGGTGCCGGACGAAGCCGGCGGCGAGCAGCACCATGCCCGCGCCCACGGCCACGGCGACGAGCAGCAGTGCCCGCCGCTCGCTGGCGGCGCTCGGGGCGCTGGCGATGACCCGGGAGGCGTCGAGCCGGAAGCCGACCACGGCGTACTCCAGGGTCGTCAGGCGCACCCCGGCGGCGATCGCCCAGAGCACGGTTCCTGCCCACGGAAGAGCGGCCCCGGTCAGCGCGACACCCAGGAGCCGGGCGGTGGTCCGGCCGTCGAGGCGCCCGTTCCGCCAGGAAGCGACCAGCAGCACCGCCCCGAAGACCAGGGCGCCGGTGAGGTTCTGCTTGAGCCCGACGGCGGACCCGCCGAGCAGGCCGGCAAGGAGGGCGAGGGCGGGGGAACGGCGTCGCACGGCGACCAGCGCCGCCCAGCAGCCGCCCATCAGCAGCGGCAGGGCCAGCAGCTCGCCCTTGACCGAGACGACGTCGAGCATCGCGTTGCAGGACAGGGCCGCGACCGCCATCGCGGTCCACTTCGCGGCTCGGACGCCGGCGATCTCGCGGGCAGCGCCGGCGGCGGTCAGCACGAGCAGCACGCAGCCCAGGGCTCCGACGACCCGCAGGAAGTGGTCGCCCCCGACGAGGTCGGCCAGCTTGACCACCGCGATCAGCAGCGGCGGGCGGTCGACGAAGTAGGGGCCGTAGAGGTGCCCGGGCCGCGGGTCCCAGGTGCGCGCGACGATCAGGAAGCCGGCCTCGTCGGCCCGCAGGGGCTGGCCGAGCGCGACCAGGCGCAGGGCCAGCGCGGCCAGGGCCGATGCCACCACGACGCTCCCGGTCAGGCGTCGTGCTTCCACGCCACGAGGCTAGGTCGCGACCGGTCGTCGTAGCGTGGCCCGGTGAGCGTGAGCAGCGAGATCGTGGTGGTCCACACCGACGGGGCGTGCGTGCCCAACCCGGGGCCCGGCGGCTGGGGCGCCCTGCTGGAGATCGGTCCCCACGAGCTGGAGCTGTGCGGCGGAGACGCCGGCCTGACCACGAACAACCGGATGGAGCTCACCGCCCCGATCCGGGCGCTGGCCGCCCTGACCCGTCCGGTCACCGTCCATCTCCACACCGACAGCACCTACGTGCGCAACGGCATCATGACGTGGGTCGCGGGGTGGCAGCGCAACGGCTGGTTGACCTCGGCCAAGCAGCCGGTCAAGAACGTCGACCTGTGGCAGCAGCTCGTCAGTGAGGTCGCGCGCCACGACGTGACCTGGTTCTGGGTCAAGGGCCATGCCGGCGTCGTCGGCAACGAACGGGCGGACCGGCTCGCCGCGAAGGGCCTCCAGGAGGCGGTGCGGGCCGCTGCGACGTCGGTCGGCGCACCGACCCCCGCAGAGGTATCGCCGACGTAACCGGGGGGACCCTCGCGCGCAACCTGCGCGGGCGAGGCTGGGGTCATGCTGTGGAGAGTGCGCGCCGACCTGCCTGACCGGGCCGGCTCCCTCGCGGGCCTCACCCGCGGCTGCGGTGCTGCCGGGGTCGACATCCGCCGCCTGCAGGTGCTGCCAGGCCCCGAGGGCACCGGGACGGTGACCGACGAGCTCGTCCTGGACGCGCCGGACTCCCTGGACCCGGTCGCGCTGGCCGAGCTGGTGGAGGTCGCCGGCGGGACGGGGGTGCTGGTCACCGCCTGCACCGCGGCGGCGCTCGAGGACCAGCCGACCCGCTACGTCGAGGCCGCCCGCGCCGTCCTGGAGCAGCCCACCAGCTTTCCCGAGGTGGTCTCCCGCCTCTTCGAGGCCGACGGCGGCTTCGAGGGTGGGTCCGAGGCTGGGTCCGAGGCTGGGTCCGAGGCTGGGTCCGAGGCTGGGAGAGGCGCGGACGTGATGGACCTGGTCGTCGGCGACGTGGCCGTCCAGATCCGCCGCACCGTCCCGTTCACCGCTCCGGAGCGGGGCCGTGGGCAGGCGATCGCCGCGCTGGTCAGCGACGTGCTGGGTCGTCAGCACCCGGTGATCCGCCGCTCGGCGAGCATCGGGGGCCCTCGCTCCGGCACCGCCGGCACCAGAGGCGCGCTGCGCTACCGGATGCGGGGTGCGGTCGTGGAGGCGGTGGCCGACGACGTCGTCGTGGGTCGGGCCACCGTCGGTCCGGCACCCGACGACGAGCCCGGCACGCGGGAGCTCGACCTGGTCGTCGACGCCGACTTCAGGCGCCGCGGGATCGGCACCCGACTGCTCGGCGACGCTGCCCGGCTCGCGCGCGGACTCGGCGCCGAGGAGCTCCTCGTACGGACCCGGGCCGAGAACCGGGCCGTCATGGCGATGGTGATCGCCGCCGGCATGCGCGGGCGGATCCGGATGGCCGGCGGCGAGCTGACCGTCCGCATCCTGCTGCGCGAGGTCCGTCCCCTCGCCGGCTGAGGCACAATGGCCCACCCCACCGCCGAGGTGGCGGTCGTCGCGCTCCGAGGTGGCGCGCGTCGCGCTCCGAGGTGGCGACTACGATGCCGGGGTGGAGCTCCCGGAGAAGTTCGAGGCGGTCGGCCTCACCTACGACGACGTCCTGCTGCTGCCCGGTCACTCGGACCTCGCGCCCAGTGACATCGACACCACCTCGCGCCTGACCCGCGGGATCTCGCTGAAGGTGCCGCTGGTCAGCGCCGCGATGGACACCGTCACCGAGTCGCGGATGGCGATCGCGATGGCCCGTCAGGGCGGCCTCGGCGTGCTGCACCGCAACCTGTCGATCGAGGACCAGGCCTACCAGGTCGACCTCGTCAAGCGGACCCAGACCGGCATCATCTCCAACCCGGTCACCATCGGCCCGGACGCGACGCTCGAGCAGCTCGACCAGATCTGCGGCGAGTACCGCGTCTCCGGGCTCCCGGTCGTCGACGCGGGCATGCGCCTGCTCGGCATCATCACCAACCGCGACCTGCGCTTCACCCCCGTGGCGGAGTGGGCCACGACCAAGGTCGACGAGGTGATGACCCCGTTGCCGCTGATCACCGGCCCGGTCGGCATCGGCCGCGACGAGGCCACCCTGCTGCTGCGCCGCCACAAGCGCGAGAGGCTGCCGCTGGTCGACGACGAGGGCCGCCTGGCCGGCCTGATCACCGTCAAGGACTTCGTGAAGTCCGAGCAGTTCCCGCACGCCTCGAACGACGCCCACGGCCGGCTCATGGTGGGTGCCGCCATCGGCTACTTCGGCGACGCCTGGCTCCGGGCCACCACCTTGGTGGAGGCCGGCGTCGACGTGCTCGTCGCCGACACCGCCCACGGCAACGTCCGGCTGCTGCTCGACATGGTGGCCCGGCTCAAGAGCGACCCGGCGACCCGCGACGTGCAGGTCATCGGGGGGAACGTCGCCACGCGCGAGGGCGCCCAGGCCTTCGTCGACGCCGGGGCGGACGCCGTCAAGGTCGGCGTCGGTCCCGGCTCGATCTGCACCACCCGCGTGGTGACCGGCGTCGGCGTGCCGCAGGTGACGGCGGTCTACGAGGCGTCCCTGGCGTGCCGGCCGGCCGGCATCCCGGTGATCGCCGACGGCGGCATGAAGCACTCCGGGGAGATCGCCAAGGCGCTCGTCGCCGGCGCCGACGCGGTGATGGTGGGCTCGCTGCTGGCCGGCTGCGAGGAGTCGCCCGGCGACCTGGTCTTCGTCAACGGCAAGCAGTACAAGGCCTACCGCGGCATGGGCTCGCTGGGGGCCATGTCGAGCCGGGGCAAGAAGTCCTACTCCAAGGACCGCTACTTCCAGGCCGAGGTCACCAGCGACGACCAGATCGTCCCGGAGGGCATCGAGGGCCAGGTCGCCTTCCGCGGTCCGCTGTCGGCGGTGGCCCACCAGCTGGTCGGCGGTCTCAGCCAGTCGATGTTCTACATCGGCGCGCGGACCGTCCCCGAGCTGCAGGACAAGGGCCGCTTCGTGCGGATCACCCAGGCCTCGTTGCAGGAGAGCCACCCGCACGGGGTGCAGATGACCGTCGAGGCCCCGAACTACAGCGGACGCTGAGCCTCGACGGGCCCGAGGCGGCGACCCGGCGGCGGCCCGGGCGAGCACGGGCGACCGGCGGTCCAACGTCTAGGCTGTCGCCGTGACCGAGATCGAGATCGGGCGGGCCAAGCGAGCCCGTCGCGCCTACTCCTTCGACGACGTCGCGATCGTGCCCTCCCGGCGCACGCGCGACCCGGAGGAGGTGAGCATCGACTGGCAGATCGACGCCTACCGGTTCACGCTCCCGGTCCTCGCGGCCCCGATGGACTCGGTCATGTCGCCGGAGACCGCGGTGGCGCTGGGTCGCTTCGGCGGCCTCGGCGTGCTCAACCTCGAGGGGCTGTGGACGCGCTACGAGGACCCGATGCCCCTGCTCGAGGAGGTCGCCGCGCTGCGCGGCACCCAGGCGACCACGCGCATGCAGGAGATCTACGCGACCCCGGTCAGCCCCGAGCTGATCACCGAGCGGCTGCGCGAGATCCGGGCCTCCGGGGTCACGGTCGCGGGGTCGCTCTCGCCGCAGCGGACCAAGGAGTTCGCGAAGGTCGTCGTCGACGCCGGCGTCGACATGTTCGTCATCCGCGGCACCACCGTCAGCGCCGAGCACGTCTCCAGCCAGGCCGAGCCGCTGAACCTCAAGGAGTTCATCTACGAGCTCGACGTGCCGGTCGTGGTCGGCGGGTGCGCGACCCACCAGGCAGCGCTGCACCTGATGCGCACCGGCGCGGCCGGGGTGCTGGTCGGCTTCGGCGGCGGTGCGGCGCACACCACGCGCACCGTGCTCGGGGTGGCGGTCCCGATGGCCTCCGCGGTCGCCGACGTCGCCGCGGCGCGCCGCGACTACCTCGACGAGTCCGGCGGGCGCTACGTCCACGTGATCGCCGACGGCTCGATCGGGCGCTCGGGTGACATCGCGAAGGCCATCGCCTGCGGTGCCGACGCCGTCATGGTCGGCTCGCCCTTCGCGCGGGCCACCGACGCCCCCGGGGGAGGATTCCACTGGGGAGGCGAGGCCCACCACGCCGAGCTGCCGCGCGGCCAGCGCGTCGAGCTCGACCGGGTCGGCACCCTGGAGGAGATCCTGTTCGGTCCCTCGCGGGTGGCCGACGGCACGATGAACCTGATCGGGGCCCTGCGCCGCTCGATGGCGACGACGGGCTACACCGACCTCAAGGAGTTCCAGCGGGTCGAGGTCGTCGTCGAGTGACCTCGGGTGCTGCGCACCGCCCGACGGCGGCTGAGGTGGCCGGGCGTCCTCCGACCTCCCGCGCGCTGTCGGCCTGGATGGGCAGCATCGAGGGACAGACGTGGTGGGCGCACGAGGACCGCGCGCCCCACCTGGCCGCCAGCACCGTCAAGCTGCCGTTGGCGGTGGCCGCCCACCGGCTCCACGAGCAGGGGGTGCTCGATCTCGACGCGGGCGTGCGGGTCCACGAAGACTTCGACTCGGTCGTGCCCGGGGCCCGGTTCACCATGGACCCGGCGCGGGACCAGGACCCCGAGACCTGGGCCGAGCGGGGCGCCGACCAGGTCCTGCGGACGCTCCTGCGGCGCGCCGTGGTCCGGTCGGGGAACCTGGCCAGCAACCTCGTCCTCGAACAGGTGGGGCTGGCCGCCGTCGCCGAGGTGCTCGAGGAGGCCGGCTGCTGCGAGCGGACGGTCGTGGCGCGCGGCATCGAGGACGTCCCCGCACGTGAGGCCGGGCTCGAGAACATCGTCGCCGCGCGCGACCTCGGGCTGCTGGTCGCCGGCATCGCCTCGCGACGCCTGGGTGGTCCTGCGGCGATGGCCGCCGTCGAGGCCGACCTGCTGGCCCAGACCTACCGCGACGGGATCCCGGCCGGACTGCCTGCAGGCGTGGTGGTCGCCAACAAGACCGGCTGGATCGGCGGGGTGACCCACGACGTCGCCCTGGTCCGCCCCGACGACCACCCGCCGTTCGTGCTCGTGGTGCTGACCCGGCACGGTGCCTCGGAGTCCGCGGGCGACGCGCTCGTGGCGCGCGTCGCGGCCCGCGCCTGGGCGAGGTTGGAGGAGCGCGCCGGGCGACCGCTGCAGACGCCGTGACCCGGATCGCCCGGATCGAGGCGCGTCCGGTCGTGGTGGGCCTGCACACCCCCTTCGTCACCGCCGTGCGCCGCACGAGCACCGTCGAGGCCGTGGTCGTCGAGGTCGTCGACAGCGACGGCCTCTGCGGGTGGGGGGAGGCGCCCCAGGCCTGGCGCATCACCGGGGACTCGCTCGCGGGGGTGACGGCCTGCGTGGAGGGACCGGTGGCCGCCGCGCTGCTCGGCGCCCCGAGCGACCCGCGGGTCGCCGGACCGCTGCTCCAGGGCTGCGTGGCCGGCAACGCCGGGGCCCGGATGGCGGTCGACACCGCCCTGCACGACCTGGCCGCCCGGCGGGCGGGGCTCAGCCTCGCGGCCCACCTGGCGGCGTACGCCGGCCTCGACGCTCCGGCCGGGTCGTTGCGGGTCCGCACCGACGTGACGCTCAGCGCGGGGGAGCCAGAGACGCTGGCCGAGGCGGCCCTGGCCCGGGTGGCCGACGGGTTCGTCACGCTGAAGCTCAAGGTCGGTACCGACGCGGCGACCGACGTGGAGCGGGTGCGCGCCGTGCGGGCCGCGGTCGGGCCCGGCATCGCCCTGCGCCTCGACGCCAACCAGGGCTGGGACGCCCACCAGGCGGTACGGGTGGTGCGCGCGATCGAGGACGCCGGCCTCGACGTCGCCCTGGTCGAGCAGCCGGTCCCGGCTCGTGACCTGCTCGGGCTGGCCCACGTCACCGCCCATGTCGACACCCCGGTGATGGCCGACGAGTCCCTGGTCGACCTCGAGGACCTCGTGGCGCTTCTCCGCCTCGGCGCCTGCGACCTGGTCAACGTCAAGCTGGCGAAGTGCGGCGGGATCAGCCCCGCGCTCGAGCTGCTCGACGTCGCCCGCCGTCACGGCCTGGGGACCATGGTCGGATCGATGATGGAGGCCCACCTCGGCGTCGGGGCGGCCGCCTCGGTGGTGGCCGCCGTCGGCACCACCGAGACCGCCGACCTCGACGCCGCCTGGTGGTGCGCCGCCACGCCCTACGTCGGCGGGCCGACCTACGAGCGCGACGCCGTCGTGCTCGCCCCTGGCCCAGGTCTCGGGGTCAGCGGATTGAGGGAGCGCGCCCGCCGGGATAGTCCCTGACGGAATGGTCGCGAATCCGCGTGTAGAGCGACCATTCCGTCAGGGACTATCCGTGCGGCCGACCGATACGTTGTTGCCGGATCTGTCAGGATCGAAGGATGGCGACGGTTGCACGCACCCTCACTCCAGTCCGTCGTTCTCCGGGGCACGAGGGCGAGCAGGTCACCCAGCTGCTGCCGGGCGAGCCCGTCGTGGCCCTCGAGGAGGTCGAGGAGTGGAGCAGGGTGCTGGCGCCCTGGCAGCCCTCGTCGCTCGATCCGGGCGGGTACCCCGGCTGGGTGCAGACCAACCACCTCGAGGCGATCGCCGACGAGCCGCCCTTCCCGGCCACCCTCCTCCCGTCGCCTGCGTCCGGGGCGGTCGACGGCGCCTCCCTCGTCGCGGCAGCCCGCGCCTACCTGGGGACGCCCTACCTGTGGGGCGGTCTGAGCGCCGACGGGGTCGACTGCTCGGGTCTGGTGCACGCGGTCGCCCGGGCGCACGGCGTGCGGCTGCCCCGGGACGCCTTCGACCAGGCCGAGGCCTTGCAGGCCGTGGATCTCGAGGCTGTCGAGGTCGGGGACCTGTACTTCTTCGCCCGGCCCGGGCGCCGCGTCCACCACGTCGGCTGGGTCTGCGCCGCGGCCGGCCATGAGCGTCGGATGCTGCACGCCCCCGACGCGGGGGCGACCCGTCACGTGGTCGAGGAGGCCCTCTCGCCCGAGCGCCGCGAGAGCCTCGTCGGTGCTGCCCGGCTGAGCGCCACAGCAAGCGCGCCGCCGGCCGGCACGATGCCGGAACGGGCCTTCCGGACTGCTTGACATCCGCGCCGTCCGTGTCCAATCTCACGGTTGTTACCGGAGGGTAGATCCGGGCCTGGCGGTCACCTTAGTCTCTGCCCATGACCGTCCCCGACCCCTCCTCCTCCGCTGCTGGTGACCCGGTGGTGGACGGGCCCCGCGACCCCGAGCACGACCCGCGCGCCTCCTACGCGCTGGAGCCTGACTACGTGCGGTCGCTGACGGACCGGATCCTGGCCACGAGCGGCGAGACGGTGGCCCTGACGTCGCCGGTCAACGGGGCCCCGTTGGCCCACGTGCCGCAGTCCAGCGAGGCCGACGTCGTCGAGGCCTTCCGGCGGGCGCGGCAGGCGCAGCAGGAGTGGTCCGCCACGTCGCTGCGCGAGCGGTCCGCGATCATGCTGCGCCTGCACGACCTCGTGATGCGGCGGCAGGAGGAGATCCTGGACCTGATCGTCTGGGAGTCGGGCAAGGCGCGCAAGCACGCCTTCGACGAGCCGATGCACGTCGCCCTCACCGCGCGCTACTACGCCCGCACCGCGCACCGCCACCTGGTCACCCGACGTCGACGGGGCGTCGTCCCGGGTCTGACCCGCGTCGAGGAGAATCGGCTCGCCAAGGGTGTCGTCGGCATCATCTCGCCGTGGAACTACCCCTTCACGATGGCGCTGTGCGACGGGCTGCCGGCGCTGATGGCCGGCAACGCCGTCGTCGCCAAGCCCGACGCCCACACCATGCTCACCGCGTTGCTCGGCGCCGAGCTGCTCGAGCAGGCCGGCTTCCCGCGGGACCTGTGGCAGGTCGTGGCCGGGCCCGGCTCCCGCACCGGCACCTCGATCGTCGACCGCGCCGACTACGTCTGCTTCACCGGGTCGACGCGCACCGGCCGGAGCGTGGCGGGACGCTGCGCCGAGCGGCTGATCGGGTGCTCCCTCGAGCTCGGCGGCAAGAACCCGATGCTCGTCCTGCGGGACGCCGACCTCGAGAAGGCCGCCGAGGGCGCGGTCCGGGCCTCGTTCTCCAACGCCGGTCAGCTCTGCGTGGCGATGGAGCGGATGTTCGTCGCCGACCACGTCTACGACCGCTTCGTGGAGCGCTTCGTCGCCCGTACCCGGGCGATGAGCCTCGGCGCGACCCTCGGGTGGGGCACCGACATGGGCTCGCTGATCTCCGCCGAGCAGCTCGAGACCGTGACCGCCCACGTCGAGGACGCCCGGGCCAAGGGAGCCCGGGTGCTGACCGGCGGACGCCACCGCCCCGACCTCGGGCCCTACGTCTACGAGCCGACCGTCCTCGAGGGCGTCACCCCGGAGATGACCTGCTTCGGCGAGGAGACCTTCGGCCCGGTGATCGCGCTCTACCGCTTCCACGACGAGGCCGACGCCGTCGACCGCGCCAACGCCGGGGAGTACGGGCTGAACGCCGCCATCTACAGCCAGGACGGCCGGCGCGCCCGCGAGCTCGCCGCTCGCATCCGCTGCGGCTCGGTGAACATCAACGAGGCCTTCGGGGCCACCTTCGCCTCGATCGACTCCCCGATGGGCGGCATGGGCCAGTCCGGGATGGGTCGACGCCAGGGCGCCGAGGGCATCCACCGCTACACCGAGTCGCAGTCGGTGGCGACGCAGCGCGGCCTCCGCCTCGCCCCGATGCTCGGCATGTCCGACCAGGGCTACGCGCGGCTGATGAGCGCCAACCTGCGCCTGCTCAAGAAGCTGGGTCGGGCCTGAGGTGGCCACCGACTACGACGTCCTGGTCATCGGCTCCGGCTTCGGTGGATCCGTGGCCGCGCTGCGCCTGGTCGAGAAGGGCTACTCCGTCGGGGTGATCGAGGCCGGCGCCCGCTTCGAGGACGACGACTTCGCCGAGACCTCCTGGGACCTGCGCAAGTACCTCTTCCGCCCCGAGCTCGGCTGCTACGGCATCCAGCGCGTCGACGCGCTCAAGGACTGCATGATCGTCTCCGGCGCGGGCGTCGGCGGCGGGTCGCTGGTCTACGCCAACACCCTCTACGAGCCCAAGGCGGCCTTCTACAGCGACCCGCAGTGGGGTCACATCACCGACTGGCGTTCGGAGCTGGCACCGTTCTACGACCAGGCCAAGCGGATGCTCGGCGTGGTCGACAACCCGCTGCGCACCCCCGCCGACGAGGTGATGGAGAAGGTGGCGGGGGAGATGGGCGTGGCCGACACCTTCGGGCCCACCCCGGTCGGCGTCTTCTTCGGCGGACCCGACGCCGAGCCCGGCCAGGACGTCGCCGACCCCTACTTCGGCGGGGTCGGCCCGCAGCGCCGCACGTGCATCGGCTGCGGCTCGTGCATGAGCGGCTGCCGCCACAACGCCAAGAACACCCTGGTCAAGAACTACCTGTTCCTCGCCGAGCAGCACGGCGCCAGGGTGATGCCGCTGACCACGGTGACGCGTGTCGCGCCCCGCGAGGACGGCGGGTACGACGTGCACGTGCGCTTCACCAAGGCCAAGCGCCCCTCCGAGGGCTCCCGGCGGGTCCTCAGCGCCGGCCAGGTCGTCTTCGCCGCGTCTGCGCTGGGCACCCAGCGGCTCCTGCACCGCATGCGCGACGAGGGGCACCTGCCCCACCTCTCGCAGCGCCTGGGCCACCTCTCGCGCACCAACTCCGAGTCGATCCTCGGGGCGATCGCCCCGGACGCCTCGACCGACTACAGCCAGGGCATCGCGATCACCTCCAGCTTCCACCCCGACGCCGACACCCACGTCGAGCCGTGCCGCTACGGGCCCGGCAGCAACGTCATGTCGCTGATGCAGACGGTGCTCACCGACGGCGACGGACCGACGACTCGCTGGCGGACCTGGCTCGGTGAGCTGTGGAGGCAGCGCGCCAGCCTGCTGGACCTCTACGACCTGCGCCACTGGTCGGAGCGCACCGTCATCGCCCTGGTCATGCAGAGCCTCGACAACTCGATCACCACCTACACCCGCGCCGTCCCCGGCACGAAGCGTCGCTACCTGACCTCGCGCCAGGGCCACGGCGTCCCGAACCCGACCTGGATCCCGGTCGGCAACACCGCGGTGCGGCACATGGCCGCGGTGATGGGCGGGCGCGCCGGCGGTTCGATCGGTGAGCCCTTCAACCGCCCCCTCACCGCCCACTTCCTCGGCGGGTGCACCATCGGCGAGTCACCTGAGACCGGCGTCGTCGACCCCTACCAGCGCGTGTACGGCCACCCCGGGCTCCACGTCTCGGACGGCTCGGCGATCACGGCGAACCTCGGCGTCAACCCGTCGTTGACGATCACCGCCCAGGCCGAGCGCGCGATGTCGCTGTGGCCGAACAAGGGCGAGCCGGACCCGAGGCCAGCCCTGACCGAGGACTACGAGCGGCTCCAGCCGGTGGCGCCCCGGCACCCGGTGGTGCCCGCCGACGCCCCAGGAGCCCTGCGGCTGCCGATCGTGGGCGTCTCCTAGCACGGAGGTCGAGGAGTGCGTAAGGCGTGCAGAACGTTCAAGGCGTAGAGCCTCGAGACACCGCGCACGACGACGAACCGCCTTCGTCAGACTTCTCGAGATTCGGGCGTAACGCCCTGGGGGGTACCTCGTTGGAAGGTCGGGCCCGGCTTGTGATGTTCCCTCCGAACGGTCGGGTCCTCGTCTCGGCGTCGTGACGCCGCCGGGACCGTCAGGGCCCGACCTTCCCTCCTCCCGGTCGGGTCCTGACGCATGCGGCCGATACGATGAGCCCTCCGCCGAGAGCTCCCGAGAGGCCCACGCATGACGCAGGCGACCGACCACGACCTCGTGCTGGTGGTCGACTTCGGCGCCCAGTACGCCCAGCTGATCGCACGGCGGGTGCGGGAGGCCAAGGTCTACTCCGAGATCGTCCCCCACACCATGCCGGTGGAGGAGATCCTGGCGCGCGGCCCGAAGGCGGTCATCCTGTCCGGAGGCCCGGCCTCGGTCTACACCCCGGGCGCGCCGGTGCTCGACCCGACGCTGCTCGACGGACGGGTCCCGGTCTTCGGGATCTGCTACGGCTTCATGGCCATGGCCGCAGCCCTCGGCGGCGAGGTGGCGCACACCGGCCAGCGCGAGTACGGCCGCACGACCGTCTCCGTGCTCGACCCCGGCACCCTCCTGCAGGGGGTCCCGGACGAGCTCGTGTCCTGGATGTCGCACGGCGACGAGGTGATCGTGGCCCCCGACGGCTTCACCGTCAACGCCCGGTCGCCGCGGGCCACCGTGGCGGCCTTCGAGGACGTCGAGCGCCGCATCGCCGGCGTCCAGTGGCACCCCGAGGTGATGCACTCCGAGCACGGCCAGGCCGTGCTGGAGCACTTCCTGCACGACATCGCCGGCTGCCGCCCGACCTGGACCATGCTCAACATCGTCGAGGACCAGATCGCCGCGATCCAGGAGCAGATCGGGGAGCGCGGGAAGGCCATCTGCGGGCTCTCGGGCGGTGTCGACTCGGCGGTGGCCGCCGCGCTCGTGCAGCGCGCGATCGGCGACCGGCTGACCTGCGTCTACGTGGACCACGGGTTGATGCGCCAGGGCGAGACCGAGCAGATCGAGCGGGACTTCGTCGCCGCGACCGGCGCGGACCTCGTCGTCGTCGACGCCGAGGAGCGGTTCCTCGGAGCCCTGGCCGGGGTCAGCGACCCCGAGGAGAAGCGCAGGATCATCGGGCGTGAGTTCATCAGGGTCTTCGAGGCCGCCGAGGCCGACATCCTCGGCGACGCCGTCACCGGTGAGGACGCCGACACCGTGGCCTTCCTGGTCCAGGGCACGCTCTACCCCGACGTGGTCGAGTCCGGCGGGGGAGCCGGCACCTCGACGATCAAGAGCCACCACAACGTCGGCGGGCTGCCCGACGACCTGCGCTTCGAGCTCGTCGAGCCGCTGCGCACGCTGTTCAAGGACGAGGTGCGTCTGGTCGGCGAACAGCTCGCCCTGCCGGCCGAGATCGTCTGGCGCCACCCTTTCCCCGGTCCGGGGCTGGGCATCCGGATCATCGGCGAGGTCACGCGTGAGCGCCTCGACATCCTGCGCGCAGCGGACGCCATCGCCCGGGAGGAGCTGACCGCCGCCGGGCTCGACCGCGACATCTGGCAGTTCCCGGTGGTCCTGCTCGGCGACGTCCGCTCGGTGGGCGTCCAGGGCGACGGCCGAACCTACGGCCACCCCGTGGTGCTGCGTCCGGTCACGAGCGAGGACGCGATGACCGCCGACTGGGCGCGGCTGCCCTACGACGTGCTCGAGCGGATCTCGACCCGGATCACCAACGAGGTCGACGAGGTCAACCGGGTCGCGCTGGACATCACCTCGAAGCCGCCCGGCACCATCGAGTGGGAGTGAGCCGAGGGCGTACGGTCCTGGCATGAGGCGAGCCGTCCACCATCTCGACCTGTGGGTCAGCGACGTCGCCGTGGCGGCCGACGAGTGGGGGTGGCTGCTGGGCGAGCTGGCCTGGGAGATCGACCTCCCGGGGTCCTCGTGGCGGGCCTGCGATGGGACCTATGTCTTCCTCGAGCGCTCGCCCGACCAGGTCGACGCGCCGTTGGACCGGCATCGCCCGGGCCTGAACCACCTCGCCCTGAGCATCGGCAGCCGGTCCCGTCTGGACCGACTGCGTGCCGAGTCGTCAGCGCACGGCTGGCACGAGCTGTTCGCCGACCGCTACCCGCACGCCGGCGGCGACCAGCACGTGGCGCTCTACCTGGAGAGCTCGGAGGGCTTCGAGGTCGAGGTCGTGCTCGACCAGGACGACGACGACTGAGCTGGCGCTCGGGGGGACCCCGAGCTGACGGACCGAGCAGCCCGCGCAGGCGGCCTGAGGCTCAGCCCTGCTGGTCCTCGTGCGACTTCGCGGTCGCACGCAGGGCGGCGCCGAGCGCCGGGATCTCCTCGACGAGGGCGGCGAGGTCCTCGCGGGTGAAGTGGACGACCTCGAGCTCGGACATGGACACGACGGCCGCCGTGCGCAGCTTCTTCTCCAGGATCCCGACCTCACCGACGATGTCGCCGGGGCCGATGGTGGCCAGCACCTTGCCCTGGTGCCGCACCTCGCAGGTGCCCGAGAGGATGACGTAGGCCTTGTCGGCCGGCGTCGTCTCCGACATCAGGGACCACTGCGAGGGCAGGTGGACCACGCGACCCTTCGCCGCGAGGCGCTTGAGGTCCTTGCGGGAGAGGTCGGCGAACCGGGGGACCTTGGTGAGCTGAGCGGCGACGTCGGCCATGTCTCAATCCTTCGTCAAGCAGTCGGCGGGAGCGTGCCTGCAGCGTAGGACCACGGGGCGTCGTGTGTCGCGCACCTGCCTAGAGTGGTTCGTCACCCTCGGGGATGACGTGGACCGCTGCCTCCTCGGCCGAGGCGGACGCACCGTCGATGCCGGCGTCGTCGCCGAGCAGGGCCGCCTCGGTGTCCTCGCCCAGGCCCTGGTCGGGGGCGACCAGGCGACCGGCCCGCTCGTCGCCGACCTCCCCGTCGTCGATGTCGGCGGGGTCCTCGGCGGCGGCCGCCACGTAGGGGTCCTCCTCGGGCACCTCCTGCTCGAGGCGCTCCTCGAAGCTCTCGCCCTCGAGGACCTCGGCCGTCGTCGTGCCGTGGCGCAGGTTGCCCGAGGGACGCTCGGGCGGGGAGTACCCGCGGTCGAGCTCGTCCGCCACCTCGCCCTCCGTCCCGGCGAGGGCGTCCTCGCGGGAGAGCTGGTCCTCGGAGTAGATGTCACCGTCTTGGCTCATGGCGCCACCGTACGCAGGGCGCCCCGCACCGGACGGGTGGTGGGGGGTCGCGGCGGCGGCCACCTCGAGGCGCAGGAACGGCCATCTCGACGGAGGTCTTGACTTAAGTACGAGTCTCGTACTTAATAGGGACTGTGACACTCGTCATGGGGATCGACTCCTCCACCCAGTCCACCAAGGCCGTCCTGGTCGACGCTGCCGACGGTCGCGTCGTCGCGGAGCGCTCGGCGCCCCATCCCGGCGGCACCGAGGTCGACCCCCGGGCGTGGCGCTCAGCGGTCGACCAGGCCACCGAGGGTCTGCTCGAGCGCGCCGAGGCGATCGCGGTGGGCGGCCAGCAGCACGGGATGGTCGCCCTGGACGGAGCCGGCGATCCGGTGCGCGACGCCCTGCTCTGGAACGACACCCGCTCCGCTGGTGCTGCACGCGACCTCGTCGAGGAGATGGGCGGACCCCAGGCCTGCGCGGACGCCGTCGGCAGCGTGCTGGTCGCCTCCTTCACCGCGAGCAAGCTCCGGTGGCTGCGCGACCACGAGCCCGACGCCGCGGCCCGGGTCGCCCGGGTCCTGCTGCCCCACGACTACGTCTCGCTGCACCTCGCCGCGCCCGGCACCGAGGCCTTCACCGACCGCGGCGACGCCTCCGGCACGGGCTACCTGGACACCGCGCGCGGAACCTGGCGGCCCGACCTGGCCGCGGCGGCGCTCGGCCACGAGCCGGCCCTGCCGCGGATCGCGCCGGCGGGCGAGGCCGCTGCGCTCACGGGCACCGGCGCCGTCCTCGGAGCCGGTACCGGCGACAACATGGCCGCCGCCCTGGGCATGGGGCTGCAGCCCGGCGACGTGCTGATCTCGATCGGCACCTCCGGCGTCGCGTCCTGCGTGAGCGCCACCCCCGTCGCCGACGGCACCGGCACGGTCACCGGTTTCGCCGCCGCCGCGGGTGGCTTCCTGCCGATGGTCACCACCCTCAACGCCGCGCGGATCCTCGACCTCCAGGCCGCCTGGCTCGGCGTGGACCACGCCGGTCTCTCCCGGCTCGCGCTCGAGTCCACCCCCGGCGCCGGCGGCGTCTGCTTCTCGCCCTACTACGGGGGCGAGCGCTCACCGGACCGTCCTGGCGCCACCGGCACCTGGTCCGGGCTGCGCGAGAGCACCACCCGCGCCGACCTGGCCCGCGCCGCCGTCGAGGCGCTGCTGTGCTCCTTGGCCGACGCGGTCGACCGGCTCGTGGCCGAGACCGGGCAACCCCCGGCCCGGGTGCTGATGGTCGGGGGTGCCACCCGCAGCCCGGCCGTCCAGGCGCTGGCACCGGCCGTGCTCGGCCACCCGGTCCTGCTGCCGCCGGCGGGGGAGTACGTCGCTCTGGGAGCGGCGCGCCAAGCGGCGTGGGCGCTGGCCGGCACCGCCGAGCCGCCGCACTGGCCCGCCGGCGAGACGACCACCCTGACCGCGCCCCCGGCCGACCCGACGCTGCGCGCGGCCTATGCCGCGCTGCGTGAACGCACCGCCACCTGGTCGTGAGCGCACCGCCACCTGGTCGTGAGCGCACCGCCACCTCGTCCTGAACCACCGCCCTGAACCACCGCCCCGAACCACTGCCCCGAACCACTGGGCCGGGCCCGACCCACCACCACCGAGCGAGAGGCGACACCATGAGCATCCCCACCCCGACTCCCGAGGACCACTTCTCCTTCGGTCTGTGGACCGTCGGCTGGCAGGGCCGAGACCCCTTCGGGGAGGCCACCCGTCCCGCGATGGACCCGGTCCACGCGCTGGAGCAGCTGGCCGGGCTGGGCGCCTACGGCGTCAACTTCCACGACGACGACCTCATCCCCTTCGGCAGCGACGACTCCTCCCGCCAGGCCATCATCGAGCGCTTCCGCAAGGGCCTGGCCGAGACCGGCCTGGTCGTGACGACGGCGACGACCAACCTGTTCACCCACCCCGTCTTCAAGGACGGTGGCTTCACCTCCAACGACCGCGCGGTGCGCCGGTTCGCGCTGCGCAAGGTGATGCGCAACATCGACCTGGCCGCCGAGCTCGGCGCGAAGATCTACGTGTGCTGGGGCGGTCGTGAGGGCGCGGAGTTCGGCGCCTCCAAGGACGTCGGCGTGGCCCTGGACCGCTACAAGGAGGGCTTCGACCTGCTGGGCGACTACGTCGTCGAGCAGGGCTACGACCTCCGCTTCGCGATCGAGCCCAAGCCGAACGAGCCACGCGGCGACATCCTCCTGCCCACGGTGGGCCACGCGCTCGCCTTCATCGACCAGCTCGAGCGACCCGAGCTGGTGGGCGTCAACCCCGAGATCGGTCACGAGGAGATGGCCGGCGTCAACGCGGCGGCCGGCTACGCGCAGGCACTGTGGTCCGACAAGCTGTTCCACATCGACCTCAACGGGCAGAACGGCCCGAAGTTCGACCAGGACCTGCGCTTCGGCGCCGGCAACGTGCGCGGCGCCTTCTGGGTCGTCGACACCCTGCTGGCCGGAGGCTACGACGGTCCGGTGCACTTCGACTTCAAGCCGTCCCGCACCGAGGACGAGGACGGCGTGTGGGCCTCGGCGCAGGCGTGCATGACCAACTACCTGGTCCTGCGCGACAAGGTGCGAGCCTTCCGCGCCGACCCCGACGTCCACGAGGCCCTCGCCGCCGCGCGGGTGCCCGAGCTGGCCGTCCCGACCCTCGCCGAGGGCGAGACCTGGGCCGAGCTGCGCGCCGAGGCAGACCCCGACATCGAGGCCCTCGCCGTGCGCGGCATGGGCTTCGAGCGGCTCGACCAGCTGGCTCTGGAGCACCTGTACGGCGTGCGCGGCTGAGCACGGTCGGCATGGTCGGCATGGTCGGCACGGGGGGCGCCGGGACCACCGAGGGTCTACGCCGGGTCAACACCTCGGTGGTGCTGCGCTCCCTGCGCGACCAGGGCCCTGCCAGCAGGGCGACGCTGGCCGCGCGGACGGGGCTCTCCAAGGCCACCGTCGGGGTGATCGTCGCCGTCCTCGAGGCGGCCGAGGTGGTCGCCGCCGCGCCGGGGGACGCCGCCCCGGCGCGCGGGCGCCCCGGCCGTCCGGTGGCCCTCGCGGGTCACCACCACCTGGGGATCGGCTTCGAGCTCAACGTGGACTACGTGGCCGCCTCGGTGGTCGACCTGTCCGGTCACGAGCGGTTCGTCCACACCCGGCCCGTCGAGCCGGGGCGCGGGCTGGCCGACCTGGACCGGTTGGTGCGCGAGGTCGGGGACCTGCTGCGCCCCGGAGCCGCTGAGGTCGTCGGGGCCACGGTCGCGCTGCCCGGCCTGGTGCGCGCGGACGAGCGCACGGTCGCCTGGACGCCCAACCTCGACCTGCCGCCCCAAGAGCCGGCTCGCACCGTCTCCCGCGCGCTGGGCGAGTCGCTGGGCGGCCGGACCACCGTGCGGGTGGGCAACGACGCCGACTGCGCCGCGCGGGCCGAGGCCCGGCACGGCGCCGCGCAGCAGGTCGAGCACGCCCTCTACCTGACCGGCACCGTCGGGATCGGGGCCGGCATCCTGGTGCACGGGCGGCCCCTTCGCGGAGGAGCAGGCTTCGCCGGCGAGGTCGGCCACCTGCCCCTGGCCGGCCCCGAGGCGCGCTGCGGCTGCGGACGCAGCGGGTGCTGGGAGGCCGCCGTCGGACTGCACGCCATGCTCGCCGCCGTCGGGATGGGCGAGCTGGAGACGCCGCTGGCCTCCGCCGAGGCGGTGGCCGAGCGGGCCGGCACCGACGCCGGGGTCCGCCGGGGCCTGGCCCGGGTGGGTCACGAGCTCGGCGTCGGTCTCTCGGTCCTGGTCAACGTCCTGGACCCCGAGCTGGTGGTGCTCGGCGGCTACTTCGCGGTGCTCGGGGACCACGTGCTCGACCCCGCGCGCGCCTCGCTCGACGCGCTGCTGGCCTCGCCGGTGCAGGTCCGCCCCGAGCTGCGGCCGGGACGTCTGGGCATCACGGCGGCGGCGCTCGGCGCCGCGGAGCGCTCGCTGGAGCCGGTCTTCGACGGCACCCACCCGTTCGGAGCGACGGGCGAGGGGCCGCTCAGCCGGGACGGGGAGCCGTCACAGGCGTCCGATCCGCGAGCGTGAGAGCGGCGGGCGGCCCGGCGCGGGCTCCAGCCCGTACTCGATGCGCAGCCGACGGACCTCGGTCAGTGCCGCCAGGCGCAGCGGCGAGTCGGTGCCGAGCAGCGCCGCCTGGCGCTCCGCGAGCGCCAGGTCGTCGGCCCCCCAGGAGGTCCGGGTGGCAGCCGCGAGCAGGTCGGCGTCCTCCGAGGCGAGGGTGGCCGTGATCAGGTCACGCTCGAGCCGGTCGCGCCGACGCACGACGCCGGGGGAGTCCGAGGCCGGCAGCAACGGACCCTGGTAGAGCCGCACCGCCTCGGCCAGGCGTCCCTCCCGCAACGCCGCCCCGACGTCGAGCCAGTCGGCCCGGACCTCGAGGCGGAGGCGGTAGGGACGCGAGGCGAGCACGTCGGGGCCCAGGATCGCCCGCAGCCGGGCGATCTCGGCGCGGGTCGTGGACGGCTGGACCTGCTCGTCGTAGACCTCCGCCGCGAGGCGGTCGGCGCTCACGCCCTGCGGCGCGTCCGCCAGCACCGTCATGACGTCGCCATGACGCCGGCTCAGGCGGACGGTGCGCCCGCCCAGCTCGACCTCGCAGTCGGGACGGCCCAGGCCGCGCAACCACAGCGTGCCCCGGCCGCCGCGCCGGGTGCCGCGCGCCCCACGCTCGCGGGTCGGCGCGGCACGCTCGCGCTCGACGAGGCGTCGCTCGAGGTCCAGCCGGCCGAGCTCGGACTCGGCCATCCGGGCCACCGAACGCACCAGCGCCAGGGTCTGCGGCAGGTCGACGACGTCGCCGCCCGTCACGTCGACCACGCCCAGGATCCGCCCCGTCCCGGGGTGGTGGATCGGTGCGGCCGCGCACGACCACGGCTTGTAGGCGACGTTGAAGTGCTCCCGCGAGCTGATCTGCACGGGCGCGTCGAGCCGCAGCGCGGTGCCCGGGGCGTTGGTGCCGATGAGGGACTCGGCCCAGTCGGTGCCCTCCACGAAGTTGATCCCCTCGGCGCGGCGCAGCACGCCGGGGCGGCCGCACACCCACAGCAGCTGCCCGCGGTCGTCGCCGACCGCCATGACGCAGTCGGAGTCCTCGGCGGCGCGCCCGAGCACGTCGTACAGGAGGGGGAAGACCGCGGAGAGGGGGTGGCTCGCGCGGTAGTCGAGCAGCTCGGGGCGCTCCAGCCGCAGCGGCGCCTCGGCGCGGTCGGCGTCGATCCCGGCCGCGGCGGAGCGCTTCCAGGACTGAGCCACAAGTGGGCGCACGGGACTCTCCGGCGGTCGCGGGGACGACGATCTCCTCGCAGCATAGTTGCAACGTGACCTGTGCCACAGTCCCGAGCAGGGCACGCCGAGGGCGGGGTGCCCGACCGACAGGCGGGATCCCGGTTCGCCGGGCCGCCGAGGAAGGAGCGCGATGTCCCTGCCAGACCTGGACCGCACCGACTACCCGTTGAGCGTGAACCGTCCCGAGCTGCTGACCACCCCGACCGGTGCGTCCTTCGAGGACCTGACGATGGACCGGGTGGTCTCCGGTCAGGTGAGCAACGAGGACCTCCGGATCACCCCGGACACCCTGCGCCTGCAGGCCAGCATCGCCGACGGCGTCGGACGCCCGCAGCTCGCGGCGAACTTCCGCCGCGCCGCCGAGCTCACCGCGATCCCCGACGAGCGGGTGCTGGCGATGTACAACGCGCTCCGCCCGAACACCTCGAGCAAGGCAGAGCTGCTCGCCCTGGCCGACGACCTCGAGACCACCTACTCAGCCCAGCACGCCGCGGCCCTCGTCCGCGAGGCCGCCGACGTCTACGAGCGTCGCGACATCCTCGCCGACGAGGACCAGTGAGGAGCACGCCATGACCGCCAGCACCGCCCCGTCCGCGCCCGCCGCCCGGACCTCCCTGCGCACCGAGTCCCTCGAGGCCCGCCCGGTGAACCTCGACGGCTTCGTCGAGGAGTGGCCCGAGAAGGGCATGGTCGCGATGGACAGCGCCTTCGACCCGGCGCCCAGCATCCGCATCGAGAACGGCGTGGTGGCCGAGATGGACGGCACCGAGCGCGCCGACTTCGACTTCATCGACCAGTTCATCGCCGACCACGCGATCAACACCGCTGTCGCCGCCGACGCGATGGCCCTCGAGACCGTCGAGATCGCCCGGATGATCGTCGACCCCGGGGTCACCCGGACGACGGTGCGCGACGTCGTCGCAGGCCTCACCCCGGCCAAGCTGCTCGGCGTGGCCAACCACCTCAACATCGTCGAGATCATGATGGGCATGCAGAAGATGCGGGCCCGTCGCACGCCCGCCAACCAGGCTCACTGCACGAGTGCCCGCGACAACCCGCTCCAGGTCGCCTGCGAGGCCGCCGAGGCGGCGCTGCGCGGCTTCTCCGAGATCGAGACGACCCTCGGGGTGGTCCGCTACGCGCCCCTGGTCGCGATGGCGCAGACCATCGGTGCGCAGGTGGCCGAGGAGGTCCCGCTGACCCAGTGCGCGCTCGAGGAGGCCACCGAGCTCGAGCTCGGCATGCGCGGCATCACCAACTACGCCGAGACCATCTCGGTCTACGGCACCGAACCGGTCTTCGTCGACGGCGACGACACCCCGTGGTCGAAGGCGTTCCTGGCCTCCGCCTACGCCTCGCGCGGCATCAAGATGCGCTTCACCTCCGGCACCGGCTCGGAGGTTCAGATGGGCAACGCCCAGGGCAAGTCGATGCTCTACCTGGAGATCCGCTGCATCCTCATCGCCAAGGGCGCCGGGTCGCAGGGGCTGCAGAACGGCTCGATCTCCTGCATCGGGGTGCCCGGTGCCGTGCCGTCGGGGATCCGGGCGGTGGCGGCGGAGAACCTGATCGCCTCGGCGCTCGACCTCGAGTGCGCCTCCGGCAACGACCAGTCGTTCTCGCACTCGCCGATGCGCCGGACGGCGCGGCTGCTGCCGCAGCTGCTGCCGGGCACCGACTTCGTGTGCTCGGGCTACTCCGCGGTGCCGAACTACGACAACATGTTCGCCGGCTCCAACCTCGACACCGACGACTTCGACGACTTCAACACCATCCAGCGCGACCTGATGGTCGACGGCGGCCTGCGCCACGTCGGGGAGAGCGAGATCCTCGCTGCGCGGCAACGAGCGGCCGAGGCCCTGCAGGCGGTCTTCGACCACCTCGACCTGCCCCGGATCCGCGACGACGAGATCACCGCAGCCGTCTACGCCAACGGCAGCAACGACTGCGTGCCGCGCGACGTGCTGGAGGACCTCAAGGGGGCGCAGTCGGTGATGGACCGGGGCATCACCGGTCTCGACCTGGTCAAGGCCCTGGAGGCCACCGGGTTCGCCGACATGGCCCAGAACCTGCTCACCGTCCTGCGCCAACGGGTCTCGGGCGACCTGCTCCAGACCTCGGCGATCCTCAAGAACATGGTGCCGCTCTCCGCGGTCAACGACGACAACGACTACGCCGGGCCCGGTACCGGGTACCGGCCCAGCGGCGAGCGGTGGGAGCAGATGAAGCGTCTGCGACACGTCACCAGCGCCGAGAACCCCGAGACCGAGGTCGGCTGAGAGGCCGGCTGGAGGAGACGACGATGAGCATCACAGCAGGAGCACGGACCCTCAGCCTGGTCGAGGTCGGTCCGGCCGCCCGCGGCGACCGCCGCGACGAGGTCGTCATCGCCCTCGCCCCGGGGTTCGCCGACCTCTTCAGCCGCACGATCGTCGACGTCCCGCACGCCGAGCTGCTGCGCCAGGTGCTGGCCGGCATCGAGGAGCAGGGAGTGGCGGCCCGGCTGGTGCGGTTCCGGCACACCGCCGACCTCGCCGCGATGGCCCACGCCGGAGCCCGGTTGTCCGGCTCGGGGATCTCGATCGGGATCCTGTCGCGCGGGACCACGATGATCCACCAGCGGGACCTGCCGCGACTCTCGAGCCTCGAGCTGTTCCCGCAGTCCCCGCTGATGGTCCTGGAGACCTTCCGCAACGTCGGTCGCAACGCCGCCCGGTACGCCAAGGGCGAGTCGCCGGAGCCCGTGCCGACCCTCAACGACCAGATGGCTCGACCACGCTGGCAGGCCAAGGCCGCGCTGCTCCACCTGAAGGAGACCGAGCTGATCGTGAAGGGCGCCAAGCCGGTCGAGGTGACGGCCGAGTTCGCCACGGCCCCGTGAGCGTCGGCGTCCACGGCGCCGGTCCCGAGCTGGCACGGGCGAGCCCGGACGCCGGCCGGGCAGAGCTCGTCGTCGGCGTCGACATCGGCAACTCGACCACCGAGGCGAGTGCCGCCCTGGTCACCGGTGAGGGCGTCGCCGAGCACCTCGCGGCCCAGCTGAGCCGCACCACCGGCGTCAAGGGCACGGTCGACAACGTGGCCGGCGTGCTCTCCGCCGTGGAGGCCGCCCTGCGCCGCGCCGGGCGCGAGGTGGCCCATCTCGGCACCGTCCTGCTCAACGAGGCGACCCCCGTGATCAGCGGGCTGGCGATGGAGACCATCACCGAGACGATCATCACCGAGTCGACGATGATCGGCCACGACCCCCGGACCCCCGGTGGCGCAGGTCTCGGGATCGGCACCACCACCGCGCTGGCCGACCTCCCGGCCGCCGAGCCGGGCTCCTCGGTGGTGGTCGTCGTTCCGGGCGACTCCGACTTCGAGGACACGGCCGCGGCGCTGGAGGCGGCCGGCGCCCGGGGCGTCGAGGTGGCGGCCGCGGTGCTCGGCAACGACGACGCCGTGCTCGTGGTGAACCGGCTGAGCTCACCGGTGCCGGTCGTCGACGAGGTCTCCCGCGTCGGAGCCGTCCCCCTGGGGATGCTCGCCGCCGTGGAGGTCGCGACGCCCGGTCGAACCGTGCGGACGCTGTCGAACGCCTACGGCCTGGCCACCGTCTTCGGGCTCGACGCGGACCAGACCCGCACGGTGGCCCCCGTGGCGCGGGCCCTGACCGGCAACCGCTCGGCGGTGGTGGTGCGCACGCCGTCCGGCGACGTCACCGACCGGGTCGTGGCCGCCGGCGAGCTGCGGCTGGTGGGGGCCGAGCGGACGCTCGCGGTCGACGTCAGCCGGGGCGCGGCGGAGGTCATGGACGCCCTGGGTCGCGTCGCCCCGCTCGTCGACGCGACCGGCGAGGCCGGCACCAACGTCGGCGGCATGATGGCGGCGGTGCGCCAGAGCATGGCCGACCTCGCCGACCTGGCCCTCGACGAGGTCCGGGTCGGGGACCTGCTGGCCGTCGACACGGTGGTCCCGCAGGAGGTACGGGGGGGACTGGCCGGCGAGGTCGCCCTCGAGAACGCAGTGGCCCTGGCGGCCATGGTGCGCACCCGGCACAGCGGCATGCAGCGGGTGGCCGACGCCGTGCACGAAGCGCTCGCGAGCCGGGGAGCCGCCGGGGTCAGGGTGCAGGTCGGCGGGGTCGAGGCCGAGATGGCGGTCCGGGGTGCGCTGACCACCCCGGGCGCCGACACCCCGCTGGTGGTGCTCGACCTCGGTGGCGGCTCCACCGACGCCGCCGTGCTCGAGTCGAGCGGCGAGATCCGCGCCACCCACGTCGCCGGTGCCGGAGACCTCGTCACCCGGCTGATCGACGCCGAGCTCGGCCTGGACGACCTCGAGGTGGCCGAGCAGATCAAGCGGAACCCGCTGGGAAAGGTGGAGAGCTTCTTCAACCTCCGGCTGGAGGACGGGACGGCACAGTTCTTCCGCGAGCCCCTCCCGGCCACCGTCTTCGCGCGGGTGGTCACCCTGGGCGAGGACGGACTGTCTCCCGTCCCGACCCGGCACCCGCTGGAGCGGGTCCGCGCGGTGCGTCGATCGGCCAAGGAACGGGTGTTCGTGGTCAACGCGCTGCGCGCCCTGGCCCGGGTGGCGCCGCGCGGCGACCTGCGCGCGATCGGGTCCGTCGTGCTCCTGGGCGGGTGTGCGCTGGACTTCGAGATCCCCGAGCTCATCGCCGACGCCCTGGCCCCGCACGGGATCGTGTGCGGCACCGGCAACGTCCGTGGCACCGAGGGCCCGCGCAACGCGGTCGCGACGGGACTCGTCTCGGCCTACCTCGAGCGGGTCGGGGCCGACCGTGCGTAGCCGGCCCGAGCCGCCGACGGTCGTGGTCCTGGTCGCGCCCGGCCCGGACGGCCCGGACGGCCTGGGCGGCCCGGGCGGCGGCGGCGGCGCGGCGACGCTGCGCGAGGTGCTGGCCGGCATGGAGGAGGAGGCGGTCCCGGCCGTGGTCGAGACCGCCCGCGCCCCGGGCGCCGGGCACCCGGCCCAGGACTGCGTCGACCTCGCCGAGCGGGCCGCGGAGCGCTCCGTGCTCGAGGTCGGGGTCGGCATCGCCGGCGACGGTGTCTGCCTGACCCACCGGGCGCTGCCCCCGCGCGCCCCCCTCGAGCACCTGGCCGCGCCGGTGGGCCTGGACCGCGCCCGTCGGCTGGGCCACGACGCGGCCCGCCTGGTGACCGGCTTCCCGTTGAAGCTCCCCGAGCCCTGACCCCGCAGCGCCCCGCACCCGCACGGACCCGCACGGCCGACCGACCGCTCAGCACCCAGGAGGAACCATGTCCCACCACCTCACCCTCGCCGAGGCCGACGCCGTCGTCGGCGCCGCCCGGACCAAGGCCGAGCGGCTCGGCCAGCCGATGAACATCGCCGTGGTCGACGACGGGGGCCACCTCGTCGCGTTCGCTCGCATGGACGGCGCCATCAAGGCCAGCATCGACATCTCGACCCGCAAGGCCCGGACCTCGGTGATGATGAACCTGCCGACCGGTGCGCTCTCCCAGGTCACCCAGCCGGGCGCCGAGCTCTACCTGCTCGAGCTGACCAGCGGCGGCCTGGTGACGTTCGGCGGAGGCATCCTGCTCGTGCGCGACGGCGAGACCGTCGGCGCGGTCGGGGTCAGCGCGGGCTCGGTCGAGCAGGACGTCGCGGTGGCCGAGGCCGGCGCGGCCGCGCTCTAGGAGACGTGCTGGGCGGCGATCGCCCCGGCGGCGTCCCGGACGGCGGCCTGCAGGCCGGCGACCGGGTCGTCGAGCAGGGGAGCCAGGGCCATCTCGGCCGCGCCGAGCAGGACGGAGTCGGAGCCGAGGCCCGGCAGGGCCAGCTCGACAGACTCCAGCGGGGCCGGAAGGGCGCTCGCGACCCCGGCGTGGACGTCCTCGGGCACCAGGCGGTACAGGTTCGCGAGGTAGCCGCCGAGCACGACGATGCGCGGGTTGAAGGTGTTGACGACCCCGGACAGCCCCTCGCCCAGGCGCCGACCGATGGCGTGCAGCGCCGGCGTCGGGGTCCCGAAGCCGGCCAGGACGTCGTCCAGCGACGCCACGGCGTCCGGCGGGCAGCCGATGGCGGCGGCGATCGCGTGCGCTCCGACCTCGGTCTCCCAGCAGCCGCGGTTGCCGCAGTGGCACGACCGGCCGTCCGGGGCGAGCACCACGTGCCCGATCTCACCGGCGTAGCCGCCGGCCCCCTCGAGGCGGTGGCCGCCGGCCACCACGCCGGCCCCGACCCCGACGTTGCCGGAGATGAAGATCAGGTCGTCGATGCCGACCCCGACCCCGCGCCCGTGCTCGGCCAGGGCCCCGAGGTCGGCGTCGTTGGCCAGCGCGACGGGCACGTCGAGGCCGAGCGCGGCGAGGATGATCGAGCCGGGGGAGACGTCGACCCAGCCGAGGTTGGGCGCCAGCCGCACCAGGCCGTCGCTGCGCCGCACGAGGCCGGGGATCGCGATACCGATGCCCAGCAGGGGGGCTCCGGGTGGGGCGGCGAGCACCACGCGCCGGACCAGCCCGGCGATCATCGTGCCGGTGCGCCACGGCTCGTCGGCTGCGTCCACGGCGCCCCGGGCCCGCTCGTGGACGACACCGCCGAGACCGACCCGGGCCACGACGGCCTGCTGCACGCTGATGTCCACCGCGATCACGTACGCACCGTCGGCGGCCAGGCTGACCTGCGCCGACGGGCGCCCGGCTCCGCGCGCCAGCTCGACCGGTGCGCTCCCGGCGTCGAGGAGGCCGAGGCTGGTGAGCTCGGCGACCAGACCGCCGATGGTGCTGCGGTTCAGGCCCATCGAGGCCGTCAGCTCAGCCCGGGTGGTCGTGCCGCCGAGGTGCACCTGGCGCAGCAGCGTGGCCAGGTTGTGGCGCCGTACCGCCTCCTGGTTGGTGCCCGTGCCGGTGCGCCGCGGTGCGGCGTCCACGGCCACCGGGTTAGATCCCGGCGGCCGAGCGACGGCGCCGTGAGATGGCGTCGACGCTGGCGGCGAGCAGCAGGACCCCGCCGGTGACCAGGTAGTTGATGAAGCTGGCCTGGTTGAGCAGACCCAGTCCGTTGGCGATCGTGGCGATGACGATGCCGCCGAGCACGGCGTCGAGCGCACGTCCCTTGCCGCCGAAGAGGCTCGTGCCACCGATCACCGCGGCACCGACCGCGTAGAGGAGCACGTTGCCGCCACCGGAGGCCGTCGAGACCTTGCCGGTGTAGGAGGACTGCACGATCCCGCTGATCGCGGCCATCGAGGAGCAGATGACGAAGGCGTACACGCGCATGCGCAGCACGTTGATGCCGGCCCGACGGGCCGCCTCGGCGTTGCCGCCGACGGCGTAGAGGTGCCGCCCGAAGGTCGTGCGGTCGAGCACGAAGGTCCAGGTGATCAGCAGGAGCACGACGACCGGGATCACGTAGGGGATGCCGGCGATCGGGAAGGTCGGGTTCGGGCTGCGGTTGATGTTGAGCATCGCGGTGAGCCCGAGGACGACCGCCGCGACCACCCCGATCTTGATCAGCACCACGCTCATCGGGTCGTGCTGGAGGTTGTTGGCGACCTGGCGGCGCTGGCGCAGCAGCGTGCCGACCCCGAAGGCGAGGGTGATCACGATCGCCGCGACCCACCCGGCGGCCACGGGGACGTTGTCGATGGTCAGGCCGCGGATCACCGGGTCGGCCACCCGCACCGAGCCGCCCTCGCCGATCATCCAGAGGATGACGCCCTGGAGCCCGAGGAAGAAGGCGAGCGTCACCACGAAGGAGGGGATGCCGAGCCGGGCCACCAGCTCACCGATGACCACCCCGATCAGGGCGCCGACGGCGATGGCAGCGAGGACACCGACGTACCAGGGCAGACCGCGGTCGACGATGAACTGGGCGGAGACGGTCGCGGCGACGCCGCCGGCGACGCCGGCGGAGAGGTCGATCTGACCGAGGAGCAGGACGAAGACCAGGCCCATCGCCAGCAGGCAGATCGGTCCGGCCTGGGTCGCGAGGTTGGCCATGTTGCGCAGGGAGAAGAAGGTCTCGTTCGCCACCCCGAACACGAGGAGCAGGACGACGAGCCCGAGGACGGCCGGGAGCGAGCCCATGTCGCCGCCGCGCAGGCGTGCGACGTAGTCGCGCACCGAGTCGCCGAGCGTGGCCGCCTGGCGCGAGTCGCTGGCGAAGGCCGCGTCGGCCGCCGTCGTGCCGGCGCTGGTCGAGGTGCTGGTGCTGGTGCTGGGGTCTGCGGGGCTGGTGCTCATGGGGCTGCCTCTCCGGTTCGGCGGTCAGACGGTGGCGGTCGCGGGGTTGTCGCTGATGCCCAGCGACCCGCTCCGGCCCGCGGTGATCAGCTCGACCACCTGGCTGTTGTTGACGTCCGCGGTCGCGACGTCGGCGGCCACGCGGCCGAGGTAGAGCGCGGTGATCCGGTCGGCGACCTCGAACACGTCGCCCATGTTGTGCGAGATCAGCACGACGCCGAGGCCGCGGTCCGCGAGGCGGCGGACGAGGTCGAGCACCTGCCTGGTCTGAGCCACGCCCAGGGCGGCGGTGGGCTCGTCGAGCAGCACGATGCGCGAGTTCCACAGCACCGCCTTGGCGATGGCCACGGTCTGGCGCTGACCACCGGAGAGGCTGGCCACCGACTGGCGCACCGACTTCACCGTCCGCACCGACAGCGAGGCGAGCGTCTCCCGAGCCCGCGATTCCATCTCGGTCTCGTCGAGCACGAGGCCCTTGCGCGTCTCACGGCCCAGGAACATGTTCTCGACGATGTCGAGGTTGTCGCACAGCGCCAGGTCCTGGTAGACGACCTCGACGCCGAGGTCGGCGACGTCGCGCGGGCCGTGCACCTCGACGTGCTTGCCGTCGAAGACGTAGTCGCCGCTGTCGCGGCCGTAGATCCCGGCGACCACCTTGACCAGCGTCGACTTGCCGGCGCCGTTGTCACCGACGAGGGCGGTCACCTGGCCGGGGTAGACCGAGAGATCCACGTCGTGGAGCACGTGGGCGTTGCCGAAGCTCTTGTTGACTCCCCGCAGCTGCAGGAGTGGTTCGGTGGTCGTCATGGGCGGTTCCTCCGGGGCGGGGACGGTCGAGCGGCGGGACACGGACGTGGAGCGGCTGAGCTGGGATCGGGGGCGTGGCCTCACGAGCCGGCACGGTGGCCGGACCGTGAGGCCCACCCTCGGACCTCAGCGGGCGTCGGTCAGGAGACGCCGGCGTCCTGGCAGAGCTTGGCGAACGCGCCGGTGCAGACGTCCTCGACGGTCTGGCCGCCGTCGTCGATCACGTCCTGGACGTTGTCCTTGGTGATGGAGACCGGGTCGAGCAGGACCGAGGGGACCTCGCGGGCGCCGTCGACGTCCTCCGTGGTGCCGTTGGTCTCGGCGTCCTCACCCTTGGCCAGGGCGATCGCGACGTCGGCCAGGGCGTTGGCCTCCTGCGTGGCGGACTTGTAGACCGTCATGCACTGGGTGCCCGCGAGGATGTTCTGCAGGCCCTCGACGGTGGCGTCCTGACCGGTGACGGGAACCTCGCCCGCGGCGCCGTTCTTCTCCAGGATCGAGATGGCGGAGCCGCCGAGACCGTCGTTGGCCGCGTACACGCCCTGCACGTCTCCGTCGGCCTGGGTGTACAGCTGCTCGAAGACGGTGACGGCGAGGTCGTTGTCCCAGTCCGGGACCGCCTGCTCGCCTACCGGGGTGTAGGTGCTGATCCCGTCGAGGACGCTGTGTGCGCCCTCGGAGAAGAGGGTGGCGTTGTTGTCGGTCGGGGAGCCGTTGAGGTAGACGATGTTGGCGTCCTCCTCGCCGAGGCAGTCCGCGAGGCCCTGACCCTGCAGCTCGCCCACCTTGGTGTTGTCGAAGGAGACGTAGTACTCCGCCGAGCCGCCCAGCGTGAGCCGGTCGTAGTCGATGGTGCGCACGCCCTGCGTGGCGGCCTTCTCCTGGATCGCGGCACCCGAGTCGGAGTCGAGGTTGACGATCGCGAGGACGTTCACGCCGCTGGCGATCATGCCGTCGGCGATCTGGGCCATCGTGTCGGCGCTGCCCTCGGCGTTCTGGATGTCGAACTCGACGCCGGCGTCCTCGAAGGCCGCCGTCAGTGCCGGGCGGTCCGCGCTCTCCCAGCGCACCGACGACTTGGTGTCGGGGAGGATGACGCCGATCTTGCCCGTCGCCTCGCTGCTGCTGCTGTCACTGCCGCTGTCCGTGGCACTCTCGTCGCTGCCGCACGCGCCGAGCGCGAGTGCCAGACCGACCGTGGCCATCATGGCCAAACCCTTGTTCCGCTTCACGCGAACCGCCTCCTGATCATCGTGCCGGCCGGTGACCCACACGCCTTTTGTTGTGTGCCACAACATATGGGCGTGGCGCACGTCACGTCCAGAGGTGAGTCATGCCTGTTTCCGAATCGTTACCAGGCCGTGTCACCCCCGAGGCAGGGGCCTTAATAAGTTGGCTCACACAACAAAACGTCAGGCGTAGAGCGTCGTGCGCTCCCGGACCGGGCGGCCGATGCCGGCCCCGATCTCCCGCAGCTCGGCGACGGTGCGCGCCGAACCGTGCTCGGAGCCGGCCATCCGCGAGATGGTCTCCTCCATGAGCGTGCCCCCGAGATCGTTGGCGCCGGCGCGGAGCATCGCGCGCGTCCCCTCGGCGCCGAGCTTGACCCACGAGGTCTGGATGTTGGCGATGCGTCCGTGCAGCAGGATGCGCGCCATCGCGTGCACGGCGAGGTTGTCTCGCCGGGTCGGCCCCGGTCGCGCCACGCCGGCGAGGTAGAGGGGCGCGGAGGTGTGCACGAAGGGCAGGGGCACGAACTCGGTGAAGCCGGCTGCCCCGGTCGCGCGCGCGACGTCCTGGACGCCGGCGAGGACGCGCAGGTGGGCCACCCAGTGCCGGGGGTGGTCGACGTGGCCGTACATCATCGTCGACGTCGTCGGGATCCCGACGCGGTGCGCGGTCGAGACGACCTCCACCCAGGTGCGGGTCGGCAGCTTGCCCTTGGTCAGCACCCAGCGGACCTCGTCGTCGAGGATCTCGGCGGCCGTGCCGGGCAGCGACCCGACTCCGGACTCCCTCGCCTTGACCAGGAAGTCCTCGATCGACAGACCGGTCCGCGCGGAGCCGTTGACGACCTCCATCGGGCTGAAGGCGTGCACGTGCATCTCCGGCACCCGGCGCCGGACGGCAGCGGCGAGGTCGAAGTAGGCGGTCGCCGGCAGCTCGGGGTCGATCCCGCCCTGCATGCACACCTCGGTGGCGCCGAGGTCCCAGGCCTCGGCGGCGCGCTGGGCGACCTCCTCGAGCGTCAGCGAGTAGGCGTCGGCGTCGGTGCGCCGCTGGGCGAAGGCGCAGAACCGGCAGCCGACGTAGCAGACGTTGGTGAAGTTGATGTTGCGGTTGACGACGTAGGTGACCTCCTCGCCCACGCTCTCGCGGCGCAGGTCGTCGGCGAGACGGCAGACGGCGTCGAGCAGGTCGCCCTCGGCGCTCATCAGGCTCAGGGCGTGCTCGTCGCTGAGGCCCGCGGGGTCGGCCTCCGCGGCGCGCAGGGCAGCGCCGCCCTCGGCGTGCAGCACGGCCGGCGTCCCCGTGCGCCCGGCGTCGGCGCGCACGGCCTCCCAGTCGCCGTAGACGGATGGCGAAGTCGTCGCGGCGGTCGGCGGTGCGTCCCTCGGTGTCGATCGCCGCGTGCAGGTCGGTGCGTCCCGAGCCGGCTCCGTCGACGACCAGACCGCCGTCGGGCTCCTGCCAGGGCCGACCCACCGGGCGGACCCCGATCCGCGCGAGTCCGTCGGCGGCGGCCAGAGCGGCCACGTGGTCGCGGACCCGAGGGTCGATCCAGGGCTCGCCGCGCTCCAGCGACCCCAGGACGTACTCGGGATGGACCGTCAGTCGGGCCCGCAGCTCGAGACCGCCGGCCGCGCTGACCTCGCGCAGCCGCTCCACCGAGGGCCACGGCCGCTCGGGGTTGACGTGGTCGGGGGTGAGAGGTGAGACGCCGCCCCAGTCGTCGACGCCGGCCGCGAGCAGCAGCCGGCACTCGTCGAGGTCGACGAGGTTGGGCGGGGCCTGGACGCGGGCGCGAGGACCGAGCACGAGGCGGGTGACGGCGATGGCCGCGCGGTACTCCTCGAGCGCGAGGTCGTCACGGTGGCGCATGGCGGTGTCGGGCTTGGCGCGGAAGTTCTGGACGATGACCTCCTGGATCGCGCCGAAGCGGGTCGCGGCCGCGCGCAGGGCGAAGATCGTCTCGGACCGCTCCTCGAGGTCCTCGCCGATGCCCACGAGAAGCCCCGTCGTGAACGGCACGGAGAGCCGCCCCGCGTCGTCGAGCACCCGCAGGCGGACGTCGGGGTCCTTGTCGGGGGACCCGAAGTGGGCCTCGCCCCGGGTCTCGAAGAGCCGCCGCGAGGTGGTCTCCAGCATCATCCCCATCGAGGGGCTGACCGGCTTGAGGCGGTTCAGCTCCTCCCAGGTCATCACCCCGGGGTTCAGGTGCGGCAGCAGCCCCGTCTCCTCGAGGACCCGCACGGCCATCGCGCGCACGTAGTCGAGGGTGGAGTCGTAGCCCTGCTCGTCGAGCCAGGCCCGGGCCTGCGGCCAGCGGTCCTCCGGGCGGTCGCCGAGGGTGAACAGCGCCTCCAGGCAGCCCTGCGCGGCACCTTGTCGGGCGAGGTCGAGGATCTCGTCGGGGGTCAGGAAGAGCCCGTGCCCGGACCGCTCGAGCCCGCCGGGGGAGTCGACGAAGGTGCAGTAGTGGCACCGGTCGCGGCAGAGCCTGGTGACCGGGACGAAGACCTTGGGCGAGTAGGTCACGACCCCCGGCCGACCGGCCGCCAGGAGGCCGGCGTCCCGGACGGCGCCTGCCGCCGCCGTGAGCCGGTCGAGGTCCGCGCCGGTCGCGGCCAGCAGGGCGGCGGCCTCACCGACGTCGAGGCGGGCCCCCCGCTCGGCGCGGGCCAGCGCACGACGGACCTGCTGGGGTGTCGGGGGCTGCGTCATCGCCCCCAGGCTAGTCGCGGCCCGGCCGGGCGGGCACCAAGGCCCGCTCCTCGGCCACCTCTGGCGCCGGCGCCACCACCGGGGGCCGCCGGTCGAGACGGCCCGGCCACCAGATCCGGCTGCCGAGGTCGAGGTCGAGCGCCGTGACCAGCACCGAGCGGACGACCATGGTGTCGATCAGGACGCCGAGCGCGACGGCGATGCCGAGCTCGGCGAGGAAGACCAGCGGGATCGTGCCCAGGACCGCGAAGGTGGCGGCCAGCACGAGGCCGGCCGAGGTGATCACCCCCCCGGTGGCCGCCAGCGCCACCAGCGAGCCCTGACGCGTGCCGTGGACGGCGGTCTCCTCCCTCACCCGGGTCATCAGGAAGATGTTGTAGTCGATCCCGAGGGCGACCAGGAAGACGAACACGAAGAGCGGGAACGAGGCATCGGTGGCCGGGAACCCGAGGAGGAGCTCGAAGATCATCCAGGAGATGCCGAGCGCGGCGCCGAAGGAGAGGACGACGGTGGCGATCAGCAGCAGCGGCGAGACGAGCGCTCGCAGCAGCAGCATCAAGATGAGCAGCACCACCACCAGCACGATGGGGATGATCACCACGTTGTCGCGGGCCGAGGCCTGCTGCACGTCGAGGTAGATCGCGCTGGTCCCGCCCACGAGCGCGTCCGCCCCGCGGACCCCGTGCACGGCGTCGCGGACCCGTTCGACGAGGTCGAAGGCGGCCTGGTCAGCCGGATCGCCCGGCACGCCGGCGCTGAGGAAGGCGACGCCGCCCGCGACCACCGGCTGCGAGACCTCACCCAGTCCGTCGACACCGGCCAGGGCCGTGCGGACGGCGTCTGCGGCGGAGGCGTCGGCCACCACCATCACCGGGCTGGAGCTGTCGACGAGGTCGTGGTCGGTCAGGACCCGCTGGCCGACGACCGCGTCGAACTCCTGGGTGTACTGGTCCTCGGTCGAGAGGCCCGAGGCGTCCAGGCGCAGCAGGCCGAGACAGGCGATGCCGAGCACGGCCGCGGTCACGACCCAGACCCGGCGCGGTCGCGGCGCGATGAGCCGACCGACCCGGGCCCACAGGCCGCTGCGGTCGGCTCCACCGAGCCGAGCCCGGGCCGCCGGGGCCAGAAGATCCAGCGTCCGCAGATGACCAGGAGGGCCGGGAGGAGGGTGACCATGACCAGGAAGGTGATGACCACGCCGATGGCATTGACGGGTCCGAGGCCGGCGGTGGAGCTCATGTCGGCGGCGAGCAGGCACAGCATCCCGATCGAGACCGTCGCAGCGCTGGCCAGGATGGCGGGGGTCGCGCGGTGCAGGGCGACCGCCATGGCGACGTGACGGTCCTCGTGGCGGCGCAGCTCCTCCCGGTAGCGCGCGACGAGGAGCAGCGCGTAGTCCGTACCGGCCCCGATCACCAGCACCGTGAGGATCCCCTGGCTCTGGCCGTTCACCGTCAGGTCGGCGTAGCGGGCCAGGAAGTAGACCACCGCCTCGGTGGTGAACAGCGCGAACACCGCGGAGACGATCGGCAGGACCCACAGCACCGGGCTGCGGTAGGTGAGCAGGAGGATGAGGACGACCACCGCGAGGGTGGCCAGCAGCAGGGTGCCGTCGATGCCGGCGAAGGCCTCGGCGGAGTCGGCAGCCTGGCCACCGGCCCCCGCGATGTGGATCGTGACGCCGTCGATCGCGGCGAGGTCGCGCAAGGCGTCCGCGGCGGCCGGCATCTCGTTCCAGCCCTCGGCACCGAAGTCGAAGGTGACCACGCTCTGGGCGGCCTGGCCGTCGGCCGAGGGCACCGGCCCCACCACCTCGCCGCTCACGCCGTCGAGGGCGGCGAAGTCGGCGGTCTGCGCCGCCGCCGCGGCGAGGTCGTCGCGAGTGAGACCGGAGGTCCTCTCGTAGACCACCACGGTCGGGATCGCGTTCGGGTCCTGGAACGGTGCGATCCGCTCCAGGGCCCGGGTCGACTCCGCGCTGGCCGGCAACCAGGAGGCGGCCTCGTTGTTCTGCACCTCGGTGAGCTTCGAGGCGAACCCGGCGGCCCCGGCCACCACGACCAGCCAGACCACGAGCACGAACCACTTGGTGACAGGGCCGGTCAGACGGCCTGCGAGTCGACGGTGCATGACGTCACTCCAGCACGCTAGGAGGGTCCCTGTCCTCAGGGATTCCCCTGGACAGACCACGGCCGACCCCCGGAGTCATCGCCGCCCGGCGGCAGGGTCAGACGCCCAGCATCCGACCGATGATCTCCTTCTGGATCTCGGTCGTCCCGCCGTAGATGGTCTGGATCCGGCTGTCGAGGAAGGCCTTCGCGATCGGGTACTCCGTCATGTAGCCGTAGCCCCCGTGCAGCTGGACGCCCTGGTCGACGATCTTCTTCTGCAGCTCGGTGGTCCACCACTTGGCCATCGAGGCCAGCGAGGTGTCGACGGTGCCCGCGTTGAGCCGGCTCACGCAGTCGTTGACGAAGACCCGGGCGATGTGGACCTCGGTGGCCATCTCGGCCAGGACGAACCGGTTGTGCTGGAAGGTCCCGATGGGACGGCCGAAGGCCTCCCGCTCCTTGGCGTAGGTCAGGCACAGGTCGAGCACGTGCTCGCACGCCGCGACCGCGATCGCCGCGATCGAGATCCGCTCCTGCGGCAGGTTCTCCATCAGGTAGACGAAGCCCCGGCCCGGCTCGCCGAGCACGTTTCCTCGGGGCACCACGACGTTGTCGAAGAACAGCTCCGCGGTGTCCTGGGCCTTGAGCCCCACCTTGTCGAGGTTGCGGCCGCGCTCGAAGCCCTCCATCCCGCGCTCGACGACGACCAGGCTGATGCCCTGGTGACCGGCGTCGGGGTCCGTGCGGCAGACCACGATGACGAGGTCGCTGAGGATGCCGTTGCTGATGAAGGTCTTGGAGCCGTTGAGGACGTAGTGGTCGCCCTTGTCGACCGCCGAGGTGCGGATGCCCTGCAGGTCCGAGCCGGCACCCGGCTCGGTCATCGCGATCGCCGAGATCAGCTCGCCGCTGACCAGGCCCGGCAGCCAGCGCTGCTTCTGCTCCTCGGTTCCGAGCGCGCTGAGGTACGGCACGATGATGTCGGTGTGCACGGCGAAGCCGAGCCCGCTGGCCCCGACCTTGCTGATCTCCTCGGCCAGGACCATGTTGTAGCGGAAGTCGCGGATCCCGGCGCCGCCGTAGGCCTCGTCGACGTCGAAGCACAACAGGCCCTGCGCGCCGGCCCGCGCCCAGACCTCGCGGCTGACCTGGCCGTCCTTCTCCCACTGCGCGTGGTGCGGCGTGACCTCCTTGTCCAGGAAGGCGCGCGCGGTGGTGCGGAAGTCCTCGTGCTCCTGCTCGTAGATCGAGGCCGACAGTGGCGTTGCGGGCTGGGCCATGCAGTTCCCTCCCGGGGTGGGTCACACGGGTCATCACAGACTGTGACAGCAGAACTGTCACGATTCAAGGAGGTCCGGTCAGGACACCAGGCGCTTGAGGCGGCTGATCGTCGCGGCCGGATCGGCCCCGGCGGGAGTGACCTGGAGGTGGGTGACCCCGGCCTCGCGGAAGGCGGCGATGCGCTCCTCGACGTAGGAGGCCGGACCGACCAGGTTGCCGGCCTCGAGCCAGGCCTGCGGCACGAGCGCCTCGGCCTCCCTCTTCTTGCCCGACAGGTAGAGCTCCTGGATCTGCCGGGCCTCCTGCTCGTAGCCGTACTGGCAGGCGAGGTCGTTGTAGAAGTTCTTGCCCGGCGCGCCCATGCCGCCGACGTAGAGCGCATAGGTGGGGCGCATCTGGTCGAGGACGCCGGCGACGTCGTCCCCGATCGCGACCAGGCCTCCTGCCGAGACCTGGAGCGGGCCGAGCTCCGCCGCGCGCTTGGCCGTGCCGGAGCGCAGGGCCTCGCCCCACACCTCGTCGGCCTTCTCGGGCAGGAAGAGGAAGGGCAGCCAGCCGTCGGCCACCTCTGCGGTCATCTCGACGTTCTTGGCGCCGAGCGAGGCCACCCACAGCGGGACCGCCGGCCGCTCGGGCTTGGTCAGGAGCTTCAGCGGCTTGCCGAGCCCGAGGCCCTGGTCGGCCGGCAGCGGAAGGGTGAAGGAGCGTCCCTGGTGGACCAGGGGCTCACGACGCAGCCCCATGCGCAGGATCTCGACGACCTCGCGGGTGCGTCCGAGCGGGCGGTCGTAGGGCAGTCCGTGGAAGCCCTCGATGACCTGCGGCCCCGAGGCGCCGAGGCCGATCACGGCCCGACCGCCGGAGACGTTGTCCAGGCCGGCCGCCGTCTGGAGCAGGGCGCCCGGCGTCCGGGAGTAGACGTTGAGGATCCCGGCCCCGATCTCGACGGTCTCCGTCTTCGCCGCGAGGTAGCCCATCAGGGTGGGGGCGTCGAAGCCGTAGGGCTCGGCGACCCACACGAGGTCGAGGCCGGCCTTCTCCAGGGCCGAGACCTCGTCGGCCGCCGCCCGGGGGTTGCCGGAGTACACGAGCGGCATCGCGAGCTTCATGGGTCCCCCAGGGGTCGGTTCAGTCGCGGATCATGTGCAGGGCGCGGCCCAACGTATCGGAGAGGCGAGCGGCGTACTCGGTGGTCAGGTGGCTGGTGTCGCGGTAGGACAAGGTGCCGCCGATCACGACCGGGCAGTCGTCCTGGTAGCACAGCCACGGGGTCGGGTCGACGACCTCGGTGCCGGTCGACTCCGCGGAGGCCACCGACACGTCGGCCAGGATCTGGGAGCGCTCCACCGGCTCGAACATGCACGCCTCCAGGCTGCCCTGGCCGGACAGGCAGGACCCCGGGTCGCCCGACGACTTGGGTACGTCGCGCAGCAGCACCACCCGGTCCGCTGCGGCCTGGAGGTCGGTGAACAGGGAGTTGTAGCCCTCCAGCAGCAGCGGGGCGACGGCGTCGATGTCCTCCTGGCGCTGGCCGTCGGCGTCGTAGACGCCGTTGACCGGGGGCGAGGAGGTCACCACGACCAGGTCGGGCTGCAGCAGACGTACCTGCTCGACGACCCAGGCGTGGAAGTCGTCGCACTCGGTGAACGGCCGGGCCTCCTCGACCGGGGCCACCGTGACCTGTGCGGCCGCACACTGCGACTTGACCAGGTAGTAGGAGCGCCAGTCGGCGTTCTCGGCGATGTCGTCGAACGCGGGGATCCAGGCTCGTGCGTGGGAGTCGCCGATGAGGACCATGGTGCGCTCGCCGGCCAGGGCGCCGCGCGGGCACAGCGCGCGGACGTCCTCGCGGTAGTCGCAGGCGCCGACGTCCGCGATGCTGTCGCGCAGGTCGAGCAGGTCGGGGTCCAGGTCGCTGGGCACGGCGACGTCCCTGCGCGCCGCCTCCACCGAGGCGCGCACGAGGTCGGTGGTGTCCTCGCCCGGGCGGTCCCGGGTGACGGTGATGGCGGGGTTGTCGCCGAGCTCGCCGCCCTGGTAGTCGGTCCAGGTCCAGCTGGCGGCACACACGCCGGCCACCAGGGCCAGGCTGACCGGGTAGAGGGCGACGCCGCGACCCAGCCGGAGGCGACCCGCCGCCCGACCGGTCCGGAACGGGGTCTCGACGTAGCGGAAGGTCAGGGCGGCCAGCGCGAGCGTGGCCAGGAGGCTGCCGACGATCTCGATCGGTTCGAGTGGCCGGCCGAGCAGCCGCTGGGGCAGCACCAGGGCCGGCCAGTGCCACAGGTAGAGGGAGTAGGACCAGTCGCCCAGCACCCGTAGCGGAGCGATGTCGAGCACGACCGAGGTGAGCGGGCGGACCCGGGTGGAGCCGGCCACGAGCACCAGGGCCGTGCCGAAGACCGGCAGCGCCGCGGCGTAGCCGGGGAAGGCGGTCTCGGTGCCCAGGAAGGTGCTGGACGCAGCGATCATCGCCAGGCCGACGGTGGCCAGCACGGTCGCCGGGACGGTGCTCATCCGCCGCAGGGCATGGGTGGTCACCAGTGCGGCCAGGGCGCCGACGCCGAGCTCCCAGGCCCGGGTGAGGGTCGAGAAGTACGCGGCGGCCGGGGCGGCCTCGGTGAGGATCAGCGACCAGGCGAAGGAGGCTGCGGTGACGACCAGGAGCATCGTCGCGATGGCGCGGCGCGGCAGGGTCGGGGCCCGGCGCAGGGGGCCGGAGCCGGCCCGCATCCGCCGGGTCGCGCGGACCGCGGTCAGCAGGGCCAGCAGCAGCAGCGGCCAGGCGAGGTAGAACTGCTCCTCCACGGCCAGCGACCAGTAGTGCTGGAGCGGCGAGGCCCCGAAGCCCTGCGAGAAGTAGTAGACGTCCTGGTTGGCGAAGTGCACGTTGGCCAGGAAGAGACTGGCCCACAGGGCGTCTCCGACCACCCCACGGGTGTCGATCAGAGGCAGCAGCACGAGCGAGGCGACCACGGTGGTCACCGTGACGACCGTGGCAGCCGGCAGGATGCGTCGCGCGCGACGGGCCCAGAAGCCGACCAGCGAGAACCGGCCCTCGCGGGCGACCTCCCGCAGGAGCAGGCCCGCGATGAGGTAGCCGGAGATCACGAAGAAGACGTCGACCCCGACGAAGCCCCCGGGCAGGAAACCCGAGCTGGAGTGCGCGACGATGACGATGGCGACCGCGATTGCGCGGAGGGCCTGGACATCGCCGCGAATCGCTTTCCTGGCCCCCATGGTCGCCTCCACTGAACGTCTCGAACCTACCAAACACCCGATCGTCAGGAACCGGTCTTCGCGGTAAAGAACCGACGGACCGCACAGGTCCTGGACGCCGAGCCCGCCGGAAGAGGAGCACCACGATGAGCCATCACCGCATCGCCGTGATCGGAGGCACCGGCCCCCAGGGCAAGGGCCTGGCCTACCGCTTCGCCCGCGGCGGCCACGACGTCGTCCTGGGCTCGCGCTCCGCCGAACGGGCGGCGCCGGTCGCGGAGGAGGTGCGCGCCCGGCTCGCGAGCACACCGGGGGCCGGCACCGTGAGCGGGACGAGCAACGAGGAGGCCTGCGCGACCGCCGACGTCGTGCTGCTCGCGGTGCCCTACGACGGTCACGACGAGCTGGTCGCCGGGCTGCCGCTGGGCGGCAAGATCGTGGTCTCGTGCGTCAACCCGCTCGCCTTCGACAAGCGCGGCGCCCACGGGCTCGTCGTCGACGCCGGGGAGGGGTCGGCCGCCGAGACCGCGCAGCGGCTCCAGCCCGACGCGACGCTCGTCGGCGCCTTCCACCACGTCTCGGCGGTCACGCTGTGGGGCGAGAGCGACTTCCTCGACGGGGAGGACGTGCTGGTCGTCGGCGACTCGCGCGAGGCCAAGGAGGTGGTCATGGAGATCGCCCGGTCGGTGACCTCACGACCCGGCATCGACGCCGGCAAGCTGCGCCTGGCCCGCCAGCTCGAGCCGCTGACTGCGGTCCTGATCTCGATCAACCGCCGCTACAAGACCCACTCGGGCCTGCGCGTCCACGGTCTCTGACCGGTCGGACCGGCCGGGCCGGTCGGACCGAGCGGACCGAGCGGACCGAGCGTCTGTCCGGAGCTATCGCCGGGTGCTCCGACGCCGGGCACCCAGGGCCAGGGCGACCAGGCCGGTGCCACCGGCGAGCACGAAGGGCAGCGGCAGCAGCCACCGGACGTCGTCGGCCTCGACGAGGCTCCCCGCGACCAGCGCCCACACGACGGCCAGCGCGAGGAAGGCGGTGCCCATCACGAGGTGCCCGGTGCTGACGGGGTGCCGGCCTGCCGGGTGGTCGGGGCCGTAGCCGGAGGGGAGGCCGGCGGTGGGGGTCGGGTCGCTCATCAGGAGGTCCTTCCGGTCTCGTCGATCGTGATCTCGCCCAGGGTGACCTCGACGTCGAGCGTCAGGGTGGGAGCGCCGGGGCCGCCGTCGTGGCTCAGCGAGAGCTCCTGCGAGGAGCGTTGACCGAAGGCCCGCACGTCGCCGGCGCCCTCGACGCGGGCCCGGCCCACGACGTCGAGCCCGGGCGGCACGAGCACGGCGATCCGGCCGAGGCCCGCGTCCAGCTCGAGGGTGCGCCCGTCGAGCGCGGCGAGGTCCTGCACGGCGGTGAGGTCGACCAGGATCTCGCCTGCCCCGACCCGGTAGTCCGGGTCGAGCCGGCCGGCAGAGGTCGGCGCGATCGTCTCCGAGCCTGGGTCGACCTGATCGCTGACGGTGGCGCCGGCGGTCGCCACGGCGGCGACCAGCCCGAGGGCGATCAACCCCCCGGGGCGGCCGTAGAAGGCCCCGAGCAGGAGCATTGCGCCGACCACCGCCAGCGCGAGCGCCGGGTAGGCGCCGCCCGGAACCGGGGTGCCGGTGCCCTCGACGACGCCCAGCACACCGAGGGCGAGCGCGAGCGCTGCCAGGGTCGGCCAGAGGAGCAGCGGCCCGCGGTCGACCCGCGCCGGCGTCGGGTAGGGCGGCGCGGGCGGACGGGACCTGGCGGCGGACCGCGTGGCGACCACCAGCAGGACCAGGAGCCCCAGGACGACCAGCGGCCAGGGGACGCCGACGGAGCCTGCCGAGTCACCGAGCAGCGCGAGGGCGGCCAGGACGCCGGCGACCAGCAGAGCCACCGAACGGCTGCGCGGGTCGAGCCGCACCAGGGCCCGGTCGGTGTCCTCGGCCGGCACCAGGATCCACAGGGCGAGGTAGAGCACGAGCCCGGACCCGCCGAAGAACATGAGCACCACGAGCAGCACCCGGACGACGAGAGGGTCGATGTCGAGGTGGCGGGCCAGGCCCCCGGCCACGCCGGCCAGGCGTCGGTCGCCCCGCGTACGGCGCAGCCGGCCGAGGTCGCGGACCTCCTCGGCGCTCACGCGGGGTCCCTCGTCGTGAGGCGGGGCGGTGCGGGTGCTGGCGTGGTCGTCGTCCGCGGGGTAGCCGGGAGGGGTCGTGGTCATGTCCCCAGCCTGGGACCCGGGGCGGTGTCGCGCCATCGGGGAGATCCCTGGTCCGCACCCCCGGTCCGGGGCCGTGGGACCGGGGTCGGACCGGGGTCGGCCCAGGGGTGCGACCCCTGGGGACGGAGGCCGGGCTGTGTGACGATGAGACGGTCATGCCCAGCGATCCCAGTGCCCCTGCCACGGTGCTGCCGCCCGCCCCGCTCCGCACGTCGCCGAGGGCACGACGCGCCTTCCGCGACACCTCCGAGCCGGTGCTGGGCGGGGTCGCCGGTGGCCTGGCCCGGCACCTGGGCCTCCCGGTGCTGGGCGTGCGGGTGGCGTTCGTCGCGGCCACCGCGCTCGGCGGGCTCGGGATCGCCTGCTACGGCGCGCTGTGGCTGGTGCTGCCCGCCCGGCGCGAGGAGGACGAGGCGCCGGGGTTGGCCGCGGCACGCCGCGACGGCCGGCGCGCGGGCCGCATCAGCAGGCTCGGCGACCTAGGTCCGGTCGTCACCCTCGGCGCCCTGGCCGTTGCTCTCGTGCTCGTCGTCGAGGTCGTCGTGGGACGGGGGACCCTGTGGTGGCCGCTGCTGCTGGGCGCGGCCGGGACCGCCCTGCTGTGGCGGCAGGCCGACGAGGCGCAGCGCGAGCGGTGGCTCGACACGACCGGCGGCATCGACGCGCGGCGGGTGGTGCTCGGTCGCGGGGGATGGGCGGCCTGGACCCGGCTGCTGGCCGGCGCGACGTCGATCGCCGGAGCCGTGCTGGTCCTCTCGCTGCGCAGCGGGTCGCTGGACGAGGCCCGCGACGTCTCGCTGGCGGCGCTGCTCGGCGTGCTCGGCATCGGGATCGTCGTCGGTCCCTGGATCTTCCGACTGGCCACCGAGCTCACCGAGGAGCGCGCCGAGCGGGTCCGGAGCCAGGACCGAGCCGACGTCGCCGCCCACCTGCACGACTCCGTGCTGCAGACGCTCGCGCTCATCCAGCGCAACGCCGCGTGACACCGCGGAGGTCTCCCGGCTGGCTCGCGCCCAGGAGCGCGACCTGCGCTCCTGGCTGTTCGCCGGTGAGAGCATCGGGGACGCGACGCTGGCCGGAGCCCTGCGCGAGGCCGCCGCCGCCGTCGAGGACGCCCACGCGGTGACGGTCGACGTCGTGAGCGTCGGCGACCTCGCACTCGACGAGCGGCTGCGCCCGCTGGTCGCCGCGGCCCGCGAGGCCCTGACCAACGCGGCCCGGCACTCCGGCGCGCCCCGCGTCGACGTCTACGCCGAGGTAGCCGGCACGCGGGTCGAGGTCTTCGTGCGCGACCGCGGCCGCGGCTTCGACCTCGCGGCCGTGCCCGAGGACCGGCTCGGGGTGCGGCGCAGCATCGTGGACCGGGTCGAGCGCCACGGCGGCTCGGCCCGCATCCGCACCGCACCCGGCGAGGGCACCGAGGTGCGCCTGTGCCTGGACCTCGAGGGGGACCTGTGACCGACCCGGTGCCAGCCCCGGTGCGGGTGCTCGTCGTCGACGACCACGCCATGTTCCGGCGCGGGGTGCGGGAGGAGCTCGGCACCGTCGGGGCCGGACGCGTCGAGATCGTCGGCGAGGCCGGTGACGTGGACGCGGCGGTGGCGGCCGTGGTCCGGCACCGTCCCGACGTCGTCCTGCTCGACGTCCACCTGCCGGGGGGCGGCGGGCTGGAGGTCATGCGACGCGGCCAGCACGCGCCGGAGGCCGGCGGCGGGCCTCCCACCTACCTCGCGCTGTCGGTCAGCGACGCCGCCGACGACGTGATCGGGACGGTGCGCGGCGGTGCGCGTGGGTACGTCACCAAGACCATCACCGGCGACGAGCTCGTCGCCGCGATCCTGCGGGTCGCCGACGGCGACGCCGTCTTCTCGCCGCGCCTGGCCGGGTTCGTCCTCGACGCCTTCGCCGGGTCCATCGAGGTCGCCGCCGTCGACGAGGACCTCGACCGGCTCACCGAGCGTGAGCGAGAGGTGATGCGCCTGATCGCGCGCGGCTACGCCTACAAGGAGGTGGCTCGCGAGCTGTTCATCTCGGTCAAGACCGTCGAGACCCACATGAGTGGCGTCCTGCGCAAGCTTCAGCTCTCCTCGCGCCACGAGCTGACCCGGTGGGCCTCCGACCGCCGTCTGCTCTAGGCCAGGCCGCACGGCCGCACAGCCGCAGGCGCGCGCGGGAGCGAGAGGTCGGTGGGGGCGGAGCCGATGACCGACCCTAGGATCCGGCCATGGAGACCCTGCGGCTGGTGCTGCTTCTCATCCACATCCTGGGCTACAGCGCGTTGATCGGCGGTCTGCTGGTGCAGGCCCGCACCCCCGAGAAGGTCGTCAACGCCGCGATGCGCGACGGAGTCGGCACGGCCTTCCTGGCCGGACTGCTCCTCGTCGGCGTGCTCGAGGCCGCTGACGGGCCCGTCGACCACGCCAAGATCGCGGTCAAGTTCGGGATCGGGCTCCTGCTGCTGGTCCTCGTGATGGCCAACCAGCGCAAGGCGAACATCCCCACCGGGCTGTGGGCCGGGCTGCTGCTGCTCTCGGTGGCCAACGTCGCGGTGGCCGTGCTCGTCTCACCCGTGCACGTGTCCTAGGAGAGCGGGTCCCGGCATAGGGTGGGGCCGAGATGAGCAACCCGTTCCCCGACCTCGCGCTCGCCGGTCGCGAGGAGCCACCCCGGCGTCGCGGGCCCGAGCCGGCCCAGCTGCTCGCGGGCCTGAACCCCCCTCAGGCGGCGGCTGTCCGGCACGCCGGAGCACCGCTGCTGGTCGTCGCCGGTGCGGGATCGGGCAAGACGAGGGTGCTGACCCGGCGGATCGCGTGGCTGATCTCCGAGCGCGGTGCCCATCCCGGCTCGATCCTGGCCATCACCTTCACCAACAAGGCAGCCGCCGAGATGAAGGAGCGGGTCGAGGAGCTGGTGGGCCGGCGGGCCCGGATCATGTGGGTCTCGACGTTCCACTCGGCCTGCGTGCGGATCCTTCGCAAGGAGATCGACCGCCTCGGGTACAAGTCGAGCTTCTCGATCTACGACGCACAGGACCAGAAGCGGCTCGTCGCCCTGGTGTGCAAGGACCTCGACCTCGACCCGCGCCGCCACCAGCCCGGCGCCGTCCTGCACTGGATCAGCGACCACAAGAACGAGCTGCGCGAGCCCGAGCAGGTCACCGCCGACGCCCGCAACGCGCTCGAGGAGCAGTACGCGGCGGCGTACACCCTCTACCAACGACGCCTGCGCGAGGCGAACGCGCTCGACTTCGACGACCTCATCATGACCACGGTGCACCTGCTCACCGCGTTCCCCGAGGTGCGGGAGACCTACCGGCGACGCTTCCGCCACGTGCTGGTCGACGAGTACCAGGACACCAACCACGCGCAGTACTCACTCATCCACGCGCTGTGCGCCGAGCCGCTGGAGGACCCGCTCGTGGTGGGCGAGGACCTCGCCGCCGACGCCGAGCGGGTGCCGCCGGCCGAGCTCATGGTGGTCGGTGACGCGGACCAGTCGATCTACGCCTTCCGAGGGGCCGACATCCGCAACATCATGGACTTCGAGCAGGACTTCCCCGCCGCGACCACGATCCTCCTCGAGCAGAACTACCGCTCCAGCCAGACCATCCTCACCGCGGCCAACGCCGTCATCGGCCACAACCAGGGACGCACGCCCAAGCGGCTGTGGTCCGACGCCGGGGACGGCGAGCGGATCGTGGGCTACGTGGGCGACGACGAGCGCGACGAGGCCCGCTTCGTCTCCGACGAGATCGACACGCTGACCGACGCCGGGCTGCGACCCGGTGACATGGCGATCTTCTACCGCACCAACAGCCAGTCGCGGGTCTTCGAGGAGGTCTTCATCCGCACCGGCCAGCCCTACCGGGTGGTCGGCGGGGTGCGGTTCTACGAGCGGCGCGAGGTCCGCGACGCGCTGGCCTACCTGCGCCTGCTGGCCAACCCCGACGACCAGGTCTCGCTGCGGCGGATCCTCAACACGCCCCGCCGCGGGATCGGCGACCGCGCCGTGGCCTGCGTCCAGGCGCTCGCGGAGCGGGACGGGCTGACCTTCTGGGAGGCCCTGCGCAGGGCCGACCAGGCGCCCGGCCTGGCCACCCGGTCGCTGAGCAGCATCCGGGCGTTCGTGGCGCTGGTCGAGGAGCTGCAGTCGATGGTCGAGGCCGGCGAGCGTGCCGACGTCGTCCTGGAGACGGTCCTGGCCCGCTCGGGCTACCTCGCCGAGCTGGAGGCCTCCGACGACCCTCAGGACGAGACCCGCGTGGAGAACCTCGGAGAGCTGGTGGCCGTCGCCCGGGAGTTCTCCGACGACCCGCAGGCCGGACCGTCGGCCGACCCCGCCGACGTCGACGCCGGCGTCCTCGCCCCCGGGCTGGGCGACTTCCTCGAGAGGGTCGCCCTGGTCGCGGACACCGACCAGATCCCGGACGCTCCCGACGACGGCACCGACGGCACCGACGGAGAACCCGGCGAGCGCTCGGGGCCGTCAGTCGCCGACGCCGGCGTGGTGACCCTGATGACGCTCCACACGGCCAAGGGTCTGGAGTTCCCCGTGGTCTTCCTGACCGGGCTCGAGGACGGGATCTTCCCTCACGCGCGCTCGCTGGGCGACCAGACCGAGCTGGAGGAGGAGCGTCGTCTGGCCTACGTCGGCGTGACCCGGGCCGAGCAGCGTCTCTACGTCTCACGTGCCCTGGTCCGGTCCTCCTGGGGCGCGCCGGCCCACAACCCGGCCTCCCGCTTCATCGACGAGCTGCCGGTCGACCTCGTCGACTGGCGGCGCACCGAGGCGGCGCAGTCTCGCTGGTCGCGCCCGGACCTCACCGAGGGCTCCCGAGCCGTCCTGGGATCGCCGACCGCGGCCGGACGCCGCCACTTCTCCTCGGCCGCCGCCCGCGCCGACGCGGCCCGCAAGGCCAAGCCGTCGCGTGAGGTGCCGTCGTTGGCCGCTGGCGAGCGGGTCGTCCACGACTCCTTCGGTCTCGGCACCGTCGTAGCGGTCGAGGGCAGCGGTGACCGCTCGGTGGCCTCGATCGACTTCGGGTCCGAGGGCGTCAAACGGCTCCTGCTGCGCTACGCCCCGGTGGAGAAGCTCTGAGCCCCGACCCACGGTGGTTGAGCAGCGAGCGCAGCGAGCGTCTCGGAGCCCCCGTCGCCGCCGCAGACGCCTCACCCGGTGTCGAGACCTCCGTGGCGCCCGCGGGGCCTTGAAGTTCTGCACCTGTCCGAGCGCTTCTGCGGTGATGCTGCGGTGCAGAAGCGGCAGTTTCACCGGTGAACCGGTGAAATTGCGGATGTCGGGCGCGGGGCCCCCGCTCAACCCCTGAGGGCGAGCAACCGGTGGGATCAGGGCCGAGCGTGATGGCTCAGGGCACGAGCCCGTGGAAGCGCAGGGCCGCGTCGGGGTCGACGGGGTCGCCGCCTCCGGGTCGCACCTCGAGGTGCAGGTGCGGGCCCGTCGTGTTGCCGGTCGAGCCGACGGTGCCGATCGTCTGGCCCGCGGAGACGGTGTCTCCGGGATTGACGTCGATCGTGGTCTGGTGGCAGTACCAGAGCTCGGTGCCGTCGTCGAGGGTGACGATCGTCTGGTTGCCGTAGGAGCCCTCGTAGCCGGTCGAGGTGACCGTACCGTTGGCCACGGACAAGATCGGGGTGCCGCTCGGAGCGGCGAAGTCGAGACCCGTGTGCGTGCTGGCCCACAGGCCGACCTCACCGAAGGTGGCCGTCAGGCGGTACGACTCGAGCGGCAGCACCCACTGGTCGAGGGCGATCTTCTCGGCCTCTGCCTCGGCCTGCTGGGCGAACTGCGCCAGGGCTGCGTTGCGCTCGCGGGCCTGCTGCTCGGCGGCGGCGACCAGCCGCGCGTCTGCGGTGTCGTCGAGGGCGTCCCGGCTCGAGTCACGGCTGACCGTCTGGCCGCGGGCGCCGAGGTCGGCGACGGCGGACCCGTCCGTGCCGCCGAGGGCGGTGGCGGCGCCGACCGTGCTGGTCGGAGCCGGTTGGGTCGCCTGCTGGCTGGCGCCGGTCGACGACATCGCGGCGCCGCCGAAGGCGACGGCGAGGGTGGCCACGCCGACCACCGCCGGGCCCGCTGGCAGGAGTCGCAGCAGCCCGTGCCGCTGCGGGGTCGACCGCCCGCGGCGGGGGCTGCGGCGGTGTCCTCGGTGGGTGCCCATCGGGGTGTCCTTCCGGACTCGGTGGCGTTCGGTCGCGACGCGCGAGGGCGTCGATCTGGATCGGGACGGCCACGAAGCTCGAGCGACGGGTGGGTGCCGTCACGGCCTCGCTGGTGCCGACGGACCTGCTGACCGCCTCTCGGCGGACTGGCCCGGCGGGGCAGACGGGAACCGACTCTAGCCGAGACGGGGCAGCGGCCCAAACCTCGGCGGCCCGGTCAGGGCGCGCGCCGCCACACCCGACGGGGTGGCAGCTGACGTCGCCCGGAGTGAAGCGGCGTTCGGTCGCTGCTCGATGTGCCGTCGGTCACGCGCGCCGTGCCAGCCCTCGTGCGCCCTCGGCGAAGTGACTAAGGTGCCCCGGGGACACACCCCACGACGTGCGGCCGACCGGGCCGCGAGCGTCCGGGACCCAGACGAGGACATGGTGGATCAGTGGACCTGATGGAGTACCAGGCAAAAGAGCTCTTCGCCAAGCACGGCGTGCCCGGTGCGACCGGGATCGTCGTCGATCGGCCCGAGGACGCGGCGGCCGCGGCCGAGCAGCTCGGCGGGGTCGTGGTCGTCAAGGCGCAGGTGCAGGCCGGAGGCCGCGGCAAGGCGGGCGGCGTCAAGCTCGCCAAGAGTCCCGAGGAGGCCGTCGAGCACGCGCGAGCCATCCTGGGCATGCAGATCAAGGGCCTGACCGTGCACCGCGTGCTGATCGCGCCGGCCGCGGCCATCGAGGAGGAGTACTACTTCTCCTTCCTGCTGGACCGTTCGAACCGCTCCTACCTGTGCATCGCCAGCGTCGAGGGCGGCGTGGAGATCGAGGAGGTCGCCAAGACCAACCCGCAGGCGGTCAAGCAGATCGCCATCGACCCCGGCACCGGGGTCGACGAGGACAAGGCACGCGAGATCGTGGCCGAGGCCGGGTTCCCGGAGGTCCTCACCGACCAGGCGGTCCAGACCGTCCTGGCCCTGTGGAAGGCCTTCGTCGAGGAGGACGCCACGCTGGTCGAGGTCAACCCCCTGGCCCGGTTGGAGGGCGATCTGCTCGAGGCGCTGGACGGGAAGATGAGCCTCGACGACAACGCCGCCTTCCGGCACGAGGACCACGCCGCCTACGAGGACAAGGACGCCGCGGACCCCCTGGAGGCCAAGGCGAAGGCCAAGGGCCTCAACTACGTCAAGCTCGACGGCGAGGTCGGCATCATCGGCAACGGCGCGGGACTGGTCATGTCGACCCTCGACGTCGTCGCCTACGCCGGCGCCGACCACGGCGGCGTCAAGCCGGCCAACTTCCTCGACATCGGCGGCGGCGCCAACGCGCAGGTGATGGCCGACGGTCTCGACGTCATCCTGGGTGACGAGCAGGTCAAGAGTGTCTTCGTCAACGTCTTCGGCGGCATCACCGCCTGCGACGAGGTCGCCAACGGCATCGTGGGCGCCTTGGAGATCCTCGGCGACGAGGCGACCAAGCCGCTCGTCGTGCGCCTGGACGGCAACAACGTCGAGGAGGGCCGGCGCATCCTCGACGAGGCGAACCACCCGCTGGTGAACATCGCACAGACCATGGACGGCGCGGCCGAGAAGGCCGCCGAGCTCGCGCACGGCGCGAAGTGACGGGGGAGTAGCGATGTCGATCTACCTGACCAAGGACTCCAAGATCATCGTCCAGGGCATGACCGGGGGCATGGGCTCCAAGCACACCGCTCTCATGGTCGAGGCAGGCAGCCAGATCGTGGGCGGCGTCAACGCCCGCAAGGCCGGCACCAGCGTCGCGCTCGGCGGCCAGGACCTGCCCGTCTTCGGCAGCGTCGAGGAGGCCATGAAGGAGACCGGCGCCGACGTGTCGGTCGTCTTCGTGCCGCCGGCGTTCACCAAGGACGCCTGCATCGAGGCCATCGACGCCGGCATCGGACTGCTGGTCGTGATCACCGAGGGCGTGCCGGTGCAGGACTCGGCCGAGGTGTGGTCCTACCTCGAGGGCAAGCAGACCCGGATGATCGGGCCGAACTGTCCCGGCATCATCACCCCCGGTGAGTCGTTGGCCGGGATCACGCCGGCCACCATCGCCGGTCCGGGTCCGATCGGGCTGGTCTCGAAGTCCGGCACGCTGACCTACCAGATGATGTACGAGCTGAAGGACCTCGGCTTCTCCTCCGCGATCGGCATCGGCGGTGACCCCGTCATCGGGACCACCCACATCGATGCCCTCGAGGCCTTCGAGAACGACCCGGCCACCGAGGCGATCGTGATGATCGGCGAGATCGGCGGCGACGCCGAGGAGCGTGCGGCGGAGTACATCAAGGCCCACGTCACCAAGCCTGTGGTCGGCTACGTCGCCGGGTTCACCGCCCCCGAGGGCAAGACCATGGGCCACGCCGGCGCCATCGTGTCCGGCTCCTCGGGCACCGCGGAGGCCAAGAAGGAAGCCCTCGAGGCCGCCGGCGTGCGGGTCGGCAAGACGCCGTCCGAGACCGCGGGCCTGATGCGGGAGATCCTCGCGGCGCGCTGAGCCGGAGCAGAGCCTGCCGCTGCCGTCAGCGGCGGCGGGCCGAGCTGGCTTCGGCCGCCACCTCGACGCGCGACGAGCGCCATCTCGACGGGCGACAAGCGCCATCTCGCGGCGGGGGTTCAGCTGCCGTCGACGTCGGGGTCGCGCCAGGTGCGCTCGAAGGGCAGCCGCCAGGTGAACGGCGCGACGAGCTGGTGGATCTGGTTGGGCCCCCACGACCCGGGCTGGTAGGGCCGCACCACGGGCGGGTTCTCCAGCAGCGGGGCGGAGACCTCCCACAACCGCTCGATGCCGGAGGCGGAGTTGAACAGGGTGCGGTCGCCGCGGGCGGCGTCGTAGATGAGGCGCTCGTAGGCCTCGAGGATGCTGCCGGCCCAGCCGGTGTCGTTCATCGCGAACTGCATGGAGAGCTTGTCGAGCTTCATCCCCGGCCCGGGCCGCTTGCCGTAGAAGGACAGCGACATCTTCGCCCGGTCGGCCAGGTCGAAGGTCAGGTGGTCGGGACCGTGGTCGCCGATGCCCGAGCCGGGCGGGAACATCGAGCGCGGCGGCTCCTTGAAGGCGATCGAGATGACGCGGGCGCCCTCGGCCAGGCGCTTGCCGGTGCGCAGATAGAACGGCACCCCGGCCCAGCGCCAGTTGTCGATGTAGCACTTGAGCGCGATGAAGGTCTCGGTCTGCGAGTCGTGGGCCACGCCCTCGATGTCGCGGTAGCCGACGTACTGCCCGCGCACGACGTCGTGGGGCTCGATCTTGAGCATCGAGCGGAAGACCTTGACCTTCTCCTCGGTGATCGCGTCGGGCATCAGGGCGGTCGGCGGCTCCATCGCGGTGAAGGCCATGACCTGGAAGAGGTGGGTCACCACCATGTCGCGGTAGGCGCCGGTGCCCTCGTAGAACGAGGCCCGCTGCTCGAGCCCGAGCGACTCCGGCACGTCGATCTGCACGTGGTCGATGTGGTGGCGGTGCCAGATGGGCTCGAAGAGCCCGTTGCCGAACCGGAAGGCGAGGATGTTCTGGGCCGCCTCCTTGCCGAGGAAGTGGTCGATGCGGAAGATCTGTTCCTCGTCGAAGACCTCGTGCAGCTGGCGGTTGAGCTCGACCGCGGACTCGAGGTCGATCCCGAAGGGCTTCTCCATCACGATCCGGCTGCCGGTGACCAGCTCGGCCTCCTGGAGCTCGTGCACCACGGCCAGCGCCGCGTTCGGGGGCACGCTCAGGTAGTGCAGCCGCACGGCGTCCCTGGTCCAGCTCGACTCCGCCTCCTCGACTGCTGCCCGCAGCCCGGAGGGACCTTGGTCGCCCGGTGCCCAGTAGAGCAGCTTGGAGAACTCCGCCCACCCCTCGATGTCGCCGTCGTCACCGCTGAACTCGGCTGCGGCGCCGTGGGCGAGCTCCACGAAGGAGTCGCGGTCGTGCTCGTCCAGGGAGGTCCCGACCACGCGGAGGTCGGGCAGCAGCCCCACCTGGAACAGGTGCAGCAGGCCGGGCAGGAGCTTGCGTCGGGCCAGGTCGCCGGTCGCTCCGAAGAGCACGACCGTCGTGGGGTTCGTCGCCATGCGCCCAGCCTGCCCGTCGCCGGGTTGCGCGGGAAGAGCGGGTCGTGAACCTCCGGTGACGGCGGGTCAGCGTGGGTGGCCCGTGTCGCCCCCGCGCGGCGCCGACGGCGACGGTGACGGCGAGGAGGCGAGGCGCAGCAGGGCTCGGTCGGCCAGGTCGACGAAGGCCTGGTCGCTCATCGTGGCCCCGGGGGCGGGAACGAACCCGATCTGCGCCACGGTCCCCTGGTGGCGCAGCACGGCCATGACGAAGCGCAGCGGACGCCCCCGGGTGACCTTGGTGGTCAGCTGCCAGGCGGTCAGCTCGCCGTCCGCGCCGGAGGACGCCCCGATCTCCCGCACGCTGGTGCCCAGGTCGCGGTCGGGGCAGCTGGCGATCCGCGAGCGAACCTCGTCGACGAAGGCACCGGCCTGGGGCGTGGGCAGGGAGGCCACGGTCTCGGTGAGACCGAACTCCGCGGGCAGGTCGGCCTGCGGCACCAGGAAGGTGCGCGTGAGGGAGCCGGCGAAGGAGGCGCCCCGGTAGGTCCCGGCGAAGGAGGCGTCGTCGCAGCTGGTGGCGGCGGCGTTCGTCGTCGCCCGCTTCGGGTCGGTGCCGACCCAGGGCTGCGTGACGCCGCTGACCGGCGGGAGGTCGACCTCGCCGAGCAGGGTGGGCTCCGCTCCGGCCGGCGGCGGGGGGACGACGGCCAGGCGCGGACTGCGCGCGCACGCGCCGGCGGACTCGAGACCGCAGACGCCCTCGACCGCGGCGGCCTGGAGCCGGGCGGAGGCGGCGACGTCGGGGACGTCGTCGCCCGGCGCGGTGCTCGCGGTCACGGTGGTCACCGAGCCGGTGCGGCTGACCTGGACCACGCTGGTGCGCACCGGAGCGTCCCAGTCGCGCACCACCAGCTGGAGGGACTCCTCGCCGACGTCCTCGACCGACCGGGTGGCCAACAGCTGGCTGCGGGGCTCGGCGCACGCACCGACCCAGCCCGCGAAGGCACGGTAGGCGCGCTCGGCGGCGCGGGGAGATCGCGAGACCTCGCTGAGCTGCACCACCTCGGCCCGCGGGGTCCCCCGGGTCGTGGCGGGGCCGGTGAAGCGGCGCGCGAGGGCCGCCTCGCCGGCGGGGTCGGCGTACCGCTCGCGCTGGCAGGGCACCAGCAGCCCGTTGCCCTCGCTGTTGTCGCTGGTCGACGTCGCCGACCAGCCCCGGCCGCCGAGCTGCCGCCCGACCTCGTCGGCGGTCAGGAGTGTCTCGGGCGGCAGCGGATCCTCGGGCTGGGGCATCTGCGTGGGCCGCTCCTCGACCGGGGCGGTCCGGCTCGAGACGGCGGCCGACCCGGCCAGGGCGCCCTCGAGGGTGGACCGCACCCGCTGGGTGTCGGTGACCACCAGCCCGCTCACCACGAGGGCCACCAGGCCACCGAGCACGCCCAGCGTGGTGTGGGTGCGCCGTCGAGCCACGCCCGCACGCCGCAGGGCCTCCGGCTCGGGCCAGGTGGTGCCGGCGACCGCTCCGGCCAGGGACGTGAACGACGACGACACGGTGTCCGAGGTGTCCGAGGTGTCCGGGGTGTCCGGGGTGTCCGCGGTCGTCCCACGGGCGAGGGCGTAGCGGCTGGTCGCCAGCTCGAGGGTCCGCTCCACCTCGTCGCGCGGGAGCCCGGTCTCCCGTCCGACGGCGGCGAGGGGGAGTCCGACGAGCGTGGCGAGCAGCAGCACGCGGCGCTGCTGGGCCGGGAGCCCGGCGAGCGCGTCGAGCGTCGCGCGGACCTCGGGGTCCAGCCCCCTCTCGCGGTGCCAGGGCCGCGCGCCGTGGCGTCGCTGGGCCCGGCCCCAGGCGAGTCCGCGTAGAGCCGCCTCCGGGTCGTTCCGGTCCGTCCCCCTCGGGCTGTGGTGCCAGGCCGCGACGAAGGCGTCCCGGACGGCGCTCCGCGAGGCCGGAAGGTCGCCGGTGAGGGCGTAGGTCTCCACCAGCAGACGCTCCCGCGCCTCCAGGTACCGCGCGTCGAAGTCTCGGGGGTCCCTCATGGCCGTCCCACGGTACGGGCAGCCGGGGTGCCCTCCCAACCGCAGACGGCGTGCCTACCCCGGCGCAGCAGGTCGCGGGTCCACCATGGAACGGACATGACCTCGTTGCTGCCGCCCTCCGTACGGTCCGCGGTGTCGGCGCGCCCGGCGGACGCCGACGCCGAGTCGTCCCCCCGTCCGCTGGTCCTGCTGGCGACCTCGGCCGGAGCGGCTGCGGCCGCCGGCACCCTGCTGGTCTGCCTGGCGCTGGGGGTCGTCGGGTGGTTCGTCACCGACGCCGGCGGTCACGGCACCCCGCGCGACGGCCTGCGCATCGCCTCCGTGGTCTGGCTCACCGCGCACGGCTCGGGCGTCAGCGTGCTCGGCGTCGCTCTCACGGCCATCCCCCTCGGGCTGAGCCTGGCGTGCGCCTGGACGGTGTGGCGCGTCGCCCTGCGTCTGGGCGGCCTGGTCTGCGGCCACGGCCCCGACGCCGACCGGATCGCCGACGGTGAGCGGGACTGGACCGTGCCGGCCGCGCTCGCCTGCTTCGCGGCCGGCTACGCCGCCGTCGTGGTCCTCGTGCTGGTCCTGGCCGGCCAGCCACGCGACCGGCTGTCCTCGGCGTCAGCGGTGACCTGGTGCCTGGTGATGTGCCTGGTCGTCGCCGGCCCGGCGCTGGCGATCGGCTCCGGCCGGGCCGCGATCTGGGCCGCCCTCGTCCCAGGCGCCCTGCGCGACGCGCTCGACCTCGCCCGGCGCGTGCTGCTCTGGTGGCTGGCCACCAGCGTCGCGGTCGTGGTGCTCGCCCTCGTCGTCGACCTCGGGACCGCCGCGAACGTGCTGGCCCAGCTGCACACCTCCGTCGGCGAGGCCGTCCTGCTGTCGGCCCTGTCGCTGCTCCTCGTGCCGAATGCGGTCCTTCTCGGCGGCTCCTACCTGCTGGGCCCGGGCTTCGCCCTCGGGACCGGCACCGTGGTCTCGCCCAGCGTCGTCGTGCTCGGCCCGGTGCCGATGGTGCCGCTCCTGGCCGCCCTGCCCGAGACGGGTGCGGCGCCCGGCTGGGTGTCGTGGCTGGTCGTCGCGCCGTTCCTGGTCGCCGGGCTCGTGGCGCTGCGTGCCGGGGTCGTGCGTCCGGCCGGGCGCCTCGACCAGGCCGCCGTGCGCGGGGCCGCGGGTGGAGCGCTGGCCGGGCTCCTGCTCGCCGCGCTGACCTCGTTGGCCGGAGGCGCCGTCGGGCCGGGACGGATGCGAGACGTCGGGGCGTCCTTCCTCGACGTCGCCTTCCACGCCGTCACGGCCTTCGGCGCCGGTGGCCTGCTGGGAGCGGTGCTGGCCTGGGCCTGGTTGCGCCGGCGTGGTCTCCGGGGCGCCTCGCCCGCCGCTGCTGGCTAGACTCCGGCGCGTGCCAGCGCCCGCCCGAGTCCCTCCCGGCGCGGCTCGTGGTCCTGGTCTCCGGCAGCGGCAGCAACCTCCAGGCGCTGCTCGACGCGTGCGCGGAGCCTGCCTACGGCGCCGCGGTGGTCGCGGTCGGGGCCGACCGGCCCGGTATCGAGGCGCTCAGCCGTGCCGAGCGCGCCGGCCTGCCGACCTTCGTGCACCGCGTCGACGACCACCCGTCGCGTGCCGCCTGGGACCTCGCGCTCACCGAGGCCTGCCGTGCGCACGAGCCGGACCTCGTGGTGTGCGCCGGGTTCATGAAGCTGCTCGGAGAGGACTTCCTGGCCGCCTTCGGTGGTCGGACGCTGAACACCCACCCGGCGCTCTCGCCCAGCTTCCCGGGGATGAGCGGCCCCCGGGAGGCGTTGGAGTACGGCGTGAAGGTGACCGGCTGCACGCTCTTCGTCGTCGACGCCGGCGTCGACACCGGGGCGATCGTGGCCCAGCGGGCCGTCGCGGTCGAGGACGAAGACGACGTGGCCTCCCTGCACGAGCGGATCAAGGTCGCCGAGCGCGAGACGCTCGTCGAGACGGTGGGTCGGATCGCCCGCGAGGGTCTCACCGTCACCGGTCGGCGTGTGCGGCTCGGTTCCTGAACCCCCTCGCGGGCGCCTATGCTGACCTCACACGACTGGCGCAGGTGGGTCGACCACCAGGGAGTGACGTCGGGAGCATCGATCGCCTGGGTGCTCCCCATCTCGGCCACCTCAACCGCGGCCCCACCCCTCAGGAGCGATCCGTGCCCGACCACCGCGTCCCCCTCCAGCGAGCGCTCGTCTCGGTCTACGACAAGTCCGGCCTCGAGGACCTCGTCACCGGCCTGCACGAGGCCGGCGTCACCCTGGTCTCGACCGGGGGCTCGGCCGCCCTGATCGAGGGGCTGGGCATCCCCGTCACCCAGGTCGGGGACCTCACCGGCTTCCCGGAGTGCCTCGACGGCCGCGTCAAGACCCTTCACCCGCGCGTGCACGCCGGCATCCTGGCCGACCGCCGTCTCGAGAGCCACGTCCGCCAGCTGGCCGACCTCGAGATCGAGGCCTTCGACCTCGTGGTCTCCAACCTGTACCCCTTCACCGCCACGGTCGCCTCGGGCGCCGGCCCCGACGAGTGCGTCGAGCAGATCGACATCGGCGGGCCCTCGATGGTCCGCGCCGCTGCGAAGAACCACCCGTCCGTGGCGATCGTGACCAGCCCGGAGCGCTACGCGGACGTGCTCGCCGCCGTCGCCGGGGGAGGCTTCACCCTCGCCGAGCGGCAGCGGCTGGCCGCCGAGGCGTTCGCCCACACCGCCGCCTACGACGTCGCCGTGGCGTCGTGGATGGCCGCCACCCTGGCCCCTCCGAGCGAGGGGTCGTGCTTCCCCGAGCAGGCGGGAGTGACGCTGAGCAAGTCCTCCGACCTGCGCTACGGCGAGAACCCCCACCAGGTCGCCGCGCTCTACGCAGACGGCTCCGGTGGGCTCGCCGAGGCGCAGCAGCTGCACGGCAAGGAGATGTCCTACAACAACTACGTCGACACCGACGCCGCACGCCGCGCCGCCGGGTCCTTCGAGCAGCCTGCCGTGGCGATCATCAAGCACGCGAACCCCTGCGGCATCGCGGTCGGCACCGACGTCGCCGACGCCCACGCCCTGGCGCACGCCTGCGACCCCGTCTCCGCCTTCGGCGGGGTGATCGCGGCCAACCGTCCGGTCTCGGTGGCGATGGCCGAGCAGGTCTCCGAGGTGTTCACCGAGGTCATCGTGGCCCCGGACTACGAGGACGGGGCGCTCGAGGTCCTGGCACGCAAGAAGAACCTCCGGGTCCTCCGCTGCGCTGCCGACGTCGCCGGCGAGAGCGCCTTCGAGGTGCGGCAGATCTCGGGGGGCTTCCTGCAGCAGCAGGTCGACCGGGTCGACGCCGCGGGTGACCACCCGTCCACCTGGACCCTCGCCTCCGGCGAGCCTGCGTCGCCGGAGGTCCTCGACGACCTCGCCTTCGCCTGGACGGCGTGCCGGGCGGTGAAGTCGAACGCGATCCTGCTGGCCTCGCACGGCGCGTCGGTCGGGGTCGGCATGGGGCAGGTCAACCGGGTCGACTCCTGCCGCCTCGCGGTGGAGCGCGCGGGGGAGCGGGCCGCGGGCTCGGTGGCCGCCTCCGACGCCTTCTTCCCGTTCGAGGACGGCCCCCAGGTCCTCATCGACGCCGGCGTGCGGGCGATCGTGCAACCCGGCGGGTCCAAGCGCGACGAGCTGACGGTCGTCGCGGCGCAGGCGGCCGGCGTCACCATGTACTTCACCGGCACCCGGCACTTCTTCCACTAGGTCGGCGTCCCCGGGGAGCCCGGAGCCCGGGCTACCTCCACCCGCTCGCGGGCGCCGCACGGATGCCAGACTCCCCCTCGTGACTGCACAGAAGCTGGACGGCACCGCGACCCTGTCGACGATCAAGGCCGAGCTCGCGGCGCGCGTCGAGGTCCTCCACGCCCAGGGGGTGCACCCCGGCCTGGGAACCGTCCTGGTCGGCGACGACCCGGGCTCCCACTGGTACGTCGGCGCGAAGCACCGCGACTGCGCCGAGATCGGCATCGAGTCGATCCGCGTCGACCTGCCGAGCGGCGCCACCCAGGCCGAGGTGGAGGCGGTGATCGACGAGCTCAACCAGGACCCGGCGTGCACCGGCTTCCTCGTCCAGCAGCCGACCGGGCTCGACGAGTACGCGCTCCTCTCGCGCGTCGACCCCGACAAGGACGTCGACGGCCTGCACCCGGTCAACCTCGGCCGACTGGTGCTCGGCGCGCGCGGCTCGCTGCCCTGCACCCCGGTGGGCGTCATCGAGCTGCTGCGCCGTCACGGCGTGCCGCTCGCCGGCGCCGAGGTGGTCGTCGTGGGCCGCGGGCTCACGGTCGGTCGTCCGCTCGGCCTGCTGCTGACCCGGCGCAGCGAGAACGCCACGGTCACCCTGTGCCACACCGGCACCCGCGACCTGGCCAAGCACGTGCGCGAGGCCGACGTCGTCGTCGCCGCGGCCGGCGTGCCGGGCATCATCGCTGCCGGGATGGTCAAGCCCGGCGCCGCCGTGCTCGACGTCGGCGTCTCCCGCGTGGACGGCCGGATCGCGGGCGACGTCGCGAGCGACGTCTGGGACGTCGCGGGCTGGGTCTCCCCCAACCCCGGCGGCGTCGGCCCGATGACCCGCGCGATGCTGCTCGCCAACGTCGTCGACCTCGCCGAGCGCGCCGCGGCCGGCACCCCGAACGTCCGGCCGTGAGCCGCGGCCGGGTGCGCCCCTCCGTCGGCGACCCGCCGGGGGACGAGCGTCGCTACCCCTCGACCATCGGGGGCGCCTGCTACCTCGCGGTGCTGGTCGCCGTGGCGGTGGCGCTCGCGATCACGATGCTCGGCGACTGGAGGGTCGGCATCAAGGTCCTGGCCGCGTCGCTGGGTGCGGCCGCGGCCCTGCGGCTCGTGCTACGTCAGCGCGACGCCGGCATGCTCGCGGTCCGTCACCGGATCCTCGACGTGGTGATCCTGGGCGGCCTCGGCACGCTGCTGTGGGTGCTGGCCGTCACCATCCCGGACCAGCCGCTCTGAGGCCCGAGCGGCCCGAGCGCCACCTCGATGCGCGGCGACCGCCATCTCGTCGGGGCGGCGGGCGGCGGGCCTCCAGCGGCGCGCTGTCGGATCCGCTCAGAGCAGACCCAGGCCGGTCACGGCGTCGCGCTCCTCGGCCAGCTCGGCGGTCGAGGCGTCGATGCGCGTGCGCGAGAAGTCGTCGATCTCCAGGCCCTGGACGATCTCCCAGTCGCCGTCCTTCGTGGTGACCGGGAAGGACGAGACCAGCCCCTCGGGCACGCCGTAGGAGCCGTCGGAGACGACGGCCATCGAGACCCAGTCGTCCTGCGCCGAGGACGTCAGCCAGTCGTGGGCGGCGTCGATGGTGGCCGAGGCCGCAGAGGCCGCCGACGACGACCCGCGCGCCTCGATGATGGCCGCACCCCGCTTGGCCACCGTCGGGATGAAGGTGTCGGCGATCCAGGACTGGTCGTCGACGACCTCGGCAGCGTTGCGCCCGGCGATCTCGGCGTGGAAGAGGTCGGGGTACTGGGTGGCCGAGTGGTTGCCCCAGATCGTCATGTGGGTGATGTCGGTGACCGGGGCGCCGGTCCGCGCCGCCAGCTGCGCGATCGCGCGGTTGTGGTCGAGGCGGGTGAGCGCGGAGAAGCGGTCCGAGCCGATGTCGGGGGCGTTGCTCATCGCGATCAGCGCGTTGGTGTTGGCCGGGTTGCCGGTCACCCCGATGCGGACGTCGTCGGCGGCCACCTTGTTCAGCGCCTTGCCCTGTGCGGTGAAGATCGCGCCGTTGGCCTCGAGCAGGTCGCTGCGCTCCATGCCCGGGCCCCGCGGGCGGGCGCCCACGAGCAGCGCGAGGTTGACCCCGTCGAAGACGGTCTCGGCGTCGTCGCCGATCTCGACGCCGGCCAGGGTGGGGAACGCGCAGTCGTCGAGCTCCATGACGACGCCCTCGAGCGCCTTGAGCGCGGGGGTGATCTCGAGCAGCCGCAGCTCGACGGGTCGGTCCGGGCCGAGGAGCGCGCCACTGGCCAGACGGAAGAGGAGGCTGTAGCCGATCTGACCGGCGGCACCGGTGACGGCGACCTTCAACGGGGTAGAGCTCACGGAGGACTCCTTCGACGGGGGCGGGCGGTCTGTCGCGCTGGCTGCCGACGCTAGCAGCGCGCGCGGACGGTCGTCCCCGGGGGCGGTGGGGCATGATCAGGCGGTGCGCGCAGCGGGAGGACGCCGGTCGGCGGGCGCCCTGCTGCTGGCCGGGACGCTGCTGCTGACCGGCTGCGGCACCGCCTCCGACACGAGTCCGCCCACGGGCGTCGACGAGCTGGTGGTCCCGACCCCCTCGCCAGTCCCGGCCGACTTCGTCGCCGAGGTCGACAACCCGTGGCTCGCACTGGAGGCCGGCATCACCCGGCGCTACGACGGCCCGGACGGGGGGTCGTCCCGGGTGGGGGTGGAGGCCGGACCGGTCGTCGCCGGGGTCGCCACGACCGCCGTGACCACCCGCAGCACGACCGCCGGGGACCGGACCGGCCACACCGACTGGCTGGCCCAGGACACCAGGGGCAACGTGTGGTGGTTCGGTCGCGCGGGGCAGTGGGCAGCCGGCGAGGACGACGCGCTGGCCGGGCTGTTGATGGCGGCCGCCCCGCGCGTCGGTGACGGGTACCGGCCCGCCTACGAGCCCGGCGTCCTGGAGCCGAGGGTGCAGGTGCTCGCCGTCGACGGGACCGGGGCGCCCGACGGGGCCGGAGGAGCCGGCGGGGCCGGCGGACCTGGTCGTCCTCGAGGTCACCTCCTCCGTGACCCCGGGGCTCCGTCAGGAGCTGTCCTTCGAGAGGGGGGTCGGCCTGGTGGAGGTCACGACGACCAGAGGCGTCCCGGGACCGGCCACTGCCGTCCCGGAGGCGGACCTGGCCCTCGTCGACGCGCCGTAGCCAGCGAGCCCGGCCCCGGGCCCCGGGGGTCGTTGCCGCCCCGCGGGCGCAGGTGACAGGCTGGACGGGTCCTTCGGTCAGATATCTTGACATCAAGTTACTTTCCGTCGTCCCGCAGTCGAGCAGGAGCCGTCCCCATGGCCGAGAAGCCCGCCACGATCATCTACACCCACACCGACGAGGCGCCGCTGCTGGCCACGTACTCGTTCCTGCCGATCGTGCAGGCCTACGCGGCCAAGGCGGGGGTCGAGATCGAGACGCGTGACATCTCCCTGGCCGGCCGCATCCTGGCCACGTTCGCCGACCGTCTGCCCGAGGCCCAGCGCGTCGACGATGCGCTCGCCGAGCTCGGCGAGCTGGCGACGACGCCCGAGGCCAACATCATCAAGCTGCCGAACATCTCGGCGTCCGTGCCGCAGCTCAAGGCCGCCATCAAGGAGCTGCAGGAGCAGGGCTTCGACCTGCCGGCCTACCCCGAGAACCCGCAGAGCGACGACGAGCGTGACGCCCGCGCCCGCTACGACACGACGAAGGGATCCGCGGTCAACCCGGTCCTGCGTGAGGGCAACTCCGACCGCCGTGCGCCTGCCGCCGTCAAGGGCTACGCCAAGAAGTATCCGCACCGGATGGGCGCCTGGACGGCCGAGTCCCGCACCAACGTCGCCACCATGGACAAGGACGACTTCCGGGCCAACGAGAAGTCGGTCGTCATCGACGGCGACGACACCCTCTCGATCGTGCACGTCGGCGTCGACGGCACCGAGACCGTCCTTAAGAGCGAGATCACGGTGCTGCCGGGCGAGGTCGTCGACGGCACCTTCATGAACGTCGCGGCACTACGCCGCTTCCTGACCGAGCAGATCGCTCGGGCCAAGGCCGACGACGTCCTCTTCTCGATCCACCTCAAGGCGACGATGATGAAGGTCTCCGACCCCATCATCTTCGGGCACGCCGTGCAGGCGTTCTTCCCGACGCTGTTCGAGCAGTACGGCGAGCCGCTGGCAGCGGCCGGCCTCTCACCCAACGACGGTCTCGGCGCCCTGCTGGCCGGCGTCGCCGACCTGCCCGAGGGTGAGGCGATCAAGGCCGCGATCACCCAGGGTCTCGCCGACGGGCCGGCCCTGGCGATGGTCGACGACCGCCGCGGCATCACCAACCTGCACGTGCCCTCCGACGTCATCATCGACGCCTCGATGCCGGCGATGATCCGCACCTCGGGCCACATGTGGGGCCCGGACGGCGAGGAGCGCGACTGCCTCGCCGTCATCCCGGACTCCTCCTACGCGGGGGTCTACCAGACCGTCCTCGACGACTGCCGCGCCCACGGCGCCTTCGACCCCTCCACGATGGGCTCGGTGCCCAACGTCGGCCTGATGGCCAAGGCCGCCGAGGAGTACGGCTCGCACGACAAGACCTTCGAGGTGCCCGCGGCCGGCGTGGTGCGGGTCCTCGACTCCTCCGGCGCGGTGCTCATGGAGCACGAGGTGGAGCCGGGTGACGTCTGGCGCGCGTGCCAGACCAAGGACGACCCGATCCGCGACTGGGTGAAGCTGGCCGTGCGTCGCGCCCGCGAGTCCGGCGACCCGGCCGTCTTCTGGCTCGACGAGTCCCGCGCCCACGACGCGAACCTGATCGCCAAGATCGAGGCGTACCTGCCGGCCGAGGACACTGACGGACTCACCCTCGAGATCATGGAGCCGGCTGCCGCCTGCGCCTACTCGCTGGAGCGGATCCGTCGTGGCGAGGACACGATCTCGGTGACCGGCAACGTGCTGCGCGACTACAACACCGACCTGTTCCCGATCCTCGAGGTCGGCACGTCGGCCAAGATGCTCTCGATCGTCCCGCTGATGAACGGTGGCGGCCTCTTCGAGACCGGCGCCGGCGGCTCGGCGCCCAAGCACGTCAAGCAGCTGATCGAGGAGAACTACCTGCGCTGGGACAGCCTGGGGGAGTTCTTCGCCCTCGCAGCGTCCCTCGAGCACCTCGCGGCCTTCGCCGACAACCCGGGCGCGAAGGTGCTGGCCACCACCCTGGACGCGGCGACGGCGACCTTCCTGGAGGAGGACAAGTCGCCGACCCGCAAGGTCGGCGGCATCGACAACCGCGGCTCGCACTTCTTCCTGGCGCTCTACTGGGCCCAGGAGCTGGCCGGCCAGAGCGACGACACCGCCCTGGCCGAGGCATTCGGTCCGTTGGCCGAGAAGCTCTCCTCCGAGGAGGACACGATCGTGGCGGAGCTCGCCGAGGTCCAGGGCAGCCCTGCCGACATCGGCGGCTACTACCGACCCGACGACGCCAAGGCCGACGAGGTCATGCGCCCCTCCACGACCCTGAACGAGGCCCTCGCCACCCTCTGACCCAGAGGTCGAGCAGCAGGACCCCCTCTCCCGGCCGGGGGTCGACGAGGGGGGCGCCCCGCGCCCGACGTCTGATCCGAAAGCTGACTACCCCTGAGACCGGGGATGACAAGTGACGCCTGTGGCGCCTGCAGCGCCGTGAAGTTCTGCACCCATCCGAGTGCTTCTGCGGTGATGCAGCGGTGCAGAAGCGGCAGTTTCACCGGTGAACCGGTGAAACTGCGGATGTCGGACGCGGGGCGCACTCCGCCCTGACCACCGTGTCGCTGCGGGCGGTCCACAACCTTCGTGGGGACGGCGTGGCACGGGTTGGCGGGCGGGTCGGGCGCGCCTGCGTCGTCCGGGGCGGTGCACGGTGCATAGTCAGCGTCCGTGACCACCGTCACGCGCGACGGTGCCAATCGGAGGGATCCCCCATGTACGAGCAAGTCTTCGATCCGGTCGGTGGGTCGCTAGCGCTCTCATCGCTCGTGGCCGTGCTGCCGCTGCTGACAGTCTTCGTCCTGCTCGGTGGGCTGAAGATGAAGGCCCAGTGGGCCTCGCTCGTTGCGCTCGCCGTGGCACTGATCGTCGCCGTCGTCGTCTACGGCATGCCGTTCGGCATGGCACTGAGCACGGCAGCCGAGGGTGCGACGTTCGGACTCTTCCCGATCATGTGGATCGTGGTGAACGCGATCTGGATCTACAACATGACGGTGACCACCGGCCACTTCGACGTGCTCCGGCGTTCTTTCGGCAAGGTGTCCGACGACCAGCGCATCCAGGCCATCATCATCGCCTTCTGCTTCGGGGCACTCCTGGAGGCGCTTGCCGGTTTCGGTACACCGGTCGCGATCACCGCGGTCATGCTGATCGCGCTGGGCTTCACCCCGATCAAGGCGGCGACCGTGGCCCTGGTGGCCAACACCGCCCCGGTCGCGTTCGGGGCCATCGCGGTCCCGATCACCACCCTCTCCGCGATCACCGGCCTGCCGGTGGACGAGCTCGGCTCGATGGTCGGGCGCCAGACCCCTGTGCTCGCGCTGTTCGTGCCGCTGGTCCTGGTCCTGCTCGTCGACGGCCGCCGCGGTCTGCGCCAGGTGTGGCTGCCCGCGGTCGTCTGCGGCTTCACCTTCGCCGCCGCGCAGTTCGTGGCGTCCAACTATCTCTCGGTCGAGCTGACCGACATCGTCGCCGCGCTCGTCGCCGCAGGATCCGTGGTCGCGCTGCTGCGGGTCTGGCAGCCCCGCGAGGTGCTCGCCGCCGAGACCCTCGACGAGAGCCAGGTGCAGAGCCGGATGGCCAGCGCCACCGGCGCCAAGGCCGGCAGCACCAAGCAGCGCACGGCCGGCGGCGCCGGCACCGCCGACGGCGAGATCCACGACACCGGACGCGACGTGTTCTTCGCCTACCTGCCGTACCTGACGATCATCGTCGTGTTCTCCCTCGCGCAGCTGCCGGTGATCAAGGACCTCCTCGCCAAGGGCGTCCACGCCTTCGCGTGGCCGCTGCTCGACGACATCGTCACGCCCGCCGGGGGACCGCCGAGCGCTGCGACCTTCAACTTCAACTGGCTGCCCGCCGCGGGCACCCTGCTGCTCATCTGCGGCTTGATCACGATGATCTGCCTGCGCGTGGCTCCTGGCTCCGGCGCCAAGGCCTACGGCGCCACGCTCGACCAGCTGAAGTGGGCGATCCTCACCGTGGCCGCCGTGCTCGGTCTGGCCTACGTCATGAACTTCTCGGGCCAGACGATCACCATCGGCATGTGGATCGCCGGGACGGGCGGGTTCTTCCCGTTCCTCTCACCGATCCTCGGTTGGCTCGGGGTCGCGGTGACCGGCTCGGACACCTCCTCCAACGCGCTCTTCGGCACCTTGCAGGTCCAGGCGGCGAAGGAGGCAGGCCTCAGCCAGGTCCTGCTGGCCTCGGCCAACTCCTCGGGGGGCGTGCTCGGCAAGATGATCTCGCCGCAGAACCTCGCCATCGCCGCGGCCGCGGTGGGCATGGCCGGCAAGGAGGGCGAGCTCTTCCGCAAGGTCTTCGGCTGGAGCGTGGGCTTCCTCCTCGTCATGTGTGTCCTGGTCTATCTGCAGTCCACCTCAGTGCTCGGCTGGATGGTTCCCTGAGGGCCCACAGCCCCCGCGACCCAGATCACCCCCCGTCCCGGAACATCGGGACGGGGGGTGGTGTTCTGTCTTCCTGTGACCTCCGTGACCGCACCACCCGAACCGGTGACGACGCCGGCGCGCGCCGCGCGGTGGGGGATCCTGGCGTTGGCCCTCGGCGGATTCACCATCGGCACCACCGAGTTCATGACGATGGGGCTCCTCCCGGAGGTGGCCGCGGGCGTGGACGTCTCGATCCCCACCGCCGGTCACCTGATCTCCGCCTACGCCGTCGGTGTCGTGGTCGGTGCGCCCCTGCTGGCCGTGCTCGGCGCGCGAGCGCCCCGCCGCCGGCTGCTGCTGTGGCTGATGGGCGCCTACGCGATCGGCAACCTGCTCTCGGCGGCAGCCGGCAGCGTGCAGCTGCTGGGCGCTGCCCGGTTCTTGGACGGGCTGCCCCACGGCGCCTACTTCGGCGTGGCCTCGCTCGTGGCGGCCGACCTCGCACGGCCGGGACGTCAGGGACGTGCCGTGGCCCAGGTGATGCTCGGCCTCTCGGTGGCCAACGTCGTCGGGGTACCCGCGGCCACCTGGTTGGGGCAGACCGTCGGGTGGCGGGCCGGCTTCCTCACCGCGGCCGTGCTCGCGCTGCTGACGATGGTGGCCATCGCCGTCGTGGTGCCGGCGAGGCCCGGCAACTCCGAGGCGGTCTGGCGTCGCGAGCTCTCGGCCCTGGCCAAGCCGCAGGTCCTGCTCGCCCTCGCCGCGGGCGCCGTCGGCTTCGGTGGCATGTTCGCGATCTACACCTACATCGCGCCGATCGCCACGGGCGTCTCGGGCCTGGGACGAGGCGTGGTCCCCGTGGTGCTGCTCGTGCTCGGCCTCGGCATGGTCGCCGGCACCTACGTGGCGGGCTGGCTGGCCGACTGGTCGGTCAGGGCTTCCCTGGTGATCGGCTCGGTCGGCATGGCCGCCGCCCTGCTGCTGTTCTACGTCGTCTCGCCGTACGGCTGGGCGATCGCGCCGTCGGCGTTCCTGGTGACGGTGCTCGGCTCCGTGCTGGTGGTCAACCTCCAGCTGCGCCTGATGGCGGTCTCCGGAGACGCGCAGACCCTCGGTGCGGCGATGAACCACGCGTCGCTCAACGTCGCCAACGCGCTCGGCGCCTGGTTGGGGGGACTGGTGATCAGCGCGGGATGGGGTCTGCGCGCGCCGGCCCTGGTGGGTGTCGCGCTGTCGCTCGCCGGCCTCGTCATCCTGCTGCTGGCGCTGCGCCAGAGCCGCGACGAGGCCGCGCCCCAGGGACTCGTGTCGTCGGCGGGCTCGTAGTCCTCGCCGGAAGCATGGCCGGGGCACCGGGGCACCGGGGCATCGGGCGTCCGCACACCCGGGAGGGTCTGGACGACCCGGCCCGCACTGAGCAGGGTGGGGGCATGACCGAGACCAGCATCTCTGCCCAGCGCACGATCGACGCATCGACCGCAGACCTCTTCCACGTCCTGACCAATCCGGCCCGCCACGTCGACCTCGACGGCTCCGGGTTCGTGCGCAGCCTCGAGCGGGGAGACCGCATCGAGAAGGTCGGCCAGCAGTTCCGGATGAACATGGCCGGTGATCACATGGGTGGTGAGTACCAGACCGACAACCTGGTGACCGGCTTCGACCCCAACCACCTGCTGGCCTGGCGCACCGCTCCGGCGGGTCAGGAGCCTCCGGGCTGGGAGTGGGTCTGGGAGCTCACCGCTGACGGCGCCGACCGCACCCACGTGAACCTCACCTACGACTGGTCGGCGGTCACCGACCGGGACCTGCTGGCGAAGCTGTCCTTCCCCCTGGTGCCCCAGGACGCGCTCGAGACCTCCTTGGGCAACCTGGCGTCGGCCGTCAGCACCTGAGCGGCGTCCCCGGGACCTGGCGGCGGGTCCACTCCTCGAGCAGCACGTCGAGGCAGACCTGGTCGGCCCGTCCACCACGGACCACCGCCGCCCGACGCGCGAGACCGTAGGGACGCAGGCCGTTGGCCTCCAGGACCCGTCGCGAGGCGCTGTTGCCCTCGGCCACGAAGGCGACCACCCGTCGCACGCGCAGCGCGCCGAAGGCGTGGCGCAGGGCGAGTCCGACCGCCCTGGTGGTCACGCCGCGCCCGCGCGCGTCGGGGTGGGTCCAGTAGCCGACCTCGCACTCCTCGCCCGGGTCGAGTCGCGAAGAGCCCCACCGAGCCCGAGGAGGCGGTCGCTCGTCGGGTCGACGACCGCCCACGTCACGCCCGCCCCGGTCGCATGCTTCTCCTCCACCCCGAGCAGGTAGGCGGCTGCGTCGATCGCGCGGTAGGGGCTGGGCATCGGCCCCAGCCACTGCTGGGTCGTCTCGTCGGAGCAGCCCTCCACGATGCGTGCGACGTCGGTGTCGCGGAAGGGTCGCAGCCGCACGCCGTCGCCCTCCAGGACCGGCGCCCGCAGCCACGGGTTGCGCGGCTCGCGCGGGTCCCCCCGCAGCAGTGAGCCGACCCAGGCGTCGTGACGCAGCCCGCGCTGGGTCACCCACTGGCGCACGCGGCCCTCGGTCCGGAACCCGACCTTCCAGGCCAGCCGCCGCGAGGCCCAGTTGCCGACGTGGGCGCGCCACCAGACCGTGTGCAGGTCGGCGTCCTCGAAGCCCCAGGTCAGCAGGAGCCGCACCGCGCGCTCCATCACGCCCCGGCCCCGCACGGAGGGGTGCGAGCCGAACGCGATCTCCGCGACGCCGGCCGCCCGGTCGGGGTCCGGTCGGAGCTGCACCGTGCCCGCGTAGCGTCCCTCGTGCTCGACCGCGAAGCCCCATGACGACCCGTCGCGCCAGCCGCCCGGGACGATCTCGGTGACGAACTGCAGCGGCGTCGGCCGCTGAGTAGGGCCAGGGGGCCGAGGTCCACCGCCGCGACTCCGGGTCCTGGCACTGCTCCCAGGATCCGGCGGCGTCGTCGGCACGGTGCCCGCGCAGGACGACCACACCGTCGGTGAGGGTCGGGGGGCCGGTGGGGTCTGCCATGCGCGCACCTTGTCAACCCGGCACCCGCGCGAGCAAGCCGGTTGCCCGGTGGCGACAATGGGGCCATGGCTGCCACCACCGCCCCCGAGACCGCCGGCCCCGCGGCCGCCTCCGGCGGTGCCCGCCCGCGGGTGCTGTCGGGGATCCAGCCCACCGCCGACTCCTTCCACTTCGGCAACTACCTCGGCGCGCTGCGGCAGTGGGTCGACCTCCAGCGCGACCACCAGCCGTTCTTCTTCATCGCCGACCTGCACGCCATCACCGTCGAGCAGGACCCCAAGGTGCTGCGCGAGCGGACGCTGCGCGCGGCCGCCCAGCTGCTCGCGATGGGCATCGACCCCGCCCGGTCGGCGATCTTCGTGCAGAGCCAGGTGCCGGCCCACGCCCAGCTCGGGTGGGTGCTCCAGTGCCTCACCGGCTTCGGCGAGGCCCGACGGATGACCCAGTTCAAGGACAAGTCGGCGCGGCAGGGTGAGGGCTCGGCCAGCGTCGGCCTCTTCACCTACCCCGTGCTCCAGGCGGCCGACATATTGCTCTACCGCCCGTTCTACGTGCCGGTAGGCGAGGACCAGCGCCAGCACCTCGAGCTGACCAGGGACCTGGCCCAGCGGTTCAACCACCGCTACAAGAAGACCTTCCGCCTCCCGGAGCCGTACATCCTCAAGGCGACCGCGAAGATCGGCGACCTGCAGGAGCCGACCGCGAAGATGTCGAAGTCCGCGTCGTCACCGGCCGGCATCATCGAGATGCTCGACGAGCCCCGGGCCAGCGCCAAGAAGATCCGCTCCGCGGTCACCGACTCGGGCTCGGAGGTCCGCTTCGACCCCGACCAGAAGCCAGGCGTCTCCAACCTGCTGACCATCTTCTCGGCGCTGACCGGGACGGCCGTCAGCGACCTCGAGCAGGAGTACGGAGGCCGCGGCTACGGCGACCTCAAGGGCGACCTCGCCGACGCGGTGATCTCCTTCGTGACCCCCTTCCGCGACCGGGCCCTGGAGCTGCTGGCCGACCAGACCTACCTCAGCGAGGTGCTGCGTGCCGGTGCCGACCAAGCCGGTGCTGTCGCCGAGGCCACCCTGCGCGACGTCTACCAGCGGGTGGGCTTCGTGGCACCCGCCCGACCCCACCCGTGACGGCGGTCGAGGCCGCTAAGGTCGGACCGGTGCACACCATCGGCGTCGCGGTCGCGATCCCCGAGCCGTGGGCGACGCGGCTGCAGGCGTACCGCGCCTCGCTGGGTGACGCGGCGGCGGCGACCATCCCGACGCACATCACCTTGATCCCGCCGGCCGAGGTGCGCGAGCCGTGCCTCGACGAGCTCGAGGAGCACCTGGCCAAGGCTGCCGCGTCGTTGTCCGCCTTCGAGGTGCACCTCCGCGGCACCGGGACGTTCCGCCCCGTCTCGCCAGTGGTGTTCGTCGCACTGGCCCGAGGCATCTCCCACGTCGAACAGCTCGCCGCAGTGGTGCGGTCCGGGCCGCTGGTCCAGGACCTGGCGTTCCCCTACCATCCGCACGTGACCGTGGCGCACCACCTCGACGACGTGACCCTCGACCGTGCCTTCAGCGAGCTCGCCGACTTCGAGTGCGACTTCGAGGTGACCAGCTTCCACCTCTACCTCCACGACGGGGACGAGTGGCAGCCCGCACGGGAGTTCGCCCTGGGCGGAGGCCGTTCCTGATGGCCTCGATCGGTGAGCGGGTCACGGCCCTGCGCGAGCGCCGTCCCGGGTTCGACCACCTGCTGCGGATGCTCGCGCACTACGGCAGCACCAAGGGCAACCTGCACGCCGGCGCCGTGACCTACTTCGCCTTCCTGTCCTTCTTCCCGCTGCTCGCCCTGGCCTTCTTCGCGGTCGGGCAGATCTCCGCGGTCTACCCCGCAGCCAACGACCAGCTGCGCGTGTTCCTCACCGACACCTTCCCCGGCATCATCGGCACCGGCCCCAACGAGATCTCCCTCGACGACGTGCGCTCCTTCTCCGGGCTGGCGGCGGTCGTCGGGGTCGCCGGCGTGCTCTACACCGGGCTCGGCTTCATCCAGGCGCTGCGCGAGGCGCTCACCTACGTCTTCGAGCAGCCCGACCCCAAGCGGTCCTTCGTCGCCGCCAAGGCGAGCGACCTGGTGGCCCTTGCGACGGTCGGCGGCACGCTGATCCTCTCCGTGGCGGTCGGTGCCGTCCTGACCCGCTTCTCCAGCGGCCTGCTGGGACTGGTCGGCCTCGACGACAACCTCGCCTGGCTGCTGGCCCTGCTCGCCGTGGTCGTCGCGCTCGGCATCAACGCCGTGCTGTTCTTCATGATGTTCCGCCAGCTCGGCGGCACCGACACCCCGGCACGCTCGCTGTGGTCGGGTGCCCTGCTCGCCGCGGTCGGTTTCGAGGCGCTCAAGCAGCTCTCGACCACCGTGATCGCCTCCACCCAGGGCAACCCGGCCTTCCAGGCCTTCGGGACCGCCCTGGTGCTCATCGTGTGGATCAACTACTTCGGCCGGCTGACCTTCTACGCCGCCTCGTGGGCGCACACCTCCGCCAGGGCCCGCGCCATGCGCAGCGACGAGGCGCCGCCCGTCCAGGGTCCCCAGCTGCCGAACCTGCGGCAGGTCTCGACCCTCGTCGGAGCCTCGGACGCCGACCTCGCCGGGGTCGGCCGGGCGCGACGGTGGGCGGCCCCCTTCGTGACGGGAGGGGCGGCGATGCTCGCCCTCGTGGCCGTGCTCCGGAGGAAGGCGCCGTGAGGTTCGAGCGCAGGCATGCCGTGCTGCTGCTGGCCGTGGCGCTGTGGAACGTGGTCACCTTCGGTCAGTTCGCTCGCAACCTCTACGCCGCCTACGAGGCCGGGGAGGACCGGGCCACCGGCTACTGGGTCGCCCACAGCGTGCTGATCGTCGTCAACGTCGCCATCGCCGCCCTGCTGGGCTCGCTGGGCTGGAAGGCCTGGCGAGCCGCCCGCTGACCTCACCCCCCGCCGAGATGGCGCCCGCCGTCGCGTCGAGATGGCGCTCGCCGCGCGTCGAAGTGGCGCTCGCCGCGCGTCGAAGTGGCGGGCTCACCCGTGGCCAGGGTCCAGGGCGCGGGCACCGCCGACCACGGCCAACGTCGCAGCCGGCGACGGCTCAGTGACCGTGCTGGATGGCGGTCCGCAGGTCCTTGTTCAGCTGCGAGATGACGTCCAGCGGGATCTCCTTGGGACACGCAGCCGTGCACTCGCCGATGTTGGTGCAGCCGCCGAAGCCCTCGGCGTCGTGCTGAGCGACCATGCTGACCACGCGGCTGTCCCGCTCTGGCTGACCCTGCGGCAGGCGACCGAGATGCGTGATCTTGGCGCCCATGAACAGCGACGCCGACCCGTTCGGACACGCTGCCACGCAGGCCCCGCACCCGATGCAGGTGGCGACGTTGAACGCCTTGAGCGCGTCGTCGCGGGGCACGGGAGTGGCGTGGGCGTCCGGGGCGGCGCCGGTGTTGACCGACACGTAGCCCCCCGGCCTGGATGATCCGGTCGAAGGCCGACCGGTCGACGACGAGGTCCTTGACCACCGGGAAGGCACCCGCTCGCCACGGCTCGACGGTGATGGTCTCGCCATCCTTGAACGAGCGCATGTGCAGCTGGCAGGACGTCGTGACCTCCGGGCCGTGGGCCTGGCCATTGATCATCAGGTTGCACGAGCCGCAGATTCCCTCACGACAGTCGTGGTCGAAGGCGATCGGCTCCTCGTCGCGCTCGTTGAGGCGCTCGTTGAGGACGTCGAGCATCTCCAGGAAGCTCATGTCCTCGGAGATCTCGTCGACCTCGTAGGTGTGCATGGCGCCTTCGGCGACGGCGTCGGCCTGGCGCCAGATCTTGAGGGTGAGGTTCACTTGTAGCTCCGCTGCTTCATCTCGATGGCGGTGTACAGAAGGTCTTCCTTGTGGAGCACCGGCGCGGCTTCCTCGCCGCCGAACTCCCAGGCTGCGACGTAGGCGAACTCGGCGTCCTGCCGCAGTGCCTCCCCCTCGTCGGTCTGGGACTCGGCACGGAAGTGGCCCCCGCAGGACTCGCGCCGGTTCAGCGCGTCGATGCACATCAGCTCGCCGAGCTCGATGAAGTCGGCCACCCGGCCGGCCTTCTCGAGGCTCTGGTTGAGGCTCTGAGCCGAGCCCAGGACCTTGAGGTTGGTCCAGAAGTCGCGCTTGAGCTCACGGATCATGTCGACGGCCTTGCGCAGCCCCTCCTCGGAGCGCTCCATCCCGCAGAACTCCCACATGATGTGGCCGAGCTCCTTGTGGTAGCTGTCGGCCGAGCGGGTGCCGTTGATCGACAAGAAGGTCGCGATCCGCTTCTCGACCGACTCCCTGGCCTCCACGACGGCCGGGTGCGACTCGTCGATCTGCTCGAAGGGACCGTCGGCGAGGTAGCCGCGGATAGTGTTCGGCAGCACGAAGTAGCCGTCGGAGAGGCCTTGCATGAGCGCCGAGGCACCCAGGCGGTTGGCCCCGTGGTCGGAGAAGTTCGCCTCGCCGGTGACGAAGAGGCCGGGGACGTTCGACTGGAGGTCGTAGTCGACCCACAGGCCGCCCATCACGTAGTGCACCGCGGGGTAGATGCGCATCGGGACCTCGTAGGGGTCCTCGCCGGTGATCCGCTCGTACATGTCGAAGAGGTTGTCGTACTTCTCCTCGATGCCGTCCTTGCCCAGCCGCGCGATGGCGTCGGCGAAGTCGAGGTAGACGCCACGACGGAAGTCGCCCACGATCGGGCCGACGCCGCGACCCTCGTCGCAGACGTTCTTTGCCTGTCGTGAGGCGATGTCGCGGGGCACGAGGTTGCCGAAGGAGGGGTAGATCCGCTCCAGGTAGTAGTCGCGGTCGTCCTCGGCGATGTCGCGGGGATCCTTGTCGCAGTCGTCCTGGTTCTTCGGCACCCAGATGCGGCCGTCGTTGCGCAGCGACTCCGACATCAGGGTCAGCTTGGACTGGTGCTCACCGGAGACCGGGATGCAGGTCGGGTGGATCTGGGTGTAGCAGGGGTTCGCCATGTAGGCGCCCTTGCGGTGCGCGCGCCAGGTGGCGGTGACGTTGCAGCCCATCGCGTTCGTGGAGAGGTAGAACACGTTGCCGTAGCCGCCCGAGGCCAGCACGACGGCGTCGGCGAGGTGGGTCTCGATCTCGCCGGTGACCATGTCGCGGGCGATGATCCCGCGAGCGACCCCGTCGACGGTGATCAGCTCGAGCATCTCGTGGCGGGTGTAGGTCGTCACCGTCCCGGCGGCGACCTGGCGCTCCAGGGCCTGGTAGGCGCCGATCAGCAGCTGCTGGCCGGTCTGACCGCGCGCGTAGAAGGTCCGCGAGACCTGCACGCCGCCGAACGAGCGGTTGTCGAGGAGCCCGCCGTACTCACGGGCGAACGGGACGCCCTGGGCCACGCACTGGTCGATGATGTTCGTGCTGACCTCGGCCAGGCGGTAGACGTTGGACTCGCGGGAGCGGTAGTCGCCGCCCTTGACGGTGTCGTAGAAGAGGCGGTAGGTCGAGTCGCCGTCCTCCTTGTAGTTCTTGGCCGCGTTGATGCCGCCCTGCGCCGCGATCGAGTGCGCCCGACGCGGGGAGTCCTGGTAGCAGAAGGACTTCACGTTGTAACCGGCCTCGCCGAGCGTGGCCGCCGCGGAGCCGCCGGCCAGTCCGGTGCCGACGATGATGACGTCGAGCTTGCGGCGGTTGGCCGGGTTGACCAGACGGGTGTCGAAGATGTGGCGGGTCCAGCGGTCCTCGATCGGGCCGGTGGGGGCCTTGGTGTCGGAGATCGGCTCGCCCGGCGTGTAGTAGCCGTGGGCGTCGTCGGAGAGCTGTTCGGCGGGCTCGTTGAGGGCGACGGATCCGGAGGGGTCGGTCATGGCCATGGGTCGGGTGCTCCCTTACCTGGGCTGCTGGGCTTACCTGGGACTGCTGGGCTGACTAGCGGCTGATGACGCCGAAGAGGACGAAGAGGGGTACGAGCGAGAATCCACCCGCCACGACGACCGCCACGATCCAGCCCGCGGTCCGGGCGCGGCTGCGGGCTTTCGCGGTGCCGGTGAAGCCGAGGGTCTGCACGGCGCTGAACGTGCCGTGGTGCAGGTGCATGGCCAGTGCGGCCATCGCGACCAGGTAGATCAGCGTCATCCACCACAGGTCGAAGGTGTCGACGAGCAGGTTGTACGGGTCGTCGGTCGAGCCGCCGGCGGGGTTGACCTTCACGATGCTGAAGTTCAGCAGGTGCCACAGGAGGAACACGAGGATCGTCAGGCCTCCCCAACGCATCGTGCGCGAGGACAGCGACGAGCTGGCCCGCTTGGTGACCTGGTACTTCACGGGGCGCGCGGCGCTGGCCCGGCGCCACAGGGCGACCGCCGCGGCGACGTGCACGGCCAGCGACCCCACCAGGACCAGCCGGATCACCCACAGCGCGCCGCTGTAGGGAAGGATCGGCTCTCCCACGGTGCGCAGGTGCTCGGCGTACTCGTTGAACGCGTCGTGGCCGGCGAAGGCCTTGAGGTTGCCGTACATGTGAAGCAGCACGAAGACGACGAAGATCGCCCCGCTGAGAGCCATCGTGAGCTTCAGGGCGATCGTCGAGCGGGTGCTGCGAGCGCTCGTGACCAGGGAAGGGCGGGTCGTCATTGCCACATTCGAACGATACTCCGCTTGCCCCTCCCTCAGGGGGGAGGGTCGTGTGACGTGCGCGTCAGGCGCTCGCGTGCGATCCGGCGGCCGCTACCAGAGGGGTGAGCCACCGCTCCAGCAGCTCGTCGACGGCGTCGTTCCAGGACCGCTCGAGGGCCAGCTCGCGTCCCCGGGTCCCGAGCAGCGACCGGCGGGGGTCCGCGACGACGGCGTCGACGGCGGAGACCAGCCCGTGTCGGCGGCGCGAGTCGTACAGGACGCCGGTCTCGAGGTGGCGCACCACCTCGGCCGCGCCCGCCGAACGGGGGGCCACCACCGGGACCCCGCTCGCGGCGGCCTCGCGCAGCACGTGGGCGCAGGTCTGGTGCTCGCCGGGGTGGACCAGTACGTCGAGCGAGGGCAGGGCCACGGTGAGGTCGCCGGTCTGCAGGGTGCCGAGCAGGTTGGCCGCGGGTAGGCGACTGGCCAGCCAGTTGCGTTCGGGTCCGTCGCCGATCAGGACGGGCCGGATGCCGGGCAGCTGCGCGAGCGCGGCCAGGGAACGGACGCCGTGACGCCGGTGGAGGCCGCCCACGTAGCCGACCACGACGCGGGCGCCTTCGCGGGAGCGGTGGCGCGACCACGTGTCGTGCAGCCACTGGTCGCGCAGTCCGGGGGTGAAGGCCGCTGTGTCGACTCCTGGTGCCCACAGCGGAGCGTCGACGTCGAGCTCGACGAGACGGTCGCGCACCCAGGCCGAGGTGACCACGACGCGGTCGGCGCGCGCGGCGACCTTGCGGCGCCAGTGCTCGGCGGACTCCTCGATCAGCGCCGAGTGCTCGACCACCAGGCTGGGCAGGCCGGTCGACCTCGCGTGCTTGAGGGCCTTCCGACCCAGGGTGCCGGGGGAGGAGACGTGGAGGACGTCGGGGTCGAAGGTGTCCAAGGCGCCGCGGACCTGTGTCCCGACCTTGTCGAGGGTGCCGACCCGGTGCACCCGAACCCCACGGTAGGAGTCCAAGCCCGGCGCAGGGGCGATGATGAGCAGCTGGTGGCCGAGCGCGACGAGGCGGTCCACCGTCGCCTTGAGCGTGGTGGTCGTGGCGTCGACGGCGGGGTAGAAGGTCTCGCTCACCAGGGCGATCCGTAACGGCCTCATGGACCCAGCGTGGCGCGTGTCGACGACGGGACCGCGGCGAACGCATGTCGCGCAGGTGAAGACTGATCCGCAGCGCGCCCCGGGCAACCTTCTCGGCCCCGGTCCGCGTGCCGAAGTGGGTGTGAGGTCGAGGTGGCAGTCGTCGCGGGTCGAGGTGGCAGTCGTCGTGAGGTGAGGTGGCAGTCACCCCGGCGTGGTGATCCTTTGCTCATCCCCACGATCGTCGGACCAATCGGCGCGGTACCCGATCCGCGGCGCGCTAGGTGTGCAAGCCGCTCGCCAGGTAGGTCGAGATGCCCGGGTTGTGTCGGCCCGCTGCCGGCGTCCCGTGACGAGGGTCCTCGTGAGGTGACGAGAGCCACGTCGACACGCGACGACCGCCATCTCGGCGGGCTGCGGGCGGGGCCGACCCCCTTAATCTGGAAGCCCAACTGTTGCCGGCGGTGACGGCGAAGTCAGCGGCTGTGCGGTCCGAGGCCGCCTGGGGACGCGCCGTGCGTTGGGCCCCGATCCTCGTTCGGCTGGAACGGCGAATGGCGGTCCTGATCAACGGCCTCTGGGCCGCGACTGCCATCTCGACGCGCGGCGAGCGCCATCTCGACGCGCGGCGAGCGCCATCTCGACGCGCGGCGAGCGCCATCTCGGCGGGCGGCGAGGGGGGGGGGGCGGCGGGGACGGCGGGGACGGTTGGGACGGTCGCGAAGGTCACAGGCAGTGACGGTGACCGTCCGCGCCGCCTAGGGTCGAGCCATGACGACGCAGGACGCAGCCGGGTCTGGCGACGGGTCGACCGAGGGCTCGGTCGAGGGGTCGGTCGAGGGTGGTCTCGCGGACCCCAGCGATCTGGAGCCTGCGCAGGGCACGCTGGCGCTGGCCGACGCGGACGACGTCCACGACCGCGCCGCGTGGGAGGCCGCCGCGGCAGCGGTCCTGCGCAAGGCGCGCCGCCTGGGCGAGGACGACCCGGACGAGCTGGTCTGGGACCGGCTCACCCGCCACACCCTCGACGGCGTCGCGGTCTCCCCGCTCGGCACCCCGAGCGACCTCGACGACCTGGCCACGCGGGGGCGCCCCCTGCGCGAGGGGGAGTGGGACGTCCGCACGCACCTGCGGGCGACCGGCATCACCGAGAAGGACGCCAACGCGCAGCTGCTGCTCGACCTCGAGGGCGGCGTGACCTCCCTGTGGCTGGAGGTCGACGGCGACACCGACCTCGCGGCCCTGCTCGACGGGGTGTTCCTCGACCTCGCTCCGGTCGTCCTCGACGCCCCCGGCTCGCCGGTCGCCGCCGCGCAGGCCCTGCTGGCGCACCTCGACGGTCTCGCGCCCGCACCCGGCACGAACCTCGGCGTCTCGGCGACCGCCTCGGCGGACGACGTCGTCGCGGTGGCCCGCCTGGCCCACGAGCACGGCCTGCTCGGCGTGGTCGTCGACGGCACGCGCGTGCACGACCGCGGCGCGTCCGACACCCAGGAGCTCGGCTGGTCGCTCCAGGCCGGGGCACAGGTGCTGCGGACCCTCACCGCCGCAGGCTTCTCCGTCGACGACGCCGCTGCCCTGGTCGAGCTCCGCTACGCCGTCACAGACGACCAGTTCGCCGGCATCGCCAAGCTGCGGGCCGCACGTCGGCTCTGGAGCCGGGTGCTCGAGCTCAGCGGCGCCACACCCGAGGCGCAACGGGGCGGCGGGCGCCAGCACGCCGTGACGAGCCGGCCGATGATGAGCCGCTACGACCCCTACGTGAACATGCTGCGCACCACCGTGGCCGCCTTCGCCGCCGGGGTCGGGGGCGCCGACGCCGTCACGGTGCTGGCCTTCGACAGTCCGCTCGGCCGCCCCGAGACCCTGGGCCGCCGGGTGGCGCGCAACACCAGCGCGCTACTGGTCTCCGAGTCGCACCTGGCCCGGGTCACCGATCCCGCCGGCGGCGCCTTCGCCGTCGAGCGACTCACCGACGACCTCGCCCGCGCAGCCTGGGAGCTGCTCGGCAGGCTCGACGACGGAGAGGACCTCGACGCGCTGGTCGCGGCCACCGCGGCGCAGCGCGACGAGCAGGTCGCCACTCGCGAGCTGCCCCTGACCGGCCTGACCGAGTTCCCCGCGGTCGACGAGCAGCTACCCCGCCGCGAGCCGGACGGGGCGTGGGACGACGTGCGGCCCTGGGGCCACGCCTTCGAGGCGATGCGCGACGACGCCCCGGACGGGCGGGTGTTCCTGGCCACGCTCGGGCCGGTCGCCTCGCACACGGCGCGCGCCACCTTCGCGACCAACCTGCTCGCCGCCGGCGGCATCGGCGTCGACGTCGCCGGGGCCACCGACGGTGTGCCGGCGCTCCTGGCCGCCTACGGCGGTCAGCGGGTCGCCTGCCTGGCCGGTGCCGACCCGGTCTACGCCGACTGGGGCGCGGAGGCCGTGACCGCCCTCCGCGGAGCCGGTGCGGACTGCGTCGTGGTCGCCGGCAGGCCCCGGGATCTCGGCGTCGACGACGCGTGCGCGGTCGGGGTCGACGCCCTCGCCTTCCTGACCCGCACGAGAGAGGCCCTGTCATGAGCGTGCCCGAGTCCTTCGCCGGCCTGCCGCTGACCGGGCCGGGAGCCCAGGGGAACCCGGACGCCGATCCCTCCACGTCCACCGGGTGGACGGCGCCCGAGGGCATCGAGGTCAAGCCGATCTACACCGAGAGCGACCTCGCGGGCCTCGACGCCCTCGACACCTGGCCGGGCCTGAGTCCCTTCCTGCGCGGGCCCTACCCGACGATGTACACGACGCAGCCCTGGACGGTGCGCCAGTACGCCGGCTTCTCGACCGCCGAGGAGTCGAACGCCTTCTACCGGCGCAACCTCGCCGCCGGGCAGAAGGGCCTCTCGGTCGCCTTCGACCTCGCCACGCACCGTGGCTACGACTCCGACCACCCCCGTGTGCGCGGCGACGTCGGCATGGCCGGCGTGGCGATCGACTCGATCTACGACACCCGCACCCTCTTCGAGGGCATCCCGCTCGAGGAGATGTCGGTGTCGATGACGATGAACGGCGCGGTGCTGCCGGTGCTCGCCCTCTACATCGCGGCGGCGCAGGAGCAGGGGGTGGAGCCGGAGCAGCTCGTGGGGACGATCCAGAACGACATCCTCAAGGAGTTCATGGTCCGCAACACCTACATCTATCCGCCGGCGCCGAGCATGCGGATCATCTCCGACATCTTCAGCTACACCTCCGCGCGCATGCCCCGCTTCAACTCCATCTCGATCTCGGGCTACCACATCCAGGAGGCCGGGGCGACCGCCGACCTCGAGCTGGCCTACACGCTGGCCGACGGCGTCGAGTACATCCGCGCCGGCCTCGCCACGGGCATGACCATCGACCAGTTCGCCCCACGGCTGAGCTTCTTCTGGGCGATCGGGATGAACTTCTTCATGGAGGTCGCCAAGCTGCGCGCCGCGCGGGCGCTGTGGGCTCGGCTGGTGCGCCAGTTCGACCCCCAGAACCCCAAGTCGCTCAGCCTGCGCACCCACTCCCAGACCTCCGGCTGGAGCCTGACCGCCCAGGACGTCTACAACAACGTCGGACGGACCTGCCTCGAGGCGATGGCGGCCACCCAGGGTCACACGCAGTCCCTGCACACCAACGCCCTCGACGAGGCGATCGCGCTGCCGAGCGACTTCTCGGCGCGGATCGCGCGCAACACCCAGCTGCTCCTCCAGCAGGAGTCCGGCACGACCGGCACGATCGACCCCTGGGCCGGCTCGTACTACGTCGAGCGACTCACCCACGACCTCGCTGAGCGAGCCTGGGCCCACATCACCGAGGCCGAGCGGGCCGGTGGCATGGCGGCGGCCATCGAGCAGGGCATCCCCAAGATGCGCATCGAGGAGGCCGCAGCGCGCACCCAGGCGCGCATCGACTCCGGACGCCAGCGGGTGATCGGCGTCAACACCTACCGGCTCGACACCGAGGACCAGCTCGACGTGCTCCGCGTCGACAACGACGACGTCTACCGCCAGCAGATCTCCAAGCTGGAGCGGCTGCGCGCCGAACGCGACGACGGCGACGTCCGTCGCTCCCTGGAGGCGCTCACCAACGCCGCCGGCCAGGCCCCCGAGCCCGGCGGCCTCGAGGGCAACCTCCTGGCCCTGGCCGTCGACGCCGCCCACGCCAAGGCGACGGTCGGCGAGATCTCGGACGCCCTCGAGAAGGTCTACGGCCGCCACCAGGCCGTGATCCGTACGATCTCCGGCGTGTTCCGTGAGGAGTCGGCCGGCGGCGAGGGAGACGAGGGCGGCGCCCCCGTGAAGCGGGTGCTCGAGGCCACTGCCGCTTTCGACGAGGCCGAGGGCCGGAGGCCCCGCATCCTGGTGGCGAAGATGGGTCAGGACGGGCACGACCGCGGCCAGAAGGTAGTGGTCTCCGCCTTCGCCGACATGGGCTTCGACGTCGACGTGGGTCCGCTCTTCTCGACCCCCGAGGAGGTCGCCCAGCAGGCCGTCGACGCCGACGTGCACATCGTCGGGGTCTCCTCGCTCGCCGCCGGCCACCTCGCGCTCCTGCCGGCGCTCAAGGAGGCGCTGGCCGAGCAGGGCCGTCCGGACGTGATGATCGTGATCGGCGGCGTGATCCCGCCCGACGACGTCGCCCGCCTGCGCGAGATGGGCGCAGCCGCGGTCTTCCTGCCCGGCACCGTGATCGCCGAGTCCGCCCTCGACCTCCTCGCCCGGCTGCGCGAGCAGCTTGGCCACGAGAGCGACTGAGGTGCGTGACGTCGCCGCCCTGGTCGAGGGCGTGCTGGCGCAGCGACGTGCGACGCTCTCGCAGGCGATCACGCTGGTGGAGTCCTCGAAGCCGGCGCACCGCGCCCTTGCCCGCGACCTCATGACCGCCCTGACGGACCGCCCGGACGCGGGCGTGACCAGCCCGGCCGTGCGAGTCGGGATCTCCGGCGTCCCCGGCGTCGGCAAGTCCACCTTCATCGAGGCGCTCGGCGCGCGGCTGACCGCAGGCGGACACCGGGTGGGCGTCCTGGCCGTCGATCCCTCCAGCGTGCGGACCGGTGGGTCGGTGCTCGGCGACAAGACCCGGATGCCGCGGCTGGCCGTCGACCCGGCGGCCTATGTCCGCCCCTCGCCGGCTGCAGGGACGCTCGGGGGAGTGGCACGAGCCACGGTGCAGGCGATGGCGGTGCTCGAGGCGGCCGGTTACGACGTCGTGCTGGTCGAGACCGTCGGCGTCGGGCAGTCGGAGGTCGCGGTAGCCGGGATGGTCGACACCTTCTTGTTCCTGACCCTGGCTCGCACCGGCGACCAGCTGCAGGGCATCAAGAAGGGGATCCTGGAGATCGCCGACCTGATCGCCGTCAACAAGGCCGACGGCGACCGGGAGGGCGAGGCTCGTGCCGCTGCGCGCGAGCTGGCCGGCGCGCTGCGGATGGTGCACGGCAAGGGGGAGTGGTCCCCGCCGGTCGTGACCTGCTCGGGCCTGACCGACGTCGGCGTGGACGACCTGTGGGCGCGGGTCCTCGAGCACCGGGAGCACCTGGGGGAGCAGGGCCTCGCTGCGCGGCGCGCCGACCAGCAGCTGGACTTCGCCTGGGCCCTGGTGCGGGACGAGCTCGACCAGCGTCTGCGCCACTCGCCCGGCGTCCGCGCGGTGCGTGAGGGGGTCCGCGCCGAGGTCCTCGCCGGTGCCCTGCCGGCGACGGTCGCTGCCGATCGCATCCTCGCGGCCTACGACGCGCCCCGCGACCTGTCTGACGTCGGCGACGGGTGAGACCGTCGCTCCAGCCTCGGGAGGATGCGCTCGCTCCTCGACCGCCGCGGCACGGGGGTTGAGGCGTCCGGCAGCGGGGTGCGGTTCCCGGCGGTAGGCTGGAGGAACATGTCCGACCATCTCGCCTCAGTCGCCCGGCTCGTCTCCGACGTGGTCGGCAAGTACGAAGAGGAGCTGCGCGACCTGCGTCGCGACCTGCACGCCCACCCGGAGCTCTCCCGGGCGGAGACTCGTACGACCGCCCTGATCGCGGACCGTCTGGCGCGCACCGGCTGGCAGGTGACGGCCCTGGCGGGCACCGGGGTGATGGCCGACCTCGGCCCCTCGGACCCCTCCGAGCTCGGCGCCGGGCAGGGACCGGTGGTCGCCCTGCGTGCGGACATGGATGCCCTTCCGCTGCAGGACCTCACGACGGATCCGTGGGCCAGCAGCGTGCCCGGGGTCGCCCACGCCTGCGGCCACGACGTCCACACCGCAGCGCTGCTCGGTGCCGCGCTCGCCCTGGACGAGGTGCGCGACCGCGGCGAGCTGCCCGGTCGGGTCCGCCTGCTCTTCCAGCCGGCCGAGGAGGTCATGCCTGGCGGGGCGCTGGACCTCATCGGCCAGGACGTCCTGCGCGACGTGTCCCAGGTCTTCGCCCTGCACTGCGACCCCGCCGTCGACCTCGGACAGGTGGGGCTGCGCCTCGGCGCGCTGACCAGCGCCGCCGACAAGGTGGAGGTGCGGCTCGAGGGCCCCGGCGGTCACACCTCGCGGCCGCACCTGACCGGCGACCTCGTCTTCGCCCTCGCCAAGGTGGCCAGCGAGCTGCCGGCGGTGCTGTCGCGTCGGATGGACCCGCGCTCGGGCGTCAGCGTGGTGTGGGGCGTGATCGCGGCCGGCGCCGCCCCGAACGTCATCCCCGACCGCGGCAAGATCGCCGGCACGGTACGCATCCTCGACGCCGACGCGTGGGCCGAGTGCGAGCAGATCGTGCGCGACGTCGTCCGCGACGTCGTGGCGCCCTACGGGCTCACCGCGCACGTCGACTACCTTCGCGGCGTGCCGCCCGTGGTCAACGACCCGCTGGCCAACCACGTCCTCTCGGCCGCCGTGGCCGACATGCTCGGCGATGCCGCGCGCGTCGTGGCAGGTCAGAGCATGGGCGGTGAGGACTTCGGCTGGTTCGTCGACGAGGTCCCGGGAGCGATGATGCGCTTGGGGACCAGGACGCCGGGTGGTCCGACCTACGACCTCCACCAGGGCAACCTGCGGGTCGACGAGCGGGCCGTCGGCGTCGGTGCGCGCCTGCTCGCGCAGGCCGCCGTCCGCGCCCACCACACCGCCGACGACCTGTGACCGGCCCGCCCGCACCCCGCTTCGTGAACGCGGTGTTCCGCCTCGGTAACGATGTGCCGACAGATGGATGCATTGCCCGCAACCCCCGATAGGGTGCGCGTGGATCGCGTCCATCGGGGACGCTCCTCCACCGAGCACGAGGAGGCGTCTTGCGACGCAGCACCACCACGCTGGCAGCACTTTTCTCCGCCAGCATCCTGGCCCTGACCGCGTGCGGCGGCAGTGACGACACCGCCTCCGACTCCAGCGGAGGCAGCGACACCCCCACCTCCGACGTCAAGGTCGGGCTGGCCTACGACGTCGGCGGGCGGGGCGACCAGTCCTTCAACGACTCCGCTGCGGCCGGCTACGACCAGGCCAAGGAGGAGTTCGGCATCGACGGCGAGGAGTCGGCCGCTGAGAGCGACGAGTCCGAGTCCGCACGCGAGGAGCGTCTGCGCACCTTCGTCGACGCCGGCTTCGACCCCGTGATCGCCGTCGGCTTCGCCTACGCGCCGGCCGTCACGAAGGTCTCCAAGGAGTACCCCGACTCGCACTTCGCGATCATCGACGACGAGACCATCGACGCCGACAACGTCGCCGACCTCGTCTTCGCCGAGGAGCAGGGCTCCTTCCTGGTGGGAGCTGCCGCCGCCCTGAAGACCGAGACCGACAACGTCGGCTTCGTCGGTGGCGTGGAGACGCCCCTCATCGCCAAGTTCGAGGCCGGGTACATCGCCGGCGCCGAGGCGGTCAACCCCGACGTCGAGGTCCAGTCGACCTACCTCACCCAGATCCCGGACTTCTCCGGCTTCGCCGACCCGGCCAAGGGCAAGACCGCCGCACAGGGCATGTTCGACAACGGTGCCGACATCGTCTACCACGCCGCCGGCGGTTCCGGTGGCGGTGTCTTCGAGGCGGCCGCCGAGGCCGACGGCCTCGCGATCGGCGTCGACTCCGACCAGTACGAGACGGCCGACCCCTCGGTGCAGGACGTGATCCTGACCTCGATGCTCAAGAACGTCAACGTCGCGGTCTACGAGTACCTCTCGGCGGTCGTCGACGGGGAGTTCCCCGCCGGCGTCACCCGCTACGACCTCGCCTCGGACGGCGTCGGCTACTCCACCTCCGGCGGTCAGGTCGACGACATCGCCTCCCAGCTCGACGACTACAAGCAGCAGATCATCGACGGCGACATCGAGGTCCCGACCGAGCCGTGAGCCGCTGAGGTCCAGGCTCGGCGACACCAGCACAGCAGCACCCTCGACACGGGGCCGCGGGCATGCCCCGCGGCCCCGTGTCGCGTAGCCTCGCCGAGGAGCGGACGGTCGCCCAGGAGCCGTCCGGGTCCCACCGCGACCGCGTCCATGTGCCCGCCGGCCCCAGGAGGTCCGTCCTCGTGTCCGATCCCACCCCGACCGGCCCCGCCTCGTCCGACGTCGGGACCCCCGACGTTGCGCTCGCGGTGCGTCTGCGGGGGATCGGCAAGCGGTTCCCCGGTGTCGTGGCCAACGACGACGTCAACATCGACGTGCGCCGCGGCACCATCCACGCCATCGTCGGCGAGAACGGCGCAGGCAAGTCGACGCTGATGAAGATCCTCTACGGCGTCCAGGCCCCCGACTCCGGCACCATCGAGATCAACGGTCACGAGCAGCGCCTCGGTTCGCCCGCCGACGCGATCCGGGTCGGCGTCGGCATGGTCTTCCAGCACTTCATGCTCGCCGACAACCTCACCGTCCTGGAGAACGTCGTGCTGGGCGCCGAACGGATGCACGGCATCGGTGGACGCGCGCGGGCGCGCATCCAGGAGATCTCGGAGGCCTACGGTCTCGGGGTCGAGCCCGACCGCATGGTCGAGGACCTCGGCGTCGGCGCGCGTCAGCGTGTCGAGATCCTCAAGGTGATCTACCGCGGTGCGAGCATCATCATCCTCGACGAGCCCACCGCCGTCCTGGTGCCGCAGGAGGTCGACGAGCTCTTCGCCAACCTGCGTGGCCTGCGCGACGAGGGGCTCTCGGTCATCTTCATCTCCCACAAGCTCGACGAGGTCCGCGCCGTCGCCGACGAGATCACCGTGATCCGTCTCGGGACCACCGTGCGTACCGTGAGCCCTCGTAGCGTCACCTCACGCCAGCTGGCCGAGCTGATGGTCGGCTCCGAGCTTCCCTCGCCGAGCACCGAGGAGTCGACCGTCTCGTCCCGCGTGCAGCTCGAGGTCGAGCACCTGCACCTGGCCACCGCACAGGGCCGTGCCCTGCTCGACGACGTCTCGCTGACCATCCACCGCGGCGAGGTCCTCGGCATCGCCGGGGTCGAGGGCAACGGGCAGGCCGAGCTGGTGGAGGCGATCATGGGCATGCGGCCGGGCGTGACCGGCTCGATCGTGCTCAGCGACCAGGACCTCGCCCCGCTCTCCACGCTGCGCCGGCGGGAGGCCGGCATCGGCTACATCCCCGAGGACCGGCACCGCCACGGCCTGCTCCTGGACTCGCCCCTGTGGGAGAACCGGGTGCTGGGTCATCAGTCGCGCCCACCGAGCAGCTCGGGCCGCCTGATCAGCCGACGTGCCGCCCGCGCGGACACCGAGCGCATCATCGCCGCCTACGACGTGCGCACCCCGGGGGCCGATGCGTTGGCGCGAGCCCTCTCCGGCGGCAACCAGCAGAAGCTGATCGTGGGTCGGGAGATGAGCGGCGACCCCGTGCTGCTGATCGCCTCGCACCCCACCCGCGGCGTCGACGTCGGCGCCCAGGCCGCGATCTGGGACCACATCAAGGACGCCCGCCGCGAGGGCCTCGCCGTCCTGCTGATCTCCGCCGACCTCGACGAGCTGATCGGGCTCTCGGACCGCATCGAGGTCATCCTGCGCGGACGCCTGGTGGGATCCTTCGACCCCTCGGTCGTCACCCCGGAGCAGCTCGGATCGGCGATGACCGGGGCCGGGAGCGCCGCCTGATGCGCTTCGTCCGTCTGGGGCTCGCCCTCGCCGCCCCCGTCCTGGCCCTGGTCGCGGCCTTCGCGATCACCAGCGCCGTCCTCATCGGTGCCGGCGACCCCGTCGGTGACGTCTGGGGCCAGATCCTCCAGTGGCCCGAGACCCGCAACCTGGCCAACATCGTCAACCAGGGCTGCGTGCTCTACCTGTCCGGCCTCGCGGTCGCGATCGGGTTCAGGATGAACCTGTTCAACATCGGCGTCGACGGCCAGTACCGGATCGCTGCCTTCGCTGCGGCGGTCGTCGCCGGCGAGGCGTGGCTGCCCGGCCCGCTGAACACCGTCCTGGCGATCGTCACCGCCATGGCCGTCGGCGCGGTGTGGGCCGGGATCGCCGGCATGCTGCGTGCCAGCCGCGGCGTCAGCGAGGTGATCTCGACGATCATGCTGAACTTCATCTCCACCGGCATCGTGGCCTACCTGCTGCGACAGGTCGCCGTCCGGGAGGAGGGGAGCAACTCCCTGGGCACCAAGGTGATCCCGGAGAGCAGCCAGATCCCGAGCATCCCGATCGCCAGCGCCGGCGCCGGTCCGTCCTCGGAGATCTACGGCTTCGTGGTGGTCGCCGTCCTGGCCGGGTTGGCGTACTGGTTCGTGCTGAACCGGACCCGGTTCGGCTTCGACCTGCGCGCCACGGGTCAGTCGACCACGGCGGCGGTCGCCAGCGGAATCAACGTCAAGCGGATGACGGTGGCTGCGATGCTGCTCTCCGGGGCCGTCGCCGGCCTCGTCGGCCTGCCCATCCTCTTCGGCGAGGCCTACAGCTACGGCTCGACCTTCCAGGCCGGCCTCGGGTTCGCGGGGATCGCGATCGCGCTGCTCGGGCGCAACAACCCCGTCGGCATCGCCTTCGGCGCCCTGCTCTTCGCCTTCCTGGAGGAGCAGTCCAACCCGTTGCAGATCCTGGTCGGCGTCTCGCCCGAGATCGTCTCGATCACCCAGGGCGTCATCGTGCTGACCGTCGTGATCTCCTACGAGCTCGTCCGCCGCTACGGCACCCGCCTGGAGCAGAAGCGGGTGGCCGGTGCCCGCGACGACCGGCCCGCCCCCCGCGAGGCCGAGGAGGTCGCGCCATGAGTCAGGTGAGCCGCGCAAGCACCGCGAGCACCGCACGACCCGCCGGGCGGGCCTCGCGCACGCGGCGCCCACCACGGGGCGGTAGGGCGGTCTACTGGGTGCTGCCGGTCGTCGTCGCGGCCATCGCCGCACTGGCGCTGCTCGAGCGCCTCACCGGCGCCAACGACCTCACCTCGGCCGGTACCATCGGGGCGACCTTGATCGCGACGATGCCGATCATGCTGGCGGCCCTGGGCGGCTTGTGGTCCGAGCGGGCCGGCGTGGTCAACATCGGCCTCGAGGGGATGATGATCCTCGGCACCTTCGGAGCGGGATACTTCGGCTTTCACTACGGCCCGTGGGCGGGCGTGGTCGGGGCGATCGCGATGGGCATGATCGGCGGACTCGTGCACGCCGTGGCCACCGTGGTCTTCGGCGTCGACCACATCATCTCGGGCGTGGCGATCAACATCATCGCCCTCGGCGCGGTCCAGTACCTGGCCGACCTGACCTTCTCCGGCCTGGAGGGCGGCGGGCCGACCCAGTCGCCCAAGATCGGCGACGTCCCCACCATCACGCTCCCCGTGATCGGTGACCAGCTGGCCGCGGTGGAGGACCGCGACGTCTTCTTCGTCTCCGAGCTGGCCGCGATCGCCCGCGCCCTCGTCACCAACCTCTCGGTGCTGGTGCTGATCTCGCTGCTGCTGCTCGTCGTGACCTACGTCGTGCTGTGGCGCACCGCCTTCGGTCTCCGGCTGCGGGCGTGCGGCGAGAGCCCCGCTGCCGCCGAGTCCCTCGGCGTAGCGGTGATGCGCTACAAGTTCGTCGCCGTCCTGATCTCCGGCGGTCTGGCCGGTCTGGCCGGGGGCTTCCTGACCATGGTCGCCTCGAGCAACTACCGAGAGGGCCAGACGGGCGGGCGCGGCTACATCGGCCTGGCCGCGATGATCTTCGGCAACTGGCGCCCCGGCGGCCTGCTCGCCGGCTCCGGGCTGTTCGGCTACACCGAGACGCTGGGTCTGCGCGACGGAGGCACCTCGGTGCACGCCCTGCTGCTCCTGATCTCGGTGCTTGCTATCGTCTACGCCGTGCTGCAGGTGCGTCGGGCCAGGTTCGTCACCGCCGCCGTGACCGTGGTCGTCGGCCTGCTGATCGGCGCGGTCTACCTCAGCGATCGAGGAGGTGCCCGGTGACTTCACCCGGATGACGCCCTACGTGATCACCCTGCTGGTGCTGGCCTTCGCCAGCCAGCGGCTACGGATGCCGGCAGCCGACGGTCAGGTCTACCGACGAGGGAGTGCGGGCTGATGGCCGGGCCCGACTTCGACTGGGCGGCGCTGCGCGCCGAGGCGGCTGCGGCGATGAAGCGCGCCTATGTGCCCTACTCCGGGTATCCGGTCGGTGCCGCGGCGCTAGTCGAGGACGGTCGGGTCGTCACGGGTTGCAACGTCGAGAATGCTTCATACGGCGTCGGACTGTGCGCCGAGTGCGGGCTGGTCAGCCAGCTGCACCTCGGTGGCGGTGGACGGCTGACCCACTTCGTGTGCGTCAACGCCGAGGAGGTCGTGATCATGCCGTGCGGTCGGTGCCGCCAGCTGCTCTCGGAGAACGGCGGACCCTCGCTCCTGCTCGAGACCGTCTCAGGGGTCAAGCGGATGGACGAGGTGCTGCCGGATGCCTTCGGTCCCCACGACCTCTCGATGACCTCGGTGGACCCGGCTTCCTGACCGACCCCTACCCGACGCTCGCCGCGCTGCGGGAGCGGGGACCCGTGGTGCGCCAGGAACCCACTGGTCGGTGGCTGGTGCTCGACCACGCCGGCGTGTCCCGGCTGCTGCGCGAGCGCCGCCTGGCCAGGCGCTGGCAGGACCGGGAGCCGGCGTCGGCCCTGGCGCCCTTCAACCTCCTGCACCGCCACCAGATGATGGAGAACGAACCACCGGAGCACACCCGGCTGCGCCGGCCGGTGGCGGCGGCCTTCAACCGCGGCCACGTCGAGCGGCTGCGACCGCGGGTACGCGAGCTGGCCTCGGACCTGCTGGACGCCGTCGACCCGACCGGGTTCGACGTCCTCGCCGACTACGCGGAGCCGCTGCCGGTCCTGGTCATCGCCGAGCTGCTCGGCGTCCCGGCGTCCCACGCGCCCGAGCTGCGCGCGTGGTCCCAGGCGATCGTGCGCATGTACGAGGCGGCGCCGTCCACCGAGGTCGTCGCCGCTGCCGTCGCCGCGGCCGCCGACTTCGCCGGCCTCGTCACCGAGCTGGCCGAGCTGCGACGTCGCCGTCCTGCCGACGACCTGGTCAGCGACCTGGTGGCGACCAGCCTCTCCCCCGAGGAGGTCGTGGCCTCGGTCGTCCTGCTGCTCAACGCTGGGCACGAGGCCTCGGTCAACGTCTTCGGGAACGGCCTGGTCGCGCTCCTGCGCGCGCGTCGCTGGCCGGTCGCGGCCGCGGTGACCCCGACCGCGGTCGAGGAGATGCTGCGCTTCGACGCGGCCCTGCAGCTCTTCGAGCGGACGGCGACCGCCGAGGTCGCGCTGGGCCCACCGGGCGAGGGGCCGACGGCCCGTCCCGGGGACACCGTGGCGCTCCTGCTCGGCGCGGCGAACCGGGACCCGGCCGTGTTCGCCGACCCCGACACCATGGACCCGACCCGCGACCCGAACCCTCACGTCTCCTTCGGGGCCGGGGTGCACTTCTGCCTCGGCTCGCCGCTGGCCCGCATGGAGCTCGCCGAGTCGGTGGCGCTGCTGGCCCGACGCTTCCCGCGGCTGACGCCGGTGGAGGAGCCGGTGCGTCGTCCGACGTTCGTGCTGCGGGGGTACGAGCAGGTCCGGCTGCGGGCCGACGATAGGTTCCCCGCGTGAGTCACGAACCGCACGACGCCGTCGAGGTCATCGTCGCCAAGCGCGACGGCAGCCCCCTCTCCCGCGCCCAGATCGACTGGGTCGTCGACGCCTACACCCGCGGGGCGGTCGCCGACGAGCAGATGGCGGCGCTGGCGATGGCGATCCTGCTCAACGGGATGGAACCCGGGGAGATCGCTCATTGGACGGCGGCGATGATCGCCTCGGGCGAGCGCATGGACTTCTCGTCGCTCTCGCGGCCGACGGCGGACAAGCACTCGACGGGCGGGGTCGGCGACAAGGTCACCCTCCCGCTCGCGCCGCTGGTGGCCGCGTGCGGCGTCGCGGTGCCCCAGCTGTCCGGACGCGGCCTCGGCCACACCGGCGGGACGCTCGACAAGCTCGAGGCGATCCCCGGGTGGAGTGCTGCACTGTCCAACGAGGCGATGCTGCGACAGCTCGAGGACGTCGGCGCCGTGATCTGCGCGGCCGGCGACGGGTTGGCGCCGGCCGACCGGAAGCTGTACGCGCTGCGCGACGTCACCGGCACCGTCGAGGCGATCCCGTTGATCGCGTCGTCCATCATGAGCAAGAAGATCGCCGAGGGGACCGGCTCGCTGGTGCTCGACGTCAAGGTCGGCACGGGCGCCTTCATGAAGGACCTCGGCAGGGCCCGCGAGCTGGCCACCACCATGGTCGGTCTCGGCACGGAAGCCGGCGTCCGCACGGTAGCCCTGCTCACCGACATGAGCACCCCGCTGGGCCTGACGGCCGGGAACGCGATCGAGGTCGAGGAGTCGGTCGAGGTGCTGGCCGGCGGGGGGCCGCCGGACGTGGTCGAGCTGACGCTCGCCCTGGCCCGCGAGATGCTGGCGGGTGCCGGGATGACCGACGTCGACCCCGCCGACCGCCTCGCCGACGGCTCGGCGATGGATGTCTGGAACGCGATGATCGCGGCCCAGGGCGGCGACCCCGCGGCGGCGCTCCCGGCGGCGCGCGAGTCCCACGTCGTCCTCGCCCCCGCCGACGGCGTCCTGACCCGGCTCGATGCGATGGCGGTCGGGACCGCGGCCTGGCGGCTCGGTGCCGGACGCGCGCGCAAGGAGGACCCGGTCCAGGCCGGGGCCGGGGTGCGCTGGCACGCGCGACCCGGTGACGCCGTCCGGGAGGGCCAACCGCTGATGACCCTGCTCAGCGACGAGCCAGCGCGGTTCGGCCGCGCGCTGGCCGCACTCGAGGGCGCTTTCGACGTCGCGCCGGCCGAGAGTCCCTTCCGGGCCACACCGCTGCTGATCGATCGCGTCGACTGAACCACCACCGTCGCGGGAATGCCGTCCTGGAGGGTCGGGGTTGACCGCGCATGGCCTTGCAGTGGATCGCGACCCGCCCCGGTGACCTGGACGTCCTCAGCCTGGAGGAGGTCGACGTCGAAGCGCCCGGACCGGGCGAGGTGACGGTGCAGGTCCGCGCCGCCGGCATGAACCCGGCCGACCACAAGCACGTCGCGGCGGGGGACCCGGCCGACTTCCCGCGGCCGGTGGGGTACGAGATCGCAGGGGTGGTCACCGCGATCGGTCCGCGGGCCGAGCTAGCGTCCGGCGGCGGCGCGGTGGGCGACGCCGTGCTCGCCTTCCGGACCCGCGGCGGCTGGGCCACCGAGCTGACCCTGCCGGCCCGGGCGGTCTACGCCAAGCCGGCGACGTTGAGCTGGGAGGAGGCGGCCAACCTGCTGCTGGCCGGCACCACCGCGGCTGAGATGCTGCACGTCACCGGGGTCGTCGCGGGGGAGACCGTGCTGGTCCACGGCGCCTCCGGGGCGGTCGGCGTGAGCCTGCTCCAGCAGGCGTCGATGCTCGGCGTGCGGGTGATCGGCACGGCCTCCGAGTCCCGGTCCGGGGAGGTGCGCCGCTTCGGTGCTGAGCCAGTCGTCTACGGCGACGGGCTGGAGGAGCGGGTGCGCGACCTGGCGCCCGCGGGGGTCGCAGCCGCCCTGGACTGCGTCGGTACCGACGAGGCGCTCGACGTCTCCCTCGCCCTCGTGGCCGACCGCGACCGGGTCGTCACCATCGCCGCCCCGCAGCGGGGCCGAGCCGAGGGGGTACGGGTCATCGCCGGCGCGATCCCGAGCAGCCAGGCCTACCGCGACGCGATCCGCAGTGACCTGATCGCACTGGCCGCCGACGGTCGGCTGGTCGTCCCGGTCGCGCGGACCTACCCGCTGGCCGACGCTGTTGAGGCGCTCCGCTTCCTGCGGGAGGGCCACCCGGGCGGCAAGCTCGCGCTCCTGCCCTAGGGCCCCCGCGAGCCCCGCGCGACCTCAGCCCTCGAGGAGCAGGACGACGGACTCGGCCACGCAGGCCGGCTTCTTCTCACCCTCGATCTCGATCGTGAACCGTGTGGTGCACTGCTTGCCGGTCGGGAGGTCGGTGACCTCACCCATCGTCACGTGCGCACGAACCCTCTTGCCGACCCTCACCGGGTTCGGGAACCGGACCTTGTTGACGCCGTAGTTGAGCTTGGCGCCGGGGGTGTCGAAGGTGAAGACCTGGCTGCCGAGCCACGGCAGCAGGGAGAGGGTCAGGTAACCGTGGGCGATGGTCCCGCCGAAGGGGCCGTCGGCTGCGCGCTCGGTGTCGACGTGGATCCACTGGTGGTCCCCGGTCGCCTCGGCGAACTGGTCGACCCGGTCCTGCTCGATGCTCACCCAGTCGCTGGTACCGAGCTCCTCGCCGGCTGCCTCGCCGACCTCGTCCATCGTGCGGAAGGTCCTCATTGACTGCTCCTGTGACTCGATGTCTGGTCGCCGACGAACCTAGCGGGTCCGCCCCGCCCCGCCTCACCCCGAGTCGACCGGGCGGGCGAGCAGAGCGAACGTGTGAGACCCCACGTCGGGCGCGGGCCGCCCTCCTCCTCAACCTCCACGGGCGCGCGGCGTCCACCTCCTCGGCCACCGCTGGTTGGATGGGGAGGTGCCCACCCACGACCAGGTCCACCGCGCCCCGAAGGTCCTGCTCCACGACCACCTCGACGGGGGACTGCGACCCACGACCGTGGCCGAGCTGGCCGCCGAGGTCGGCCACGAGCTGCCGGTGGCCGATGCTGTGCGCAACCCTGCCGCGTTGGGCCGCTGGTTCGCGGAGTCGGCCGACTCCGGCTCGTTGGTGCGCTACCTCGAGACGTTCGACCACACCGTCGGCGTCATGCAGACCGGGGCTGCGCTGACCCGGGTGGCGCGCGAGTGCGTGGAGGATCTCGCCGCCGACGGCGTCGTCTACGCCGAGGTCCGCTACGCCCCCGAGCAGCACGTCGCGAACGGGCTGACCCTCGACGAGGTCGTCGCCTGCGTCCGCGACGGCTTCGAGCAGGGCATGGCCGACGCGCGGGCGGGGGGACGACCCCTCGTGGTGCGCCAGCTGGTCACCGCGATGCGCCACCAGGCCCGCTCCCGAGAGATCGCTGAGCTGGCTGTGGCCTGGCGAGATCGAGGGGTCGCCGGGTTCGACATCGCCGGCGCCGAGGCAGGCTTCCCTCCGACTCGACACCTGGACGCCTTCGAGTACCTCCAGCGCGAGAGCTCGCACTTCACCATCCATGCCGGCGAGGCGTTCGGGCTGCCCTCGATCTGGGAGGCGATCCAGTGGTGTGGCGCAGACCGCCTGGGCCACGGGGTCCGCATCGTCGACGACATCGAGGTAGGCGACGACGGCACGGTGCGGCTGGGTCGCCTCGCAGCCTACGTCCGCGACCAGCGCATCCCGCTCGAGCTCTGCCCGGCCTCCAACGTGCAGACGGGCGCGGCCGCCTCGATCGCCGAGCACCCGATCGGGCTGTTGCGCGACCTGAGCTTCCGGGTCACCGTCAACACCGACAACCGACTCATGAGCAGTACCTCGATGACCCAGGAGATGGTCTCCCTGGTCGACGCCTTCGGGTGGGACCTACGCGACCTGCGCTGGGTGACGATCAATGCGATGAAGTCGGCGTTCTGGCCCTTCGACGAGCGTCTCGCGCTCATCGAGGACGTCATCAAGCCGGGCTACGCGGCTATGGGAGCCTGACCGCGACCACGGGTCTGCAGATCGAACCCTCGCGGCTACCCGTGGCCCTCGCCGGAGCGCAGCCCTCGGACGTGCCGCACGACGGCGTCTCCCGACATCGGCAGGCAGCCGGCAGCGACCGCGTCTGCCACCACGCGACGCTGGTTGCGGAACAGGGCCAGGCCGCGGCGGAGAAGGACCAGCGGCGGCTTGCGGTGCTCGCGCAGGTCTCGCTGCAGGCGCCGGACGAAGGTCACCAAGGGGTGCTGGGTGACGCAGTACGCCGCGGCGAGCAGGTCACGCTCGCGCAGCGGGGTGACGACCTCGGCGGCGAAGATGCCCTCGGCCACCACGAGCTCGTCGTCACCGAGGTCGATCACGTGCGTGCCGTACCGACCGCTCTGCGCGATGTCGTAGACGGGCGCCTCTGCGCGTCCCCTCGCGCACAGCTGCTCCAGGCACGCCACGGCCTCCTCGAGGAGCCACGAGGCCGGATCGTCCCAGTCGACGATCCCGGCGTTGGGCCCCTCGCTGATCAGCGGGAGCGTGGCGTCCCCCGTGGAGCGGTAGAAGTCGTCCAGGTTCAGCACGGGCAGACCGGTGCGCTCGGCGGCACGCGACTTCCCCGCACCCGAGGGCCCCGCCAGCACCACGACCCTCCGGCCCGAGCCACACCCAGACGCGCCGGACCCGGACACGCCGGACGGGTCGGACGGGTCGATGTCCGCCACGCTCAGATCCCGATCGGGTGCCAGACCGTCTTGGTCTCCAGGAAGGTCGTCATCCGACCCAGGCCCGGGTCGGCGGAGAAGTCCTCGACGAGCGGTCGACGCACCCGGGTGAGGCTGTCCGCGGCGGAGACCTCGAGGTCGCGGGCCAGGTCGGGGTCGCTCACGCCGGTGAGGTCGAGGCCGTCGACGTCCTGGTGGGAGGCCAGCCACGGGGCCAGCTCGGCCCGCCGACCGGTCAGCAGGTTGACGACGCCGCCGGGGAGGTCGGCGGTCGCCATCACCTCGGCGAGCGTGATCGCCGGCAGCGGGTGCTCCTCGCTGGCCACCACCACGACCGTGTTGCCGGTGGTGATCACCGGCGCGAGGACGCTGACCAGGCCGAGCAGCGGGCTGGACGGCGCAAGGACCGCGACGACGCCGCTGGGCTCGGGCGTGGAGAGGTTGAAGAAGGGTCCAGCGACGGGGTTGGAGTTGCCGACCACCTGGGCGACCTTGTCAGCCCAGCCGGCGTACCAGACCAGCCGGTCGACGGCCGCGCCCACCTGCTCGCGGGCCCGGGCGGCGCTGGTTCCCTCGCTCTGGCGCAGCTCGCGCTCGAGCTGGTCGCCACGGCTCTCGAGCACCTCGGCGATCCGGTAGAGGACCTGGCCGCGGTTGAAGGCGGTGCGCGCCGACCAGGACCCGAACGCCGAACGGGCGGCCGTCACCGCGTTGCGGGCATCCTTGCGCGAGGCCAGCGCGGCGTTGGCGACGAACCGTCCCCGCGCGTCCTCGACCACGTAGGAGCGACCCGACTCCGAGCGGGGGAAGGCCCCGCCGATGTAGAGCTTGTAGGTCTTGCGCACGTCGACTCGTCCGGGCATCAGTGCTCTCCGTCCAGGTAGGCCGCCAGTCCGTGGCGGCCGCCCTCACGGCCGTAGCCGGACTCCTGGTAGCCGCCGAAGGGCGAGGTCGGGTCGAACTTGTTGAAGGTGTTGGCCCACACCACCCCGGCCCGCAGCTGCTGGGCCATCCACAGGATGCGCGAGCCCTTCTCGGTCCACACCCCCGCAGAGAGGCCGTAGGGCGTGTTGTTGGCCTTCGCCACCGCCTCGGCGGGGGTCCGGAACGTCAGCACCGAGAGCACCGGGCCGAAGATCTCCTCCTGGGCGATGCGGTGGGCCTGCGAGACCCCCGTGAACAGGGTCGGTGCGAACCAGAACCCCTGCGCGGGCAGGTCGCACGGCGGGGACCACCGCTCGCCCCCCTCGGCCTCGCCGACCGCCGAGAGGTCGCGGATCCGCTCCAGCTGGGCGGCGGAGTTGATGGCGCCGACGTCGGTGTTCTTGTCCAGCGGGTCGCCGACCCGCAGCGTGCCCATCCGGGTGCGGAGCTTGTCGAGGACCTCCTCCGCGATCGACTCCTGCACCAGGAGCCTGCTCCCGGCGCAGCACACGTGGCCCTGGTTGAAGAAGATCCCGTTGACGGTGCCCTCGACGGCCTCGTCGACAGCGGCGTCGTCGAAGACGATGTTGGCCGCCTTCCCGCCGAGCTCGAGCGTGACCCGCTTGCGGGTGCCGGCCACGGTGCGGGCGATGGCCCGGCCGACCTCCGTGGAGCCGGTGAAGGCGACCTTGTCGACGTCGGCGTGGCCCACGAGGGCCTGGCCCGTGGTGCCGTCGCCGGTGACGATGTTGACCACGCCGGGCGGCAGGTCGGCCTGCTGACAGATCTCGGCGAAGAGCAGCGCAGTCAGCGGGGTGGTCTCGGCCGGCTTGAGGACGACGGTGTTGCCGCAGGCCAGGGCAGGAGCGATCTTCCAGGCCAGCATCAGCAGCGGGAAGTTCCACGGGATCACCTGGGCGGCCACGCCGACGGGAGTGCTGCCGTAGCCGCTGTGCTCCAGCTTGTCGGCCCAGCCGGCGTAGTAGAAGAAGTGGGCGGCGGCCGTCGGCACGTCGACGTCGCGGGACTCCTTGATCGGCTTGCCGTTGTCGATCGTCTCGAGCACGGCGAGCTCGCGGCTGCGCTCCTGCATGATCCGCGCGATCCGGAAGAGGTACTTGGCGCGCTCGCGGCCGGGCATGCGCGACCACACCCGGGTGTAGGCGCGCCGGGCGGCCTTCACCGCCGCGTCGACGTCGCTGGCGTCTGCGGTCGCCACCTCGGCCAGGGCCTCCTCGGTAGCCGGGTTCACCGTCTTGAACGGGGTGCCGTGGCCCTGGGCCCAGACGCCGTCGACGAAGAGGCCGTAGGAGGTGCGGAGGTCGACGATCGCGGTGGACTCGGGGGCCGGGGCGTACTCGATGGCGGGCATGGGTCCCTCAGTCCAGGGTGACGTGGTCGAGGCCGGTGTAGTGACCGGTGCGCAGACGAGCGCGTTGGAGGAGCAGGTCGTTGAGCAGCGAGGAGGCGCCGAAGCGGAACCAGTCGGGGTCGAGCCAGTCGGGGCCCGCGACCTCCTGGACGGTGACGAGGTAGGAGATCGCCTGCTTGCTGGTGCGGATCCCGCCGGCCGGCTTGACGCCCACCATCCGGCCCGTGGCGAGGCGGAAGTCGCGCACGGCCTCGAGCATCACCAGCGTGACCGGCAGGGTGGCGGCCGGCTGCACCTTGCCGGTGGAGGTCTTGATGAAGTCGGCCCCGGCCAGCATCGCCAGCCAGCTAGCGCGGCGGACGTTGTCGTAGGTGGCCAGCTCGCCGGTCTCGAGGATCACCTTGAGGTGCGCAGCGGTGCCGTCGGTGCGAGCGCAGGCCGAGCGGACGGCGACGATCTCGTCGTGGACCTGCTGGTAGCGCCCGCACAGGAAGGCGCCGCGGTCGATGACCATGTCGATCTCGTCGGCACCGGCGGCGACCGCCTCCGCGGTGTCGGCCAGCTTGACGGCCCGCGACGCTCGGCCCGAGGGGAAGGCGGTGGCGACGGCGGCGACCTTGACCCCGCTGCCCTCGACGGCCGAACGGACGGTGCCGACCATGTCGCCGTAGACGCAGACGGCCGCCGCCGAGGGGCAGGAGCCGTCGGTCGGGTCGGGACGCACGGCCTTCGCCGCCAGCGCCCGGACCTTGCCGGGGGTGTCGGCGCCCTCGAGGGTGGTCAGGTCGACCATGGAGACGGCGAGGTCGAGCGCCTGCGCCTTGGCAGCGCCCTTGACCGAGCGGGTCGCGAGACCGGCGGCGCGCGCCTCGGCGCCGACCTGGTCGACCCCGGGCAGCCCGTGCAGGAACCGGCGCAGCGAGGACTCGCTCGCGGCGACCTCGGCCAGCGGCTCCGGGGGGAGGAGCCCGGTACGGGTCGACGTCGCTGTCATGGCCTCCAGCATAGGGTTGCCCGCGCGCGGCCCCGGATGTGGCGTCCGGCCGGGCACCGACTGCTCGCCGACCGACCCCAGGAGCCCCGTGGCCGCCCAGCGTGAGGAGGACTTCCGTCCTTCCAGTGGCCGGTTCGTGGGTCTGGCCGGGCTGGCCGCGGCCCTCGGCCTGGTCGTGGTCAGCCTTCTCGACCCCAGCCTCGGCCTGCCGGCGTGGGCCTACGCAGCGGCCGTGCTCGCCGGCGTGCTCGTCTGGGCGGCGCTGCTGCGCCCACGGGTCTGGGTCGGCGACGGCTTCCTGGTGCTGCGCACCATGTTCGAGACCGTCGAGCTGCCGCTGGCCAGTGTCGACTCGGTGGTGGTCCGGCAGGTGCTGGTGGTGGTCGCCGACGGACGCCGGTACACCTCCCCGGCGCTCGGCCGGGCCCGGCGGGCCCTGGTGCGCTCCGACGCCGGTCGCGCGCCCCGCGGGGGAGGAGGCGGCGTCGGCGCGGCGTTCGGCCTCGGGGGTCTCGGGGGTCGGCTCGACGCCGGGGCCGAGCAGCCGCGCGCCCTCGGCGTCGACTACGCCGCCTACGTGGAGTCGCGTCTGGTCGAGCGCACGACCCGCGGCCGGACCGAGGCGGCCACCCGGCCGACCTCGCCCGAGGCCCACGCGGTCGCTGCCGGGGTACGCCGGCATCCGGCGTGGCCGGAGATCGTGCTCGTCGCCCTGAGCCTGGTGGTCACGCTGGGCCTCGGGCTGCTCGGCTGACTCACAGGCCGAGCGCCAGCCGGACGTCGCCCCCGATCGCGTCCAGACGGGTCGCAGCCGAGATCCGGGCCGCCGCGACGGCGTCGGTGCGGTCCTCCGGATCGCGGGTCGTCTCCACGGGCACGACGACCTCCAGGTAGCACTTGAGCTTCGGCTCCGTCCCGCTCGGACGCACCACGACGCGCGCGCCGTCCTCGAGCCCGTAGCGCAGACCGTCGGTGGGCGGCAGGCCGGTCGACCCGGTGGCGAGGTCGTCGACCCGCTCGACCCGCAGCCCTCCGAGCCTTGTCGGCGGGTCTCGGCGCAGGCGCTGCATGGCCCCGGTGATGAGAGCGAGGTCGTCGACGCGCACCGAGACCTGGTCGGTGGCGTGCAGACCGTGCGCGGCGGCCAGGTCGTCCAGGACGTCGAGCAGCCCGCGTCCCTCGGCCTTCGTCTCGGCCGCCAGCTCGCAGAGCAGGAGCAGCGCCGAGACGCCGTCCTTGTCGCGGACGTGCTCGGGGTCGACGCAGTAGCCCAGCGCCTCCTCGTAGCCGAAGACCAGGCCCTCGGTGCGCGCGATCCACTTGAAGCCGGTCAGCGTCTCGACGAAGGGCTGGCCCGCGGCCCTCGCCATCGCGCCGAGCAGCGAGGAGGAGACGATGGAGGCCGCCCACGTGCCCTGGCGCCCCCGGCGCAGCAGGTGGTGGGCGAGCAGGGCGCCGACCTCGTCGCCGCGCAGCATCCGCCAACCGGTGTCGCTCGGCACCGCGGCCGCGCACCGGTCGGCGTCCGGGTCGTTGGCCACCACGAGGTCGGCCCCCGTGCGCTCGGCGAGCGCGAGCGCCGCGTCCATGGCGCCGGGCTCCTCGGGGTTCGGGAAGCCGACGGTGGGGAAGTCCGGATCGGGCTGCTCCTGCGACGCGACGACCGTCGGCGCGTCGAAGCCGGCGGTCTCGAGCACCTGGAGGACCGAGGTGGCGCCCACGCCGTGCAGCGGGGTGTAGACCACGGCGAGGTCACGGGGGCCGTCGCCGGCGAGGTCCGCGACGGTGTCGAGGTAGCGGTCCACGACGTCCTCGCCGAGGACGCGACCGGTCGTGCCGAGGGAGATGGACGACGGCGTGCCGACTCGGGCGATGTGTGCCGCGATGGCGGCGTCGGCAGGGGGGACGATCTGGGTCCCGTCGCCGAGGTAGACCTTGTAGCCGTTGTCCTGCGGCGGGTTGTGGCTGGCGGTGACCATGACGCCGGCCGCGCAGCCGAGCTCACGGATCGCGAAGGCCAGCACGGGCGTAGGCAGCGGGCGCGGGAGCAGCAGCGCCTCGATGCCGGCGCCCGTCATCACCTCGGCGGTGGCAGCCGCGAACAGGTCGGAGTCGTGCCGTGCGTCGTAGCCGATGACGACCGAGAGCCGGCCGCGGGCAGGGTCGGAGTGCTCGCGCAGGTAGGCCGCCAGCCCCGCGGCGGCGCGGAGCACCACGACCCGGTTCATCCGGTTGGGGCCCGGGCCGAGCCTGCCGCGCAGACCGGCCGTCCCGAACTCCAGGGTGCCCGCGAACCGGTCGGCCAGCCCGGAGGCGTCGCCACCGGCCTCGACCGCCTCGATCTCGCGCTCGAGCGTCTGGCGCGTGCGCGGGTCGGGGTCCTCGACGGCCCAGGTCCGGGCCTGGGACAGCAGCCGGTCGACGTCGGTCATGGCGGCACGGTAGTCCCGTCGCGCACCATGGGTGGGTGCCCCCTACGACCCCGTCGCCTGTGACCCCGCCGCCCGCGACCCCGCCGCCTGTCGTGCCACGTCCGCGCGACCCCGGCGCCCCGGTGGCCCGTCTCGTCGCCGAGCTGGCCGCACTGCTGGGGACTCGCGCGACCGTCGACCTGTGCTGCGACCTGCTCGGCGGGGCCGACCGCGAGGACCATCTCGACGTCCTGCCGTACCTGACCGGCCACGACTGGCGGGACGGGGCGGCGGTGCGCGACCCGGCGTCGTGGCGCGACTACTGGGTCCGCACCTGGGGGGCCCGGGGGTTGCTGCACGTCTGGGCCGACGACGCGGCCCCGGCCGTGGTCGACGGGCTCGGCGACCCGCACTGGCGTCCGGCCGAGATGTGCCTCAAGATCTGCGCACGCCACGAGGTCGCAGCCTCCGGCGACGCCGCGGCCGTGCTGGCCGCCCACCGCCTGCCCCGCGTCCGCGCGCAGGCGGCGCGGGCCTTGGCGGTCGTCGGTGACACCGAGCACCGGAGCGCGGTGCGGTCCCTGGTCGAGGACCCCGACCCGGCGGTGCGCGACGCCGCCGCGCGGGCCTGGTCGACGATGACCGAACGGCTGTCCTAGCCCTCAGAGGTCGGGCCGCTGGTCGCCCCCCTCGGCCACCTGGCGCTCCTCGTCGCTGAGGTCGGACTCGTCGTCGTCGTCCTGGAACTCCCCGGCCTCGAAGTCGAAGTCGCGCTGGGTGTTGTCGACCTCGGCGTTGTGGGGCCGGTTCTCGGGGTCGAGACGCTGCTCGCGCTCCTCCTCGATCTCCTGCTGCTCCTCCTCGGGGACGTCGTCGGTGGGCTTGCGGCGTTCCTCGGTGTCGTCCTCGGTGGTCTCGGACGTGGCGTCGGTGCTCTCAGACATGGGCGCAGCCTGCCAGAGACGGGTGACGTCGGTCACCCGCCCCAGGGGTGGCCGAGCACGGCCGAGCCTCGTCAGCGGTCGATGGAGGTCATGTCGCCGTAGCGGGCGCCCGCGACGGCCTCACGGGGCACCGCCCGGTCCAACGCCTCGAGGTCCTCGGGCGTCAGGTCGACCGAGGCGGCGCCGACGTTCTCCTCCAGGTAGGGCACGCGACGCGTCCCGGGGATCGGCACCACGTCGTCGCCCTGCGCCAGCACCCAGGCCAGCGCGAGCTGGCCCGGGGTGCACTGCTTGGCGTCCGCGATCTCGCGGATCCGAGCCACGAGGGCCAGGTTGGCCTTCAGGGCGTCGCCCTGGAAGCGCGGGAAGGAGTCGGTGCGGCGGCGGTCGCCGTCGTCGAGGGTGCCGGCGTCGGTGATCGCCCCGGTCAGCAGCCCGCGGCCCAGCGGGGAGTAGGGCACCAGCCCGATGCCGAGCTCACGCAGGAGAGGCAGGATCTCGTCCTCGAGGTCGCGGGTGAACAGCGAGTACTCGGTCTGCAGGGCGGTGATCGGGTGGGTGGCGTGGGCGCGGCGGATGGTGGCCGGCGAGGCCTCCGAGAGCCCGAGGTGGCGCACCTTCCCGGCCGCGACCAGCTCGCCCATGGCGCCGACCGTCTCCTCGATCGGCACGTCGGGGTCGACGCGGTGCTGGTAGTAGAGGTCGAGGTGGTCGACGCCGAGGCGCTCCAGGGACGCCTCGCACGCGCGGTGGACGTACTCCGGCCGGCCGTTGATGCCCAGCCGGGTGCCGTCGGGCTCGCGCTCGTTGCCGAACTTCGTGGCGATCACGACGGCGTCGCGCTCGCGTCCGCTGCTGGCCACGGCTCGGCCGACCAGGCGCTCGTTGGTGAACGGGCCGTACATGTCGGCGGTGTCGAGCAGGGTGACGCCGAGCTCGAGGGCGCGGTGGATGGTGGTGATGCAGGCGTCCTCGGCAGAGGTGCCGTAGAACTCCGACATCCCCATGCAGCCCAACCCCATCGTGGACACGGTGAGCGGGCCACCGGGGGAGCGGTCGGCGCCGAGGGTGCGGGAGGCGAGGGTCTCAGGGGTGCTCATGCCCCCACTCAACCCCGCCCTGCCGCCCCGGCCAAGGCCGGGCTCAGATGCGGGGGACGACACGGGCGAGGAGGTCGCCCATCCGGGTCGCGGCGTCCCGTCCGGCCTGGAGCACCTCGGCGTGGTCGAGGGGCTCACCGGAGATGCCGGCGGCGAGGTTCGTGACCAGGCTGATGCCGAGGACCTCCAGGCCGGCCGCGCGGGCTGCGATGGCCTCCAGCGTGGTCGACATGCCGACGAGGTCGCCCCCGATGGCGCGCACCATCGCGATCTCGGCCGGCGTCTCGTAGTGCGGCCCGGGGAACTGGACGTAGACGCCCTCGTCCAGGCCGGGCTCGACCTCCTGGCACAGCGCGCGCAGGCGGGGTGAGTAGAGGTCGGTGAGGTCGACGAACGTCGCGCCCTCCAGCGGTGAGAGGCCGGTGAGGTTGATGTGGTCCCGGATCAGCACCGGCGTCCCCGGCGTCCAGGACCTGTCCAGCCCGCCGCAGCCGTTGGTGAGCACGATCGTCCGGCAGCCGGCCGCGGCCGCCGTACGCACGCCGTGCACCACCGCCGCGACCCCGCGCCCCTCGTAGAGGTGGGTGCGGCTGAGGAAGACCAGCAGCCGCCGATCCCCCGCGCGCACCGAGCGCACCTTGCCGGAGTGTCCGGCGACCGCAGCGGGGGAGAACCCCGGCAGGTCCGTCACGTCCAGCTCGGCGACCGTCTCGCCGAGAGCGTCGACGGCCGGCAGCCAGCCCGACCCGAGCACCAGCGCGACGTCGTGGCGCTCGACCCCCGTCAGCTCCGCCAGCCGCGCCGCGGCCTCTCCAGCCCTGGCCTCGTGCTCGCTGCTCGTCACCGCCCCGACCCTAGTGGGCCTCGCACCGCCGCACCTGGAAGGGGATTCCTGGCGGGCTGGGTCCCGGTGGGAATCCCCGGGCGGCCGGGGATTCCCAGCGTTGTCGTGGTTCACGAACCACGACAACGCTGAGTTTTCCGACGACAAGTCCGGGTCGGCCCCCGCGCCGAGGATCGGTTGTCCACAGGGACGCCGATCGTCGGATGCGCCGGCACTCCGCGAAGGGCATCTTCTTCCCATGACGTCATCCCGAGAGCAGGAAGACCCGCGACTGACGCCGGTCGCCCTGCGACGCGACCTCGTCGCACGCGGCTGGTCCGACCAGATGCTTGCCAAGGCCTTGCGTGACGGTTCGCTGGCTCGGGCACGCCAGGGCGCATACGTCGACGGGCCGACGTGGGCGGGTCTGGACCCGCTGGCGCGGCACGAGGTCACCACCCGGGCCGTCATCGCGCGTTCACAGGTCCGGCTCGTGGCCTCGCACGGCAGCGCGGCTGTCCTCCACGACGGGCCCGACTACGGGTTGGACCTCTCGGCGGTCCACGTCACCCGACCCGATCAGCGCGCCGGACGTGCCGAAGCAGGCGTCCGGCAGCACCGGGGTGCGCTGGTCGAGGACACGGACGACGGGGACATCGCTGACGTCGTCGTCCGTCGCGGTGTCGAGGTGACGAGCCCGACCCGGTCGGGGCTCGAGCTGACCACCGTCCTGCCGCTCGAGGCGGCGGTGGTGCACCTGAACGACCTCACTCATCGTGGGCTGACCACACCCCAGCGCCTGGAGGAGCGCTACCGGCAAGGGATGGAGCACTGGCCCGCCTCCTTGACCACGGACCTTGCGCTGCGGCTGTGCGAGCCACGGTGCGAGTCGGTGGCGGAGTCGCGGTTCATGATGCTGGCGTGGCGGCAGGGGCTCCCGGCGCCCGAACCTCAGCTGACGATCCGCGATGCGCACGGGCGGGTGCTGGCGCGATTGGACTTCGCCTGGCCGCAGCACGGCGTGTTCGTCGAGGTGGACGGACTGGTGAAGTACATCAAGCTGCTGCGCAAGGGCGAGTCGGCCAGCGACGTGGTGGTCAAGGAGAAGCAGCGCGAGGACCTGATCCGACGGATGACCGGCTGGCAGTGCCGGCGCGTCACGTGGACGGACCTGAACCGACCGGTCGCCACGGCACAGATGTTGCGCGAGGCGCTGTTCCCCGATGGCGCGGTGGCCTGAGCCGGGTGCGGACCGCCGAACTGGTCAGGGGACTTTCAGGGTTGTCGGGGCTTACGAACCACGACAACGCTGGGAATCCCCGGCTGGCCGGGGATTCCCACCGGCCCGGACCACGAGCGAGGCCGCGAGGTCACAGGCCGACCGACCGGCAGGGCCGGCGGCGGAGGGCGGCGACGTAGTCGTCGGGGGCGTCGGCGGCGTCGGCGGCGTCGGCGAGGACGCCGAGGTAGGAGGCGGAGGGCAGGCCGCCCTCGAAGGCGTCGAGGACGTAGGTCCACACGACCCGCTCGCCAAGGAGCGTCGAGATGCGCACCTTCGTCTTGCGGTAGAGGCCGAGGTCGGCGCCCTCCCAGCCGTCCAGGGTGATCTCGTCCTCACGGGTGACGTCGTAGACCGCGACGTAGACCCGCTCGAAGGCGTCCTGCACCAGCGTGGCCAGGGCGCCGTCCCACCCGTGCTCCTCGCCGCCGAAGGTCAGCCGCCACCCCTCCAGCCAGCCGGTGGTGTGCAGGGGCGAGTGCGGCGCGCGCTCACCCATCCGCGCCGGGTCCAGGTTCGTGCCGTAGGCGGCGTAGAGCGTCACGGGAGCAGGTTAACGACCCGCGGCCCGGGTCGGCGTCCGCATGTGCCCGGGCGGACGTGGCCAGGGGGCCGCGAATGGCTAGGCTGCACGCGTGAGCGATCAGCAGACCCACTTCGACGTCCTCGTCCTCGGTGCCGGCCCCGGCGGGTACGTCGCCGCCATCCGCGCCGCCCAGCTCGGCCGGTCCGTGGCCGTGGTGGAGGAGAAGTACTGGGGCGGGGTGTGCCTCAACGTCGGCTGCATCCCCTCCAAGGCCCTGCTGCGCAACGCCGAGCTGGCGCACCTGCTGACCCACGAGAAGAAGAAGTTCGGGATCGAGGGCGACGCCACCATGGCCTTCGCCCCGACCCACCAGCGCAGCCGCCAGGTCAGCAAGGGCATCGTCAAGGGCGTCCACTACCTGATGAAGAAGAACAAGATCACCGAGATCGACGGGTGGGGCACGATGAGGGTCGGCGACGCTCTCGGCATCGAGGTCGAGGACAAGGACGGCGCCACGACTGCCTACACCTGCGACGACCTGATCATCGCCGCCGGCGCCAAGACCCGCCTGATCCCGGGCACCGAGCTCAGCGAGCGCGTCGTGACCTACGAGGAGCAGATCCTCACCGAGGACCTGCCGGCCTCGGTCATCATCGCCGGCTCCGGCGCGATCGGGGTCGAGTTCGCCTACGTGATGGTCAACTTCGGGGTCGAGGTCACCATTGTGGAGTTCCTGGACCGGATGGTGCCCACCGAGGACGCGGACGTGTCCAAGGAGCTGCTCAAGCACTACAAGAAGCTCGGCGTGGACGTCCGCCTCTCGACCAAGGTCGAGTCCATCGACGACTCCGGCGACAAGGTCACCGTCACGGTCAGCAAGGACGGCAAGGAGGAGGTCCTCGAGACCGACAAGGTCCTCCAGGCCATCGGGTTCGCACCCCGACTCGACGGCTACGGGCTCGAGGAGGCCGGGGTCGAGCTGACCGAGCGCGGCGCCATCGCCGTCGACGGACGCGGTCGCACCAACGTCGAGCACGTCTACGCGATCGGGGACGTGACGGGGAAGCTGATGCTGGCCCACGCCGCCGAGGCGATGGGCATCGTCGCCGCCGAGACGATCGCCGGTGCGGAGACCATGGAGATCGACTTCGACATGATCCCCCGCGCGACGTTCTGCCAGCCCCAGATCGGCTCCTTCGGCTACTCCGAGCAGCAGGCCAAGGACAAGGGCCACGACGTCGTCACCGCGACGTTCCCCTTCTCGGCCAACGGCAAGGCCCAGGGCCTCGGCGACGCGGTCGGCTTCGTCAAGGTCGTGGCCGACGCCGAGCACAAGGAGCTGCTCGGCGCCCACATGATCGGCCCGGACGTCACCGAGCTGCTGCCGGTGCTGACCCTGGCCCAGCGGTGGGACCTCACCGCCGACGAGGTCGCCCGCAACATCTTCGCCCACCCGACGCTCGCGGAGGCGGTCAAGGAAGCCGTCCACGGGATCGCCGGCCACATGATCAACCTCTGAAGGGCCAGATGAGCGAGCACGTCGTCATCCTCGGAGGCGGCCCCGGGGGCTACGAGGCGGCCCTCGTCGCGGCCCAGCTCGGCGCTGACGTCACCGTCGTCGACGCCGACGGTCTCGGCGGCTCGGCGGTGATCACCGACTGCGTGCCCAGCAAGACCCTGATCGCCACCGCCGAGGTGATGACCGAGATGAACGGCGCGGCCGAGCTCGGCGTGAACTTCCACGACCACGAGGGGGACGCCGCCACCGGCGTCAGCGTCGACCTCGACCGGGTCAACCGGCGGGTCAAGGCGCTGGCCGCGGAGCAGTCCGCCGACATCGCGAGCCGGCTGGGCAAGGAGGGCGTCGAGGTCGTCACCGGTCACGGCCGCCTCGACGGTCCGAGCCGTGTCGTCGTCGGCGACCAGACCCTGGTGGCGGACGCCGTGCTGGTGGCCACCGGCGCCGCACCGCGCACGCTGCCCAGCGCCGTGCCGGACGGCGAGCGGATCCTCACCTGGGAGCAGGTCTACGACCTCACCGAGCTGCCGAGCGAGCTGGTCGTGGTCGGCTCCGGCGTCACCGGCGCCGAGTTCGCCAGCGCCTACCTCGCCCTCGGCGTGCCGGTCACGCTGATCTCCTCCCGCGACCGGGTCCTGCCGGGCGAGGACGCGGACGCCTCCGAGGTCCTCGAGGAGGTGCTCACGCGACGCGGCATGACGGTGCTCGCGCGATCGCGGATGGAGGCTGTGACCCGCGACGGCGACGTCGTCACGGTGACGCTGACCGATGGTCGCAGCGTCCAGGGCTCCCACTGCGTGCTCGCGCTCGGCTCGGTGCCCAAGACCGAGGACATCGGCCTGGAGGAGGCCGGTGTCGAGCGGGACGACGGCGGGTTCGTCACGGTCGACCGCGTGTCGCGCACGACGGCTCGCGGCGTCTACGCGGCCGGGGACTGCACCGGGGTGCTCATGCTGGCCTCGGTGGCAGCCATGCAGGGGCGGATTGCGATGTGGCACTTCCTCGGTGACGCGGTGCAGCCGCTGGACCTGCGGAAGGTCTCCTCCAACGTCTTCACGGCCCCCGAGATCGCGACCGTCGGCTGGACCCAGCGGGCCGTGGACGCCGGTGACATCGACGCGCAGGTGGTGACCCTGCCGCTCTCGGGCAACGCCCGCGCCAAGATGCAGGGCGTCCGCGACGGGTTCGTGAAGCTGATGTGCCGGCCCGGGACCGGCATCGTGGTCGGCGGTGTCGTGGTCGGTCCACGAGCCAGCGAGCTGATCCACCCGGTCGCGATCGCGGTCGCGGAGTCGCTGACCGTCGACCAGCTCGCGCAGACCTTCACCGTCTACCCCTCGATGACCGGTTCGATCGCCGAGGCCGCGCGCCGCCTCCACCGGGTCTGACACGCTACGAGTGATCAGCCGGCTCTCGGCCGGGGCGTGTCGTACCGTCGGGCGGTGCGCCGACTCCCCGCTCTCGTGAGCCTCCTTTCCGTCCCCGCCCTGGCGGCCGCGCTGGTGGGCCCGGCGCAGGCCGCGGGACTCGACGACCCGGACCACGCCGGGCGGGCGCCGGCGGCCGACACCATGGTCGGGGCGGTGGAGCGCGCCGACCCGGGCTCGGACCTGCTCGCGCGCCGCGGCGGCGGCACGATCACGCTGCGCGGCCACGGCAACGGTCACGGACGCGGGATGTCGCAGTACGGGGCCAAGGGCGCGGCCGAGGACGGCCTGTCCTACCGGCGGATCATCTCCTTCTACTACCCTCACACCTCCTGGCACGAGGTCGGCGGACCGATCGAGGTGCTGGTCACCGCCGACACCTCGCGCGACCTCGTGGTGCGCGACCGCGACGGGCTCGCCGTCCGCAAGGTCGGCACCCGCGCCTGGACGCCGCTGGCCGCGCAGCGTCCCTCGGCGACCCGGTGGCGGGTGCTCGAGGGCGCCGGCAACCGGAGCCTGGTCGACTACCGCACCGGCCAGGGCGGCTGGCAGCGGCAGACCGTCGTCGCCGGTGACGCGGAGCTGTCGGCCGGCGGCAAGGCGTTGCGGGTGCTGCTGCCCCAGGGCGACGCGGCCTACCGGGGCATCCTGCGCTCGGTCACCCCGCAGGCCGAGGCGAGCGAGGGCCGCCGCGACCGGGACACCGTGAACGTCGTGAGCCTGGACGACTACCTCCGGGGCGTGGTCCCGCTGGAGATGCCGGCGCTGTGGTCGCGCGAGGCGGTCAAGGCCCAGGCGGTCGCCGCCCGCAGCTACGCGGTCTGGAAGCGGGCGCACCCGGTCCGCACGCACTACGACATCTGCGACACCTCCTCGTGCCAGGTCTACGGCGGCGTCGACGCCGAGCACCCGGCCAGCAACGCCGCCGTCCGGGCGACCAGCGGCCGCGCCCGCTTCGCAGCCGGCGGACCCGCCTTCACCGAGTTCTCCGCCAGCAACGGCGGGTGGACGGTCAAGGGCGGCTTCCCCTACCAGGTCGCCAAGCGCGACCCCCACGAGGCCGGGTCCGGCAACCCGTACGCCACGTGGACCAGGACGATCTCGACGTCCACGATCGCCTCCTCCTACGGCGTGGGGTCCTGGCGCGGTATCGACCTGCTGGACCGCGACGGGCACGGGGAGTGGAACGGCCGGGTCGGGCAGGTCCGGGTGCGCGGCTCCGGCGGCTCCCGCACGGTCAGCGCCGACGACTTCCGCGTGCGGTTCGGGCTGCCCTCGACCTGGTTCGTCGAGCGCTGAGCCTCGGCGCTCAGCCCAGCACCAGGACCAGGTCGCCGCCCTCGACCGACCGGGTTCCCGAGACGGCCAGCCGCTGGACGGTGCCCGCGACCGGCGCGGTGATGGCGGCCTCCATCTTCATCGCCTCGATGCTCGCCACGGTGTCGCCGACTGCCACGCTGGCTCCCTGCTCGACCTGGACCGTCACCACGCCCTGGAAGGGCGCCGCGACGTGGCCGACCGCTGCCGGGTCGGCCTTCTCGGCCTCGGTGACCTCGGAGGAGACGCTGCGGTCGCGGACGCTGATCGGTCGCAGCTGACCGTTGACGGTGGCCAGCACCGTGCGCAGGCCACGCTCGTCGGCCTCGCCGATCGCCTGGAGACCGAGGATCAGCGTGACGCCCTCCTCGAGCTCGACGACGTGCTCCTCACCCTGCCGCAGCCCGTAGAGGTACTCCAGGGTCGGTAGCACCGACACGTCGCCGTAGCGGCGCCTGGCCTCGCGGAAGTCGCTCGTCGGCCCGGGGAACAGCAGCTCGTTGAGGGTGGCGCGGGGGGCGCGCGCCAGTGCCTCGCGCTGCTCCTGGCTCAGCTCGGCCACCGCGGCGCGGGGGGTCCGTCCCTCGAGCGCCTTGGTCCGGAACGGCTCGGGCCACCCGCCGGGGGGCTCACCGAGCTCGCCGGCCAGGAACCCGATCACCGAGTCCGGCACGTCGTAGGCCCGGGGGTTCTCCTCGAAGTCGGCAGGCTCGGCCCCGACGGCGACCAGGTGCAGCGCGAGGTCGCCGACGACCTTCGAGGACGGCGTCACCTTGACCACGTTGCCGAGGATGTCGTTGGCGGCCGCGTACATGTCCTCGACCTTCTCGAAGGACCCGCCCAGGCCGAGGGCCACGGCCTGCTGGCGAAGGTTGGAGAGCTGGCCGCCCGGGATCTCGTGACGGTAGACGCGCCCGGTGGGAGCGGTCAGGCCCGACTCGAAGGGGGCGTAGACCCGGCGGGTGGCCTCCCAGTAGGGCTCGAGCGCATTGACGGCCGCGAGCGACAGGCCGGTCTCACGCGGCGAGTGGTCCGTCGCCGCGACCAGGGCCGCCAGGGAGGGCTGGGAGGTGGTCCCGGCCATCGCCGCGCAGGCGGCGTCGACCGCGTCCACGCCGGCCTCGATGGCTGCGGTCAGGGTGGCCAGCTGGCCACCGGTGGTGTCGTGGGTGTGCAGGTGCACGGGGGTGTCGAAGCGCTCCCTCAGCGCACGGACGAGGGTCCGCGCGGCGGGGGCCCGCAGCAGCCCGGCCATGTCCTTGATGGCCAGGACGTGGGCTCCGGCCTCGACGATCCGCTCGGCCAGGCGCAGGTAGTAGTCGAGGGTGTACAGGGTCTCGCCGGGGTCGGAGAGGTCGCCGGTGTAGCACAGGGCGACCTCGGCCACCGTCGTCCCGGTCGCGCGCACGGCGTCGATCGCCGGGCGCATCTGGTCGACGTCGTTGAGGGCGTCGAAGATCCGGAAGACGTCGATCCCGGTTGCGGCGGCCTCGGCGACGAACGCGTCGGTGACCTCGGTCGGGTAGGGGGTGTAGCCGACGGTGTTGCGTCCGCGCAGCAGCATCTGCAGCGCGATGTTGGGCACGGCCTGGCGCAGCGCCGCCAGCCGCTCCCACGGGTCCTCCGCCAGGAAGCGCAGCGCGACGTCGTAGGTCGCCCCGCCCCACGCCTCGAGCGACCACAGCTGCGGCGTGGTGCGGGCGAGGTGGCCGGCCACGCCGAGCAGGTCGGCGGTGCGTACCCGGGTGGCCAGCAGCGACTGGTGGGCGTCACGGAAGGTGGTGTCGGTGACCGCCACGGTCTCCTGGGCCCGCAGGCGTCGCGCCAGCTCCTCGGGCCCGACCGAGCGCAGCAGCTGCCGGGTCCCCTCGGGCGCCGGCACGGCGAGCTCGACCGGCGGCAGCTTGGTGGCCGCGACGACGCTGACCGGCGCCACCCCGTGGGGACGGTTGACGGTCACGTCCGCGAGGTAGGTCAGCAGCTTGGTCCCGCGGTCGCCCGAGGAGCGGGCCTCCGCGAGGTGCGGGTGGGTCTCGATGAAGGCGGTCGTGACGCGACCAGCCTGGAAGTCGGGGTCGGCCAGGAGGGCCTGGAGGAACGCGATGTTGGTCGAGACGCCCCGGATCCGGAACTCCGCGACGGCGCGGCGGGCCTTCTCCACCGCGTCCTCGAAGGTCCTGCCGCGGCAGGTGAGCTTGGCCAGCAGCGAGTCGAAGTGCGCGGAGACCACGGCGCCGGTGTAGGTCGTGCCGCCGTCGAGCCGGACCCCGCCCCCGCCGGGGGAGCGGTAGGTGGTGATGGTCCCGGTGTCGGGGCGGAAGTCGTTGGCCGGGTCCTCGGTGGTGATCCGGCACTGGAGGGCCGCCCCGCGCAGCTGGACGGTGGCCTGGCTCAGGCCGAGGTCGGCCAGGGTCTCACCGGAGGCGATCCGCAGCTGCGCCTGCACGAGGTCGACGTCGGTGACCTCCTCGGTCACCGTGTGCTCCACCTGGATGCGCGGGTTCATCTCGATGAAGTGGTGCTGGCCGGCCGGATCGAGGAGGAACTCCACGGTGCCGGCGTTGCGGTAGCCGATCTCGCGGGCGAAGCGCACCGCGTCGGCGCAGATCCGCTCGCGCAGCGCGGGGTCGAGGTGGGGTGCCGGTGCGATCTCGACGACCTTCTGGTGGCGCCGCTGCACCGAGCAGTCACGCTCGAAGAGGTGGATCACCTCACCGGTGCCGTCGGCGAGCACCTGCACCTCGATGTGGCGCGGGTCGATGACGGCCTGCTCGACGAAGACCGTCGGGTCACCGAAGGCGCCGTCGGCCTCGCGCATGCAGGCCTCGACCGCCTCGCGCAGGCGCTCCGGTTCGTCGACGCGGCGCATCCCGCGTCCGCCGCCGCCGGCGACGGCCTTGACGAACAGCGGGTAGGGCAGACCCTGCGCCGAGGCCACGACCTCCTCGGCGTCGGCCGACGGGGCCACCCCCGTCAGGGTCGGGACGCCGGCCGCCGTCGCGGCGGCGATCGCCCGGGCCTTGTTGCCGGTCAGCTCCAGGACGTCGCTCGTGGGGCCGACGAAGGTGATCCCGGCCTCGGCGCACGCCTCGGCCAGCGCCGGGTTCTCCGAGAGGAAGCCGTACCCGGGGTAGACGGCGTCGGCGCCGCAGCGCAGCGCCACCTCGACGATGCCCTGGGGGTCGAGGTAGGCGCGCACGGGGTGCCCGGGAGTGCCGATCTCGTAGGCCTCGTCGGCCTTGAGCCGGTGCTCGGAGCCGCGGTCCTCGTAGGGGAAGACCGCGACGGTCCGCGCCCCGAGCTCGTAGGCGGCCCGGAAGGCTCGGATGGCGATCTCCCCGCGGTTGGCCACGAGCACCTTGGTGAACATGCCCCGGAGATTACTCAGCAGCGGAGCCCGGGCCCAGGAGCCGAGTCGGCCGCGGGCCGACGGAGCCCCGGTCTCCGCCGGGGAGGAACTGCCCCACCACGTCCGGCAGCACGGCGAGCGCGAGCACGACCGACTGCGACTCGGGGACGTCGAGCAGGTCGACCCGCTGCGGACCGCCGGCGGTGGTGGCACTGAGCGTGGTGAGGCCGACCCGGCGCTGCCACCACGTGCTGCGCCAGGTCCAGCCGATCACGTGGCCGTCGGCGAGCACGTCGCGACGCCGCACGATGCTGCCCGAGCGCGCCACGACGTGCCCGCCGGCGTGGTCGTGACCCAACGAGCGGGCCCGGTCGGCGGCCAGGGCGACCGCCACGAGCAGCACGACCGCCGCGGCGAGCAGCCACCAGGGCCCCGAACCCGTGACCGCCAGGGCCAGCGGGACGCAGGCCAGGGCCGCCGCCGGCAGCAGCGCCCGGCTGTAGCGGCGACGGGTCGCGGCGGGTCCGTGGGTGGTGAGCGGACCCACGACGGGGGCCGCGTCGCCGAGGACCTGCTCCAGCGACCCGGCGGACGGCGCTCAACGGCGCCGGCGGCACCAGCATCGCGCTGGCCGGCTCGTCGCCGGCCAGGCCGGTGACGACCGCACTGAGCCGGCCGGCCCCGGCGGCGCGCAGCGAGAGCGGCTCGTGCAGCCGCACACCGGCCAGTCGGACGTCGTCGAGGCTCGTCTCCCGGGTGGTGAGCAGACCGCGGACCAGGTGCCAGGAACCGGCACGGTGGCGCAGGGTGAAGCCCCAGTTCGTGACCAGGTAGCCGACCACGGCCAGCACCGCGCTGGCCGCGAGCACGACGGCCGCGACCGCGGCCACCGCCACCCACGGTGAGGCCCGGCCGGTCAGGTCGCCCAGGTCGGGCAGGTCGAGGCCGCTCTGCTGGAGGACCTGGGAGCCGGCGCCGGCGGCCCCCGCGAGCACGACCAGCCCGGTGCTGGTCAGGGGGGCGAAGCGCGCCCAGCGCGGGTCGAGCCGCAGCACGGCCGGCTCGGCGGTCGCCACGAGAGCCGCGGACCCGGCCGGCTCTCCCTCGCCGACCTGCGCCCCCTGGGTCGCTGCGGAGCGGCGCAGCAGGTCGTCGCGAAGCGTCCGGGCCCCGGCGTGGGGAAGGCCGTCCAGCTCGAGGCCGGACTCGGTGCCGGTGGCGGTGCCGGTGCCGATGCGTACCGTGCTCAGGCCGAGGACGCGCTGCACCGGACCGGCGGTGAGGTCGACGGTGCGGACCCGGTCCAGCGGACTCGAGAGCACGTGGCGCGAGACCAGGCCCGTACGCAGCTCGACCCGGCCCTCGGCCAGGCGGAAGGTGGTCGTCAGGTAGCGCAGCAGTCCGAGGACGACCGGCACCACGACGCCGACGAGCTCCCACGGGACGCCGGCGCGCGAGCCGCCGGCCAGCACGACGACCACCACGAACGGCAGGAACCGCACCACCTCGCGCACCGGGTGGACGAGCAGCATCCGAGGGTCGAGGCGCTGCCACGTCTCCGCCGCGGGCGCCGGACCGGGCGCCGGAGTCGGGCGCAGGGTCGGGGGACGGCAGGCTCACGTGGCGTCGCCCTCGACGGCGTCGGCCTTGCGGGTCAGCTCGTCGACCAGCAACCGGGCGCGGTCCCGGTCCAGCCCGGCGATCTGGAGCGCCCCCGCCGCCGAGGCGGTGGTCACGGTCACGGTCGCCAGTCCGAAGATCCGGCTCAGCGGGCCCTCGGCGTGGTCGACGGTCTGGATCCGCGACATCGGGGCGATGCGCCGCTCCCGGGCCCACCAGCCGGTCTGGGTGTAGACGGCGGTCTCGGTGACCTCCCAGCGGTGCACCCGGTAGCGCCAGGCCGGCACGACGGCGGCGTAGACGAGCACCGCGACCGCGCCCAGCACCAGGTACCACCAGGCGAGGTCGACGCCGGGCCACAGCCACAGCGCCAGCGCCACCACGAGCAGGGTGGCGGCACCCTCGAGCACGGCCGACGTCGCCCACAGCAGCCGGACCCGGGGGCTCAGGCGTTCGCTGGGGTCACGCAGCATGGTCACCCACCGGTCCGCACGCCGCTCAGCCCGTGATCTCGCAGACGACCTCACCGTTGGTGACCGTCGCCCCGACCTCGGTCGCGAGCCCGGAGACCGTACCGGCCTTGTGCGCCTTCAACGGCTGCTCCATCTTCATCGCCTCGATGACGACCAGGGTGTCGCCCTCGGCGACCTCCTGGCCCTCCTCGACGACGACCTTGACCACGGTGCCCTGCATCGGACTGGTGACGGCGTCGCCGGACGCCGCTGCGCCGGCCTTGCGGGCCGCGGAGCGCCGGGGCTTCTTCTGGGAGCCTCCACCACCGAGCCCACCGAGCCCGCCGAGGCCGGCCGGGAGCACGACCTCGAGCCTGCGGCCACCGACCTCCACGGTCACCCGCTGCCGCTCCTCGGGCTCCTCGGCCTCGGCGCCGACGCCGTCGTAGGGCTCGATCTGGTTGTCGAACTCGGTCTCGATCCACTGCGTGTAGACCGAGAACGACCCGCTCCTGTCGTCGCCCTCGCCCACGAACGCGGGGTCGCTGACCACGGCGCGGTGGAAGGGGATGACGGTCGGCATGCCGTCGACGACGAACTCGTCGAGCGCTCGGCGCGAGCGCTCGAGCGCCTGGGTCCGGTCGCGCCCGGTGACGACCAGCTTGGCGATGAGGGAGTCGAAGGCGCCGGGGATGCTCTCGCCGTTCTCGTAGCCGCCGTCCAGCCTGACGCCGGGGCCGCCCGGCGGGCTCCAGGCGCTCAGCGTCCCGGGCGCCGGCATGAAGCCCCGGCCGCCGTCCTCGGCGTTGATCCGGAACTCGAAGGAGTGGCCCCGGACCTCGGGGTCGTCGTAGCCGAGCTCCTCGCCGGCGGCGATGCGGAACATCTCGCGCACCAGGTCGATGCCGGTGACCTCCTCGGAGACGCAGTGCTCGACCTGGAGGCGCGTGTTGACCTCGAGGAAGGAGATGGTGCCGTCCTCGGCCACGAGGAACTCGCAGGTGCCGGCGCCGACGTAGGAGGCCTCGCGCAGGATCGCCTTGGAGGACTCGTAGAGGCGCTGCTCCTGGTCGTCGGTGAGGTAGGGCGCGGGGGCCTCCTCCACCAGCTTCTGGTTGCGCCGCTGCAGGGAGCAGTCACGGGTCGAGACCACCACGACGTTGCCGTGCTGGTCGGCCAGGCACTGGGTCTCCACGTGGCGCGGCTTGTCGAGGAACTTCTCCACGAAGCACTCGCCGCGTCCGAAGGCCGAGACCGCCTCGCGGACGGCGGACTCGAAGGCGTCGGCGACCTCCGAGAGCTCCCGGGCGATCTTCAGGCCCCGTCCGCCACCGCCGAAGGCGGCCTTGATCGCGATCGGGAGCCCGTTCTCCTCGGCGAAGGCCACCGCCTCGTCGGCGCCCCCGAGAGGCTCCTTGCTGCCGGGTGCCAGCGGCGCGCCCACCTTCTCCGCGATGTGCCGGGCCTTGATCTTGTCGCCGAGGTTCTCGATCGCCTCGGGCGGGGGGCCGATCCAGATCAGGCCGGCGTCGAGGACGGCCTGGGCGAAGTCGGCGTTCTCGGCCAGGAAGCCGTAACCGGGGTGGACCGAGTCGGCGCCGGCAGTACGCGCCACCGCGATGATCGCGTCGATGTCGAGGTAGGAGTCGGCCGGGGTCGACCCGCCGAGCGAGTGCGCCTCGTCGGCGAGGCGCACGAAGACGGCGTCCCGGTCGGGCTCGGCGTACACCGCCACGCTGGCGATCCCGGCGTCGCGGCAGGCCCGGATGACGCGGACCGCGATCTCGCCCCGGTTGGCGACCAGGACCTTCTGCAACGGGGTGATCTGAGGGGGCACGCAGCGCTCCTGGGTGGGTCTGGCGGACGGACGACCTGTCTCCGTTCGGCAGGGTATCGCTGGGCCGTGACCCGCCCGGCCTGCGGTCCGGCCGCTCGTCGCCCGGACAGGACGTGGGAGGCGCGGGGTCCAGGGGTGAGCCGCGGCGGGGCCCTGGTGGGCTAGTAAGGCCCGTCACGTCCGTGACCGCCACGCCCGTCGACCCGGAGGTTCTCCGTGCTCCCCTCGTTCCTCGCTCGAGAGCGGACGGTGGCCGGTCCCGGCTACAGCCGCTGGCTGATCCCGCCGGCCGCGCTAGCGGTCCACCTGTGCATCGGTCAGGTCTACGCCTCCAGCGTCTACAAGGACCTGATGGTCGAGGAGTTCGACACCAGCCTGACCGCCGTCGGCTTCGTGTTCTCCCTGGCGATCCTCGTGCTGGGCGCCTCGGCGGCGGTCTTCGGCAAGTGGGTCGACCGCAACGGCCCGCGCGCGGCGATGTTCGTCGCGGCGATCTTCTGGTCGGCCGGCTTCCTGGTCTCCGCGATCGGGGTGCAGGCCGGGCAGCTCTGGCTGGTCTACGTCGGCTATGGCGCGCTGGGGGGCATCGGGCTCGGCATCGGCTACATCTCCCCGGTCTCGACGCTGATCAAGTGGTTCCCCGACCGGCCGGGCCTGGCGACCGGCATGGCGATCATGGGGTTCGGCGGCGGCGCGCTGGTGGCCAGCCCGCTGAGCAGCTTCCTGCTCGGGATCTACGACGACTCGTTGCCCTCGCTGTTCCTCACCCTGGGCCTGGTCTACCTCGTGTTCATGATGTTCGGGGCCTTCACGGTGCGCGTCCCGGCCGACGACTGGGTGCCCGAGGGCTGGGTGCCGCCGCAGGGTCAGCAGAAGGCCATGATCAGCACGGCGAACGTCTCGGCCGACAACGCGATCAGGACGCGCCAGTTCTGGCTGGTCTGGGTCGTGCTGTTCTGCAACGTCACCGCCGGCATCGGCATCCTCGAGCAGGCCTCCCCGATGATCCAGGACTTCTTCCGCGACGGCAGCAGCTCGACGGTGACGATCGCGGCCGCGGGCGGGTTCGTCGGGCTGCTGTCGATCTTCAACATGGCCGGCCGCTTCGCCTGGTCCTCGACCTCCGACGTCATCGGCCGCAAGCCGATCTACATGATCTACCTCGGCGGCGGACTCGCGCTGTACCTGCTCCTGGCCTTCGTCGGCCCGGTCTCGACGGTGCTGTTCGTGCTGTTCGCGGTCCTGATCATCTCCTTCTACGGCGGCGGCTTCGCGACCGCGCCGGCCTACCTGCGCGACCTCTTCGGCACCTACCAGGTCGGTGCCATCCACGGTCGCCTGCTGACGGCCTGGTCCCTGGCCGGGGTGGCCGGTCCGCTCATCGTCAACGCCTTCCTCGACGCGCAGGGTGAACCGGGTCAGCTGGTCGCCGGCGACTACCGGCCGGCGCTGCTGACCATGGTCGGCGTGCTCGCCGTCGGGTTCGTGGCCAACCTCCTCGTGACCCCGGTCGACGCGCGGTTCCACGAGCGCGAGGAACCCACAGCCACCACCACCGCAGGAGCGACCTCATGACCGCACGCATCGCCACCGCCTGGGCCGTCGTCGGGATCCCCCTGGCCTACGGGCTCGTCGAGACCGTGCGCAAGGCGCTCCCGCTCTTCGGAGGCTGAGCCCGGGGGGGCGAGGGTCTCACCGGGGCCTGGGCGCGCCCGAGGACGGCCGTGCCGTGGTTAACGATCGCTAACCTGGGCCGGTAGGGTGAGGTGATGAGCACCGCCTACGAGCTGTCCCGTGAGCACGAGGAGTTCCGCCGCAGCGTGCGCGACTTCGCCCAGGCCGAGATCGCGCCGCACGCGGCCCAGTGGGACCGCGACCACCACTTCCCCGTCGACGTCGTGCACCAGATGGGCGAGCTCGGGCTCTTCGGCCTGACCGCACCCGAGGAGTTCGGGGGCGCGGGCGAGGACGGCGACTTCACCAGCCTGTGCGTGGCCATCGAGGAGCTCGGCCGCGTCGACCAGTCGATGGGCATCACGCTCCAGGCCGGGGTGGGGCTCGGGATCAGCCCGATCCTCACCTACGGCACCTCGGAGCAGCAGGAGCGCTGGCTGCCCGACCTCGTCAGCGGGCAGCGCCTCGCGGGGTTCGGTCTCACCGAGCCGGGGGCCGGCTCCGACGCCGGTGCGACCCGCACCCGCGCCGAGCGGGTCGGCGACGAGTGGGTCCTCGACGGCGCCAAGCAGTTCATCACCAACTCCGGCTCGGAGATCACCAGCCTGGTCACCGTCACCGCCCGCACCGGCGAGCGCGAGGACGGGCGTCCCGAGATCAGCACCATCATGGTGCCCTCCGACACGGCCGGCTTCACGGCCGAGAAGGCCTACGACAAGCTCGGGTGGCACGCCTCCGACACCCACCCGCTCTCCTTCACCGGGGCCCGGGTGCCGGCCGACCACCTGCTCGGCGAGCAGGGCCGCGGCTACGCGCAGTTCCTGGCCACCCTCGACGACGGTCGGGTCGCGATCTCGGCGCTCTCCGTCGGGTGCATCCAGGCCTGCCTCGACATGGCCCTCGCCTACGCCGGCGAGCGGCAGACCTTCGGCGGCCCGATCGGGCGCAAGCAGGGCGTCGCCTTCCAGATCGCCGACCTCGAGGTGATGCTCCACGCGGCCCGGCTGCTGACGTACCGTGCGGCGGCGATGAAGGACGGCGGAGCGCCCTACCGCGACTTCAAGCAGGCCGCGGCCGTGGCCAAGGTCTACGCCACCGAGTCCGCCGTGACCGCGACCCGGATCGCCACGCAGGTCTTCGGGGGCTACGGCTTCATGGAGGAGTACCCGGTCGCGCGCTTCTACCGCGACGCGAAGGTGCTCGAGATCGGCGAGGGCACCTCCGAGGTGCAGCGGATGCTCATCGCGCGGGGCCTGGGTCTGCCGGTCGAGTGACCGGCTGCGGGCGCGGAAGGGTCTCCGGCGCCCGCAACCAGGGCACGACCGCGGCCAGGCTCACGGCGGCCGTCGTCGCGAAGGCCCACCCGAAGCCGGCGCGGTCGGCGACCAGTCCGACCAGCACGGGGCCGAGGATCGCACCGCTGTCCTGAGCCATCTGGAAGGTGCTCAGGACGGTCCCGCCGCTGCGACCGGACCCGACGACGTCGGCCACCGTGGCCTGCTGGCCGGGGTTGACCAGACCGGCTCCGATCCCGGAGACGCCCGAGAGCAGCAGCAGCACCACCAGGTCGCCGCTGAGCCCCAGCGCGCCGAGGCTGACGGCGGTGACGACCAGACCGACCAGCACCAGCGGTCGACGTCCGACCGAGTCGGCCAGGCGCCCGGCCACCTGCAGCGTGGCGGCGGTGCCGAGCGCCGCCGTGGCGAGCGCGACGCCGGCGACCCAGGTCTCGTCGTGCACGGCGACGGCGAACTGCGGGAGCACCGCCACGCGCACACCGAAGTTGCACCAGCCGTTGGCGAAGGCAGAGGCCAGGCTGGCCCGGTAGGCCGGGTGCGAGAGCGCCTCCCGCACGGCCATCGGGGGGGCCGGCGACGCGTCGGCCGCTGGGCGGAGGCTGGCCCCGGACAGCCGGACCCCGACCACCGCGGCGGCGACCACCAGGGCGACGGCGTAGGCGATGAACGGCAGTCGCAGGCCGAAGGAGGCCAGCGCACCCCCGATCACCGGCCCGAGCATCCCGCCGACCAGGAACGAGCTGGCGTAGGTCGAGGACACCCGGCCGCGGATCGTCGGCGGGGCCAGGCGCACCAGCAGGGCCAGCGCGGAGACCGTGAACATCGTCGAGCCGATGCCGCCGAGCCCGCGGAAGACGAGCAGCTGCGTGTAGGACTGCGCGAAGGCCGTGGCCAGGGAGGAGGCGGCGACGATGAGCAGCCCGACCAGGTAGACCGGTCGCTCGCCCAGGCGCGAGACCAGGGCGCCCCCGGCGGGGGCGAAGACCAGCCGGAAGAAGGCGAATGCCGAGACCACCACGGAGGCGGCCGCGACCCCGACGTCGAAGCTGCGGGCGTAGGCCGGCAGCACGGGCGCGACGAGACCGAAGCCGATCGCGATGACGAACGCCGAGCCGATCAGGACCCGCAGCTCACCGGGGATCCGCGGTCGGTCCGCGCTCAACGTGCGGGAGCCGACCACAGGTCGGTCCAGGAGTGCCCGAGCTGGCGGACCAGTCGGCGCAGGAGGGGGAGGCTGACGCCGACGACGTTGTGGAAGTCGCCCTCGATGCCGGCGACGAAGGCGCCGCCGAGGCCGTCGACGGTGAACGCGCCGGCGACCTGCAGCGGCTCGCCGGAGGCGACGTAGGCCTCGATCTCGGCATCGTCGACGTCGGCGAAGTGGACGGTGGTGGCGGCGCCGGCGGCGGTGTGGCGCCCGGTGCCCGGCTCGCGCAGGCTGTGCCCGGTGTGGAGCACGCCGGAGCGGCCCCGCATCGTCTGCCAGCGACGGACCGCGTCCGCGGGGTCGTCGGGCTTGCCGAACGCCTGGCCGTCGAGCTCGAGCACCGAGTCGCAGCCCAGCACCAGCGCACGCGCCGGGAGGTCGTCCCGCTCGGCCACCGTCGAGCACTTGAGCTCGGCCAGACCGAGGGCCAGGTCGGCCGGCGGCAGGTCGCCGAGCACGGACTCGTCGACGCCGGACACGACGACCAGGGGGTGGAGCCCGGCCGCGTTCAGCGTGGCCAGGCGCGCGGGGGAGGCGGAGGCCAGGACCAGCGCCGGCACCGCGGGTGCGGGTGCGCTGGGTCGGGGCGGTCGTGGGGGACGGCGCCGCTCACGGCACCGACACCTCGGCGACCCGCTTGAGGTGGGGGCGGTCGTCCTCGCCGTCCCGGACCTCGCCGGTGGCCCACCACAGGCGCAGCCCGCCGGACTTGACCTCCAACGTGGCCAGGTTGTTGTCGAACCACGGCCCGCGCACCAGCGACCACCGCATCGGCGCCTTCGGCACCTTGGCCGAGCGGGCCACGACGTGTCCCAGGGGTCCGGCGACCCCGTAGGAGGCCACCGCCGTGGCGAAGCGCCATCGTCGCTGCAACGGGTTGCGGATCGGCGAGCAGACGGCCTGGAGGATCCGGCTGGTCAGCGGGCCTCCCTCGCGCAGCTCGGCGCGGGTCAGCCGCGCCTCGGAGACGTAGCTGTGGTGCACGTCGCCGGAGAGGAAGGTGATCGTCAGCGGCGCCCGGCCGCGTCGGCCGCGGGCCACCTCCATGGTCATCCGTGCCACCGTCCGGAAGGCGTCCTGGAAGGCCGCCCAGTGCTCGAGGTCGACGCCCTGGCGCAGCTTCTCCCCGACGCGCGCCGCCCGCTTGCCCCATCCCTCCGGCGACCAGGGCCTCGCTGAACGCCTCGACGTAGTGCAGGCCCGGGGCGAGCAGGAACGGTATGGACGTGCCGACGAGGAGGTGGTCGACGTCCCCGCGCATCTGGGCGTCGAGCCAGTCCATCTCGTCCTCGTCGAGCAGGCTGCGGTGCTCGGGGTCGAGCACCCGGGCGGCGCGTGAGTCGATGACGACCAGGCGGGCCTGGGAGCCGTACTCGCGCACGTAGCTCCACCGGTAGTGGGTGGGCTCCTGGTCGGCCCGCTCGGCGAACTCGTCGAGCGGGTCGCTGAGGTCGAGCTCGTCCGCCCCGCCGAAGCCCTCGTGGGCCTCGATGCGCTGCCACAGGACGTCCCCGGCGCGCTCGGCGGCGGTCAGGTTGCCGAGGTGCTGGTAGACCCAGTAGGCGGCCAGGCCGCCGACGATCCGGTCGTGCCACCAGTCGGTGGCCTCCATCTGGTCCTTCCAGGCCTGCGAGGTGTTCCAGTCGTCGCGGATGTCGTGGTCGTCGAAGATCATCGCCGACGGCACGGTCGAGAGCAGCCACCGGTTGGCCGGGTCCGACCAGGCCAGCCAGTAGAGGTGGGCGTACTCCTCGAAGTCCTTGAGCTCGGTGCCGGGTGGGGACTCGATGTCGCGGCGCGACTCGATGAACTCCCGCATCTTCTGCGTGGTCTCGTCGGCGTAGACCTGGTCGCCGAGGAAGAGCACGAGGTCGGGCCAGCGGACCTCTCCGTCCGGGTCGGGGTCCTCGGAGTCGCTGTCGGTGATGCCGGCCATGCGCAGCGCGTAGGCGCGCAAGGCGTCCACGCCGTGCTGGTCGTTGCCCTCGGCGTCGTGGCCCACCGAGGTCCGGCACGACCCGAAGGCCAGGCGCAACGGCTTGGCGAGGTCGAGGGTCGGCACCAGCGAGGCCGGGTAGGGCGAGTCGTCCTCGGGCCACACCCGCTCGTCGTCGATGTCGACGGTGTACGGCGTCTTGGTGCCCTTGGTCAGCCCGTCCAGGCAGACCAGCGCGAAGTGGTGGTCGTGGACACGGAAGGTCCGGGCCGACGCGGCGTGCTCACCGGCGGTGACCCGCACGGTGCCGGCTCCGGCGGTCTCCACCCACACGGTCGCGCTGGTCTCGTCGACGTGGCGCAGCAGGGGACCGAGGACCAGGGAGCTCACCGTCGCACTTTGACACAGCACCCCCGACCCCCCTCACCCCCAACCCCCCGAACGCGGCAGCCCCGACGGTTGAGCAGCGGGCGGGGCGAGGGTGGGAGCCCGGGGTCTGGCCGCCGCCTGCGCGCGCGCAGAATGAACCACATGATCAGCTCCACCGGCCGTACCTCCCGACCCGGCCGCCGACTCGTCCCGCTGGCCGACCTGGGGCCGGTGGCGCAGTGGCGGGCCGGCCGACTGGGACAGCGGCTGCCCCAGCTGCTGGTGGGGCTCGGTCTCTACGGCGTCTCGATCGCACTCATGGTGCTGGCCGGGCTCGGCGCGATGCCGTGGGACGTGCTGCACCTCGGCCTGACCCAGTACGTGTCGCTCAGCGTGGGCCGGGTCATCGTGGTGATGAGCTTCGTGGTGCTCCTGCTCTGGATCCCGCTGCGCGAGAAGCCGGGCCTCGGCACGCTGGCCAACGCCCTCCTGGTCGGACTGGCCAGCGACGTGACCCTCGCGCTGCTGCCGGCCCCGGACGGTCTCGTGCTGCGGGGGGCGACCATGCTGGCCGGCATCGTGCTGTGCGCGCTGGCGAGCGCGCTCTACATCGGCAGCCAGTTCGGCCGCGGCCCGCGGGACGGTCTGATGACCGGGCTGTCCCGGCGCACCGGCGTCTCGCTGCGCGTGGTGCGGACGGGGCTCGAGGTCACCGTGGTCCTGGTCGGACTGCTCCTCGGCGGCGTCGCCGGGCTCGGGACCGTGCTCTACGCCCTCGGCATCGGCCCGCTCACCCAGCTGCTGCTGCCGTGGTTCACGGTCGACCTGGGCGACTGAGGCCTGGCCGGCCGGAACAGCTCAGCGCCGCGTCGCGATGAGAGCGGCCGCGTCGGAGGCCGTCATCACCTCGGCGGTGGTGAAGCGGGGGTCGGTGAGCCACTCCTGACGCACCGTGTCGACGCGGCCCTCGCTCATCGGAGGCCACAGCTCGCAGGGCACGACGTCGTCGAGCACGACGATGCCACCGGGCTCGACCAGGTCGGCGACGGCGTCGACCCCGACGGCGCCCGGCTCGCCCGAGTCGAGGAAGAGCAGCGAGAACGGCGCCCGGTCGGCCAGCGTCGCCCAGTCGGCGGCACGAACCTCCACCTGCGGGTCGTCGGCGAAGATCTCGGCTGCGGCCTCGGCCAGGCGGGGGTCGAGCTCAGCGGTGAGGATGCGCGCGTCACCGCGCAGGCCGGAGCGCAGCCAGGCCGTCCCGACGCCGCACCCGGTGCCGAACTCCGCCATCGTCCCCGAGCGGGTCGCGGCGAGCGCCGCGAGCAGCCTCCCGGTCTCGTTGCGGCAGAAGGAGACGTTCCCGGCACGCCGGGACACGTCGAAGGCGCGAGCCACGACAGCAGGCAGGTCGAGGGGGGCGCTCACCGGGCGAGTCTTCCACGCTGAGATCGGCGTCCCACATGCCGGGCTCGACCGGCAAGCGTCGCGGGTTGGGCTGCGTGGCACGATCTGCTGCATGAGACGTGGCCCCGGCACCAGTCTCATCGACGTGCTCGCCCTTCCGGCGATGGTCGGGGTCGGGGCGCTCGTCGCGGTGCAGTCGGAGATCAACGGTCGTCTCGCCGGTGAGCTCGGCAGCGGCGCGCGCGCCGGCGCCACCGCCGCCCTGGTGAGCTTCGGCCTCGGCCTGGTGCTGCTCGGGCTGGTCGTCGCCCTGGTGCCCGGGCCCCGCGCAGGGGTCCGCCGCATCGTGGTCGCCGCCCGGAGCGGCCGGCTGCATCCGTCCCACCTGCTCGGGGGTGTCGGCGGCGCGTCGCTGGTCGCCTCCCAGGGCCTCGCCGTCGGCGCGATCGGCGTCGCGCTCTTCACCGTGGCCATGGTCGCGGGCCAGACGGTGAGCGGGCTGCTCGTCGACCGCGCCGGCATCGGCCCCTCCGGGCCGCACCCCATCTCCGGTGGCCGGGTCGTCGGTGGATCGCTCACGATGCTCGCGGTCGTGCTGGGAGTCCTCGAGCGCCTCGGCGGCAGCGACGCCATCTCGGTGGGCGTCCTGGCCCTCGCGCTGCTGCCGCTGCTGGCCGGCGCGAGCACGGCCTGGCAGCAGGCGGTCAACGGGCAGGTAGCCGCCCACGGCGGTCCGATCGCGGCAGCGTTCAACAACTTCGTCGTCGGGCTGGTGGCCCTCCTGGTCTTCTTCGTCGTCGTCACGGTGCTCGGTGCCGGGACGGTCGACGCGCTCCCGACCACGTGGTGGCTCTACCTGGGCGGTCCCGTCGGCGTCCTGTTCATCTCCCTCAGCGCCCGCCTGGTGACCATCCACGGGGTGCTCGTGCTCGGGCTGTGCACGGTCGCCGGGCTGGTCGTCGGCTCCCTGCTCATCGACGCCCTGGGGCCCGAGTCGCACCTCGGCGTGCTGACGGTCCTCGGCGCGGTCCTGGCGCTGGTCGGCGTGAGCATCGGCGCCGTGGCCAGCCGGCGTGCCGCGGCGACCGACGTCCGGCGTTCGTCTCAGATGGCGGACGCGCCGTCCACCTGACGTGCACGACGTCGGCCCCTGGCGTAGTGTCCGGCCCATCATGCGGAGCATTCTCGTACTCATCGAGCGCCGCGGCGAGGCCCAGCAGTAGTCACTGCACCGTGAGGCCACCTCGTCGCGGTGGTCGGCGTCGACGGCTTCACGACCCGCGGAAGATCTTCCGTGACGGGTCCGCTCCCAGCAGCATCCTGCGTGATCCGCCACCGTCTGCTCGGTCCGAGCTCGTGCGATCCACGAGACGATCCGGCGTCCCCGTCACGGAGATCTTGCGTGGACCCCACCGCCCACCGCGAGACCGTCACACGAGGACCAGGAGAGACCGATGTACGACATGTACCCCGACTGGGGACCGGCCAGCCACCACCCCGAGAACCCCCGGTCGCACGAGGCCGTGCAGGAAGCGCTCGACCTGCGGGACGCCGGCGGCGCACGACCCGACGACAACTAGGTTCGTCCCATGCCCGAGACCTCCCTCGCCCAGCGTCCCGCCGAGCAGCCGCCGGCGGCGAGCACCGACGTGGCCCTCGCCGTCATCCCCGGCGACGGGATCGGGCCGGAGGTGACCGCGGAGGCCCTGAAGGTGCTCGCAGTGGTCGCACCGACCGGCACGGCGTTCCGCCAGACGACCTACGACATCGGCGCCGAGCGCTACCTCGCGACCGGGGAGGTGCTCCCCGACACCGTCCTGGAGGAGATCCGGGGACACGACGCGATCCTGCTCGGCGCCGTCGGTGGTCGGCCCGGGGACCCCGCGCTGCCGCCCGGTCTGCTCGAGCGGGGGCTGCTGCTGCGCCTGCGCTTCGAGCTCGACCACTACGTGAACCTGCGACCCTCGCGGATCTTCCCCGGCGTCGCCTCGCCGTTGGCCTCGCCCGGTGACGTCGACTTCGTGGTCGTCCGCGAGGGCACCGAGGGTCCCTACACCGGCAACGGGGGCGCGGTGCGCGTCGGAACGCCGCACGAGGTCGCCACCGAGGTCTCCCTCAACACCGCCTTCGGGGTCGAGCGGGTCGTGCGGGACGCCTTCGGGCGCGCCCAGCGGCGTCCGCGCCGCCGCCTCACCCTGGTGCACAAGACCAACGTCCTGGTCAACGCGGGCCGGGTCTGGTGGCGGCTGACCCAGGAGGTGGCCCGCGAGTTCCCCGAGGTCACGGTCGACTACATGCACGTCGACGCGGCGATGATCTTCCTGGTCACCGATCCGGCGCGCTTCGACGTGATCGTCACCGACAACCTCTTCGGCGACATCGTCACCGACCTCGCGGCCGCGATCACCGGGGGCATCGGACTGGCGGCGTCCGGCAACGTCAACCCCGACCGGACCAGCCCCTCGATGTTCGAGCCGGTCCACGGCTCCGCGCCCGACATCGCCGGGCAGCAGAAGGCCGACCCGACTGCGGCGATCCTGTCGGTCTCGTTGCTCCTGGACCACCTCGGCCTGAGCGACCAGGCGGCGGCCGTCGAGGCCGCCGTCATGGCCGACCTCGCCGACCGCGACCCCTCGACCACCCGACGCACCAGCGAGATCGGCGACGCCGTCGCCGCCCGGCTGGGCTGAGCACCGTCCGGGAGAGGGGATAGCGTGCCTGCCATGCAGATCCGCACGACCCGCAACGCCCACGCCGTCCCCGACGCCGAGCTGGCCGCGATCCTGGGGGATCCAGGCTTCGGGACCCACTTCACCGACCACATGCTGCGCGTCGAGTGGACGCCCCAGGCCGGTTGGCACGACGCGCGCGTCGAGCCCTACGGGCCGCTGACGCTCGACCCGGCCACGGCGGTCCTGCACTACGCGCAGGAGATCTTCGAGGGCATGAAGGCCTACCGGCACCCCGACGGCTCGGTGTGGTCCTTCCGACCGGAGGAGAACGCGCGCCGGATGGTGCGCTCGAGCGCCCGGCTGGCGCTACCGACTCTCGAGGCGGACGACTTCGTGGCCTGCGTCGACGAGCTGGTCCGCGCCGACGAGCGGTGGGTGCCGGACCCGGCGGGGGAGAAGAGCCTCTACCTGCGGCCCTTCATGTTCGCCTCCGAGGCGTTCCTCGGGGTCCGGCCGGCGCAGCACGTGACGTTCATGGTCATCGCCAGCCCGGCCGGCGCCTACTTCAAGGGCGGGATCACCCCGGTGAACCTGTGGCTCAGCGAGGACTACACGCGCGCCGGGCGCGGGGGCATGGGGGCGGCGAAGACGGGCGGCAACTACGCCTCCTCCCTGGTCGCCCAGCAGGAGGCCACCGCGCAGGGCTGTGACCAGGTGGTCTTCCTCGACGGCCAGGACGGTCGCTACATCGAGGAGCTCGGGGGGATGAACCTCTACTTCGTCCACGCCGACGGCCACGTCGTCACCCCGGCGACCGGCACGATCCTCGAGGGCATCACCCGGGCCTCGATCAACGAGCTGCTCGGCAAGCTCGGCCACCCCGTCGAGGAGCGCCGGATCTCCATCGACGAGTGGCGCGAGGGCGTCACGTCGGGACAGATCGCGGAGGTCTTCGCCTGCGGCACCGCCGCGGTGGTCACGCCGGTCGGTGCCCTGCGCTGGGCCGGTGGCGAGGCGCCCGCGCCGCCGTCCACCGAGCTGACGATGCGGGTGCGTCAGGCGCTCGTCGACGTCCAGTACGGCCGGGCCGAGGACGCCTTCGGCTGGATGCACCGCATCGTGTGAGCGAACCTCCGCTCGCCGAGGGGCAGCGACCGCCACCTCGGTGAGGTCGCGACCGCCATGTCGACGGGTCGCGACCGCCATGTCGACGGGGCATGATGCCGGGGTGGCGCATCCGCAGATGTTCGACGACGACGACCCGGTGCTGGCGCGGCTGCGGGCTGCCTGCGAGCGGCTGCCGGAGGTGGCCGAGAAGATCTCCCACGGCCGGCCCCTGTTCACCGCGGGTGCCGCGGGCAAGGTGTTCGCCGCCTACGGGGGCAGCGTCAAGCTCAGGCCGGGCGAGCACGAGCGCCACGACCACGCCGTGCTGGTCAAGCCCGACCCGGCCGAGGCCGGCGCCCTGGCGGAGGACGACCGGTTCTTCAGCCCGGCCTACCTCGGCCCCTCGGGCTGGGTCGGGCTCGACCTCGACACGGCCGACACCGACTGGGGCGAGGTCGCCGAGCTGCTCGACGCCTCCTACCGCACGGTGGCCTCGCGCACGCTCCTGGCCCGGCTCGACGGCGCGGACGATCACCGTTAGCGGGTCGGCGCGGATATCCTCCTTGCCGTGAGCACACCCGTCCCCGCCTCCTGGCACCGGCGCCCGGCCGGTCCCTCGGCTGGATCCCTCGGCTGGTCCCTCGGCTGGTCCCTCGGCTGGCCCCTCGGTTGGGCCGGGACGCCCCGCACCCCCGACGCCGCCGGGCGCGACGAGCGTCGGCCCCTACTCCCTGCTGGTCAAGATCGGCGAGGGAGGCATGGGCGTGGTGCACCTCGCCCGCGGCGAGGACGGCGACCGGGTCGCGCTGAAGGTGCTGCGCCCCCACATCGTCGGCGACCACGAGGCCCGCAGCCGCCTGGCGCGCGAGGTCTCCTCGCTCCGGCTCATCCGCAGCCGCTGGGTCGCCGAGATCATCGACGCGGACCCCTGGGCCGAGGTGCCCTACGTGGCGACCCGCTACGTGCCGGGACTCTCGCTGCACGACCACGTCGTGGAGGAGGGGCCGGTCACCGGCCGCGACCTGACCTGGTTCGCCGGGTGCCTGGCCGAGGGCCTCGCCTGCGTGCACGCCGTCGGCGTGCTGCACCGCGACGTCAAGCCCTCCAACGTGCTGATGGAGGGTCGCACCCCGATCCTCATCGACTTCGGCCTGGCCCGGGTGGCCGACGACCCTCGCCTGACCCACACCGGCTGGCTGCTCGGCACCCCGGGCTACCTGGCCCCCGAGATCCTCTACGGCGACGACGCGACGACGGCCTCCGACGTGCACTCCTGGGCGGCCACCGTGGCCTACGCCGCGACCGGCTCGCCGCCCTTCGGCCGCGGCCCGGCGATGGCGATCATGGACCGCGTCCGGCGCGGTGAGCACGACCTGTCGTCGATGGCCGGACCCCTGCGCGACGTCCTGGCCGCCGCCCTCGACCCCGAGCCCGAGCGTCGACCGGTCCTCGACGACCTCCTGGCCTGGCTGCGTCCCCAGACCACGCGCCCCACCGACCCGCCGCACCGGGCGCCTCACGCGGGTGCGCCCGAGCCGGTCACCGCGCCCGCTGGGACCGAGCCGACCGCGCCGATCGGGCTGCTGGCCCGCGAGCACGGCGCGGCGCGGACCGCCTTCGAGGCGCCCGTGCCGGCCGTGGCACCGCTCGCCGCCGCCATGACCTCCCCTCCGACGCGGATGCTCACCGTCGTCGGGCCGCAGGACCAGCGGGCCTCGGTGCCGCCGTCCACGGACGAGCAGCCCGACGGGGTCTGGGAGCCCTGGACGCCGCCCCGCGTGCCGCTCGCCGAGCGTGCTCGCCGGGCGCTGCTGCTGCTGGGCCTCGGCCTCGCGCTGGCCGCCGGCGTCGCTGCGTTCCCGTGGGCCGCACTGCTCGGGTCGCTCCTGGTGGCGTGGCTGCTGCGCGCCGGCTCCCTGTCGGCCAGCGCCACCGACGAGCGACGCGCTCGCCGTGGCCGCACCTGGTACGACCGCCCGCTCAGCGTGCTCAACGCTCCCTGGGACGTCGTCCGGGCCGTCCCCGGGACCCTGCTCCTGGCGCTGTTCGCCCTGGGGCTGGCCACCTCGGCCGGTCTGCTGGCCTACGCCGGTGCCCGCGACGTCGCGATCGGCCTCGGCACCGCCGGCGTGGCGCTGGCGGCGTCGTGGTGGTGGGGGCCGGGTGCCGGGCGGGTGCGCTCGCCCGTGAACCGGGTGGTCCACCCCGTCGCCCGCACCCTGGGCGGCTCCCTGCTCGCGCTGGCGCTGGTGGCCGCGGGCGGCGGCGCGCTGGCGGTCTCGGCCAGGGGCGGCCCGGACTGGGCGCCGCTGGGGCGTCCGCCGCTCGTCGACCCCCTTTCGGCGGTCACCGGCTCGCCCTGACGGTCCGCGCAGGCCCTGCCCGGATGCCGGGACCCCTGTCGGCCCGGGCGGCGGCATGGCACGATGAGGTCGTGGCACACCGCATCGTCATCATTGGCTAGCGCGTCGAGTCCCTCGACGCGCCCACCTCTCGTCCGCGAGAGGTTTTTTTGTGCCCGCCCACCCCAGGAGAGCTGTCCCGATGGATCTGCACGGCGCATTCCACGTCTACGACACCACCCTGCGCGACGGTGCGCAGCAGGAGGGTCTGACCCTCTCGGTCGCCGACAAGCTGAGCATCGCTCGCCAGCTCGACGGGCTGGGCGTCGGGTACATCGAGGGCGGCTGGCCGGGCGCGAACCCGAGGGACACCGAGTTCTTCCGCCGCGCCCGCGAGGAGCTCGACCTGCGCCACGCGCGGCTCACGGCCTTCGGCTCGACGCGGCGCGCCAGGCCTCGCCGCCGCCGACGACCCGCAGGTGGCCGCGCTGCGGGAGAGCGGCGCCGGGACCGTCACCCTGGTCGCCAAGTCGCACGACCGCCACGTCGAGCTCGCGCTGCGCACGACCCTCGAGGAGAACCTGGCGATGGTGCGGGACACCGTCACGCACCTGCGGGCCGAGGGCCAGCAGGTGTTCCTGGACGCCGAGCACTTCTTCGACGGCTACCGCGCCGACCGTGCCTACGCCCTGGAGGTGCTGCGCACCGCCTCCGAGGCCGGCGCCGAGGTCCTGGCGCTGTGCGACACCAACGGCGGCATGCTGCCGTCCTGGGTCGCCGACGTGGTCGGTGACGTCGTCGCGACCACCGGGGCCCGCGTGGGCATCCACTGCCACAACGACACCGGCTGCGCGGTGGCCAACACCCTGGCCGCCGTCGACGCCGGCGCCACCCACGTCCAGGGCACCATCAACGGCTACGGCGAGCGCACCGGCAACGCCGACCTCATCTCGGTGGTGGCCAACCTCGAGCTGAAGCTCGGTCGTGCCGTGCTGCCCGAGGGGCTGCTGCGCGAGTCGACCCGGATCGCGCACGCCGTCGCGGAGGTCACCAACGTGCCCTCCGCCGCGCGCCAGCCCTACGTCGGCACCTCGGCCTTCACCCACAAGGCCGGCCTGCACGCCAGCGCGATCAAGATCGACCCGGACCTGTACCAGCACATGGACCCGCTCGGCGTCGGCAACGACATGCGGCTGCTCGTCTCCGACATGGCCGGACGGGCCTCGATCGAGCTCAAGGGTCGCGAGCTCGGCTTCGACCTCACCAGCGACTCCGAGGCCGGCAAGGCGCTGATCGCGCGCGTCACCGACCGGGTCAAGGACCTCGAGGCGCGCGGCTACACCTTCGAGGCCGCGGACGCCTCCTTCGAGCTGCTGCTGATCGAGGAGGTCGAGGGCCGACGACCCACCTACGTCGAGGTCGAGTCCTGGCGGGTCATCACCGAGACGCTGACCCACGCCGCGCCGGGCGAGGAGGCGATCTCGGAGGCGACGGTCAAGCTGCGCGCTGCCGGCGTGCGCTACGTCGTCACCGGTGAGGGCAACGGTCCCGTCAACGCCCTCGACCAGGCCCTGCGCTCGGCCATCGGCCAGGCCTACCCGGAGGTCACCAAGCTCGAGCTGGTCGACTACAAGGTGCGCATCCTCGACCAGGGCCACGGCACCGACGCGATCACCCGCGTCCTGATCGAGACCAGTGACGGAGGCTCGTCGTGGGTCACCGTCGGCGTCGGCGCCAACGTCATCGAGGCCTCGTGGGGGGCCCTGCTCGACGGGTTCACCTACGGCCTGCGCCGCCAGGGCGCCTGAGCCCGGGTCAGGGCTGCGGCAGCACGACCACGCGTCGCGCCAGGTCGACCCACCCCGCGTAGACGCGGTCGACCGGGAGACCGTCCACGCGCACCTGCTGGTCGAGCACCGGGATCTCCAGGGGCGCCAGCAGCGCGGTGGCCAGGAGCGGCAGGTCGCCCTCGACGTCGAGCTCGGCGAGCAGGTGGCGCACGTGGAGCGCCACGAACGAGTAGGCCGCCGTCGACCGCGAGCCCCATGCGCCGGCGGCCCGGATGAGGGCTGCGTGGGTCAGGGTCGCCTCCAGCCGCGAGGCGCCGAAGGCCAGCAGGCGCTCCCACGCGGGAGCGCCCGGACCCAGCGGCGGCGGGCCCGAGATGACGGCCGCCTGCCAGGTCTGCTCGACGTGGTCCAGGACGGCGCCCATCAGGCCCTCGCGGCTCTCGAAGCGGCGGAAGAGGGTGCCCTTGCCGACACCGGCCCGGGTTGCGACCGCCTCCATGGTCACGCCCTCGACGCACTGCTCGGCCAGCAGGGCGGCAGCGGCGTCGAGCAGCGCCTCGCGGTTGCGGGCGGCGTCGCGGCGCTCCGGCGGCGGCTGGTCGGCCAGGGGGAGGAGCGGACGGTCGGCCATGGTGCGACCAGTCTCCCAGACCTGGGACGGTCGCCGACGGGAATAGAAACGGACCGTGGTCCGCTTCACCTCTTATGACTGACACCACCACCCGGACCGTCGCGGTCCTCGTCGGCAGCCTCCGCGCCGACTCCGTGAACCGTCGCCTCGCCGAGGCCCTGCGCGAGCGCGCCCCCGAGGGCGTCGTCGTCGACGTCGTCCCCGACCTGGGGTCCCTGCCCTTCTACGACCAGGACCTCGACACCGACCAGCCCCCGGCCGAGGTGGCCGCGGTGCGCGCCCGCGTCGGCGCCGCCGACGTCGTCCTGGCCGTCACGCCGGAGTACAACGGCACGATGCCGGCCGTGCTCAACAACGCCATCGACTGGCTCTCGCGGCCCTACGGCGCCGGTGCCCTCGTGGGCAAGCCGTTCGGCGTCGTCGGCACCACCCCGACGCCCTACGGCGGCAGGTGGGCGCACGCCGACACCCTGCGCTCCGCCGGCATCGCCGGTGCCGTCCCGGTCGAGAGCATGACGCTCTCGCTGCCCGGCGTCGACACCGACGTGCTGGCCGACCACGGCGTGCGCGACCGGCTCGACGAGGCGCTGCGCACCCTGGTCGCCTTCGAGGTCGCCGCCACCGCCGCCTGATGGCTCCAGGTCGGCCAGGGGCCTAGCCTGGCCGACATGAGCGAGCCCGGACCGTCGCCCGGCCGCGGCCCCGGCCCGTACGGCGCCGGGTACGACCGGCCTCCCGGGACCGGTCCTGTCCGGTCCCGGCGCACCGCCGACGTCGTCGTGACCGTCGTGCTGCTGGTGCTGATCAGTCTCGGGGCGGTCGTGGCCGCGTTCTTCGGTCTCTTCGTCGGGATGTTCTCCGACGGGTGCTTCGACAGCCGAGCGTGCGCCGACCGGGTCGGTCTCGGGACCCTGATCACGGCCGGCGCGCCGGTGGTGTGCTGGTTGGCGGCCGTGGTCGGCTGCACCGTGCAGCTATCGCGACGGCGTGCCGCCTTCTGGGTGCCGCTGGTCGCTGTGGCGGCCTGGATGGTGCTCGTGGCGGTCGGCGTCGCGGTCGCCGGATCTGCGATGCCGGCATGAGCGACCTCCACGACCTCACGGCGCTCGCCCAGGCCGACCTCGTCCGGCGGCGCGACGTGAGCCCTGCTGAGCTCGTCGAGCACTACCTCGAGCGGGCCGAGCGTCTCGACGACGTCGGCGCCTTCGTACGGCTCGACCCGGCGCGCGCCCGGGAACGGGCGGCCGCCCTGGGTGCGCCACCAGCGGACGGTCCCGCACGCCCCCTGTGGGGCGTGCCCACCGCGGTCAAGGACCTGAACCTCACCGCCGGCGTCCCGACCGCCTTCGGCTCGCCCGCCTTCGCCGACCACGTGCCCGACGTCTCCGACGCCGTCGTGGAGGCCCTGGAGGCCGGCGGTCTGGTCAGCCTGGGCAAGACCAGCACGCCCGAGCTCGGATCGCCCTGCTACACCGAGCCCGAGGGGCTCCCTCCCGCGGTGACCCCCTGGGACCGCACCCGGATGGCGGGCGGCTCCTCCGGCGGGGCCGCTGCCGCCGTGGCCGCCGGGCTCGTCCCGGTGGCGCAGGGCTCCGACGGCGGAGGCTCGATCCGCATCCCGGCGTCGTGCTGCGGGCTGGTCGGGCTGAAGCCGAGCCGGGGCCGCATCAGCGGTCACCCGACCTACGGGGACCCGGTGGGATTGTCGACCGCCGGCTCCCTGGCCCGCGACGTCCGCGACGCGGCGGCGCTCCTCGACGTCCTGGCCGGGCGGCGCACGGGCGACCCCTCGTGGGCGCCGCCGCCGGGCGGCACCTTCCTCGCGGCCTGCGAGCGCGACCCCGGTCGGCTGCGGGTGGCCCGGTTCGTCGCGCCGGTGATCGCCGACGTCGCCGTCGACCCCGAGTGCGTCACCGCCTGGGAGGACGCCTCCGCGCTGCTGGTCTCGCTGGGCCACGAGGTCGAGGACGTGCCGGTGCCGCTGGCGCCGGAGGCCGTCCCGGTCTTCGAGATCTGCTGGTCGGTGCTGACGGCACTGGCCGTCGTCCCCGCCGATCGTGAGCACCTGCTCCGGCCGCTGACCCGGTGGCTGGGTGAGCGTGGTCGCGCGGTCAGCGGGCCGGACTTCGGGCGGGCGGTCGGTGAGCTGCGCCGGCTGGCCGCCGGAGCGCTGGAGGCGCTCGCGCCCTACGACATCGTGCTCACCCCGACCCTGGCGGTCCCGCCGCTGCCGGTCGGGGCGATCCGCGACGACGCGGACCCGGCCGCCGACTTCGCGGCCCAGAAGGCCTTCACCCCCTGGACCTCGGCGTGGAACGTGACGGGGATGCCGGCGGTCTCGCTGCCGCTGCACCAGAGCGCCGCCGGTCTGCCGGTCGGGGTGATGCTGGCGGCTCGGCCGGCCGAGGAGGAGGTCCTGCTCGCGGTGGCGGCCCAGATCGAGGCGGCCGTCCCGTGGCACGACCGTCGACCGCCGGGCTGGTGAGGGTGGTCGCAACCGCCGCGGGAGGCGCCGGCTCGGTCAGTCCAGGCCCCAGGCCGCTCGGAACTCCTCGGGGCTGCAGGTGGCGAGGTCCTCGGTGGTCTCGGCGAGCACGAGCACCGCGTGCTGGGCGGGGCCGGCATAGAGGCGCAGCTCCTCGCCGCCGTCGTGCCGGCGGCGCACCACGACGTCCGCGACGCCGCTGAGCTCGAGCAGCCCACCGAAGCTGGCGCACCAGAGGTCGAGTGCGGTGTCCAGGACCCGCCTCGAGGTCGAGCGCGGGTGCGGCTCGAGGCCGGCCGTGTAGACCTCGTCCGCGGCGAGGGGTTCGAGGGTCGAGGTCACGGCCCCAGCGTAGGTCGGTGGGCCGCACGGACGCGCGGACACCGCAGGCGGACGGCTACGTGGAGTGGTTCCCGGTGAGGGCGACCGAGACGCCGAGCCCGATCATCGAGACACCGCCGACCGTCCCGAGGAGTCTGCCGCGTCGCGGGGAGCTGCTCAGCCAGGTGCGCAGGCGGGCGGCGAGCAGAGCCCACACGGTGTCGGACGCGAGGGCGATCGACACGAGGATGACCCCGAGCAGGAACACCTGCAGCCCGAACTGTCCTGCACCCCTGTCGACGAACTGGGGCAGCACGGCGGCGACGAGGATGAACGACTTGGGGTTCGAGACACCCACGACGAAGCCCTGGCGCAGGGACCTGCTCCACGAGATGCTCGCGGGCTCGGGTCCCTGCGGGTCGGCGCCGAAGTCGTGCCGGTGACGGATGGCCTGGACGCCGAGGTAGACCAGGTACCCGGCGCCCAGCGTCTTGATGACCCAGAACAGCATCTCGGACCGGGCCACGAGGGCGCCCAGGCCGACGGCCACCAGGACGACGAGCAGCAGCAGACCGACGGCGTTGCCGACGATGCTCGCCATGGCCGTCCGACGGCCGTGCGCCAGGGCCCGGCTGATGGCGAACACGACGCTCGGCCCGGGGATGGCGATGATGATCGCGGCAGCAGCGGCGAAGGCCAAGTGTCTGTTGCAGGCTGAGCACGGGGTCAATCTACGACAGCGCGGTGCGTCTTGGGGGCGTGAGAACGCCGGTCCCTGAGGACGGGGCCTCCGGGAACCGGCAGCACGTCGACCTACGGGCAGTGGGATGCGTGGTCAGACGGAGCACCCACCCCAGCAGTGGTGTGCCGGAGGACCTCAGTCGTCGCCGAGCCCCCTGGCGGCCAGCGCGTCGCCGGTCTCGTGGGCCCGCGCGACGACCCGGATCACGAAGGGCGTCAGGTAGGCGCGTGGGTGCCGGCTTAGTCCGCGAGCGCGTGCGGCGTCGCGGGTCTCCAGGGCCAGCGCGACCGTGCCCGGCAGCGACTGGACGGCCAGGGCCACGGTCAGGGCCAGTCGCTCCGGATCGACCCCGAGACGGCGCAGGGGTCCCGCGCCGCGCACCAGTGCGTCCAGCATCGCGTTGACCGGCGTCGTCGCACTGACCACGACCGCGGCCAACGACAAGGTGAGCAGGTCGACGAGCGTCTCGGCCGCCTTGGCCGGGCCCGAGGTCCACCACTGCAGCGCGGCCACGACGAGCGCGACCAGCAGCACGGTCCGCGCTGCCCGGAGGAGCGTGCCCACCCGCACCCGGGCCACGGCTGCGAGGGCCAGCGCCACGGCCAGGAAGACGAACGCCGCAGGAGCACTGCGCACCAGCACCACCGACAGGCTGAGCCCGGCAAGGCCCAGCAGCTTGGGCCCGACCGGCAGCCGGTGCAGCAGCGAGTCCCCGGGCTGGTGCACCCCCACCGTCAGGCTGCTCATGGGGCGCCGGCTCGCGTCACCGAGGCGACGTAGTCGTCGACCGCGGCCTCGGCGGGGCCGTCATGACGGATGCGCCCGTCCTCGACGACGACCACCCGGTCGCAGCGGCGGGCCAGGTCGAGGTCGTGGGTGACGAGCACCAGCTGCTGGTCGAGGCCGAGGAGCAGGTCGCCGACCCGGCGGGTGTTGGCGAGGTCGAGCAGGGTCGTGGGCTCGTCGGCGACCAGCACCGACGGCGCGGTGGCCAGCACCCCGGCCAGCGCGAGCAGCTGCTTCTGGCCGCCGGAGAGCGCGTGCACGCTGACGTCGGCGTGCTCGGCCAACCCGTAGGCCGCCAGGACCCTCAGCGCGCGCTCGTGGCGACGGCCGCGGTCACTCTCGCTGCGGCGCAGCGACAGCTCGACGTCCTCGACGCAGGTCGGCATGACCAGCTGGGCGGCCGGGTCGGTGAAGGCGAAGCCGACGCGTCGCCGCACCTCCGCCCCGCGGCGCGCCACGTCGAGGCCGTCCACCACGACCCGGCCCGTGGTCGGGGCGACGAGGCCGTTGAGCAGCCGTGCCAGCGTCGACTTGCCCGAGCCGTTGGCGCCGATGACACCGATGCGGTGCTCGGTCAGGCGCAGGGTGGTGGGGGAGAGGACCAGCCGCTCACCGGACGGTGTGTCGACGGTGACCCCGGCGCCGTCGAGCTCGATCGTGGCCACGGGGCGGCGGTCCCCGGCTCAGCGACGGTGCAGCAGCTGGGGGAACGCGCGGTGCACCTCGGCGGCGACGATCGCGACCAGCGCAGCCTTGAGGAGGTCGCCGGCCCAGAAGGGGAGGTCGTAGGTGAGGGCGGTGGACAGCGGGACGTCGAGGAACCAGGCCATGCCGACGATGCCGGCGGTGTGGTTGACCGCGAAGCTGCCGACCGCTGCGCAGGCGAAGACGACCAGCGCGCGAGTCTTGCCGCGCGGTCCGGCGACCCGGGCGACCAGGAGGCCGGCCAGCGCCGCGGCGAGCGGGAAGGACCACAGGTAGCCCGCGGAGACCCCGCTGAAGGCGCCGAGGCCCGAGGAGTGCTCGGCGAAGACCGGGAGGCCGACCGCACCGAGCGCGAGGTAGAGCGAGACGGCCAGGAAGCCGCGCACCGGCCCGAGCAGGCAGCCGGCGAGCAGCACGCCGAAGGTCTGCAGGGTGATCGGGACGCCGGCTCCGCCCACGGGGATGGCACCGATGTAGGCGCACGCCGAGATCAGGGCGGCGAAGGCCGAGACGAGCGCGAGGTCGGTGGTCGACAGGCTGCGGGTTCGGGTGCGCGCCGGGGAGGTGGCGGTGGTGGTCATGGGGTCTCCGTCGACACGGGTCGGGCACGCTCGGACAGGCTCGGGCAGGGTGAACGGTGTTCAGGTTAGGGTCGGGGCCCACCGCGGTCAACGGGAGGGGTCCGATGCGCTACCACCGCGACGACGTCGTCCGGCAGGCCCTCGGCGTCCTCGACGGGTACGGCCTGGCCGACCTGACCATGCGCCGCCTGGCCGCCGAGCTCGGCGTGCAGCCCAGCGCGCTCTACCACCACGTCGCCAGCAAGCAGGTCCTGCTCGCGCTGGTCGCCGACGAGATCCTCGCCCGGGGCGGCCTGGACCGCGGGCGGCCCGACCGCCCGGAGGCTCCCTGGCACGAGGAGGTGGCCGCGGTCTGCACGCGGCTGCGTGACGCTGTCCTGGCCTACCGTGACGGCGCCGAGGTGGTGGCCACCGTCCGGGCCTTCGGCCTGGGCGCCGGCGGACCCGAACGATCGCTGGCCCGCGCCCTCGGCGACGCGGACCTGCCGCCCGGGCTGGCCGGAACGGCGGCGCGGACCCTGGTCCACTTCGTCCTCGGTCACGCCGGGGACGAGCAGGCCCGGCTCCAGGCCGACAGCGCGGGCGCACTCCCCGGTTCCGACGGCCCGTCCACCGACTCCGACTCCGACTTCCGCGCCGGGCTCGGCCTCGTCCTCGGCGGGATCCGGTGGCGGGCGGGTTCGCCGGCGCCGCGCTAGCTCACCCAGCGGCCCGCCCCGGTCGCTACCCCTCGACGACGGCACCGGCGAGCTCGGCGAGCAGGACGGCGCCGGTGAGGTCGACCCGTGTCCGGCGCAGCGTCGCGGCGGCCAGGTCGACGCCGTCGAGCGAGGCGCCGCGCAGGTCGGCGTCGGTGAGCACGGTCTGACGCAGGAGCGCGCCGTCGAGCAGCGCGTCACGCAGGACCGACCCGGTGAGGTCGCTCAGCGAGAGGTCGCACTCGCGCAGGTCGACACCGGTCAGGTCGAGGCGCGCCAGGGCTGCCCCGCGCGCCGTCACCCCGCGCCAGATGCCCCCGACCACCTTCAGCGGACGCAGCGTGCACGACTCGAAGGTCGAGCCGGTCAGCTTGCAGCCCTCCAGGGTGGCGTCGAAGAAGCTGGTGCCGCTGAAGTCGCAGGCCACGAAGGCCGTGCTGACGTGTGTGGAGGCGTTGAGGCGGCAGTCGCGGAAGGTGCACCGCTCGAAGTGGGCGCCGGCACTCGAGGCCTCCGTGAGGTCGACGTCGATCAACGTGACGTCGACCAGGCGCAGCGCGCCGAGCCGCTCGCCGTACCAGTCCTCGCCGCGCACGGTGGCGCCCTCGGCGATCTCCCGCACTCCCACACGCTTCACCCTAGGCGCCGCCGGTGACAGGGTGGCGGCATGCCGCTCACCACGACCAAGCACTGGTTCGGCGTCGTGCTCGACTGCCCGGACCCGCCCGCGTTGTGCCGCTTCTACGAGGCGTTGCTCGGGTGGACCGTCTACTCCAGCGAGGAGGGGTGGGCCACCCTCGCCCCCTCGGAGACCCACGGCTACAACCTGGCCTTCCAGCGTGAGGAGCGGCACGTGGCGCCGGTGTGGCCCGGCGAGGAGGGCCAGCCGCTGATGCAGGCCCACCTCGACCTCGAGGTCGACGACGTCCACCAGGCCGAGGCCTACGCCCTCTCGGTCGGCGCCCGGACCCACCCCTTCCAGCCGCAGGACCACGTCCGCGTGATGCTCGACCCGGCCGGGCACGTGTTCTGCCTCTACCGCAACCCCGACGACTGAGCCGCGGTGGGCGCGGGGGCCGCCGCGTCGAGCACCTCGAGGAGCCGGTCGCACTGGGCCACCAGCCGGGCGCGCAGCGGGGCGGCCCGCTCGGCGAACGCGGCCTGCGCCGCGGCGTACTCACGCTTGCCCTCGGCGGTCTCGATCCGCACCGGCGCGAACCCGAGGTGGGCCAGGTCGTACGGGGCCGCTCGCATGTCGAGCTCACGGACGTCCCACGCCAGCTCGAAGGCGTCGGCGACCAGATCGGAGCAGATCAACGGCGTGAGCCGGAAGGCGTGCTTGTAGAGGTCCATCGAGGCGTGCAGGCAGCCGGGCTGCTCGAAGGCCGATCGGTCCTCGGCAGTGGGCGCGATGGTGTTCAGCGGCCGGGCCGGGCCGGTGAAGAAGCGGTAGGCGTCGAAGTGGGTGCAGGCGATCCGGTGGGACTCGACGACGGCGTCGGTGCCGTCCCGGCCCAGCCTCAGCCGGTGGTCGGCGTGCCGGGTCGCGCCATCCTCGAGGCGGTAGACCATCGCCCACTCGTGCAGCCCGAAGCAGCCGTAGGACGCCGCCCGCCCGGCGGTGGCCACCAGCAGCCGGCGCAGCGTCCTCAGCAGCACCCGCTGGGAGGCGAGGTGCTCGCGGCCGACGGCGACGACGGGGAGTCGTGGGCCCGAGGACGCGTCGGAGCGCGTCGTGGGGCACACGACCTGGTAGCCCTTCAGCCTGCCGTACGCCTCCTCCCCACCGGCCAGCCCGACGCCGTGCCCGGGATGCCAGCGGCGCAGCTGTGCGGGGCGCTGTGAGTAGTAGCCGAACAGGAAGTCGTGCACGGGGTGCTTCTCGCCGGCCCGACGCCGGGACAGGTGCGCGTCCAGGTACGGCGCGAGCCGCGCCTCGTGCGCCGCGGCCCGGGCGCGCCACCGGGACTCGTCGAGCACCTCCATGACGCCCCATGATGCCGGGCGGCTCCGCCGGCGCCGACCTCGGTAGGGTCGAGGCCGTGCGCATCGTCAGATTCACCACGGGTGAGGAGCCGTCCTACGGCGTCCTCACCGGAGACCTCGACGACTACGGCCAGCCGGGCGACGACGCGGTCGTCGTCGGTCTGGCCGGAGACCCCCTCTACGTCGGCATCAAGCTGCTCGACGTCGAGCACCGCCTCGAGGACGTCCGACTGCTGGCGCCGGTCCTGCCCCGCAGCAAGGTGGTCGGGATCGGACGCAACTACGCCGCACACGCCGCCGAGCTCGGCCACGACCTCCCGACCGAGCCATTGATGTTCTTCAAGCCCAACACCTCGGTGGTGGGCCCCGGCGACCCGATCTTCTACCCCCGCCAGACCAGCGAGCTGCACTACGAGGGCGAGCTGGCCGTCGTGATCGGCCGGATCTGCCGGGACATCCCCGCCGAGCAGGCCACCGACGTCATCCACGGCTACACGATCGCCAACGACGTCACCGCGCGCGACCTCCAGCGCACCGACGGCCAGTGGGCCCGCGCGAAGGGCATGGACTCCTTCTGCCCGCTCGGGCCGTGGGTCGAGACCGACCTCGACCCGGCCCGCTTCACCGAGGGCCTGAGGGTCCAGACCCACCTCAACGGCGACCTGCAGCAGGACGGCACCACGGCCGACATGGTCTTCGACGTGCCGACCCTGGTCGCACACGTCTCCGCAGCCATGACGTTGCTGCCCGGCGACGTCATCCTGACCGGCACCCCCGAGGGCGTCGGCCCGATGGAGGTCGGTGACGAGGTCGAGGTGTCCATCGAGGGCCTCGGCACCCTGACGAACACGGTGGTCCGTCGATGAGCACGCCCAGCACCAGCACGTCCGACCGGGTCCTCGGCGATCTCGCCCCCGAGCAGGTACGCGTCCGGTTCCCCCCGTCGCCGACCGGGTTCATCCACGTCGGCAACGTGCGCAGCGCCCTGTTCAACTGGGCCTTCGCCCGCCACTACGGCGGCACGCTGGTGCTTCGCATCGAGGACACCGACACCGCGCGCAACACCGAGGAGGGCTACGACTCGATCCTCGGCTCGCTGCGCTGGCTGGGTCTCGACTGGGACGAGGGCCCGGAGGCCGGTGGCGACCACGGGCCGTACCGCCAGTCCGAGCGCCGCGCCGTGTACGACGACGCCGCCGCGCGGCTGCGCGAGGCGGGCAAGGCCTACGACTGCTTCTGCACCACCGAGGAGGTCGACGCACGCCGCAAGGCCTCCGGCTCGAAGATCCAGGGGTACGACGGCTTCTGCCGCGACCTCGACGCCAGCGCGCGCACGGCCTTCGAGGCCGAGGGCCGGCGCCCCACGCTGCGGCTGCGGATGCCGGACGCCCCGATCGTCTTCGACGACCTGGTGCGCGGGGAGATCACCTTCCTGCCCGAGAACGTGCCGGACTTCGCGCTGGTGCGCGCCAACGGCGACCCGCTCTACACCCTGGTCAACCCGCTCGACGACGCCCTGATGGGCATCACGCACGTGCTGCGCGGCGAGGACCTGCTCTCCAGCACGCCCCGCCAGATCGCGCTGCACGAGGCGCTGGCCGAGCTGGGCCTGGGCAGCGGAGTGCCCCGCTTCGGCCACCTGCCGATCGTGATGGGCGAGGGCAACAAGCGCCTCTCCAAGCGCGACGCCGGGTCCGGGCTGACCGAGTACCGCGACCGCGGGTTCCTGCCCGCCGGGGTGCTGAACTACCTGGCCCTGCTGGGGTGGGGGATCGCCGCGGACCGCGACGTCTTCACGATGGAGGAGATGGTCGAGGCCTTCGACATCACCCGCGTGAACCCGAACCCGGCCCGTTTCGACCTCAAGAAGCTCGAGGCGATCAACGCCGCCCACATGCGTTCGGTGCCGGTGGAGGAGATGACGCACCTGGTGGTGCCGTTCCTCCAGCGGGCCGGTGTCGTGTCCGAGCCGCTGTCGTCGGCCGACGGCCAGCTGCTCGAGCAGGCGATGCCACTGGTCGCCGAGCGGATCAACACCCTGGCCGACGCCGTGCCCATGCTGGACTTCCTCTTCGTCGACGACGCCGACTTCGTCCTGGACGAGAAGGATGCCGCCAAGCTGCTCGACGAGACCGGCACCGAGGTCGTGCGCGCCTCCCACGACGCCCTGGCCGCCCTCGGGGAGTGGTCGACCGCCGCCATCCAGGAGGCGCTCCAGCGCACCCTGGTCGAGGAGCGTGGGCTCAAGCCGCGCCAGGCCTTCGGCCCGGTCCGCGTCGCGGTCACCGGACGGCGCGTCTCGCCCCCGCTGTTCGAGTCCATGGAGCTGCTCGGTCGCGAGCGCGGCCTGGGGCGGCTCCGGGCCGCGTTGCAGCGTCCGCCGGCCGAGCCCGTCACCTGACGTCGGGGATGCTGGCGCCATGAGCACCCCACCGCCACCGCCTGGCGCTGCGTCCGTACCGGTCTACCCGTCGACGGAGCCCGGGGTGGTGGCCTACCACCGGATCCACCGGATCGGCGCCTGGGGTCCCGCGGGATGGTGGCGCGCGCTGGTCGGAGTGCTGGTGGTGCTGGGCGGCCTCTTCGTCGTGGTGCCGTTCGCGGCGCTGGCGCTGTTCGCTGTCGGCTTCTCGCTCACCGGCGGCGATGTCGTGGACCGCCTGCGCGCAGTCACCGACACCGGCGCTGTCACGCCGCTGGGGCTGGTGTTCCTCAACCTCACGCTGGCGTCGGGCATCGCCCTGGCGTGGTTCGCCAGCCGCGTGCTGCACGGCCTGCGGCCCCGGTGGCTGGCCTCCGTGGCTCCTCGGATCCGGTGGGGCTGGTTCGCCACCTGCCTCGGGCTGGCGTTGGTGGCCCTGCTGGCCACTGTCGCGGTCTCGGCGTTCGTCCCGGCCCAGGACGGCGGCGCGGACCTCGCGGGCGGCGTGAACCCCTTCACCTCCACCACCCGCGACTTCCTGCTGGTGATCGTGCTGCTCACCCCGCTCCAGGCGGCCGGCGAGGAGTACGTCTTCCGCGGCTACCTGACCCAGGCCTTCGGCGCGATCGTGCCCTCGTCGCGGGTCGGCCTCGTGCTGGCCGTCCTCGTGCCGTCGATGCTCTTCGCGCTGGCTCACGGAGCCCAGGACGCCCCGACCTTCGTGAGTCGCCTGGCCTTCGGGCTCGTCGCCGGTATCCTGACCATCGCCACGGGCGGGCTCGAGGCCGGGATCGCGATGCACGTGCTCAACAACTGGCTCGCCTTCGGGCTGGCGCTGGCCTTCACCGACATGTCCTCGGCGCTGAACCCCACCGACGGCAGCTGGTGGAACCTGCCGGTGACCCTGACGCAGTCGGTCGTCTACACGACCCTCGCGATCGTGGTGGCGCGTCGGACCGGGGTGGCCACCCGGACCAGACCGGGGTCGCCGCGAGCGGTCCCGGCCGTGGCCGAGGCCGGATTGGGGGGCACGCCGACCCGCGTGTAATGTTTCGCCCGGCCCGACGGCCAGGGTCAGCCTCGCGGTTGACGCGGTCCGCCGGCCGTAGCAGTGGGATATGGTGTAATTGGCAGCACGACTGATTCTGGTTCAGTTAGTCTTGGTTCGAGTCCAGGTATCCCAGCGAGAGCACCGTCCGGACGTGGCGGCAGCACCGCGATTTTGTGGGTGAGAAGCGCGTGGCTAAACTCTCCCGGGTTGCCCAAGCCGGGGCAGTCGCAGGCAGCACCATCCAGCATCACTAAGGCCCCCGTTGTGTAGCGGCCTAGCACGCCGCCCTCTCACGGCGGTAGCGCCGGTTCGAATCCGGTCGGGGGTACAGGCTTCAAGGGGCCCTGACCTGCGGACACGCAGGACAGGGCCTCTTGTTCGTTTTCGGGTGGAAGCGGCTCGGGCAACACTGGGGAGAGCAGCACCCGCGTGTTGCCGACGTTCCTGGAGGCTCGGCGTGCGGCGTCCAAGCGTCGCCGACCTCGTTGAGACGGTCCTCAGGTGCCCGTAGGTGTCGACGGTCATCGCCGCCGAGGCATGCCCGAGCATCTGCTGGACGACCTTCACGTCCGCGCCGGAAGCGATGGCCAGGCTCGCCGAGGTGTGGCGCAGCTCGTGCGGGTGCTGGTCCGGCCGCCCGATCGTGGTGGCCGCGACACCGAAGGCCTGACGGAAGGTGCTGACGCGCAACGGCTCGCCGGTGCGGATGCTCGCGAACACCAGGGCATCGGGTGGAGCGCCGGCAACGTGAGCGGCGAGCTCGATGGCGAGGAACGTCGGGATCGGGACCTCCCGGCGTTGGTGGGTCTTCGGCGTACCCCACACCATCCCCTGTCCGGCGATGGGCGTCACCGATTCGGCAATGATGGCCCGGTTGCGTCGCAGATCGAGTCGCGCGACCTTCAGGGCGGCCATCTCGCCGAAGCGGGCTCCGGTGTAGGCGAGGAACAGCACGACGAGCCGGTACGTCGTGTTGGTGCGGGTGTCGTAGGTCGCGTGCTTGCTCGGCTCCGACGGGGACCCGCATTCGTGGGCGAGGTCCTCGACCTGCTCGTGGCTGAGGTAGTGGTGTTCGTGCTTGATGACGCGAGGCAGGTTGACCCCGGTCGCGACGTTGCGCGCCAGCCTCCCGTCCTTCACGGCCAGGTCGAGCACCTGGGACAGGACCCGGTGAATCTTTTGGACGGTCGCGGGGGAGTGCTCCCGTGTCAGCTCCGTGACCCAGGCCTGCACGTCGGCGTGAGCGACGCTGGCGAGGCTCAGGTGCCCCCAGGTCGGGTGGACGTGCTTGCGCAGGATGCCTGCGTAGCGCGCGTGCGTGGTGGGCTTGATGTGCGCCTGCCCAGCGAGCCAGCGCTCTGCCCAGTCCCCGAGCGTGACTCGCGACAGTGCCGGATCGACGTAGGAGCCCGCCGCCTTCGAGTGCTCGACGCCGGCGAGGAACCGCTCGGCATCGATCTTGCGGGGAAACGTCTTGTTGCGTTGGGCGCCCGACGGCGTGCGGTAGTGCGCGCGCCAGGTCGACTGCCCGTCGCGCAGGCGCCTTTCAATGCTGGCCATGATCGTGATCCTCTCCTGTGATGGCGTGGTGCGCGAGCCTCAAAGTCGAACTGGATGGTCGATGTGCCTGCACGAGGCGGGGGGTGCAGCGGCTCGAGCCGCCATTCCTCATCCTCGTTGCCGGGAGACCCGCCAGGTTCACTCGGTTCGCTGGCGTTCACTTCGTCGAGCGGTCTGCCTGTGGAGAACCCTGCCGAGGTCGGCGGCCTTGCTCTGCTCGCCAGAGGATGAGGTCGGTGCGCCAGTAGCGGACGTGGCGTTGGACTTTGAAGCTGAAGGGTCCCTCGCCGGTGTAGCGCCAGTAGCGCATGGTGGCGACGGGGACTCGGAGGAGTGCGGCGGCTTCTTCGATGGTGAGCATCTCGTCGTGCTCGTGGTGGTCGTCGTTGGGGGCGGTGGTCATGGGCTTCTCCTGGTGGTGGGTGTGGTGTGGTGTTGCGTGTTCTACAAGCGCGTGAGGGGTGCTGAGTGGACAGTGCGGGATCAACTCTCCTCAGGGTGCGCACCAATAAACGCCCGTCCTGGGTGCGCCCGTCCTGGGACGGGCGCAGGACGGGCGATGCCCTGTCGGTGGTGTTTGTGCAGGTCAGCGACCGCCCGTCCAACAAGTTGAAAAAACTTTCGGCGAAATTGCCGACCGGCCCGAAATGCGGGCTTCTCGGCCCGTGGGTGGGTCAGAACCCGATGCTGGGACCCGACCTCGAGGAGCTCCGCGAACGGCTGGGCACGGTGTCGTGGGCCGGGTCGTGGGCCCGTTTGCGCTGGGTCTCTGGTGGCCGAGGGACCTTCTTGACCGAGGGGTGTCCGAGGGGCCGTAGCGGTCGATGTCATCGAGGGCTTGCAGGCGGGCGTGGGCGACGCCGAGGTCGGCCCGCTCGCGTGAACAGGCGCCCTCCCACATGGCCCGGGCTTGTGCGGGGGTCTCGGCGATGACGTGGGCGGTGTTGTCGTGGCGCCCGCGGGTCATGCCGACGTAGGCCGACGCTGCAGTGGTGCCCTGGCCCAGGACGAGGTGCCCGACGGCGGTGGTCTCGCCCTGGGCGCCGTAGACGGTGGTGGCGTACGCGGACTCGACCCACGCCTGGGCGTACCAGGACGGCACCTGGCGGGTGATGCCGTGCTCGTTGCGCAACGTCAGCTCCTGCGCCGGGCCGTCGGTCGATAAGGTGCGCGAAACGTATCCGGTGGTGGGGGTGATGGCGGTGATGGTCCAGGTCTGGCGGTTCGCCAGACCGTGCTGGACGTCGTTGCGTCGGGTCGCGACCCGGTCACCGACCCCGAGCCGCTCCCCGGCCAGGGTCGTCACGACCGTGTCGTCATCCACAAGACCGTCGGCGACGAGACGGTCGCGAATCGCTGCGTTCACGGCGGCGACCTCCTCGCGGGTGTCGGCCATCAGCGCTCTACTGGTGTGCCCGGCGAGGATCGCTTCCGCGGCCTCGGTCGCGAGGGTCTGGGTCCGTTCGGCCTCGCTGGCGTGCAGGACGATGTGTCCGCGTTCCCAGAGTTCGTCGAAGACCGGTTCGCCACGTCGCATCGCGACGCTGAGGTCGGCATAGGTCGGGTCGGCGAAGCGGTGGACCACGTCGAGGCACACCGTCGCCCCGGCTCCGGCGTGTTGGGTGGCGAGGTCGAGGACCCCACCACGACCGACGGCTGGGAGCTGGTGACGATCCCCCATGAACGCCACCCGCACCTGGCACTCCTGGGCGATCTCGAGGAGCGCGCGGGCGGTGTCCTGGTCGAGCATCCCGGCTTCATCGATGACCAGAAGGTCACCGCGGTCGAGGTGCGCTGCGGGGTCGGTGGGGACCTGGTCGTCCCTAGTCCAGTGGCCGTCGGCGTCCCAGCGCCACCCCCACTGATGCACCAACCACGCCGCGGAGAACGCCGGGGCGCCGAACTCGGCGGCCGCGACCCCGGCTGCCTTCAAGGTTGGTGTCACGACCATCAACCGTCGACCTTGGGCGGCCAGTGCTGCCTTGGTGGCTGTCAGGGTGGTGGTCTTCCCAGCACCGGCGGCCCCCTCGATCACGAGCAGGTTCTTGGTGCCCGCCAGGGCAGCAACAGCGTTCTGCTGTGCCGGGTCGAAACCTCCGCTCACCCGCGGGTCGAGGTCGGCGTCGCATCCGCGGCTGTAGGCCAGCACCCCCAGCAGTCTGGTGATGCGGTCCTCGACCCCGATCACCCTTGGCGAGGACAGCGCCCGGACGTGCTCGGGGATGTCGTCACGGTCCAGCAACGGCGTGCACGCGGACAGGGCACGAGCGGTGAGGTCTTCAGCCAACTCGAGGCGCACCGAAGCGTCGACGACGAGCCCGGTGGCGGCGATCCACTGCTCGACCTGACCACGGATATCGGCTGCGTTCCACGCCGAGCGTTTCGCCCCCAACCGCGTCAGCACCACCTCGACAGCAGCATCACGATCCAGCCCACCGACACTCGGCGTCGCGAGCAAGATGTGCCTGTTGGGGGTCGCGGTAGCCGAGGTCGTGGAGGTCGTCGTTCCAGGCGGCGACCATCGTCGCGCCGTCGGTCGGGATCACTTTGTCGGGTCGCGCTTGGGACCATGCCCGCCGATCCCAGGTCCGCCGCAGCTTCGGTCCGGGTTCCTGGCCGGGGTGCGCCGCCCGCCACGTCGCCTCGAAGGCCTCGACGTTGCGGCCGATCTGCGCCGCACGCGCACTGAACCGGCCCGCGTAGGTGGCCAGCTCGGCGATGTCGCCGGTGGCCGGGTCGAGGGTGAACCCGTGGGCGGCGAGTGCCGCCCGGAACCCGGGATCGGTCGCGACCGCTGCGTGGCCGATCCCGTTGATCGCCTCCAAC
>CAWGHQ010000012.1:0-121568 GCA_963822495.1 uncultured Actinomycetota bacterium | reverse complement strand
GCCCGGGTCATCGTGGCCGCCGTCGAGGACCTGCCCGACAACCTCGACCCGAGTCTGGTCCTGAAGGCGGAGCAGACCCTGGTCGGCTACGCCGCGGTCCATGACGCCAGGGCGTTGCGGGTCCTGGGCGAGCGGATCCTCACGGTGATCGCCCCAGAGGTCGGCGAGGAACGCGAGCGGAAGAACCTCGAGAAGGCCGAAGCCCTGGCAGCACAGAAACGTCGGCTCACGATGACCCCCGACGGCAACGGTTCCGTCTACGGGCGGTTCACGCTGCCCGAGGCCCAGGCAGAGATGCTCGACAAGGCGCTCCACGCGATCGCCGCACCGAAACACCAGGCCGCCACCCACGGCCCCGGGACCTTCGTCGCCGGGCGGCCGTCGGCGCAGCGCATGGGTGAGGCCTTCGCGGAGCTCCTCGAGACCCTCCCGGCCCACTTGTTGCCCAAGGCTGGGCGCACCAGCGCGACCATCGTGGTCACCATCAACCTGGAGAACCTCCTGACCGGGCTCGGGCACGCGACCCTCGACACCGGGGGGCGGATCACCGCCACCCAGGCCCGACGCCTGGCCTGCGAGGCCCGGATCATCCCCGCAGTCCTGAACGGCAGGGGAGAGGTCCTCGACGTCGGACGCGCCTCCCGCTTCCACACCGGCGCCATCCGTACCGCCATGGATCTGCGCGACGGCGGCTGCACCGCCCAAGGCTGTGACTGGCCACCCTCGATGTGTCACGCCCACCACGACCACCCCTGGTCGCTGGGCGGAACCACCAACCTCGCTGATGGTCGCCTGTTGTGTCCCCACCACCACGCCCGGGCCCACGACCCCGCCTACGCGGCCACCATCACCGCCGACAACAAGGTCGTCTTCCACCACCGCACCTAAACGACCCTCGGGCCACACCACGCCGACCCCGGGGTCACCCCACCAGGGGCTTCGAGACGCTCGCTGCGCTCGCCCCTCAACCACCGTCGGGGGAGGATGGTAGGCGTTGGGCTGTGGACGAGGGGAGCGCGCCGTCGGCGTGGTCGGTCACCATGGTGCGCATGCGATCGACGCTGCTGGCCGAGATGCCCGAGCGAGTGCTGCTCGGGGCGTTCGGCGTGCAGGCGGTGATCCGAGGACGGACCTACGCCGCTGAGGGCCGAGTGCTCGAGATGGCGGTGGTCGAGGACCAGCCGGGCTACCTCGTGCTGGAGGGCCTGGTCGAGGGGCAGGGAGAGGACTATGACACCTCGGTGACGGTGATCCGAGACCGGTCGAGGTGGAGTGTGGGCTCCGACTGCTCGTGCCCGGTGGCAGACCGCTGCAAGCACGGCGTGGCGATGCTCGTCACCGCGCTCGGTACTGGAGGTCGCCGGCTCGAGCCGCAGGAGGTCTCCCCCACGGCGCGGCTCGACGAGCTGCTCTCGGGACTCGAGGGCGGGCCGGCCGACGCGCCCCGCAAGCCGTTGGCGCTCCAGGTCGAGATCGGCCGGCCCGGGGGGCTGTCCGGGCGGTACGGGGCGCCGGCCCCGGGCCCGACCGTCCTGGTCCGTCCGTTGCGTCGAGGAGCGAAGGCGCGCTGGATCAAGACCGGTGCCACCTGGTCGGACGCCTCCGGGTGGGCGCGCGCCGGGGAGCACGATCCCCGCCAGGCGGCGGCCCTGGCCGAGATGGCCCGGATGCGCGACTCGCTGCACGTCTACTCCCTTCCCGGCGACGGGCTCGACCTCAGCGGGTTCGGCCCCGGCGTGTGGTCGGTGCTGCGGGAGGCCGTCGATGCCGGCGCGACCCTGGTCCCCGTCGCGCCGCTCGACCAGGTCTCCCTGGCAGCCTCCGGGCAGCACGCCGAGGTCGAGGTCGACGTCACGGCTGCGCCGGACGGCAGCCACCGTGTCACCGCCGTCCTGCGGCTCGGACCGACGCCCGACGAGCGACGCTGGCACGGGTCGGACGTCGTCGTGCTCGGGGGCCGCGGCCACGGCGTCGGCCTGGTCACTCCGGAGTCGGCAGGGCACGGCCGGCACCTGCTCCTCGTGCCGTTGGCGCGTCCGCTCGACCCCGGCGTGCGCCGGCTGGTCGGCGCTGAGGAGCCGCTCGTCGTCCCTGCCGGAGCGGCCACGGAGGTGCTCGAGGACTACCTGCCGCGGCTGCGCCGCCACCTGCCGGTGGCCTCCTCCGACGGCTCGGTGGAGGTCCCCCAGCCGCAGCCACCGACGCTGCGACTGCGGGTGGGCTGGCAGTCCCTCGGGCAGGTCTCGCTGGCCTGGGAGTGGTGCTACCGCCTCGGCCGTCAGGAGGACGTCTACCCGCTCGACAGCGACCAGCCCCGCGCGCAGCGCTCGGCAGCCGCGGAGGAGGAGCAGCTGGCCGGGCTCGACCTCGCCCCACCGGTCCGGGCGCTGCTCTGCGCGGCGGACGGTCGGCTCCACCCCCGCCCCGAGCCCACCGGCACCCAGCTGGCGGCCCTGGTCGCCGACGTCCTGCCGGCCCTGCGCGCGCACCCGTCGGTCGAGGTGGTCGAGGAGGGCGAGCCGATCGACTACCGGCCCAGCCAGGGAGAGCCGGCGATCCGCTTCGAGGTCGTCGCCGACGACGACGGCTCGGAGGCCGCCGAGAGCGTCTCCACGCCGACCGACTGGCTCGACCTCCAGGTGGTCATCACCGTCGACGGGGAGTCGGTGCCCCTGCCCGAGGTGCTGGCCGCGCTGACCCGCGAGGCGCCCGTCCTGGTCCTGCCCAGCGGTCTGCTGGTGCCTACCGACCACCCCGCACTGCTCCGCCTCGGCGAGGCGGTGCGTGCGGCGGCCGAGCTCTCCGAGCAGCAGGCCGGGCAGGTGCGCGTCGGGACGGGTGACCTCGGGGTCTGGTCCGAGCTGGCCGAGCTCGGGGTGGTCGACGAGCAGGCCCAGCAGTGGGTGCGCGCCGCGCAGGCGCTGGCCGGCTACTCGGGGCTGCCCGAGGTCGACCCGACCGGCGTGGTCAGCCGGCTGCGGCCCTACCAGCTCGACGGCTTCCGGTGGCTGGCCTTCCTGTGGCGCTCCGGCCTGGGCGGGATCCTGGCCGACGACATGGGCCTGGGCAAGACCCTCCAGGCGCTGTGCCTGATCAGCCACGCGCGCGCCGAGGGCGCCGACCCCTTCCTGGTCGTCGCCCCGACCAGCGTGGTCGGGGCCTGGGTGCAGGAGGTGGCACGCCACACCCCCGGCCTGGTGGTGCGTGCGGTGACCTCCTCGCAACGGCGTCGCGGCACCACGATCCTCGAGGAGGCAGAGGGGGCCGACGTGGTGGTCACCTCCTACACGCTGCTGCGCCTGGAGGCCGAGCAGTACGCGGCACGGCCCTGGGGCGGCCTCGTGCTCGACGAGGCGCAGCAGGTCAAGAACCACCGCGGCAAGACCTACCGTGCCGTGCGGGGCGTGGACGCCTCGTTCCGGCTCGCGCTGACCGGCACCCCCTTCGAGAACCGGCTGCTCGAGCTGTGGTCGCTGCTCTCGATCGTGGCTCCCGGCCTGTACCCGTCCCCGGGGGGCTTCGTCGAGCACGTCGCGAACCCGGTCGAGCGGCGCGGCGACGCGCAGGCGCTCGAGCGGTTCCGTCGCCGGATCCGGCCGTTCCTGCTGCGGCGCACCAAGGAGGTCGTGGCCGCGGACCTGCCGGCCAAGCAGGAGCAGGTGCTCGAGGTGGTCCTGGGTCCGCAGCACCGCCGGCTCTACGACGTCCACCTGCAGCGCGAGCGCCAGGCCATCCTGGGCCTGCTCGACGACTTCGCCGAGAACAGGGTGGCGATCTTCGCCGCGCTGACCCGGTTGCGTCAGCTGAGCCTGGACGTCGCCCTGGTCGACCCGGCCTACGACGACGTCGGCTCGGCCAAGCTCGACGTGCTGGTCGAGCACCTGCACGAGCTGGTCGCCGAGGGGCACCGGGCCCTGGTCTTCAGCCAGTTCACCGGCTTCTTGAGCCGGGTCAGCGCCCGCCTGGCTGCGGAGCGCATCGAGACGGCCTACCTCGACGGCCGGACCCGCGACCGGCCAGCAGCGATCGCGGCGTTCAAGGACGGCACGGCCCCGGTCTTCCTGATCAGCCTCAAGGCCGGCGGGGTCGGGCTGACGCTGACCGAGGCCGACTACGTCTTCGTGCTGGACCCCTGGTGGAACCCGGCGGCCGAGGCGCAGGCCGTGGACCGCGCGCACCGGATCGGGCAGACGCGGCCGGTCATGGTCTACCGGCTGGTCGCGACGGAGACCATCGAGGAGAAGGTGATGGCGCTCAAGGCCCGCAAGGCCGCCCTGTTCGCCCAGGTGCTCGCCGGTGACGGCGCGCTGGCGCAGGCGCTGACGGCCGAGGACGTGCGCGCGATGCTCACGAGCTGAGCACCGACCCCTGTCGGCGCCCGCCTCTAGGTTGAGCAGCAGCAGACGATGGGGGTGCAGGCACATGGGTGAGCGGTGGACGGGTCTCGACGACGCGGTCGAGCAGGCGTGGCAGTCCTTCCGGGTCGCGGTGGGGGACCGGCTGGCCGCGCTGACCGAGGGCGAGGCGTGGAGGGTCGACCTCGTCGGCACCGATCCCGGCGAGGTGCTGGAGGCTGCGCCGGTCGTGGAGGTCCGGCGTACCGGTCCCGACGCCCTCCGGGTGGAGATCGCGGGCGGCGGGAGCCAGGAGGTCGCGCAGCGTGACGTCGACCGGGTCGCCGCCCGGGTCGTCCAGGCGCTGCGCGAGGTCCACGGCTGCCTGCACCCGGCCTTCCTCACCGGGCACGGTCTGGCCGCCTGGGGGCCCGCCCCCGTACCCGCGGCCCCGGCCAGCGACGGTGAGCAGCCGGCGACGGTCTTCCCCCGCTGCCGCGACGACCTGGTGGCCGCGCTCGACGCCGCGGTGGGCGAGATCGTGGGCCACCCTCCGGTCAAGGACGACGACGGCGCGATCGCGGTCGGCGAGGGACCCTCGGTCGTCGTGCTGAGCGTGCTCGCGGACCGTCCGGTGATCGAGCTCCTCGCCGAGGTGGTGCTCGAGGTGACCGACCTGTCCGCGATGCCGCGCGAGATCGAGCTGCTCAACCGACGCGCCGGGCCCGGCCGCTTCCACAGCCTCGGGACGACGGTGATGATGCGGCAGGAGCTGCTGGCCTGGCCGTTCACCCGCACCCAGCTCGGCGTCCTCCTCGCCGACATGCTCGAGACCGTCGCAGAGGTGGCCGACGAGCTCGTCCTGCGGATCGGGGGCCGCACCGTCGACGAGGTGGGCCCAGAGGAGGCGGGCCCAGAGGAAGCCCCCGCGACGGAGCTGCTGCCGCCCGAGCACCTGCCGCTGAGGATGCTGCTTGGAGATGCTGCACGCCGGTGTCGGTGCCCGTGCGCTGCGCGGCGGAGGTCTTCGACTGCGACCGGTTGGCGATCATCGCGACGATCGTCGCGGTGCGGGAGGGGCTGCACGACCTCGACGGCCACGACGAGGAGCGCGTGCTCGACGTGCTCCGACGCTCGCTGCGGCTCGTCGTCGACGGTCGGGCCGAGATCGCGGCGCCACCGCGTCCCGCGAGCCGGTTCGGCGAGCAGTCCCCGCTCCTGGACGACCCGTCGCTGGGCGAGGACCCGCTCGACCTGGACTGGTCGGCCTGACACGCCGAGGGGCTTCAGCGCGACGAAGCCGTCACTTGGTTGACTCACCCCACCACCCCCGACCGCAGGGACGACCATGAGCAACCAGTACCCGCCGGCTCCCGGCAGTCCCGAGCAGCCCGGTGGGTCGGGGCAGTCCGAACCCACGCAGCCCTACGGTCAGCAGCCGGGGCCCTACCCGACCCAGGGACCGCCGCCCCAGGGCGCCCCGCAGCCGTACGGTCAGCCCGGCCAATACCCCCAGAACCAGTACCCCCAGAACCAGTACCCCCAGAACCAGTACCCCCAGGGCCCCTACCCCCAGGGCCCGTACCCCCAGCAGCCCTACGGAGCGCCCTACGGGCAGCCCTACCCGGCCAAGCAGAGCCACACGCTGCGCAACGTGCTGCTCATCGTCGGGCTGGTGCTCGTGCTCTTCTTCGGAGGGTGCCTGGCCGCGGGCGGACTCCTGGTCGGTGGGATGAGCAGCTCGATCGAGCAGGACGCCACCAAGGCCGGCGGCACCGACAACCCGCTCGAGATCACCGAGGGCCAGCCGTTCGAGGTCGACGGCTTCGAGTACGCCGGCGGCTGGCGGTTGACCGACGGCTTCGCGGGCATGGACGTGAAGGGGCTGAAGGTGACCAACAACCGCGACGACGTCGACGGCGCCATCGTCGAGATCCGGGTCTACCGCGGCGAGGAGCAGGTGGCCCTGGCGGACTGCACCACCGACCAGCTGCGAGTCGGCACGTCCGCCACGGTGACCTGCTTCTCCGCCGATCGGCTGCCGAGGGACTACGACCAGATCACGATCAACGACACCTTCTGACGTCGTGCGCCTCGTCCTCACCGCCGACACCCACCTTCCTACGCGGGCGAAGGTGCTGCCGGAGCCGTTGCTGGAGGCGATGGCCGAGGCGGACGTCGTCGTGCACGCCGGCGACTGGGTCGACGAGGCGACGCTCGACGTCGTGCAGGCGCACGCGCGCCGGCTGGTGGCGTGCTGGGGCAACAACGACGGTCCCGGGCCTGCGAGCCAGGCTGCCCGAGGTCGCGCGGGTCGACCTCGACGGCCTGCGGCTCGGGGTGGTGCACGAGACCGGCGGGAAGCAACGCCGCGAGGAGCGGATGGACGCCACCCACGCCGACCTCGACCTGCTGGTCTTCGGCCACTCCCACATCCCGTGGGACACCACGACCCCGAACGGGATGCGCCTGCTCAACCCCGGCTCGCCGACCGACCGGCGCCGGGAGCCGTTCTGCACCTTCCTCACGGCCACGACCGCGGGGGGCAGGCTCGGCGACGTCCGCCTGCACCGGCTCCCGCCCCGCCGCTAGCCCCGCCGCTGGCCCCCCGCCGCTGGTCCCCGCCGCTACCCTCGGCGCCGTGGCTGGCCGCGACGACCCGTACGCCGGGGCCCGCGCGCGCCTCGAGGCCGACCACGAGCGCACCCTGGCGCGACTGCGCGACCTGCGTGAGGACTACGCGGAGGTGGTCGAGGCCTCACGGCTGACCAATGCCGACGACGAGCACGATCCGGAGGGTCAGACCATCGCCTTCGAGCGCTCCCAGACCGGCGCGCTGGCTCGTCAGGCCGAGGAGCACCTCGCCGAGACCGCGGCGGCCCTGCGGCGGTGGGAGGAGGGCACCTACGGTGTGTGCGAGTCGTGCGGCCGGTCGGTCGACCCCGCGCGGCTGGAGGTCCGGCCCCGGGCGCGCACCTGCGTCGCCTGCGCTAGGAGCCCATCATGACGTTGAACATCCACCGGATGCCGAACCGGTCGCTGAAGTCGCCGTACTCGTCGCCCCAGACCTGCTTGGCGAGGGCCGTGTGCACGGTGCCGCCGGCCGAGAGGGCCGCGAAGGCCTCGCGCAGCATGGTCGTGTCGTCGCCGTTGAGGCAGACCGTGACGGTGTCCCCGGGCGTCGGGGTGCCCATCTCGGCGGGCCGGTCGGAGGCCATCAGGACGAAGCCCTCGGGGCTGATCAGCTGCGCGTGCATGACCAGGGAGGCGGCGTCGCCCTCCATCCCGACCTCGCCGAAGGTCATCATCGTCAGCTCACCACCGAGCGCCTCCTGGTAGAAGGTCATCGCCTCACGGGTCTGGTCGGTGAAGCCGAGGTACGGGTTGAGCCTGCTGGTCATGGTTGCTCCTCAGGTCGGGTCGGATCGGGTCGGGCTGGGGCTGGGGCTGGGTGGTGCGGGTGGAGGGTGGCTAGGACCGCCGTCGGCGGCGGGACTCATCGGTGCTGGGCGAGGGCCGCGTCGACGACGTCGGGCAGAGGGGCCTCGAGCGGACGGCCGTGGCCGGGAGCGACCACGCCGGCGGGCACGCTGCGCAGCTCGACGAGCGAGGCCCGCATCGCCGCCTCGTCGTGGTTGAACAGGCTCGGCAGCAGCTGGGGTCCGTCGTGACGGCACAGGGGGTGGCCGGTGACCAGGGCGTCGCCGGTGAACAGGACGCCGGTGGAGGGCATGAGGAAGGCCGTGTGGCCGGGCGTGTGCCCCGGAGTGGGCACGGCGACCAGTGACCCCGGCGCCTCGATCGCCGCGTCGTCGGGGGCCACCTCGACGTCCTCGAGGCGCAGGTTCACCTGCCGGCCGACGGCCCGCAGGGTCCGGTACACCCACCGGCGTCCGGCTGCGGTCGTGGTGTGGCGCAGGAGGTCACGCGGACCGGCCTGCTCGAGGTACTCCCGGCGGGCGTGGCGGGCCTCCTCGCGCCCGGTGACCACCCGCGCACCGGAGCGTCGCACGACAGTGGGGACCCCCCCGAGGTGGTCGAGGTGGGCGTGGGTCAGCAGCACCGCGACGACGTCCTCGGGTCGGCGCCCGAGCGCCTCGACCGAGGCCAGCACGGCCGCCGCGTCGCCGGGGTAGCCGGCGTCGACCAGGGTGACCGCCGCACCCTCGGTGACCACGGCCCAGTTCACGTTCGTGCCGGCGACCAGGTGGACGTCGTCGGCGACCTGCGTGATCGCCAGCGGGCGTGGCCTCACGGCTGCTCCGGGTGCACCCGGGTCGCGAGCACCTCGTCACCGGCCATCGTCGTCAGTATGCCGTCGCCGAGGCGGGCGCGTAACCTCACCTGCGCCATGCAGTGCGACTACTTCGACGCCGGCGCGTGCCGGTCGTGCACGTGGATGGGTCGCCCCTACGACGAGCAGCTGGCCGCGTTGCAGGAGCACGTCGCCGGTCGGCTGCCCACGCCGTCCGGGCTGCACTGGCTGGAGCCGTTCGCCGGTCGCGAGCGCGGGTTCCGCAACAAGGCCAAGATGGTCGTCGCCGGCACCGTGGACGAGCCGACCCTCGGGATCCTCGACCCCTCGGGGGCCGGCACCGACCTGCGCCACTGCGGGCTCCACGAGGCCGCCCTCCACGACGCCCTGCCGACGCTCGCCGCGTTCGTGACCCGCGCGGGCCTCCAGCCCTACGACGTGCCGACCCGTCGCGGCGAGCTCAAGCACGTCGTCGCGACCGTCTCGCCGGACGGTGAGCTGATGGTGCGCTGGGTGCTGCGCAGCACCGAGTCGCTCGCCCGGCTGCGCAAGCACCTCGGCTGGCTGCAGGAGCGGTTGCCGAGGCTGATGGTCGCCTCGGCCAACCTCCAGCCGCTGCACCAGGCCGTGCTCGAGGGTCCCGAGGAGGTCCTGCTCACCGAGCAGGCGACGCTGCCGATGCGGCTCGCCGGGCTCGACCTCCGGCTCCGGCCCCAGGGGTTCTTCCAGACCAACAGCGCCGTCGCTGCGGCGCTCTACGAGCAGGCCGGCGACTGGTTCGCCGAGACCGCGCCCGGGCGCGTGCTCGACCTGTACTGCGGTGTGGGCGGGTTCGCCCTGACCGCAGCGCGCGCCGGCGTGCGCGACGTGGTCGGCGTCGAGGTCAGCCCGGATGCCGTCGCCGGGGCTACGGCCGCCGCACGCGCTGCGGGGGTCGCGAGGTCTGCCGGGCCTGGCGGGTCCGGCGGGTCCGGCGGGTCCGGCGAGGCTGGCGGGGTCCGGTTCGTCGTGGACGACGCGACGGCCGACGGCCCGGCCCGGCGCGTTAGGCGCGCTCGGACCGGACGACCTGGTGGTGGTGAACCCGCCGCGGCGCGGGATCGGTGACGACCTCGCCGGGACGCTCGAGGCCTCCCGGGTCGGTCGGGTGCTCTACTCCAGCTGCCACGTCGACTCGCTCGCCCGCGACCTCACCGCGATGCCGTCCCTGGCGCCGACACGGGCGCGGGTCTTCGACATGTTCCCGCAGACCGTGCACGCCGAGGTGCTGGTGCTGCTGGAACGACATCGCGGTGAGGTCGGTCGGCCCCCGTCGGCGCCCTAGCCGAGCCGCGCCAGCGCGCCCGGTCCGAAGACCGGTCCGGTGAGGTAGGTCGTGCCGTCGGCGACGTCGACGCCGCCGGGGAGCACGAGCTGGTCCGGTGCGACCTCCTCCACGTGCAGGCCGTCACCGTCGCGGCGCATCCGCATCAGGGCGCCGATCTCGGCGCCGGTCGTCCCCAGCTCGAGCTGGAGCCAGCTCATCCGGGACAGCTCGACGGCGTAGAGGTCGCCCCGGTCGCCGGCGAGGTCGACGACCGAGGTCAGCCCGTTCGCGTAGCGGGTGCACGCCCCGCGGTGCGGACGCGTCGGGTCGCAGGTCGCGTCGGTGGTGCCGGGCTCGACCCGCCAGACCTGGGACGTCCCCGGCGTCGCCGGGAAGCCGCGCAGCTCGCCGATGTACCAGTCCCCGTTCGGGCCGACCGCGACGGAGGTGGCCACGGCCTCGGCCGGCAACGGGGTCCCGGCGGGAGGCAGGGGTCCACCCTCCTCGGGCGGGACGTCGGGCAGCCCCGGCGGGACCTTCACCGTGCGCGGCAGCAGGCGAGCCACGGTCTCGATCTCGCCGTCGCGACGCACGCGGAGCAGGTCGTTGCCGGCGGCGTCGGCGACCAGCACGCCGCCGCCCTTGAGGGTGGCCAGGCCGAAGGGGTTGCTGTCGGAGGGCAGGTCCTCCAGATCGGCCGGGTCGGGGTCGGTGGCCTGGTACGCGGCGATGTCGGCCACCACGTGGGGCCGAGCGAAGCCGAGCCGCCAGCGGTACAACGTGGCACCCTCGTGGGGGGCGCGCAGCGGATCCTTGCCGGCCAGGCTGCGCATGGCGGCGTCCTCGGGCGGTTCGGCGGCGCCCGTGAGGAGGTAGACCACGCCGCGCCGGCCGAGGGCCACGGCGGGCGCGAACGACGTGCCGAGCCGGCCCAGCTCGGCGGTGTAGGGCTGCTCCCCGTCCCGCTCGACGACCATGCTGAAGGTCCCGTCGGCCTCGGTGACCAGGGTGCGTCCGTGCCCGAGGGCGTCGACGCCGCGCGGGCCCTGGAGCTCGACCACCGTCTGCGGGACGTCGTCGGCTGCCGCACCGGGTGCGGCCAGCGCGCCGGGGCCGCTGGTGGCTGCAGCCATCGTGGCGAGCGCTGCGCCTGCGGTGAGCATCGTGCGGGTTCGTCTGGACATGGGTGGGCCCCCTGGTGGTGAAGAGCGCGGCCGGTTCCGCTGTGGCTCAGGCCTACACCCAGTCGGGTGTCCCGCGGAATCCGTAGTTTGGGGTATTTCGCTGAGTCGGGGTGCCAGGGTGGGTGCATGCGCGATGCCCGCCCGGCCGACGTCAGCTCGGCCCTGTTCGGCCACACCGTCCTCAACGACCCGCTGCTCAACCGCGGCACCGCCTTCAGCGAGGCCGAGCGGGACGCCCTGTCGCTGCGCGGACTGCTGCCGCCGGCCGTCGAGACCCTCGACGAGCAGGTGGAGCGGGCGGTCGTGGCCCTGCACGGCTTCGACCACGCGATCCAGCAGCACGTCTACCTCCGCGCGCTCCAGGACACCAACGAGACGGTGTTCTTCCGCCTGCTCACCGAGCACCTCGAGGAGGTGCTGCCGATCGTGTACACCCCGACCGTGGGGGAGGGCTGCCAGCGCTTCAGCGAGATCTACCGGCGGCCGCGGGGGCTCTTCGTCTCCTACCCCGACCGGGACCAGATTCCCGGCGGTCCTGCGCAACCGCCCCCGTGAGGGCGTCGACGTCATCGTGGTCACCGACGGCGAGCGCATCCTCGGCCTCGGCGACCAGGGCGCCGGCGGCATGGGGATCCCGATCGGGAAGCTGGCCCTCTACACCGCCGTCGGGGGGATCGACCCGGCCCGGGTGCTGCCGGTGCTGCTGGACGTCGGCACCGACAACGACGAGCTCCGCGAGGCGCCCCGCTACCTCGGCTGGCGGCACCGGCGGGTGGGTCGCCGGGCCTACGACGCCTTCGTGGAGCAGTTCGTGGCCGCCGTCGAGGAGGAGCTGCCCGACGTGCTCCTGCAGTGGGAGGACTTCGCCTCGCCCAAGGCTCGGCCGCTGCTCGACCGCTACCGCGACCGGTTGCTCACCTTCAACGACGACATCCAGGGCACCGCTGCGGTCGTGCTGGGCGCCTTGATGACGGCGACGAGGATCTCGGGCGTGCGCCTGGCCGAGCAGCAGGTCGTCATGGCCGGCGCCGGGTCCGCGGCGATCGGGGTGCTGGACATGGTCCGCACCGCCATGGTCCGCGACGGCCTCACCGACGCCCAGGCCGCCGCCCGGATCTGGGTGCTGGACGTCGACGGGCTGCTCACCACGGACCGGCGCGGCCTCAGCGCCGCCCAGCGGCGCTACGCCCACGGGGCAGCCGACGTCGCCGACTGGCCGGCCGGGGCCGCCTCGAGCCTGCCCGGCGTGGTCGAGCAGACCGCGGCGACCTGCCTGCTGGGCCTGTCCACCGTCCCGGGGCTCTTCACCGAGGAGGTCGTGCGCGCGCTGGCCGCCCACACCGAGCGGCCGGTCGTGCTGCCGTTGTCGAACCCGACCACCTCGGCCGAGGCCGACCCGGCCGACCTGATGGCCTGGACCGAGGGCCGGGCGCTGGTGGCCACCGGCTCGCCGTTCCCCCCGGTGACCGTGCGCGGGCGCCGGGTACCGGTGGCGCAGTGCAACAACGTCTACGTCTTCCCCGGCGTCGGGCTGGCCGTCACCGCCGCCAAGGCCCGCCGGGTCACCGACGCCATGCTCGTCGCCGCGGCGGAGGCGCTCGGCGCCGCCGCGGTCGAGCTGGCCGGCGTCGACCCGGCCCCGCTGCTGCCGCCGGTCGACCAGCTGCGCGCGGTCACGCAGCGCATCGCCCTCGCCGCGGCCGAGGCCGCGGTCGCGGACGGCGTCGCGCCCGCCGCGACCCGCTCGGAGCTCAAGGCCGCCCTCTGGCAGACGGCGTGGACGCCGGCCTACCGCTGAGCCGAGCCCAGGACAGGGGCTGCGGCCCCCACCGGGAGTCTCCGGGCGACGGGCAGTAGCGTGCGGCCGATGCGCCAGGGCCCCTGAGGCGCCGAGGAAGCAACCACCCGGGAGGACCCATGGAGACCCGCACGCTCGGCCGGACCGGACGACCGGTCTCGGCGATCGGGCTCGGCACCTGGCAGCTCGGCGCCGACTGGGGCGAGGTCGGCCCGGACGACGCCCGCGCGGTGCTGAGAGCCTCCTACGACGCGGGGGTGCGGTTCTTCGACACCGCCGACGTCTACGGCGACGGCCGCAGCGAGCAGGCGATCGCCGCCTTCCTGCGCGACCTCACCACGGAGCTCGGAGGCGGTGCGCACGGCGTCACCGTCGCCACCAAGATGGGTCGCCGCGCCGAGCAGGTGCCGCACAGCTACCGGCTCGAGAACTTCCGTGCGTGGACGGACCGCTCGCGCCGCAACCTCGGCGTCGACACCCTCGACCTGGTCCAGCTGCACTGCCCGCCCAGCGCCACGATCGAGGACGGGGCCACGTGGGAGGCCTTGGACACCCTCGTCGCCGACGGCGCCGTCGCGGCCTACGGGGTGAGCGTCGAGACCGCCGAGCAGGCGCTCAGCGCGATCGGCCGGCCCGGCGTGGCCAGCGTCCAGATCATCCTCAACGCCTTCCGGCTCAAGCCGCTCGACGCGGTGCTGCCGGCCGCGCGCGAGGCCGGCGTCGCGGTGATCGCCCGGGTGCCCCTGGCCTCGGGGCTGCTCGGCGGCCGCTACGACACCTCGACCACCTTCGCCGCCGACGACCACCGCACCTACAACCGCGACGGCAGCGCCTTCGACGTGGGTGAGACCTTCAGCGGGGTCGACTGGGAGACCGGTCTGGTCGCCGCACAGGAGTTCACCGCCCTCGCCCGCCAGCACGGGCCCGAGGGGGTCTCGCCGGCCCAGGTCGCCCTCGCCTGGGTGGCCCAGCAGCCCGGCGTGTCCAGCGTGATCCCCGGCGCCCGCAATGCCGAGCAGGCGCGAGCCAACGCCGCCGCCGGCGACCTGGGGTCCCTCCCGCCGGCGTTGCTCGACGGCGTCCGGGACCTCTACGACCGCCTGCTCCGGGCGGAGGTCCACCCCCGCTGGTGAGGCGGCCCCGGCGGCGACGCCGGTGCTGGCGGCGCGGGCCCCGCGTGGCCCGGGTCAACCCCACCCGGGTGCGGCCGGTCGACCCGGCGTAGGTTCGGAGGTCGAGAGGGGAACGATGACTGAGGACTACTGCGAGTTCTGTGAGCTGCCCTGGAGCCAGTGCATCCACGGGAACCCGCCAGCACCACCGCCCGAGCCGGTCAAGCCGGCCCCCCGCACCACGACCACGCGTTCCACCGCGGCCCGGGCGCCCCGTGCCTCTCGCGCCGCGACGGCCGCGGCCCCCCGACGCCGCACGCCCCCGGAGGACTTCGAGCAGCACATCGTCGCGGTGCTCGAGGAGCGCGGGGGCGAGGCCAGTGCCGACGACGTCATGGACGCGATCGGCGTGCGGATGGGGGACACGTTCCGCTCCGGCGACCAGGAGCAGGGCCCGACGGGCGAGCTGCGCTGGCGCACGGCCTGCCGCACCGCGCGCAAGCACCTGGCCACCGGCGGGCGCCTGGTGGCGCCCAAGCCGGGCGTCTGGCGCCTGACCGACTGAGCCGCGACCTGCGAACCACGGCCGAGCCGGTCAGCTGAAGTCGAGCACCAGCCGTCCGCGCACGCCGCCGGCCTCGAGCCGGCGGTGGGCCTCGGCGGCCTGGTCGAAGGGCAGCACGTCGGCTACCCGCGTCGTCAGGGCACCGGACTCGGCCAGGCTCCGGAGCTCCTCGAGCAGGTCACGGCGATGGGCCGCGTCGCGCACCCATACCGGCGTCACCGTCAACCCGCGCGTGCCGTCACCCTCCCAGCCGCGCACCGTGACGACGCCGCCGCCGTCGCGCACCGCCCCGAGGACCTCGGCGCCCTGCACCGAGGCGTCGACGAGGCCGTCGGCGCCGTCCGGCACCTCGGCGCGCACCGCGTCGGCGAACCCGGCGCCCCGCTCGACGACGGTGGTGGCGCCGAGCTGCGTGACGAGCTCGCGGTCGGCCTCCGCCGCATCGGCGACGACCCGCAGCCCGCGGGTGACGGCCAGCTGCACGACGTAGCCGCCGAGGGCGCCGGCCGACCCGGTCACGGCGAGGGTGGAGCCCTCGGCGAGGTCGAGGGCGTCCAGGGCGAGCCAGGCGGTCAGGCCGTTCATCGGCAGCGTGGCCGCCTCGGCGTCGGTGAGGCCCCGGGGGCGCGGGGCGACGGAGTCGGCCGGCAGCACGAGGTCGTCGCGGTAGCCGCCGTGCGGACCGGACGGCACGACGACGCCCATCACCTTGTCGCCGATGGAGATCCACTCACCCGGCCGCTCGCCGATGGCCGAGCCGACGTCGGTCACCACGCCGGCGACGTCCATGCCGGGCACGTCGGGGGCGTCCTCGGGCCGGTCGCCCTCCGCGCGGGCGCCCGACCGGACCAGGGTGTCGGTGGGGTTGACGGCGGCCGCGAGCACCGCGATCCGCACGTCCTCGGGACCGAGCTCCTCGGGGTCCAGGTCGACCTGGTGCAGGGCCTCGGGCCCGCCGTGCTTAGTGACTCCGACAGCTCGCATGGCGACCTGTCTACCCTCTCGCGTCGACCGCGCGGCACCACCCCCACCGCCGACCGTGCCGGCCCCCGCCACGGAGTCCGACGGCAGCTGCTCCCCGGACCGGTCTGACGCTGGTCAGGGAGGGTGATCAGGGAGGCGATCCGGGGGAGGGCGATCAGGGGAGGACCGGGATCTCCTCGCCCAGGCGGGCCCCGCCGAGCAGCGCGAGGTCGTCGCCGGACCAGAACCGTCCCGGGTCGTAGTAGTTGGTGGGCCGCCGGTCGTCGAGCAGACCCATCGCGGCGTAGGTCGCGGCGACCACCTCGGCGCAGTAGGTCAGCTCGGCCGGTGCCGCGCGCCGCACCCGGCCGCGCGCCCAGCGCCCGGCCAGGGCCACGGTCGAGGGGAAGGGGGTGCCGTCGAGGCGGGCCACCGTGCGCAGGACGGCGTCCTCCATCGCGGGGGTGACCTCGGCCTCGAGCTGGCGCAGCCACGCCCGCTGCTCGTAGCGGCCGGTCCACTGCTCGACGGCACCGCGGAGGTCGTGCAGCTGGACGCCTCGTTGGTGCTTGCCGGTCCAGACGTCCTCGAGCCCCCGTCCGAGCTCGGCGTGCCACAGCAACGGCGGCAGGTCGTCGAGGACGACTGCCAGACCGACGTGGTTGACCGGCGCGTTCGTGAGGACCCGGATAGCGTGGTCGGCGAAGGAGTGGCCGCGGAAGAGCCACAGGTCGCCGGTGCGGGTGAGGTCGACGGCTGCGTCGAGCGAGAGCCGACCGGAGATCAGGGACACACGAGGAGTCTGGTCGATGAGGACCGCACGGTGGTGGAAGCTGGCGGGGATCGCCGGGCTCGCCGGCGTCACCGCCACCGGGGTGGCGGTCGCGCGCGACCAGCGCCGCCGCACCCGCCTCGAGCCCGACGAGGTGCGCGAGCGTCTGCACGCCCGGCTGGGTCGCGGGGCCCCCGAGCCGGACGGTCCGCCACCCGCGGGGGTCACGCTCGCCCCGTCCGTCGGCTCCCCCTCGTCCACGTCGCGGCCGTCGCGGCCGTCGTGGTACGGGCCGTCGGTGGCGCGACCTAGGCTGATGGACCTGATGCCTTCCACGCCCCGCCCGGCCGGGCTGCCCCTGCTCCGGCTCGCCAACGCCAGCTTCGTCACCGACCGGCTCGTCGTCGGGGGCGACCTCCACCCCCAGGAGGAGATCGCGCTCGACCAGGCCCTCGAGCTGGTCGGTGCCGGCGTCACCCACGTCCTCGACGCGCGCATCGAGTGGCGCGACCACGAGCTGTGGAACCGGCTGCCGCCCGTCGAGTACCACTGGCGCGGCATCGACGACCGCGGGCAGCGGGTGCCTCCCTCCTGGTTCGACGACGTCGCCGGCTGGGCGGTCGCGGCGCTCGAGCGCCCGGGCACCATCGTGCTCACCCACTGCCACATGGGGATCAACCGCGGGCCGAGCGCCGGGTTCGCGGTGCTGCTGGCCCTGGGCTGGGACCCGGTCGAGGCCCTCGACGCGATCCGCACCGCTCGGCCGGTGGCCTACGTGGCCTACGCCGAGGACGCCCTGCGTTGGCACCACGCGCGCACCGGCGTCGAGCGCGGTGTCCGGCGCGACGAGCGCGCGCGGGTCCAGCGCTGGCGCGACGAGAACGGGCTCGACCTGGTCTCCGTCATCCGCCGGGTGCGGGAGTCCGAGCCGGAGCGCTGAGCCCGCCATCGCCATCTCAGCGCGCGGCGAGCGCCATCTCGGCACGCGGCGAGCGCCATCTCGGCGGGAACCGGGGGGCGCGGGCTAGCGTCGGACCACCATGACGCGCTCTCTCGTCGCCGCTCCCGTGCTCGCCCCCCGCCCTCGCCCTGGTGCTGGGCTCGGCCGTCCTGGTCGGCTGCGGTGAGTCCACCGGGACGGGGAGCGACCGGCCGCCCAGCCCCGGCCTCTCGCCGCTGTCCTCGGCGCCGGCCCCGGTACCCGACGCCCCGGTCGTGATCGACCTCGTCTCGGCGGCGTCGTCCGGCGGGCAGGTCGAGTCCTGGCCGACCACGATCACCACCCGGGCGCAGCAGACCCGCTACCTCGACAGGTTCGAGCCCCGGATGACCGACGAGCTCGCCCCGGCGATCGAGGCCACCGCGGTCGTCGCGGGCCGCCTGCTCACCGCGACGGTGGTCGCGGTGGGCTGCGAGGTGCCCGAGGACGTCGTCGTCGACCGCCCGGAGGGACGGTGGCGCGTGGTCGCGGTGGCCGCGAAGACGCCGCCGGTGCAGTGCCTGGTGCCGGTCACGACCGTCGCGCTGGTCGAGCTGCCGGCCTGAGGTCGACCGGCTCGAGCCTGGCGGGGTCAGTCGCTGGTGATCCAGCTCCCGTACCGGTGGTAGCCCTTGACGACGTCGGTGTAGCGGCCGGAGTCCAGCGTGCCGAAGGTGTTCACCCGCAGCCGTTGCGGCATGCTGCCGTCGGTCCGCAGGCAGCCGCGACCGATCGTCGTCCGGAGGAGCCGCCCGTGCTCCCTCTCGCGGGAACGGTGCAGGCCGCACTCGACGGCGTTCTCGTCGTCGAGCGCCTGGTAGGGGTTCCTCCTCGGCGGCCAGGCGTCGGTACGCCGGAGGTAGACGAGCGGGTGGTCGGTGGTCTCGCTCGAGACCACGACGAAGACGAGGAGGTCCGGCTGGCGGTCGCCCCGGGTGTCCACGAGGTGCCACACCTCGTCGGGCAGCTCGCTGTCGGCTCCCGGCTCGTTCACCATCCGGGTGGTCAGCCGCACCCGCTGGACGCTGTGGTCGACGGTGACCTTCTTGAAGTCCGAGTCGAACCTCCCGTCGCCGACCTCGTCCTGGGTGACGGTGAGCTGGGCGTGCGCCGGGACGGCCAGCAGGAGGCTGGAGGTCAGCGCGACGACGAGAGCCAGGGATCTGCGCATCATGAGTCCTTCCGAGCGACCGATCAGGGTGCGCCCCGAACGTCACGACCTGGCGCCGGAGCGGTCCTCCAGGTTCGCAGAGGCACCTGCTTCCGTCGAGGGGCTCAGGGCTCGCGGTAGGTGAGCTCGACCGCGTCGGCGACGTCGCGCTGGGCGCCGTCGGAGGGTGAGTTGATCACGCCGACGTGACCGTGACGGCGCGCTGCGACCATCGTGGTGGAGCCACCGCCGTCGAGGTTGAGCGCGGACTCCGCACCGAGGTCGACCATCAGCCTGGCCAGCTCGAGCATCGTGTAGCCGCGGCTGAAGTCCTGGCGCCCGTCGACGGCGAGCATCAGCACCCGGCCGGTGTCGCGGTCGATGCCGATCGCGGTGCGCGGGTGCAGCTCGCGGTCGTCGAGGGGGAGGGGCTCGCCCTTGCGGACCAGGACCATGTTGCCGGTGATCGCCATCCGGGGGTCGCCGGCCAGGGCGCGGCGCACGGTGATCGGGGCGCCGACGTCGAGGCGGGCCAGCGACTGGGCGCCCGGCCCGCGACCGACCAGCAGCAGGCCGCGGACCCGGCCCCGCTGGGGCAGGGTCGTGCGGTTCGAGACGACCTCGCCGCCGCGGACCCGCACGGCCCGGACGTCGCGGTGCTGGTCCTGGGTGGCCAGGTAGCCCGGCGTCGCGCCCCAGGCGCTGGTGTAGAGACCGACGCTGCCGGGGTAGACGAAGGGCGAGTTCAGGTTGGTGACCTCGATGGCACGGTGGTGGGCGATGGTGGCCCGCATGGGCAGGGTGCCGATCCTCGGCCGCCCCTGACCGCCGAGGTAGAAGGACTCGTTCCACCCCGCGGTCCGGGCGTGCAGCAGTCCCCGGTCCCGGTCGAGTCCGGTCCCGAGCGGCGCTCCGGTCCGACCGATGTCGAAGAAGTCGGCGTTGACCCCGGCGATCGCCTTGTCCTCGGCCAGGATGTCGCTGGTCGTCGCGAGGTGGCTGACGCGTCCGCTGCGGGCGTAGTCCAGGCGCAGTCCGGGCGTCGAGAGGTCGGCCGAGAGCAGGTAGGCGCGAATCTGCCCGCGCGGGTCGGTCTGGTCGAAGACGCGGGCGCGGACGCCCGGGGCGACCTGCCAGGCCGCTCGCCGGGTCCGCTCGACCTGGCCCCGCTCGCTGCGAGGCACCGGGGCGGCGGTGGGTCCGACGACACCGTCGGAGGAGTGCAGGGGGCGCTGGTCACCCCCGGCCGCGACGGTCTCGAGCCGGTCGCCCCGAGCCTCGCGGGGCCCCTCGGCGGACGCGCCGGTGGAGGCACCGGCGGACGCGCCGGCGGCGAGCAGGACAGCGAGCGCCGGCGCGAGCAGCGCGGCGGCGTACCGGGGGGAGCGCACCGCCCCAGGGTAGGGACCCGGCGCGCCGGAGGCGGGGAGGTCGGCGCTGATGTCGGGCCTCAGCCGCAGGGCAGCGCGCCGAGCGCCGCCAGCCCTTCACGGTCCCCGGGCCCGAACGTCGCGCGGGGCACACCCTGGGTGTACATCAGCTCGCCCCGGTCGTCGACGTGGGCGAGCCCCATGACGTGGCCGAGCTCGTGCAGGAGGATCGCCCGCTCGACCTCTTCGCCGTCGGCGCGGCCGGCCAGGCGCGCGTAGGTCTCGGTGTCGAGCGCCAGCGACCCGGTGGTGTAGTGACGCCGCGACCCGTCGCTGACCGAGACCGCTCCGCCGAGGCCCGCGACGTCGCCGGCGAGCTCCCCGACCTCGGTGGCGTCGGCCCAGCCGATGAGGACGGGGTCGGCGTCGGGGCCCCGAGCCTCGCGGTCCTCGAAGGTGCGGTCGGTCGTGGTGCCCTCGTCGACCAGGTCGAGCCCGGTGGCGGCCTCGACCTCCGCGACGGCGTCGCTGACCAGCGTCGCCCACTGCGCAGGGGCGCCGGCCGGGTTGACGACGTACCGCACCGGGCGGCACGGGTCCCAGCCGACCGGCATCCCGTCGAACTCGGTCTGGAGGAACGCGTGGTGCGCTCCCGGGGTGTCGCCGGGCACCTCGTTGTCGAGGCCGACCAGGGCGCGGACCTCCGCGCCGACCCCGACCGGCACCACCGCGACGTAGGCGGCCAGCGCCACGAGGGTCAGGACCGCGGAGACCACCGTGACGCTGCGCCGGCGGTCGGAGGAGAGCACCCGTCCATGATCGCCCACTATGGTCGCCGACGTGACCGGGACGGGCAGGACGACCGGGCACGCACCCTGGAACACCTTCGTCGAGGGCGACAACCTGGCCGTGCTGGGCACCCTGGCGCCGGGCAGCGTCGACCTGGCCTACCTGGACCCGCCCTACAACACCGGACACGACTTCACCTACCGCGACGACCTCGGGGGCCACCAGGCCTGGGTGGCGATGATGCGACCGCGCCTGGAGGCGCTGCGCAGGGTGCTCGCGCCGGGCGGGGCGGTGTGCGTCAGCATCGACGACGGCGAGGTCGCCCACCTGCGCCTGCTGATGGACCACGTCCTGGGCGAGGCGAACCTGCTGGCCCAGGTGGTGGTGAACCTGAACCCGAAGGGCCGCCAGCTCGGCGGGGGCTTCGCCACGAGCCACGAATACCTCCTGGTCTACGCGCGAGACGCGCGCCGGTGCGTGCTCGAGGCCAGCACCACCGACAGCGTCGACGTGCGCGACTTCCCCCGCACCGCTGACGACGGACGCCGGTTCCGGCTGCTGCCGCTGCGCAACACCAACAAGAAGTTCAACCCCGTCACCGCTCGCACGATGCACTACCCGTTGTGGGGCGACCCCGCGACCGGCCGCGTGGCGCTGTCGGCGTTCCCCGGCGCGCGGGAGGTGATGCCCGTCTTCGGTGACGCCACCCCCGCGGTGTGGCGCTGGAGCCCGCCGCGGGTCGAGGAGCGGGGCGACGACCTCGAGTGCCGCGTCGTGCGCGGGCGCAGGGGCGATCGGGTCGACGTCTTCCAGCGCGACTGGTGGCACGCCGGACGCCGCAAGAAGCTGCGCACCGTCTGGCTCTCCGAGGAGGTCGGCTCCACCGACACCGCGGTGGCCGAGCTCAAGGCCGTCCTCGGCCACGTCTTCGACTCGCCGAAGCCGACCGGGCTGCTGCGCCGCGTCCTGGACACCATGCCGCCGGACGCGCGCGTCCTCGACCTCTTCGCCGGCAGCGGGACCACCGGCCACGCCGTGGCGCTGGCCAACGCCGCGGACGGCGGCGGCCGCCGGTGCCTGAGCATCAACACCGCGGAGCCCACCCGACCGGGCTCCAACGCGCACCGGGCCGGCTACGCCACCGTCGCCGACGTCACGCGGGCGCGGTTGCGCGCGGTCGCCGACCTGCTCGGCGGTGGCTTCGACGAGCAGGTGCTGGGCTCCTAGCCGCCCTGCCCTGCGCTGTCCCGCGCCGCCCTGCGTCCACTACCCGACGCCGGCGGCCTTCTCCAGCGCTGCGACCTCGTCGTCGAGGTGGGTCAGCAGTCGCTGGAGATGGGGCACGGTGCGTCGGCAGCCGGTCAGGCCGAAGCCCATGTTCTCGGCGTACGACGCGCACGTGATGTTCAGCGCCATCCCGTTGATCGGGATCGACAGCGGGTAGTTGCCCACGAGCCGGGAGCCGTTGAAGTACAGGGTCTCCTTGGGGCCGGGCACGTTGGAGATGATCAGGTTGTAGGGCGGGCGCACGATGCCCTGCATCTTCAGCATCGGCGTCAGCAGCGCCGGTACCTGGCCGAGCGCGCTGACGGCCATGATCTGCGCCGGCGTCATCGACGACAGGGCCTGCTTGCCGTCGGCCATCGAGGTGTGGATCGCTGCCAGGCGCTCGGCCGGGTCGTTGACGTGGGTCGCCAGCTGCACCATCACCGCACCGACCGCGTTGCCTCCCTCGGAGGAGGCCTTGCCGGAGTCCTTGGCGTTGAGGCCGACCGGCACCATCGCCACCATCGAGGTGTCCGGCAGCGCCTCCTGCTCGATCAGGTAGGTGCGCATCGCGCCGCTGCACATGGCCAGCACCACGTCGTTGAGCGTGGTGTCGGTGGCCTTGGCGATCGCCTTGAGGCGCTCCATGGGCCAGTCCTCCGCCGCGAACCGGCGCGAGCCGGTGATCTCGGCGTTGAACATCGTGCGCGGGGCGTACAGCGAGACCGACGAGGTCTGGTTGAGCACCCCCTTGGTCAGCGTCTTGACCACGGCGGCCGGCAGCCCGGCGGCGTCCGCGGTGAGCCCCAGCGCCGAGCGCAGCGCCGACAGGGGCACGTCGACCAGGCTGTGGCCGTCCTCCTCCGCGGCGTCGTCCGTTGCCGCCGTCTTGGTGCCCTTCTTGCCCTTCTTGTCCTTCGTCCGGCCGGCGTCGGCCGACCAGGCGGCCTGCATGTCGCGCTCGTCCGGGTCCGGGCTGAGCACGTTGGCCATCAGCCGTGAGGCCGAGACGCCGTCGAGCAGGGCGTGGTGGATCTTGGTGTAGAGCGCGACGCGGCCGTCGGCGAGGCCCTCGATGATGTGCGCCTCCCACAGCGGACGCTCCCGCGCCAGCGGGGTGCTGTGCAGGCGACCACACAGCTCGAGCAGCTCGCGGATCCGCCCGGGCGCCGGCAGGGCGCTGTGGCGCACGTGGTGCTCGGGGTCGAACTGCTCGTCGGGGACCCAGACCATCTGCCCGCCGCGGCGCAGCGAGCGCTGGGGGTGGCGCAGGAAGAGCGGGTTGATCCTCGCGGTGTCGCGCGACTCCTCGTAGAGGTGACGGACGTAGTCCGGGCCGGCATCGGCGGGCTTCTCGAAGAGCTGGAGGCCACCGACGTGCATCGGCATGTTGCGGTTCTCGGCGAGCAGGAACGCGTTGGCAGTCGGATCGACGGCGATGGCCACGGGGGAGCACCTTTCGTAGAGCCGCATCCTCGCCTGCGCCGGCGGCGGCGACAACCACCGGGTGGCAGGCTCGGTCCATGTCGCCCCACCGTATCGTCCGGCGCCCCGCGCGCGTGCTGCTGTTGCCGCTGCTGCTCGCTACCGCCGTGGTGGCGGTCGGTCCGGCCTGCTCGGCTGGTGCGACGCGTCCGGTCGGGTCTGCGGGGTCGGCTGGCCCGGCGGGCCCGGCGGGCCCTGCGGGGTCGGTGGGGTCGGCGGGCGCGACCCCTTCCGCCGCGGTCCCCGGTGCCGGGCGGGGGGCGCGCTACACCGCGTCCCTCCCGCGGGCCATCGGCGACCTGCCGGTGGCGCGGGAGCGCCGGGCGGGCTACGACCGCGACACGTTCGTGCACTGGGTCGACGCCGACTCCGACGGGTGCGACACCCGCGAGGAGGTCCTGATCGAGGAGTCGCGCGAGGACGTCGCCGTCGGCAGCGGCTGCTCGCTCTCGGGTGGGAGGTGGTTCTCCTGGTACGACGGTGCGACCTGGACCGAGACCGGTGACGTCGACATCGACCACCAGGTCCCGCTCGCGGAGGCCTGGGACTCCGGGGCCCGGACCTGGCGGCCGGCGACCCGGCAGCGCTTCGCCAACGACCTCGGCGACCCGCGCTCGCTGGTGGCCGTCACCGACGAGGTCAACGCCTCGAAGGGTGACCGCGACGTGCGCGAGTGGCTGCCGGCGCGTCAGCACTGCCGCTACCTGCGCGACCAGGTGGCCGTCAAGCACCGCTGGCGGCTGCGGGTCGACCGCCCCGAGAAGCGAGCGATGCGGGCCCTGGCGCGCGACTGCGGCGACCGGCGGGTCACCGTGCGCCTGGCGCGCTGACGGTCGCGCCCCGACCGCCCTGCGGGGCCGTCTGTCGTCCCCGGGGAAGGCTCCGACGGGCCTGTCCACCAGGCGCTGCCGCAGGCCCGAAGTGAGGGAGCTGCGCCTCCTAGCCTCCGAGATCCCGCCGGCACCGGGCCGGTCTGCTCACGGAGGTCCCATGTCGTTCTTCCCGTTCACCACTGCCGCCACCGCTGGCACCGCCGCCACGGCTGCCACCGTGCCCGTCGGGACTCGCGCTCGTCGGGTCGTTGCTCGTCTCACCGTCCGCGGCCGCTCCCGCCCGGCCGGCGACCCCGGGCCGCACCATCGTGGCCGTCCACGGCACGCAGGCCGAGGGCTTCACCGTGCGCCACCACGACGGCACCGTCGAGTACCCCCCGACCGACTCCGAGGCGAGGGCCGAGTGCAACGAGTACGACACCCGCCTCGCGCGGGTCCGGTGCCGGGTCGAGGTCCGCACGTCCTACCACTACCTCGGGGAGGTCAAGCGCTCGTTGCGCTACGCCCGCTCCTGAGCGGGGCCGCCGCCGGCACCGGTTCGCGCCCGGATCTGCTGTCGGGCCCTGGCTGTCCGGCTCTGGCACCCTGGACCCATGGAGCCGCGCCCGCTCGACCGTGCCTGGCAACGGGGGCGGACCTCGATCCGGGCCCGCCGAGCGCGGCTGCGCAGCAAGCGCTTCCTGCTGGTGCAGTGCGCGCTCGCCGGCGGGGTGGCCTGGTTCGTCTCCGCCGAGCTCCTCGGCCACCCGACGCCGTTCTTCGCCCCGATCGCCGCCGTCGTGGGGCTGGGCACCTCCTACGGTCAGCGGCCCCGCCGGGTCGCCGAGATCACCATGGGCGTCGCGATCGGGATCTTCCTCGCCGACCTGCTGGTGCTCTGGCTCGGGTCGGGGGCCTGGCAGATCGCGGTGGTCATCCTGCTGGCGATGTCGGCGGGGGTGTGGCTCTCCGGCGGCCAGCTCTTCGTGACCCAGTCGGCCGTGCAGTCCATCATCATCGTCGCCCTGGTGGCTCAGCCGATCACGGCCTTCACCCGGTGGCTCGACGCGCTGGTCGGAGGGGTGGTAGCGCTGGTGGCGGCGACGATCGTCCCGGCGGCGGCCCTGCGGGAGCCCCGACGCCACGCCGCCGTCGTCACGCGCACGATCGCGCGGCTCCTGCGCGCCTCGGCCGACGTCATGCGCCACGGCGAGCCCGAGGAGGGCCTCGACCTGCTCGCCGACGCGCGGTCCACCGACCACCTGGTGCGCGAGCTGCAGGCCGCGGCCGACGAGGGCATGTCGGTGGTCGCGGTCTCACCCTTCCGCCGTCGCCACGGCCCGGACGTCCGGCGCGTCGCCGACCTGGTCGAGCCGCTGGACCGCGCCCTGCGCACGACCCGGGTGCTGGTGCGCCAGAGCTCGGTGTCGGCCTACCACCGCCTGCCGCTCCCGGCGTCCTACGCGGGCCTGACCGATGAGCTCGCCGACGCCGTCGAGGTGATGGCCGCCGAGCTGGGCGACAACGAGCGGGCCGAGGCGGCCCTGGCCGCCCTGCTCCGGGTCGCCCGGGACTGCGGGGTGCTCGAGCGCAGCGAGCTGCTCGTCGCCGACGCGATCCTGGCCCAGCTGCGCTCGTTGATCGTCGACCTGCTGATGGTGGCCGGGCTGGCGCAGCTGGAGGCCACCGACGCGATGCCGCCGCCGAGGGGCAGCTGAGCCGTGGACGTGCCGACGGTGCTGCACGTCGACCTCGACCAGTTCATCGCCGCGGTCGAGGTGCTGCGCCGCCCCGAGCTCGCGGGCCTCCCGGTCGTGGTGGGCGGCCGTGGCGACCCGACCGAACGGGGCGTGGTCGCGACCGCCTCCTACGAGGCCCGCGAGCGCGGCGTCGGGTCCGGCACGCCGCTGAGGGTGGCCGCGCGCCGCTGCCCCGACGCGGTCTTCCTGGCCGTCGACAAGCCGGCCTACGACGTTGCCTCTGCCGCCGTGATGGCCACGCTGCGCGAGGTCCGCTGGGGCCGCTCACCCGTCGTCGTCGAGGTGCTGGGCTGGGACGAGGCCTTCGTCGCCCCCGCGCCCGGCGCCGAGCCGGAGCCGGCTGGTGAGGTCGCCGTCCGGATCCGTGATGCGGTGCTCGCCGCCACCGGGCTGCACTGCTCGGTCGGGATCGGTCAGAACAAGCTGCAGGCGAAGACGGCGACCGACTTCGGCAAGCCCCGCGGCGTCTTCGAGATCACCGACTCGACCTGGCTGGCCCAGATGGGTCACCGGCCGACCCGCGCGCTGTGGGGGGTCGGGCCACGCACCGCGGAGAAGCTGGGGGTGCTCGGCATCCGCACGGTGGCCGAGCTCGCCGCGAGCGACGTCGGGATGCTTGCCGAGGCCTTCGGTCCGCGCACGGGCCCCTGGTACCACCGGCTCGGTCGCGGCGCGGACACGGGCCCGGTCGACGCCACGCCCTGGGTGCCGCGCGCGCACGGGCGCGAGGAGACCTTCCAGGTCGACCTCGAGGACCCCGCCGACGTCGAGGCGGCGATCCGCCGGCTGACCCGGCAGGTCCTGGCCGACATCGACGCCGAGGCGCGGCCTGCCGTCCGGGTCGCGCTCAAGATCCGGCTGCGCCCCTTCACGACCCTGACCCGCAGCCGCACGCTGCCCGCCGCGACCCGAGACCTCGACGAGCTGACGCGGGCCGCGCTGTCGCTGCTCGACCGCCTGGACCCCGCCGACCGGGACCGCCCGGTACGGCTGCTGGGCGTCCGGCTCGAGATGACGCCCCCGGCCGCCGACTAGCGGCAACCGCCACCTCGATCGGCGACGACCGCCACTTCGGCCCGCGGCAACCGCCACCTCGACCCGCGACGGGCGCCACTTCGGCCGGCGGCGAGTGCCACCTCGGCGGGGGTCAGCGGCCCAGGCCGGAGCGCAGCTCGCGCACCACGGTGTCGACCACCGCGACCAGGTCGCCACCGGTCTCCGCGGCGACGCGGCGCTGGCGCTGGTAGGAGGCCCCGCGGGCGACCAGGTCCGGCACGCCGGCCAGCCCGTCGGCGCACCCCAACCGGTCCGCGGTCGGAGCCAGCCGCGCGAGCAGGTCCGCCAGGTCGTCGGTGACCAGCCGCTCGGTGTTGTGCGCGTCCACGACCACGATCGCGTCCAGTCCGTAGCGGGCGGCGCGCCACTTGTTCTCCTGCACGTGCCACGGCGGCAGGACGGGGAGGACCTCTCCCGACGCGGCCCGGGTGTCCAGGTCGACCACGAGGCAGTGCATGAGCGCGACCAGCGCCTGGAGGTCGTCGAGGCGGGAGACGCCGTCGCAGACGCGGTTCTCCAGCGTGCCCAGGTGGACCGCAGGGCGGACGTCCCAGCGGATCTCGTCGAGGCTGTCGACCACGCCGGTGGTCAGCTGGTCCTCGGCGAACGCCTCGTACTCCTCCCAGCGCGTGAACTGGAAGGGCAGCCCCGCAGTGGGGAGCTGCTGGAACATCAGGGCGCGGTTGGAGGCGTACCCGGTGTCGGTGCCGGCCCAGATCGGGGAGGAGGCCGAGAGCGCCTGCAGGTGGGGGGCCGAGGTCAGCAGCGCCGAGAGGACCGGCATCACCCGGGACTGCTCGGGCAGCCCGACGTGCACGTGGACGCCCCAGATCAGCATCTGACGACCCCACCACTGGGTCCGGTCGATCAGCTCGGCGTAGCGGTGGCCCTCCGTGAGCTGCTGGTGGGTCCAGTCCGCGAAGGGGTGCGTGCCGCCGCCGAAGAGGTCGATGCCGAGCCCGTCGGCGACCGGGACCACGCACTCGAGGGTCCGGGCGAGCTCGTCGACGGCCTCTCCCGCGGTGCGGTGGACGCCGGTGACGACCTCCACGGTGTTGCGCAGCAGCTCCTGGTGGAGCCGCCCGGGGTCGCTGAGGGCGGCCTCGACGCCGGCGAAGAGCTCGGCCGCCGCATTGACCAGATCGCGGCTCTCGTGGTCCACGAGCGCCAGCTCCCACTCGACGCCGAGGGTCGGCTCGGGGGAGGCGTGGAAGTCGATGCGCACCCGGTCACCGAACCACAGGTCCGGCGGGTGCCCGACATCACGTCGACGAACCTCCGTGCCGGTTGGCCTTGGCGCCCGCGCACCGTCACCATCGAGACATGCCCGACGCCAGCCTGCCGACCACCACCGGCTCCCTGCGCGCGGTGACCTGGGAGGGTCCCGACGCGCGCCAGGTCAGCCTGGCCATCGACCTGTGCCTGCGGGTGGGGGAGCTGCTGCTCTCCTCGGGAGCGGGTGCGGCCGACGTCTCGGCGACGATGCAGCTGGTGGCCGCGCACGCGGGCCTGCGCAACGCGGAGGTCGACATCACCTTCACCTCGTTGTCGATGAGCTTCCAGGGCGACCCCGAGACGCCCCCGATCGGACACAGCCGTCAGGTCAAGCACCGCGAGATCGACTACGAGGACCTCACCAAGGTCGACCACCTCGTCCGCGACCTGCTGGCCGACCGGGCGAGCCTCCGGGAGGGCCGCGCCCGCCTCGCCCGGATCACCTCGACCGGTCATGCTCGGCGCCGGTGGCTGGTCACGCTCGGGTGGGGAGTGATGTGCGCCGGCGTCGGCCTCCAGCTCGGCGGTGGCCCAGCGGTCGTGGTGATCGCCCTGGTCGCGGCGGTGTGCATCGACCGGATCAAGGTCTCGATGTCGCGCCGCCGCCTGCCGTTCTTCTACCAGCAGGTCGCCGGGGCCGCCGCCGCCACGCTCATCGCCGCCGCGGCGTCCCTGCTGCCGATCGACCTCGACACCTCGCTGGTCGTCACCGCCAACATCGTCATGCTGCTGGCCGGGATCGGGTTCCTGGGCGCCCTCCAGGACGCCCTGTCGGGGTTCTACGTCACCGCCGGCGCCCGCCTGACCGAGGCGATCCTGGCCACGTCCGGCATCATCGCCGGCGTCAGCGGCGCGATCTCGCTCAGCCGCACCCTCGGCGTGCGGGTCGGCTCCCTCGAGCCGGGCGCCTTCGACCTGAAGAGCCTGCCGGTGATGGCGCTGGGCGGCGCGATCGCCGCGGCCGGGTTCGCCTACGCCTCCTACGCGCCACGGCGCAGCCTGCTCCCGATCGGGCTGATCGCCGGGGTGGCCATCGTGATCTCGGAGTCGTTCGACCTCGGCCTCGGCCGGGCGTGGTCGGTCGCCTTCGCCGCCCTGTTCGTCGGGCTGGTGGCCTTCGCGGTCGCGACCCGGCTACGGGTGCCGACCCTGGTCATCGTGGTCTCGGCCGTGGTGCCGATGCTGCCCGGCCTCTCGATCTACCGCGGTCTCTCGCTGATGGCCGAGGGCACGACCTCGGCCGGCCTGCTCTCGATGATCACGGCGATCTCCGTGGCCATCGCGCTCTCCTCCGGCGTCATCCTGGGCGAGTACGTCGCCCAGCCGGTCGGCCGCAACGCGCGCCGGCTGGAGAGCCGGCTCGCCGGCCCCCGCCTGGTCGGACCGCTGAGGGGCCACGCGCCTGCGCGTCGAGGCCTCACGGGTCGCTGAGCAGGGCGCGCAGCGCCTCGAGCCAGCGCTGCGCGGTGCCGCCGTCGAAGGGCGCCACGCGGGCCAGCACCTGCGCGTGCAGGTGCGCGCAGGAACGCTCGGCCGCGCCGACCAGCGAGGCCGGGTAGCCCAGCGAGACCTGGTGCTCGGCGAACTCGTCCTCGTCGTCGACGAAGACGCTGCCGTCGTCGCGCCGGACGACGTCGAGGTCGAGGTCGGTGCTGCGCAAGGTGGGACGCGGGGCGTCGTGGTCCCACCAGGGCGGGGTGGCGATGTCGACGTAGGTGTCGCACCAGATGCCGGGGGCGTGGAAGGTGGCCAGGTAGCCGCGCTCCACGGCGTCCGCCCGAGGGACCAGCGAGACCGTGTCGACCTGCGAGACGAGCTCGAGACCGGGCCGGGCGTGCCGGGTGCCGGCAGGGACGCCGAGCCAGCTGCCGTGGGCGTCCTGGCCGACGTGCACCCCCGCGAACCTCCAGTGGGGCCGGTCGCCCCACTTGCTCATCGCGACGTCGACAGGGTCCCCGGGGTGCACCGGGCCATCACACCAGAGACCTCAGACGGGCTTGGTGGCCGGTGGCAACAGCTTCTTCGAGGCGAGCGCCACCACGTCCTGGTAGCGCGAGCCGGCCACCTTGGCGAAGGTGTGCAGCAGGTGGGCGTCGATCCCGACGAGCACGCGCGCCCGGTTGCGCAGGATCCCGCGCACGATGATCTCGGCGGCCCGCTCGGGGGTCATCCGGGCCAGCTTCTCGTCGAAGAACTCCGCCGTGGCCGACTGGTCCTCCTGGGAGGAGACCCGGGCGTTGCGGGCGATGCCGGTCCTGATGCCGCCGGGGTGCACGGAGGTCACCCCCACCGGGTGCTTGGCGATCAGCATCTCCTCGCGCAACGACTCGGTCAGGCCGCGGACGGCGTACTTGGAGGCGTTGTAGAGGCTCTGGCCCGGCATCGAGATGAGCCCGAACAGCGAGGACAGGTTGACCACGTGACCGTCGCCGGAGGCGATCAGGTGGGGCAGGAAGAACTTCGTGCCGTGCAGGACCCCGGTCAGGTTGATCCCCAGGATCCAGTCCATGTCGTCCCAGTCGAGGTCGACCAGGTTGCCTGCGAGCGCGACCCCGGCGTTGTTGACGACCACGTTGACGCGGCCGAAGTGGGCGGCGACCTCGGTGGCGTAGGTCTGGAACGCTGCACGGTCCGCCACGTCGAGCCGGTCGGAGCGGACCTGGCGGACGCCGGCGTCCTCCACGAGCGCCACCGTCTGGGCGAGGCCGGCCTCGTCGACGTCGCTCAGCGCGAGACGGGCGCCGCGCCGGGCGCAGTCCTGGGCCAGGGCGCGCCCGATGCCGGAGCCGGCTCCGGTGATCACGACCACCTTGTCGTCGAGGGTCTTCATGCCACGTCCTCCTGGGTCGCCGTGCGGTTCTCGTGCGGGGAGCCGAGGTCGTAGGCCTCGGCGTCGAAGGTCGCGGTCTGCCCGCGGAAGGTGAAGGTGGCCCGCGGCCACAGGACCGTGTTGTGGCCCTTGTCGTCGAGGTACCAGCTGGCGCAGCCGCCGGTGCTCCACACGGTCCGCTTCATCCGACGCTGGAGGTCGGCGGACCAGGCCCGCTCCGGATCCTCCCGGACCTCGAGCGTGGTGTGGCCGCCCTCGCGCATCGCCCGCAGCGCGCTGCGCAGGTAGGCGACCTGGGACTCGATCATGAAGACCATGCTGGAGTGGCCCAGGCCGGTGTTGGGGCCGACCAGGAAGAACAGGTTCGGGAAGTCCGGGACGGCCGTGCCCTTGTAGGCCGACATGCCCGAGCGGCCCCAGCGCGTCGCCAGCGTCTCGCCGCTGCGTCCGGTGATCGCGTCGGTGATCGGCAGCTCGGTGGTGAAGAAGCCGGTGGCCACGACGAGGACGTCGATCGGGTGCTCGACGCCGTCGGCGGTGACGATCGCGTCCGGGGTGATGCGCTCGATGCGCTCGGTGACCAGGTCGACGTGGTCGGCGTCGAGCGCGGGGTAGTAGGTGTTGGAGATCAGGATGCGCTTGCAGCCGATCTCGAAGTCGGGGGTCGCCCGAGCACGCAGCTCGGGGTCGCTCACGCCCTTCTCGAGGTTGCGCAACGCCAGCCTCTTGGCCGGCCAGGCCAGCTTCGGCTCGAAGGTGAAGCCCGGGACGTAGCCCTCCCGGCCCCAGTAGATCGCCGTCCGGTAGAGGGCCTGCATGCCCGGCACGTGACGCAGCGCCAGCCGCTCCAGACGGCCGTAGCGGCGGTCGTTGCGGGGCAGGACGTAGGGCGCGGTGCGCTGGTAGACGTCGAGGTGGGCGGCCAGCTCGGCGACGTGCGGCACGATCTGGATCGCCGAGGCGCCCGTGCCGATGATCGCGACCCGCTTGCCGGCGAGGTCGGCGGTGTGGTCCCAGCGGGCGGAGTGGAAGAGCTCGCCGGCGAAGGAGTCGATCCCCTCGATGTCGGGCAGCTTGGGCGCCGAGAGCCCGCCGGCGGCCGAGACGACCACGCGGGCGGCGTAGGAGACCGTGCCGTCCGGTCCGGTGGTCTCGACGCGCCAGCGCTGGTCGGCGTCGTCCCAGGTCGCGTCGGTCACCGCGGTGTCGAAGACGAAGCGGGACAGCACGCCCGACGTGCGCGCCACCCGCTGGATGTAGGCCTGGATCTCGGGCTGGGGCGAGAACGACATCGACCAGTCCGGGTTCGGGGCGAAGGAGTAGGAGTACAGCTGGCTCGGGACGTCGCAGGCCGCGCCGGGGTAGGTGTTGTCGCGCCAGGTGCCACCGACGTCCGAGCCCTTCTCGATGACGACGAGGTCGCTCACCCCGTCCTCGTCGAGCTTGATCGCCGCACACAGTCCCGCGAAGCCGGCCCCCACGACCAGCACCTCCACGACGCGTGGGGTCGGTCCGGCGGTGGGTCCGGCGGTGGGCTCAGCGGCCGGCTCGGCGGTCAGGAGGTCGGGTGAGGAGGTCATGCGCCCACGCTATTGCCTTTATTGACATTGCGTCAATAGACTGGCGGTGTGACCGACGCCGCACGCCCGACCCGCCACCGGCTGAGTCCGGAGCAGCGCCGCGAGCAGCTGCTCGACCTCGGCGTCCGCCTGCTCGCGAAGCGATCGGTCGACGAGATCTCGATCGACCTGCTGGCCGAGGAGGCAGGGATCTCACGCGGGCTGCTCTACCACTACTTCGGCAGCAAGCGCGGCTTCCACGAGGCGGTCGTGCGCCGCGCCGCCGAAGACCTCATCGCGCAGACGGCGCCGCCCGACGACGGCGACCCCGCCACGCGGCTCCGGGCCTCGATGACGGCCTACCTCGACTACGTGGTGGCCAACCACGCCGGCTACCTGTCGCTGGTGCGGGGAGCCGCCGGCGGCAACGAGACGCTGCGCCGGATCTATGAGGAGGCGCTGACCGCGCTGACCGACCGGGTCTTCACCGAGTCGCAGTGGGCCGCCCTGGTCCAGGACACGCCCCTCCAGCGCATGGTGGTGCGCGGCTGGGCCTCGATGAGCGAGCAGCTGGTGCTCGCCTGGATCGACGAGCCGCGCGGGGTCACCCGCGAGCAGCTGCTCGCGGTGACCACCGAGTCGCTGGTCGCCCTGGTCGGCATCGTGGCCGACCACCACCGTGAGGACCCGCCCCGCGCGCCCGATCCCTCCCGAGCCCCAGGTTCGGAGACGCGGTACCCCACGGCGGTCGAGTCTCGGGGATCCCAGACGGGAGATCGCTTGTTCCGCAGCGGGAAGTCGCCTCATCCTCACCGTCCGCCCCATCAGGCCCTGCTACCGGCTTCGAGACCGCGGCGCCCGCAGCGCCTTGAGTTTGCACCATCCGAGCGCTTCTGCGGTGATGCTGCGGTGCAGAAGCCTCAGTTTCACCGGGACCGGTGGAAAGGGTCTCGAGACGGGGGGCGCGGGGCGCCCTCCTCGACCTCCGTCTCAGCGCTGCAGGACGGCGGCGAGCTGGTCGAGGCCCCAGGCCAGGTCGGCCTCGTCGATCACGAGCGGCGGGGCGAGCCGGATCGTCGACCCGTGGGTGTCCTTGGCCAGCACGCCGCGCCGCATCAGCGCCTCGCAGACCTCGCGGCCGGTGCCGAGCGCCGGGTCGATGTCGACGCCGGCCCAGAGCCCGCGCACGCGCACCCCCAGGACGCCGTGGCCGACCATCGCCTCGAGACGCTCACGGAGCAGGGGCTCCAGGCTGGAGGCGCGGCGCTGGAAGTCGCCCGTGGCCAGCATCCGCACGACCTCGCCCCCGACGGCGCAGGCCAGGGGGTTCCCGCCGAAGGTGGAGCCGTGCTGGCCGGGGCGCAGCACGCCGAGCACGTCGTTGTCCGCCACGATCGCCGAGACGGGGACGATCCCCCCGCCGAGCGCCTTGCCGAGCACGTAGATGTCGGGCACGACGCCCTCGTGGTCGCAGGCGAAGGTGCGTCCCGTGCGGCCCAGACCGGCCTGGATCTCGTCCGCGGCGAGAAGCACGTTCTCACGGGTGCAGGCCGCGCGGACGCCGCGCAGGTAGCCCTCCGGAGGGATCACCACGCCACCCTCGCCCTGGATCGGCTCGACGAGGACGGCCACCGTGTGCGGCGTGATCGCAGCCTCGAGCGCGTCGAGGTCGCCGTAGGGGACGGTCACGAAGCCGGGCGCGAACGGGCCGAAGTCGTCGCGGGCCTCGGCGTCGTCGGAGAAGCCGACGATCGTGGTCGTGCGGCCGTGGAAGTTGCCGGAGGCCACGATGATCTCGGCCTGGCCGGCCGGCACGCCCTTGACCTGGTAGCCCCACTTGCGGCTGACCTTGATCGCCGTCTCCACCGCCTCGGCACCGGTGTTCATCGGCAGCACGGAGTCCTTGCCGCACAGTGCCGCCAGGTGCTCGGTGAAGTCGGCGAACTGGTCGTGGACGAAGGCGCGGCTGGTCAGCGTGAGCCGGTCCAGCTGCTCGTGGGCCACGCGGACCAGGCCGGGGTGGCTGTGGCCGAAGTTGAGCGCGGAGTACCCGGCGAGCAGGTCGAGGTAGCGGCGCCCGTCGACGTCGGTCATGAAGGCGCCCTCGGCGTGGGAGACCACGACGGGAAGCGGGTGGTAGTTGTGCGCCGTGTGCTCCTCGGAGCGGATGAAGGCCCGGGTGCCCTCGAGGTCGTGGACCGAGGGGTAGGTGGCCGACTGGGCCTGGCCGGTGTGGCGGGGCTCGTTGGTCCGGGCGGGCTCGTTGGCCTGGGCGGGCTGGGTGACCGAGGCGGTCATCGGCGGCCTCCTGACGGAGTTCGGGACGGTCGAGGGGAGTCGATCGTGCGGGGTAGGCCCACAGATTGTCAGACAATCCTGGGAGACCCAACTCCACGGTAGGGGGTCCGGCCCGCGATCCCCACCCGAAGCGCTCAGAACGCCCTCCGAGCTGACGGCGGTGCGGCCCACCACCCGTGCGGCGCTCACCCTCCGAGGGCGGACGGGCAGACTGTGGGGATCATGTCCGGCCCCGCTCCCACGTGGACGATCTCCTACCCGGCCCAGCTGCCGGTCTCGCAGCGGCGCGAGGAGATCGCGACCGCGATCCGCGACCACCAGGTCGTGGTGGTGGCCGGCGAGACCGGGTCGGGCAAGACCACCCAGCTGCCGAAGATCTGCCTCGAGCTCGGTCGCGAGCGGATCGGGCACACCCAGCCGCGGCGGATCGCCGCCCGGGCGGTGGCCGAGCGGATCGCCGAGGAGCTGGGGACCGACCTCGGCGGGCCCGGGGCCCCGGTCGGCTACCAGGTCCGCTTCACCGACCGCACCACCCGCGCCACGAAGGTCAAGGTGATGACCGACGGGATCCTGCTGGCCGAGCTGCAGCGCGACCGGCAGCTCCAGCGCTACGACACGATCATCATCGACGAGGCCCACGAGCGGAGCCTCAACATCGACTTCCTGCTCGGCTACCTCAAGCGGCTGCTCCCTCGTCGCCCCGACCTCAAGGTCGTCATCACCTCGGCCACGATCGACGTGGACCGCTTCGCCGCCCACTTCGGCACGCCGGGGCGTCCCGCCCCCGTCGTCGAGGTCTCCGGGCGCACCTACCCCGTCGAGGTCCGCTACCGCCCGCTGCTCGAGCCGGCCCAGGACGACGAGGACGACGAGCCCGTCCAGCGGGACCAGACCGAGGCGGTCGTCGACGCGGTGCGCGAGCTGGCCCGGGAGGGGCCGGGCGACGTGCTGGTGTTCCTGCCCGGCGAGCGCGAGATCCGCGACACCGCCGAGGCCCTCGGCGCCGCCACCGACGCCGCACGCACCGAGGTCCTGCCGTTGTACTCGCGGCTCTCGGCCGCCGAGCAGCACCGGGTGTTCTCCCCGACCGGTGGCTCCACCGTGCGTCGGGTCGTCCTGGCCACCAACGTCGCCGAGACCTCGTTGACCGTCCCGGGCATCCGCTACGTCGTGGACACCGGCGTCGCCCGGATCTCGCGCTACTCGGTGCGCACCAAGGTCCAGCGGCTGCCGATCGAGGCGATCAGCCAGGCCTCGGCCAACCAGCGCTCGGGCCGCTGCGGCCGCGTCGCGCCGGGCATCGCGATCCGGCTCTACTCCGAGGAGGACTTCGAGGCCCGCCCGGCGTTCACCGACCCCGAGATCCTGCGTACCAACCTGGCCTCGGTGATCCTGCAGATGACCGGGCTCGGGCTCGGCGACGTCGCCCGGTTCCCCTTCGTCGAGCCACCCGACCGTCGCAACGTCACCGCCGGGGTGACCCTGCTGGAGGAGCTCGGCGCCCTGGCCAGCGGTACCGACAAGCGCGGCGGGCGGCGGCTCTCCCCGCGCGGACGACAGCTCGCCCGGCTGCCGATCGACCCCCGGCTGGGCCGGATGCTGCTCGAGGCCGAGGGCCTCGGCTGCCTGCGCGAGGTCCTCGTGATCACCGCCGCCCTCTCGCTGCAGGACCCGCGCGAGCGCCCCGTCGAGCAGCGGGCCCAGGCCGACCAGCAGCACGCCCGGTTCAAGGTCGAGGGCTCGGACTTCCTGAGCTCCCTCGCGCTGTGGCGCTACCTGCGCGGCCAGCAGGACGAGCTGTCCGGCAGCGCGTTCCGGCGGATGTGCCGGCGTGAGCACCTGAACTACCTGCGCGTGCGCGAGTGGCAGGACTACGAGTCCCAGCTGCGCCAGGTGTGCCGCGAGCTGAAGATCCAGGTCGGCCGGCCGGCCGACGAGCCCGACGCCGACGGCATCCACCAGGCGCTGCTGTCGGGGCTGCTGTCCCAGATCGGGTTGCTCGAGGAGCGCGAGAAGGCCCAGCCCGGCCAGCGCCGGGCCCAGCGGGAGTACCTCGGAGCGCGCGGCGCCCGCTTCGCGATCTTCCCCGGCAGCGTCCTGGCCCGGGCGAACCCCACCTACGTCATGGCCGGTGAGCTGGTCGAGACCTCGCGGCTCTTCGCCCGGCAGAACGCCGCGATCGCCCCCGAGTGGGCCGAGCGGCTCGGCGGCGACCTGGTCCGACGTACCTGGTCCGAACCGCACTGGTCGAAGAAGCGGGCCTCGGTGATGGCCTATGAGCGCGCCACCCTCTACGGCGTCCCGCTGGTCGCCGACCGGCTCGTGGCCTACGGCAAGGTCGACCCCGAGGTGGCGCGCGAGCTGTTCCTGAGACACGCCCTCGTCCAGGGCGAGTGGGCCGCGCTCGAGGCCGGTCGGCACCGCTTCCACACCCGCAACGCCGCCCTCCTCGACGAGGCCGCCGAGCTGGAGCACCGGGCCCGGCGCCGCGACATCGTGGTCGACGAGGAGACGCTCTTCGACTTCTACGACGCCCGCGTGGGCGCCGAGGTCGTCAGCGGCGCGCACTTCGAGCAGTGGTGGCGCGTCGAGCGCCGCCGACGCCCGGACCTGCTCACCTTCGACCCCGACATGCTCACGCACCGCACCGCCGAGGAGGTCCGCGAGGCCGACTACCCCCAGCGCTGGCAGGGCGCGACCGAGGGCCTCACCTTCCCGATCAGCTACCACTTCGAGCCGGGTTCCGCGGAGGACGGCCTGATGATCGACGTGCCGGTCGGCACCCTCAACCAGGTCGACGACGACGACTTCTCGTGGAACGTCCCCGGCCTGCGGCTCGAGCTGGTCACCGCGCTGGTGCGCAGCCTGCCGAAGAACCTGCGGGTCAGCCTCGTGCCGGCGCCGGACCGGGCGCGCGACTTCCTGGCCGCCGTGCCGCCGGGACAGGAGCCCCTGCTGGACGCGCTGGAGCGGTGGGTCCGCTCGACCGCGGGGGTCGTGGTGCCCCGCGAGGCCTGGGACTGGAGCCGCGTGGCGCCGCACCTGCGTCCCACCTACCGGGTGCTCGACGACGGCGGCCGGGAGCAGGCCCGTGGCAAGGACCTCGGAGAGCTCAAGGCGCCGCTGGCCGCCGAGCTCGAGCAGGCCCTCGACGGCGCCGCGGCCGCCTCGGGGCTCGCCCGCACCGGCGAGACGACCTGGGTCTTCGACCGGATCGAGCCGGAGGTGACCCAGCGCCGTGCCGGCCACGAGGTCCGCGCCTTCCCGGCGCTGGTCGACGAGGGCGCCGGCGTCGGGCTCCGGGTGCTGGCCACGCGGGAGGACGCCGAGGCCCACCACCGGCTCGGTGTGCGACGACTGCTGCGCCTCGAGGTCGACCGCCGCTACCCCGGCCGGGCCGCCCGCGTCGTCGACGGTCTCGGCAACGCCGACAAGCTGGGGCTGGCCGGGTCGCCCTACCCCTCGGTCGCCGCGCTGCTCGACGACGCCCTCGACGGCGTGCTCGGCGAGGCCACCGAGGCCGCCGTCGCACGAGACGGCGTCCGCGACGAGGCGTCCTTCGACGCCCTGGTCGCGAGCGTCGGCGACCCGGGCCCGGCCCTCGCGGCCCTGGTGCCCGACGTCCTCGACGTGCTCGACCGGTGGCGACGGGCCGAGAAGGCGCTCGGCGGGCGCGCCGAGATGGCCGAGCTGACCTCGCTGAGGGACATGCAGGCCCAGCTGGCCCGGCTGGTGCACCCCGGCTTCCTCGGGGAGGCCGGACCGCGCGGGCTGCGCCGCTACCGGGTCTACCTCCAGGCCCTCCTCGAGCGCCGGACGCGCCTGGCCGAGCCCGGCGGCCGGCGCCGCGACCAGGAGCTCGTCGCGCGCGTCCACGACCTCCAGGAGGGCTGGTCGCACCAGGTCGCCGCCCTGCCGCCCGGACGTCCACCCGACGAGCGGCTGCGACGCGCCCGCTGGATGATCGAGGAGCTGCGGGTCTCGCTGTGGGCCCAGCAGCTCGGGACCACCGGCCCGATCAGCGAGCAGAGGGTGCGCAAGGTCCTCCAGGCCGGTCCCTCCCAGACGCCCGACCGTAGCCTGGGCCGGTGAGCCAGGAGAGCCGTCGACCCCGACGCCCGACCCCGAAGGCGGCGCGCTTCTTCGAGGAGGCCGAGGGCGGCCTGGACCCGGCCGCTGTCACCGAGGCCGCCGACCGCGCCGCGACCCTGCTGGTGCGCGGTGCGCGCAGCAGCGAGGACGCCGCCGTCGGGGACCGGCTGCTCGCCCTGGCCGACACCGAGGGCATCGAGGCGATCGCCGAGCTGTGGTCCGGGTCACCGGCGGACTCCCTCGCCGGGTGCCTGTGGCGCCTCTACCTCCTCCGCTCGTGGGTCCATGCCGCGCCACAGCGCGTGGCCGAGGAGTTCGAGGCCGGCCGGGGCGGCGCTCACGTGGCACGGGTGGTCGCGGGCGTGGCCGACCCTCCGACGCCGGACGGGTTGCGCGCGATGGTCGACGACGTGCTGCGCGGCATCGCCGAGCGTGACTTCGCCGACGTCCTGCTGGCGTGCGGCGGCCTTCGCCCGGGTGGTCGCGACCGGCCGGGCCGGGCTGAGCGACCGCAGCGCCGAGGACGTCCGCCGCATGCTCGTCGTCGCCGAGCAGCTCGAGGCCGCCGGGCACGCCGAGCTGGCCCACCGTCTGGCCTGAGGGCCGCACGGCCGACGAGGGCGCGCCGACGAGGGTCCGGCTTGTGCCCAGGCTGGCGAGCCCTAGACTCGTCCTGAGCACGCCGGGCCGCGGCAGCCCCGGGTCCCACAGTTAGCCGCTACGAGCGGCCACGCGCCGTGAGGCGCTCCCGGTCCGGCGTGCTCGTCACCGCCTCGTGCCCGGCTAGCATGACGCGCTGCCCACGACGTCGACGACCACGGGAGAGCGGATGAGGCACCAGCGCCACGCCCGCCGGGCCCGGGCGAGCGCCGCGGCCCTGGTCGGCCTGCTGGTCCTCGGACTCGCCGGCTGTCAGGGCGCGGCACCGCCGGGCCCCCCGGACGGGCCGACCCCGAGCACCCGCACCCCGCGCACGACCGCGCCGGTCGACGAGCTGGTCGACCTGAGGTTCGCGGCCTTCGGGACCGCAGCGCAGACCGCTCCGTTCAAGAAGGTCGTCCGCGAGTACAACGCTGCGGCGACCGCCACCGACGTCACCCTCGAGACCTACGCCGACCGGGCCGACCTGGTCAAGGCGCTGGAGGGGTCCGCGACGCCCGACACGCCCGACATCTTCCTCGTCTCGCGGCGCGACCTCGAGGACGTCGTCGCCCAGGGCGTGAACACCCCGCTGCTCGAGCTGCTCGACGAGCGGGGCGTCGACTACGGCGACGGCTACGCCCGTGAGGCGTTGCTCTCGTTCTCACTCGACGACGACCTCCAGTGCATGCCGTACGGCATCGACCCGACCGTCGTCTACTACAACACCGACCTCGTCGACTTCGACAAGATGCGCCTACGAGAGCTGAGCCCGCCGCCGACGACCCTGCGCGGCTGGCTGTTCGAGAGCTTCGAGGCCGCCGCCGACGTCGCCACCAAGCCACGGCGCGGCACCCGAGGCGTGTACGTCCCACCGACGCTGCGGGGACTGGCTCCGTTCGTCTACTCCGGTGCCGGCAACCTCTTCGACGACGAGGCGGACCCGACGTCCCTGGATCTCGAGGGCGACGGGGCCCGGGAGGCGCTGACCCGCACCCTCGGGCTCCTGCGCAACCCGTTGCTGACCCTCAGCGAGGGTCAGCTGGCGCGCAAGAGCCCGCTGCAGTGGTTCGAGGACGGTCGGCTGGGGATGATCACCGGGTCGCGCTCGTTGGTGCCTCGGCTGCGGGAGGTGCCCGGCCTCCGCTTCGACGTGATGCCGATCCCGGTGCTCGGCGAGGAGGCCACGGTGGGCGATCTCAGCGGCCTGTGCATCGCTGCCGGCAGCGACAACGTCGCCCGCGCGGCGGACTTCCTGGTCACGCTGATCAGCAACGCCGCCGTGGCCGAGGTGGCCAAGGCCGGCTACCTGGTGCCGGCCAACCTGCAGGTGGCGTTGTCCTCAGCCTTCCTCCAGCCCGACCAGATGCCGGCCAACGCGGGCATCTTCAACGCCAGCGTCAACGACCTGAAGGTCTCGGCCCTGATCGACCCCGGCACCCCCTTGGCCCGTGCCGTGGGACCGCAGGTCCGTGAGCTGTTCACGGCCCCGGTGCTCGACGACCTCGAGGCGCGCACCCAGCAGATCGACGAGATCTCGCGCAGCCTGCTCGACCCGGACTACGTGCCCGAGGACCCCGGCGCGACGCCGTCGCCCTCCGAGTGAGCGCCGCTCGCTGAGGGGGGCGCGCTGCCCTGCGCCTCCAGTGCAGCTTGCGCCGCCGCCCTCTCCTCCTCGGCCGCAACCTTTGCCGCAGCCTCAGCCGCAGCCTCGGCGTCGGCCGTCAGGATGGCGCGCACCAGGACCGGCCCCACCAGGGCGACCTGCCAGCTGCGGGCGCCGAGGTCGCTGAGCTGGGCCACGACCGCGTCGAGCAGCTCGCCCGGCTCGCGCGTCTCGGGCGGCGTCCACAGGCACCGGCGCAGGTAGTCGGGGGTCAGCATGTTCTCCGCCGGAAGGTGCTGCTCGGCCGCGAGCGCTGCGAGCTCCTCACGCGCCACCCGCAGCCGCGCCGCCGCCACGTGGTCCCGCTCGGCCCAGGACCGTGCGGCCGGAGGGCCCTCGAGCCGCGGCGAGCGCGAGGGGAGCTCGGCCTCCTCGAGGGCGGCGGCCTCCTCGAGCGCATCGATCCAGCGCGCGGCGTACCGGCTCGCGCCGCGTCCGTGGAAGCCGGCCGTGTCCATCAGGGCGTCCCGGTCGGTCGGTCGCGCCGAGGCGGCGGCGACGATGGCCGAGTCCGGCAGGATCCGCCCGGGTGTCACGTCGCGGCGCTCGGCGAGCTGGTCCCGGGTCTCCCACAGCGCGCGCACGGCGGCGAGGGCCCGGCGGCCACGGACCCGGTGGAGCCCGTTGGTGCGGCGCCAGGCCTCCTCGCGCACGGTCGGGGTGAAGCCGAGCAGGTGCGCGAACTCCTGGACCGCCCAGCCGTCCTTGCCGGTCTCGACGAGCTCGGCCCAGATCACCTCCCGCAGCTCGAGGAGCACCTCGACGTCGAGGGCGGCGTACTCCAGCCACGGCGCCGGCAGCGGACGGGTCGACCAGTCGACGGCCGAGTGCTCCTTCTTGAGCCGGCGCCCGAGCAGGGTCTCGACGAGGGTGGCCAGGCCGACGCGCGGGTACCCGAGCAGTCGCCCGGCCAGCTCGGTGTCGAAGAGCGCGGTCGGACGCAGTCCGATCTCGGCCAGGCACGGGAGGTCCTGGGTCGCCGCGTGCAGGATCCACTCGGCCTCGCCGATCGCCTCCTGCAGCGGTGCGAGGGAGTCGAACGCGATCGGGTCGATCAGCGCGCTGCCGCTCCCCTCACGGCGCAGCTGGACGAGGTAGGCCCGGCCGGAGTAGCGGTAGCCCGAGGCGCGCTCGGCATCGAGGGCGACCGGTCCGCTGCCGGCGCGGACGCGGGCACACACCTCGGCCAGGCCGGCCTCGGTGTCGGTGACCGGCGGCAGCCCGTCGCGCAAGGTCAGCAGGGGCGGGGGCTCTGGTTCTGGCTCCGCCTGGCCCTCGGGCTCAGGCCCGAGGTCAGCGGTCGGGTCGGCCGCGGTGGGGTCGAGAGCCTCCTCGTCGGGCATCAGTCACCGCTGCTGCGCTGGCCGCGGCGGCTCGGCATCGCGGTGACGCCGTCCGGCACGGGAGCCAGGCCGGCGGCGGTGCAGAGCAGCTCACCCCAGGCCTCGACGTGGGCGGTGACCGCGGTCGGGTCGACGGGGGTCCAGGAGGCGCGGATCTCGACCTGGGCGCTGGCCGGCTCGTCGGCCATGCCGCCGAAGCTCTCGGTCGCGACCCGGGTCACGGTGCCCGAGGCGGCGGTGTGCTCGGCGCCGTGGGCCTGCAGCGCGTCGGTCAGCCAGGACCAGCCGACGCCGCCGAGGACCGGGTCGGTGACCAGCTCGGCGTCGAGGTCGGCGCGCACGTAGGCCACGCAGCGGAACTCGCCGTCCCAGGCGGTGTTGCCGGCCGGGTCGTGCAGCAGGATGATCCGGCCGGTGCCGACCTCCTCGCCGTCCAGGCTCACGTCCGCACTCAACGCCGCAGCGAAGGGGGCGATGCGCTGGGGCGCCGGCATCTCCTCCACGAAGACCTCCGGGCGCAACCGCGCGGCGCGCAGGCCTGCGGCGGCCTCGAGGAAGGCGCGCGGAGCATCGCCCGCGCCTGAGCCCGGGTGCGTCTCGGGTCGGAGCACCATGTCGCTCACCCTAGGAGGTAGTGGGTGAACAGATGTGCGAACACGCCGACCGACCTGGGACGATCGACCCCATGGACGACACCGCAGCCGCCTCCGACGACCGCCCGCGCCGAGCACTCGGCCGATCACTGGGCCCCCCACCCCGGTCTGGCCGACAGCGCCTTCCTCGCCGCGGTGAACGGCCGTCCGGTGAGCCACACCCCGGTCTGGTTCATGCGCCAGGCCGGCCGCTCGCTCCCGGAGTACCGGCGCACCCGGGAGGGCACGGCCATGCTCGACGCCTGCCTGGACCCCGACCTCGTCGTCGAGATCACCCTGCAGCCGGTGCGCCGCTACGGCGTCGACGCGGCGATCTTCTTCTCCGACATCGTGCTGCCGCTCAAGGCCGTCGGCATCGACCTCGACATCGTGGCCGGGGTCGGCCCGGTGGTCGAGAAGCCGGTGCGGACGCTGGCCGACGTGGCGGCCATCCCCGACCTGACCCCCGAGGACGTCGGGGCCGTGACCCAGGCCGTGCGGCGGCTCACCGGCGAGCTCGGCGCCACCCCCCTGATCGGCTTCGCGGGCGCCCCGTTCACGGTCGCCTCCTACCTCGTCGAGGGCGGGCCGTCCAAGGAGCAGGCCCGGACGAAGGCGCTGATGTTCTCCGAGCCCGAGGTGTGGGCGGCGCTGATGGACAAGATCACCCAGATCTCTGCGGCCTACCTGCGGGTCCAGGTCGACGCCGGCGCCAGCGCCGTCCAGCTCTTCGACTCCTGGGCCGGCTCGCTGACACCCACCGACTACGCGCAGCACGTGATGCCCTGGTCCTCCCGGGTGCTCGCCGCGGTCACCGACGTGCCCCGCATCCACTTCGGGGTCGGCACGTCGAACCTGCTCGCCCTGATGGGCGAGGCCGGCGCCGACGTGGTCGGCATCGACTGGCGCACCCCGCTGGCCACCGGGATCGCGGCCGTCGGCGACCGGGCCGTGCAGGGCAACCTGGACCCGACGCTCGTCTTCGCCCCGACCGAGCTGATGACCGAGCGCGCGGGGCAGATCATCGAGGCCGGCCGCGCCGCGTCGGGGCACGTGTTCAACCTCGGGCACGGCGTCCTGCCGGCCACCGACCCCGACCAGCTGGCCCGGTTGACCCACTACGTGCAGTCCTACCCCCTGGACTGACGGACCCTCCGGCGGCGGGGCGGCCCTAGGTCTTGGGCTGGCTCCGGGTCCGGGTGCGGGTCGTCACCTTCGGTCGGCTCGGCGCCGCGGGCTCCGGCTCCGGGGTCGGCTCCGGAGTCGGCTCGGGGGTCGGCTCAGGCGTCGGCTCGGGAGCTGGCGCCTCGGTGGCCTTGGTCGCCTTGGCCGGCTTGCGCCGGGCGGCCTTCTTGGTCGCCTTGCGGGCCGGCTCCGCGGCCGTGGCTGTTGCCGCGGCCGTGGTTGGGGCGTCGACCAGGCGCACCTTCGGCGCGGACCCGGAGTCCTGGCGCACCTCGAGGAAGTCCTGGGCGCGGGCCAGCGAGATCAGCTTGGAGAAGCCGTAGTTGCGCGAGTCGAAGGACGCGTGCCGGGTGGTGAGGTAGCTGCCGACGGCGCCGAGGTGGGCCCAGCCGTCGTCGTCGGAGGTGGCGTCGATGGCGGAGACGAGCATCGGGCGGAGGTCCGGCAGCGCCGGCACGTCCTCGTCGCCCTCGCCGTCGTTCAACCCCTCGCCGTCGGGCTCGGCGTCGCGGCGCCCCGAGCGCCCACCGGTGCTCGGCGCGCTGCCGTCGTCGTCGTTCTGACCGAGGACCTCGAGGTAGATGAACTTGTCGCAGGCGGCCACCAGCGACTGCGGGGTCCGGCGCCGCCCGAGGCCGTAGACGGTGCGCCCGGACTCGCGCAGGCGGGTCACCAGGCGGGTGAAGTCGCTGTCGCTGGAGACGATGGCGAAGGCGTCCAGGTCGCCGGTGTAGAGCAGGTCCATCGCGTCGATGATCAGCGCGGAGTCCGTGGAGTTCTTGCCGGTGGTGTAGGCGAACTGCTGGACCGGGCTGATCGCGTTGCGGTTGAGCTCGTCCTTCCAGCCGTTGAGCCGTGGCGTGGTCCAGTCGCCGTACGCGCGCTTGACGGTCGGGGTGCCGTAGCGCGCCACCTCCTCGAGCAGGGCGCCTGCGTGCTTGTGGGAGGTGTTGTCGGCGTCGATGAGGACGGCGAGACGACGGGTGCTGCCAGGCTCGGTCACACCCCGAGGGTGCCACGCCCGCCACCGGGAGCGGTGCCCGGGCTCACCCCACGGTCGCGGATCGACCCGCCGGGAGGGGGTGTGCGGCTGTGACAGGCTCGCGGCGTGGAGCCCGCCCGCGTCGTCGTCGTCGGAGCCGGCATCGCTGGTCTGTGTGCCGCACGCGACCTGCGCGCCGCCGGCTGGCAGGTCACGCTTGCTCGAGCAGGCGCCCGACGTCGGCGGCAAGATCCGACGCGCCGAGGTCGCCGGCGTGCTGGTCGACGTCGGCGCCGAGGCGATGCTGAACCGGCGTCCGGAGGGTGTCGACCTCGCCCGCGCGGTCGGCCTGGAGGTCGAGCACCCGGCCGTCGCCGCCTCCCGGATCTGGACCCGTGGCGAGCTGCGGCCGCTCCCGCGTTCGCTGATGGGCGTCCCGCTCGACCTCGCTCAGCTCGAGGCCTCGGGCGTCCTCTCGTCCGCCGGGCTGGAGCGGGTGCGGGCCGAGAGGGACCTCGCGCCCTCGCCCGACCTGGACGACGTGTCGGTCGGCGACCTCGTCGACGCGCGGTTCGGGCCCGAGGTGACCGACCGACTCGTCGAGCCGTTGCTCGGCGGGGTCTACGCCGGCCGGGCCCGCCGCATCTCCGCGCGCGCCGCGGTACCCCAGCTGGTCGCGTACGCGGCTCGCGGCTCGGTGCTCGCGCAGGCCGCGGCGATCCCGATGACCTACGACCGGCCGGTCTTCGCCGGGATCCCCGGCGGCCTGGGGCGGCTGCCCGAGACGCTGCTGCGCGGCCTGCTCGCCGACGGCGTCGACGTCCGCCTCCGGACCACCGTGCGCGGGCTGCGGCGCACCACCGACGGCTTCGCCCTCGAGATCGGCTCGGCCGCCGCCCCGGCGCAGGTGCTCGCGGACCGAGTCGTGCTGGCCACCCCGGCGGCGGCGACGACCCGGCTCCTCCAGGACGTCGCCCCGCTCGCCGCGCACGCTCTCGGGGAGGTCGCGTCTGCCTCCACGGCGCTGGTCTCGCTCGCTGTCCGGGCCCGGGAGGCCGGGCTGCTCGGCGGGCTCGGATCGGGCTTCCTGGTGCCCCCGGTCGAGGGTCGCCGGATCAAGGCCGCGACCTTCTCCTTCGCCAAGTGGGAGTGGGTGCGCGCGGCCGGCCGGGCCGCGGCCGGTGGCGACGACCTGCTCCTGCTGCGCCTCTCGTTGGGCCGCGCCGGCGACGAGCGCACGCTCCAGGCCGACGACGCCGAGCTGGTCGCGACCGCGGTGGGTGACCTGGCCGCGGCGACCGGCGTCGCGGCCCGACCCGTCGCCACGCACGTCCAGCGGTGGGGCGGCGGCTTCCCGCAGTACGCCGTCGGCCACGGGGAGCGGGTGGCCCGGGTGCGCGCGGCCGTCGAGCAGGTGCCGGGCCTGGCGCTGTGCGGGGCCGCCTACGACGGGGTGGGCATCCCCGCGGTGGTCGCCTCGGCGCACGCCGCCGCCGCCCGCGTGGGCGTTCCCCCTCGCCCGGCATGATGGAGCCATGAGCGAGAGCGAGAGCGAGACCGAGCAGAGCAACGCCGCGCGGCTGCGCGAGATCAACGACAGCGTCCGCTACACGATGTGGTCGGTCTTCCGCCTCCAGACCGTGCTCGGCGACACCGACCGCGCCGCCGAGGGCGCCGAGGTCGAGAAGCTGTTCGCCGAGCTGGCCGAGGGCGACGTCGTGGTGCGCGGCGTCTACGACGTGAGCGGTCTGCGCGCCGACGCCGACGTGATGGTGTGGTGGCACTCCGCGGACAGCGAGGCGCTCCAGGCGGCCTACCACCGCTTCCGCCGCACCGCCCTCGGCGGACGCCTGGTGCCGGTGTGGTCGCAGCTGGCGCTGCACCGGCCGGCGGAGTTCAACAAGAGCCACGTCCCGGCGTTCCTGGCCGGCGAGGAGCCCAAGCGGCACCTGTGCGTCTACCCCTTCGTCCGCTCCTACGAGTGGTACCTGCTGCCCGACGAGGAGCGGCGCGACCTGCTGCGCGAGCACGGTCAGATGGCGCGCCCCTACCCCGACGTGCGGGCCAACACCGTGGCGTCCTTCGCACTCGGTGACTACGAGTGGATGCTGGCCTTCGAGGCCGACGAGCTGCACCGCATCGTCGACCTGATGCGCGACCTGCGCGCCTCGGGAGCCCGGCGGCACGTGCGCGAGGAGGTGCCGTTCTACACCGGGTCCCTGGTCAGCCCGGCCGACCTGGTCGACCGGCTGCCCTGAGCGACCGGTTGCGCCGAGAGCCGGGGCTCACTGCTGGTCGGCCGGCTCCAAGGTCATGCTGACCGAGTTGATGCAGTAGCGGTCGCCGGTCGGCGTGCCGTAGCCGTCGGGGAAGACGTGGCCGAGGTGCGAGCCGCAGTTCGCGCAGCGGACCTCGGTGCGGCGCATGCCGGCCGAGGAGTCGTCGAGGTACTCGATGGTGTCGCTGATCGGCTGGTAGAAGCTCGGCCAGCCGCAGCCGGAGTGGAACTTGGTGTCGGACTCGAACAGCTTGGCCTGGCAGGCCTTGCAGCGGTAGACGCCGGTGGTCTCGGTGTCGGTGTACTCACCCTTGAAGGCCCGCTCGGTGCCGGCCTTGCGCAACACCTGGTACTCCTCGCTCGAGAGCTCCTCGCGCCACTGCTCGTCGCTCTTCTCCACGTTGTAGGCCATGGGGCCGAGAATAGTCCCCGACACAATGGTCCCCAGGGTGCCCGATCGCGGGGGGACGGACGTGCTCAGAAGCCGGTGGTGCAGTAGGGCGCGGGTCCACCGTCGGCCGCCGCCGCGAGGCGGCGCAGGGCCACCGCGTCGCCGTGCAGGCGGTGGGCGCCGGCCAGCGTGGGGACGTCGACGCCGCCGAGGTAGAGCGACGCGAGGGTCTCGGCGGTGAGGCCGACGTCCGCGGCGTGCCGGGTCTCGCGCACCTGCGCGACACCGTCGCGGACGACCACGCGCCACCGTCCGGACGCGTGGCCGAGCGGGTCCGCGACGTCGAGGACCAGGTCGGCGTCCGTCACCCCACGGGCGCGCCTCCAGCGTGGCGACGACGTCGAGCACCCGGACCCAGAGCAGGTCCCGGACGCTGGTGGTCCGCACCACCCGCGGCTCGACGAGCGCCCAGGTCAGGGGGTCCCCACCGACCGGAGCACGCCGCCAGCGGACCCGCCCGACGAGGTCCGTCGCGGCCAGGTGGCGCCACAGCCGCAGGTAGGTCGCCTCGCTCAGCGCGAGCAGCTCGACGACGTCGAGGGTCAGGAGACCGTCGACCTCGCCGGCCGGGCGGTAGAGGACGTACCCGTCGGGGTTCCGGGTCGGGTCGAGGTGCACGGCCGCGCGCAGCTTCGGGTCCGGTCCGTCCTTCTCGACGTCGAAGGCGCCGGTGCGCAGCGGCTCGTAGAACTGGGGGCGGTCCACCGACCCGCGGACCTGCTCGTGGTGAGCGGCGAAGACCGTCTGCACGGCGGCCCACGCCTCGACGGGCTCGACGACCTCCACGTGACCGGGGTCCTCGCCGAGGGTCGCGGCGACGTCGTCGCGCAGCGCGAAGCGCGCCGAGGTGTCGATCTCGACGTGTCGCAGCCAGGTGGCCGCGCCGAACCCGAACCGGCCGTAGATGGCTCCCTCCGAGGCCGTCAGGGCGGCCAGCGGCACGCCGCGGGCGGCCGCGTCGGCCAGGTCCTCGGTCATCAGCCTGCGGGTCAGGCCCCGACGGCGGTGGGAGGGCGTCACGGTGACGTCGGTGATCAGGTGCAGTCCCAGGCGTTCCCGACCACCGACGTTGATCGTCTGGTCCCAGCTGGCGTAGGTGGCCACCGGCATCACGCCGGACCCGATCGCGGGCTCCTCGGGCCACGCGCCCCGCAGGACCACCGCGTCGGCGCGCAGGTGCGCGAGCCAGTGGCGGTGCCGCTCGTCGCTGGTCCGCCCACCCAGGAACGCGCGGGCCACCGCGTCGCCGAACCCGCGCACCCGCTCCGCGAGCGGACCCTCGGTCGCCGCGACGGCGTCGGGGCCGAGCGTGTCGAACCTCAGACCACGGTGCTCGTCCACGCCGGCCACCCTAGGCTCCCCCCATGGCGAAACCGGCAGCGGTCGAAGTCGAGGCGGGCGGCCGCTCGGTGCGGGTCTCGAGCCCCGAGCGGGTCATCTACGAGGCCACCGAGCGCACGCCCGCGATCACCAAGCTGATGGTCGCGCAGTACGTCGCCGCGGTCGACGACGGGCTGATGCGCGCCCTGCGCGAGCGTCCGACCGCGCTGGAGCGCTGGACCTCGGGCGTCCGGCCCGGGATGCGGCTCGCGACCGGACCGCAGGACCGGGGCGCCGAGGCGTTCTACCAGAAGCGCGTCCCCAAGGGCGCCCCCGACTACCTCGAGACGGTCGAGGTCACCTTCCCCTCGGGCCGCACCGCGGAGGAGATCTGCCCGACCGAGATCGCCGTGCCGGTGTGGTGCGCCCACATGGGCACGATCACCTTCCATCCCTGGCCGGTGCGCCGCGGCGACGTCGACCACCCCGACGAGCTGCGCATCGACCTCGACCCCCAGCCCGGCACGACCTTCACCGACGCCGCCCGCGTGGCCGGCGTGGCTCGCGAGCTGCTCGAGGAGGTCGGGCTGGTCGGCTGGCCCAAGACCTCCGGCAACCGCGGGGTCCACGTCTACGTCCGGATCCGGCCGGAGTGGGACTTCGTCGACGTCCGGCACGCCGCGATCGGCTTCGGCCGCGAGCTCGAGCGCCGCGACGAGCAGGTCACCACCGCGTGGTGGAAGGAGGAGCGGGGCGAGCGGATCTTCGTCGACTACAACCAGAACTGCCGCGACCGCACCATCGCCTCGGCCTACTCGCTGCGTCCCCAGCCCGGGGCGCCCGTCTCGACCCCCCTGACCTGGGACGAGCTGGCCTCGACCACCGACCCCCGGGTCCACCACGTGCTGAGCGTGCCCGAGCGGCTCGTGGACGGCGACCCGTGGGCCGGCATCGACGACGCGCCGGGCTCGATCGAGCCGCTGCTCGCGCTCTACGAGGAGTCGGGGCTGGGGGAGATGCCCTACCCGCCCGACCACCCCAAGATGCCCGGCGAGCCGCCCCGGGTGCAGCCGAGCAAGAAGGTGGCCGAGCACTGGGACGAGGGCGGCAACCGGCGTCCGTGAGGTGGCGGACCTGCCACACTCCGCTGGTCGTCCCGGTCCCGGCCCAGGAGGTCCCGTGCTCCGAACCGCCCCGTCCCTGTCGCTGTCGCTGTCGCTGTCCCTGTCCCTCTCGCTGGTCCTCGCCGGCGTCGGCGCGGTCGCGCTCGGGCCGCCGCCCGCGGCCGCCGCGGGGGACGCGGTGGGTCCCTCGGTGCAGGGGCCGCGCGACGTCCCGCGCGGGGCGCCGGCCGCGGCCCACCGCGCCGAGCCCGGGCTGGTCCGTCCGGACGGTTGGCCGTTCGCGCAGCGGATCTCGCGCACCGCGGGCACCGAGCGCCTCCACGACGGTGCGTCGTACTGGACCGACTTCGTCTACGACGACCACGGCGCGACCCTGCCGGGCGGACTGAGCCTGGAGAACACCGCGACGCTGGCGCCGGAGCAGGGGGCCTACGCCTACCCCGGCGGTGCCACCGGCCCGGCCCGGGCCAACGGCGCCGACGTCTTCGTGGCCGCGGTCGGAGCGGACGATCGGGCGTCCTACTGGCGCGTGGACTGGAACACGCTCACCGACCCCTCCGTGCCGCTCGCGGTCTGGGGCTTCGACACCGATCGCGACGCCTCGACCGGCACCGACCAGTGGCCGGCCCAGGCCCAGGTCGCCTCGCCCGGCCTGGACCTCGCCCTGGTGGTCTCCGGCCGCGGTGCCTGGCTGGTCGACCCGGTCACCGGGGCGAGCACCGACGTCACGGCCCGCGGCGGCAGCCTCACCGTCGACAGGGCGGCGCGGTCCTTCGTGGTCCGGGTGCCGCGCTCCTTGATGCCGGTCTCCGGGTCGTGGCGCGTCCGGCTCGCCACCGGCCTGGCGGCCGAGGACGGCCGCACGTTCGCGACGCCCGAGGTCGCGGACGGCACCCCTGCCCCGCCGACGGCGCCGCGCGTCTACAACGTCGCCTACCGGTCGGTCGCCCAGGAGCCGCCCGTCTACCGCGACGGCCAGAGCGACGCGCTGGTGGCCGAGGTCGCCGTGCTCGCGCAGACCGTGCCCGCGCTGGCCGCCCTCGGGATCCAGGGCCAGACCCGCTTCGTGACCGGCAACTTCTGGATGGAGGACCACCAGGCCGACGACCTCGCGCTCGGTGACGTCTCCGCGTTCTCCCACGTCGTCGACTTCCGCGCGCTGGCCGGCCGCGCGGCGACCCCCGAGCCGCTGGTGCGCGGCTACAGCAACCGTTGGTACTACAGCCGTCTCGACCTCGGCCAGGGCGTCGTCGAGGACGCCGACAGCGGACCCGGCGGCGACGGCCGGCCCAACTACCTCGGCCGCGTCCAGCCCTACGCCGTGCAGGTGCCGCGCGGCTACGACCCCGCCGACCCGGCGCCGTTGACCTGGGTGCTGCACTCGCTCGGCGTCAACCACAACCAGTACGGCGGCTACGACCCGCGGCTGCGCCGTCAGCTGTGCACCTCCCGCGGCTCGATCTGCGCCTCGACGCTCGGCTTCGGGCCCGACGGGTGGTACTTCGACGAGGCCGAGGTCGACTACTGGTCGGTGTGGCACTCGCTGGCCGCGGCCTACGCCCTCGACCGCCGGCGGACGGTCATCAGCGGCTACTCGATGGGCGGCTGGGCCACCTACAAGCTGGGCCTGTCCCACCCCGACCTGTACGCCGAGGCCGTCACCCTCGCCGGCCCGCCGCAGTGCGGGGTCTCTGCCGACGGCGACCAGGTCACCGGCCCCGCCTTCGGGGGCCGGTGCACCACCGACGGCACCTCGGCCGAGCTCCTCGGCAACGCGCGCTGGCTGCCCTACCGGATCGGCCAGGGCCAGCTCGACCAGCTGGTTCCCTTCACCTCGGTCGAGGCGCAGGTCCAGCGTTTCGTCGACCGGGGGCTGCGTCACCGCTTCGTGCGCTACCCGGGCGAGGACCACCTCTCCTTCGCCGTCCAGGACCGCTTCGACGAGGTCGTCTCGGGGTTGGGCCGGCCGACGGTCCAGCGGCGGCCGCGCCGCATCGACTTCACCTGGCAGCCCCACCTGACCCGACCGGCCCTCGGGATCGGTGCCACGACGGCCTACTGGACCTCCGGGCTGGTCGCCCGCGAGTCCAGCCCGGGCAGCCTGGCCCACCTGGAGGCCACCTCCGACGGGATCCGGGCGCGCAGCCACACCGTCGAGCAGACCGGTCCCACGCCCGTCGCCGGGCCGTTGCCGGCCGTGCGCAGCGACCTCGTGTGGCGTGGCGGCGAGCCGCTGCCGACCGGGCACCAGATCACCCTCGACCTCGAGAACGTCGCCCGGGTGGTGGTCGACCTGCAGCGCGCGCGCTGGTCGTGCGGCACCGTCGAGGTCACCTCCGACGGGCCCGGGCGCGTGGTCCTCACCCACCTGCGCGGCGGGCGCGAGGTGCTCGACGTCGAGGCGGGCGGCAGCAGCGACTTCGTGACCAGCTGCTGAGGAGGCCCGTCGGGATTACCCGGTCAGCCGGGTACTCCCGACGTTGTCGTGGTTTGCAAACCCCGACAAGCTCGTGGATCCCCTGACCAGCTCCGCGGCGACCGGGCGCGTGCCGCCCGAACCGGGCCGGACACAGCACGGACCCGCCGTCCCCAGGCAGGCTGGGGGCGGCGGGTCCGTCAGCTGGTGGCTGAGCGCCTGCTGGTCAGCCGGTGACCGGCACGTTGCGCTCGACCGGTGTCGGCGCGGGCGCGGGCGCGGCTCCGGCTGGGGCTGGGGCTGGGGCTGCGGCTGGGTCGCCGGCGGCGAGTGGACGATCGGCGCGCCACAGGTGGCCGAGGCGATGACGGCGACCTCCTCGCCGCCCACCTCGAGCACCAGGCCGTCGACGGTGAGGACGTCGCCCTGCTGGGTGTGGCGGTTCAGGGTGACCTTCGCGACCGCGTCGAGCTCCGGGGGCAGCAGGGAGTAGTTCTCGGTCGGGACCGGTCCCGCGAGAGCGGGCTGCTCCTGACCCAGGACGGAGACGCCGCTCAGCGTGACGCCACCGGTGTCGCCCTGGCACTGGGTCTGCAGGGACCCGATGTCCGCGAGGTTCGGGCCCTCGACACCGAGGACCCCGTTGCAGAACTCCGTGGCCGCAGCGCCGTCCGGGAGCTCAGCGAGATCGCCGAGGCCCGGGATCTGGTTGATCCCCTGGTTCAGGGCGAGCAGGGCGGCGTCCGCCCCTCCCTCTCCGACCTGGGTGAAGGTCGTACAGAGCGGAGTGAGCTGACCGATGGCATCGGTGACCTCCGGCGGGAGCTGGGGCACCACCCCTCCCAACGACAGGTCCGTGAGCTCGGCCGTGGCCTGGTCGTTCCCGGCGGTCACGGTGAGCGCTCCACCAGAGGCCAGGGGACCGAGCTGGTCCGGGAGCTGGCCACCGGCCTCGCGCGGCCCCTCCGGGTACTGGGCCATGGGCATGCCGGCCTGGCCGCCGGCCGAGACGCCGAAGGCCGACGATGCCGACTGGTGGGTCCCGCTCGCGCTCGGCGCCAGCATCAGGGCGCCGGCCGTGGCGAGCGCGACGCCGGCGATGCCGGCCTTGGTCGGTGTTCTCATGTTCGTCCTCCGCTGCAGGGGGCGTGGTGCCCGCTACTTGTCATCGATGACCACCAGGCTGCCGAGTGGCACCTGGGTGAGCCGGTCCAGCGCATCGGCCGGAACGCGGATGCAGCCGTGGCTGGCCGCGGTGCCGAACACGGATGCGTCCGGCCACGTGTGGAGCGCGACGGTGCCAGGACCGCCGCCGTAGCTGTCGAGCGTGTCGCTGTGCCAGCCCAGCGGCAGGATCACCGGTGAGTAGGACTGGTTCGGGTCCGTGATCGATCCGAGCACGAACGTGCGTCCGGTCGGGGTGGGGGTCGCGGGCGCGCCGACCGCGACCGGCCAGGTGCCGTCGAGGCGGCCCTCGTCGAACAGCTCCAGGGTGCGAGAGCCCACGTGCACCCGCACCAGGTAGGGCGAGCTGCGTCGTTCGACCAGGGAGGTCCGCACCCACCCGGTCGACCCGTTCGGGCGGGACGGCAGCATCACCTGGGTCCACGCATCCTTGCGGGCGATCTCTGGCAGCCACAGCTCGCCGACCTGGGTGGGGCCGACCTTGGCGAAGGGACGGCCGTCGGGCGCATCGCGGACCGCGAGCACCTGCTCCGGGCGCACCACGACGCCGTCGGTGCCGGCCCGCGGCGACGGGTCGCCCGGCGCCCGGGGGAGGGTCGCCCCGGTGGTCGCCGCGACCAGAGCGTCGAGCACCTTCTGCGGCGGCTCGGGCTTCGGCTTCTGTGGCGCGGACTGTCGGTCCGGGGACCGCGTGCCGGCTGCGCGGCCGTCGGAGAGCGGAAGGACCCGGGTCACCGCGACCGCGACCAGCGCGACCACTGCGACGGCGACCAGCGCGACGACCACCGGGCGCAGGCGCGCGACGGCGCCTGCGCGCGACGGCGCGGTCGGCTCGTCCACGTCGTCGTCGGCCACAGTTCCCTCCCCGGTTCCCACGTCACAACGACCCGCCCGTGCCCGAGGTCACGACAGGGGCCACACGATCTCACAAGACCTGCTCGGCCGAAACCCGCTGTCGGAGGACCGAGCCGGGCCGCTGCCCGCCGGGGCCGGTGCTCAGAGGCCGCTGACGCCCTCGCCGCCGCCGGCCTGCTCGTCGAAGGTCTCGTGCTCGACGAGGTGAAGCACCGGGACGCCCAGGTGACGGCGGGCCTTGGAGGTCCAGTCGAGGTGCAGGAACTCGGCCACGACGTGGGGCCGGGTCACGATGATCGCCTCCCGCGCGTCGACCTCGGCGACGACCGCGGCGAGCGCCCGGACCGGTTCGTCGTCGACGGCCCGTCGCGAGCCGACCAGCCCGCCGGCGGCCTCCACGGCGGCCACGCTCGCGTCGAGGTCCTGGCCGGCCCGGTGCTCGGACTGCTCCCGGACCGCGCCGAGGTCGACCTCGGCGCCGGGCACGGCCGGAGCGGCGAGGACGTCCCCGGTGGTGCCCATCGTGCCCATGGCCGCCTCGACGCGCGCCGCGGCGTCCTCGACGGGGAGCAGGAGGTGGTAGCGCACGGGCTCCTCGACGCCGACGTGCAGCGAGCGCACCTGGCGGGCGTCGACGTCGCTGAGCTCCTCCTCGACGAGCAGGACGACGTCGTAGTGGGCGGTGGGGGTCTCGGTCATGACTTGCCTCCGGAGAGCACGGTGCTCAGGTCGTAGCGGACGGGTTCGTCGAGCTGGTCGTAGCCGCACGAGAGGGGGTCGCGGTCCTCGCGCCAGCGCTTGAAGTGCGCGGTGTGGCGGAAGCGGCGGCCCTCCATGTGGTCGTACTTGACCTCCAGCACCCGCTCGGGGCGCAGCGCGGTGAAGGAGAGGTCCTTGCCGGCGCTCCACCGGCTCTGGGTGCCCGGCGCCCGGTCGGGGTTGGCGATCGCCCACTCCTGCCAGGCGCCCCAGGGGTGCTCCGTGATCGGGCACACCAGCGGCTGGAGCTCGGCTACCAGCTCGGCGCGACGTCGCTCGGTGAAGCTGGCGCTGACCCCGACGTGCTGGAGGGTGTCGCCGTCGTAGAGGCCCAGCAGGAGGCTGCCCAGGAGGGGACGCTCGGGGGTGCTCGTCTTGTGCTCCCGGTAGCCGGCCAGGACGACGTCCGCGGTGCGCTCGTGCTTGATCTTGAGCATCGTGCGGCCGTTCTCGACGTACGCGGCCCCCAGCGGCTTCGCGACGACCCCGTCGAGACCGGCGCCCTCGAAGGTGGTGAACCACTCCTGGGCCTCGGCGCGGTCGGTGGTGGTGCGGGTCAGGTGACAGGGGCCCTGCGCCGGCAGGCCGGCCAGGGCGTCCTCCAGCGCGGCGCGACGCTGCGCGAAGGGGCGCTCGACGAGGCGGTCGTCGCCGAGGGCGAGCAGGTCGAAGGCCACGAACCCGGCCGGCGTGGTGCGGGCGAGCAGGTCGACGCGCGAGGCGGCCGGGTGGATGCGCTCCTGGAGGGTCTCGAAGGCCAGCCGGCCCCCGGAGGCGACGAACAGCTCGCCGTCGAGCACGCAGCGTCGCGGCAGCTGCTCGCGCACGGCCGCGACGACCTCGGGGAAGTAGCGGGTCAGGGGCTTGGTGTTGCGGCTGGCCAGCTCGACCTCGTCGCCGTCGCGGAAGACCAGGCAGCGGAACCCGTCCCACTTGGGCTCGAAGGAGAGCCCGCCCTCGTGGCGGGCCGGGTCCGGCACCCCGGTCACGGCCTTGGCCAGCATCGGCCGCACGGGCGGCATCACGGGCAGGTCCACGTGCCGGAGCCTAGTGGGAGTGCTCGGTGGGCCGGGGCCCACGCTCGGCCCGATGCTGGCTCTATCGTGTGGGCCCTATCCCCGGTTGGTCTGCCGGTAGGGCCCGCCTGACTTTGAATCAGGACTAGCGACGCAGGTTCGACTCCTGCCCGGGGAGCGTGACGAACGAGCTGACCGTGGTCCTTCTCGCTGCCGGGGGCGGGACGAGGATGAGGTCGAAGACCCCGAAGGTGCTCCACGACGTGGCGGGACGCAGCATGGTCGCCCACGTGCTGGCCGCGGTCGGCTCCCTCGAGCCGCGCCGGGTGGCGGTCGTGGTCGGCCACCAGCGCGAGCTGGTGGCGGCGCACGTCGCCGAGCACCGCCCCGACGCCCTGCTCGCGGTGCAGGATGAGCAGCTCGGCACCGGCCACGCCGTGCGGGTCGCCGTCGACGAGCTGGCCGCGCAGGCCGCGGTGACCGGCACCGTGCTGGTCGCCTACGGCGACACGCCGCTGCTGACCGGGGAGACCCTGCGCGCCTTCGCCGACGAGCACGCCGCCTCCGACTGCGCGCTCAGCGTCCTGTCGGGGGTGGTGGCGGCCCCGACGGGCTACGGCCGCGTCGTGCGCGACGCCGAGGGCGAGGTGGAGGCCGTGGTCGAGGAGAAGGACGCGACCCCCGCCCAGCGCGAGATCCGTGAGATCAACTCCGGGATCCTGGCCATCGACGCCGACTTCCTCGTCGCGACCCTGCCGCGGCTGCGCAACGACAACCTCAAGGGGGAGTACTACCTGACCGACCTCGTCGGGCTGGCGCGCGAGTCGGGGCTCCACGTCGGGGCGCACCCCGTCGAGGACGTCCGGCAGACCGAGGGCGCCAACGACCGGGTCCAGCTGGCCGAGCTGGGACGCGAGCTGAACCACCGGATCGTGCGGCGGTGGATGCTCGCCGGCGTCAGCGTGATGGACCCCGCGACGACCTGGATCCACGCCGACGTGGTGCTCGGCGAGGACGTCACGCTCCTGCCCGGCACCCAGCTGCTCGGGGCGACCGTGGTCGGCGAGGACGCCGTCGTCGGTCCGGACACGACCCTCGAGGACTGCGAGATCGGTGCGGGCGCCCGGGTGGTCCGCACCCACGCCCAGCTGGCCGTGGTCGAGGACGGGGCCACGGTGGGGCCGTTCGCCTACCTGCGGGCCGGCACCCGCGTCGGCGCCGGCGGCAAGATCGGCGCGTTCGTGGAGACCAAGAACGCGGTCCTCGGGGCCGGGGCGAAGGTGCCCCACCTCTCCTACGTCGGCGACGCCGAGATCGGCGAGGGCACCAACATCGGCGCCGGGACGATCGTGGCCAACTACGACGGCGTCGCCAAGCACCGCACCCGCGTCGGCGCGCACGCCCGCACCGGCGCGAACAACACCTTCGTGGCCCCGGTGAGCATCGGCGACGGTGCCGCCACCGGCGGTGGGACCGTGGTGCGAGAGGACGTCCCGGCGGGGGGCCTCGCGCTCAGCGCCGGGCCCCAGCGCACCATCGAGGGCTGGGCGGCCCGGCGCAGGGCCGGCACCGCCCAGGCCGAGGCGGCGGCGGCCTCGCAGACGAGCCGGCTCCCCCGGGGTGGGGGAGTCCCCGCCCCGTGCGTCAGACTGACCCGATCCCCGGCGAACCACCTCAGGAGCTGCTCACCGTGACCGGTATGAAGCGGACCACCGAGAAGAACCTCATGGTCTTCAGCGGACGCGCGCACCCGGTGCTGGCGCAGGAGGTCGCGGACCTGCTCGGCACGCCCCTGGTGCCCCAGGCGGCCCACGAGTTCGCCAACTCCGAGATCTACGTGCGCTACGAGGAGTCCGTGCGCGGGTGCGACGCGTTCGTGATCCAGAGCCACACCGCGCCGATCAACGAGTGGATCATGGAGCACCTGATCATGGTCGACGCGCTCAAGCGCGCCTCGGCCAACCGGATCACGGTGGTGATGCCCTTCTACGGCTACGCCCGCCAGGACAAGAAGCACCGCGGCCGCGAGCCCATCTCGGCGCGTCTGGTGGCCGACCTGTTCAAGACCGCCGGCGCCGACCGGCTGATCACCGTCGACCTGCACGCCGACCAGATCCAGGGCTTCTTCGACGGCCCCGTCGACCACCTGATGGCGCTGCCCATCCTGGCCGACTACGTCCGCGACAAGTACGGCGACCAGCGGCTGGCGGTGGTCTCTCCCGACGCCGGCCGGATCAAGGTGGCCGAGCGGTGGTCGGCCCGCCTCGGCGGCGCCCCGCTGGCCTTCATCCACAAGACCCGGCGCACCGACCGGCCGAACGAGACCGTCGCCAACCGCGTGGTCGGCGACGTCGCCGGGCGGATGTGCGTCCTGGTCGACGACATGATCGACACCGGCGGCACGATCGTGAAGGCGACCGAGGCGATCATGGCCGAGGGCGCGGCGGGCGTGATCATCGCCGCGACGCACGCGATCCTCTCCGAGCCGGCCGTGGACCGGCTCAAGAACTGCTCGGCGACCGAGGTCGTGGTCACCAACACCCTGCCCCTCTCCGACGACCGCGAGTTCGACAAGCTGACCTGCCTGTCCATCGCACCGCTGGTGGGCCGGGCGATCCGCGAGGTCTTCGAGGACGGCTCGGTGACCTCGATGTTCGACGGGCACGCCTGAGCCGGCACGTCCGGCAGTCCGCTCTGGCGGCGGCCCGATTGGTCGCCGGCGACGCGGGCGGTCTAGGGTTGGGCATTGCCTCGGCGAGGGAGCACGGCCACCGCACCACCGGTCGTCGCTCCGTGATCGACAGGGCGCGCCGGTCGTGAAGACCCGGGCGCCGCGCTGCCGATCATCGTGGAGGCGGCGCCATCTGCTCGAGCACGTTGCGCCGCCTGCCGCCACCGGGCACCACCCCTGGACCACGGGCCGCCACGAGACGGCCACCCCCGAGACGAGCACAGGAGCACGCGATGGCTGCGGAGAAGATCACGGCAGAGACCCGGACCGAGTTCGGCAAGGGTGCGGCTCGCCGCATCCGACGTTCCGACAAGGTGCCGGCGGTCGTCTACGGCCACGGCGACGCGCCCCGTCACCTCACGCTGCCGGGCCACGACACGTGGCTGGCGCTGAAGAAGGGCGGCACCAACGCGCTGCTCGAGCTGGAGATCGACGGCGAGTCCCAGCTGGCGCTGACCAAGCAGGTCCAGGTCGACCCGATCCGCCGCACCCTCGAGCACATCGACTTCGTCGCGGTGCGTACCGGCGAGCGCGTCACCGTCGACGTCGACGTGCACCTGGTGGGCGAGGCCGGTCCCGACACCCTCGTCGTGCTCGAGAACGCGACCCTGACCCTCGAGGCCGAGGCCACCCACATCCCCGAGAGCATCGAGGTCAGCATCGAGGGGCTGCCGGCAGGTACCCAGGTGCACGCCTCGGACCTCACGCTGCCCTCCGGCTCCACGCTGGTCACCGATGCCGAGTCCATGGTGGTCAACGTGACCGAGGCGCCCACCCAGGCCGACGTCGAGGCCGAGCTGGAAGAGGCCGAGGCCGAGGCCGGCATCGAGCGCGACGAGTCCGACGAGGACGCCGCCGCCGAGGCGGACTCCACGCAGGACTCCGAGTCCTCCGAGGGCGGCGACGAGGAGTGATCGGAGCGCGGCTCAGGTGGTTCCTGGGCCGAGTCGTGGCACCGGTGACACCCGCACGTGGGGGTGACGGTTCGCAGCCACCGCCCGATCTGCTCCCCGACGCCGAGGAGGCTCTCGTGAGCGCGACGTCCGGCAACGAGCCCTGGCTCGTCGTAGGACTGGGCAACCCGGGACCGACCTACGCCGGCCACCGGCACAACATCGGCTACCGGGTGGCCGACGAGCTCGCCGGGCGGCTGGGGTCCTCCTTCCGCGCCCACAAGTCGGGCCGCGCCGAGGTCGTCGAGGGCCGCCTCGGCGTGCCGGGCCAGGGCGGACCGCGGGTCGTGCTGGTGCGACCCCGCTCGTTCATGAACGAGGTCGGCGGGCCGGTGAAGGCGCTCGCGAGCTTCTACCAGGTGCCCGCCGAGCGCCTGGTGGTGGTGCACGACGAGCTCGACCTCCCCTTCGCCACGCTGCGGGTCAAGCGTGGGGGTGGCGACAACGGCCACAACGGGCTGCGCTCGCTGCGCGCGTCCCTGGGCACCGGCGAGTTCTACCGGGTGCGCGCCGGCATCGGCCGCCCACCCGGACGCCAGGACGTCGCCGACTTCGTCCTCTCCGACTACGCCAAGCCCGAGCGGACCGAGCTGCCGTTCCAGGTCGACGCCGCGGCGGACGCCGTGGAGTCGCTGGTGACCCACGGGCTCGAGCGGACCCAGCAGAGCTTCAACTCCTAGCGGACGCCCGTCCGCCGGATCACCATCGGCGCTGGTCCTCAGCTTCGCGGGCGACGTCCGGGGGCGAGCCTCGGTGACGACTCGGCGTTGGTGGGAGCTTTCGAGGACGACCGGCTGGTCGGCATCGCGAGCTGCTCGGTCGCATACGACACGCCCGACACGTGCTGGGTGTCGGTCTCGGTCCTTCACTCCCGCCAGCGTCGAGGCATCGGCACCCGGCTCCTCCAGAGTGCCGAGACCCTGGCTCCCCCCTCGGCGGACCGATTCGTCGCCAGCGCTGCAGCCGCCGGAGGGCTTCGTGGTCACGACCCACGTGGACGGGGTCCCCGACCACCTCCGGGCCCAGGTCGGTGTGCTCAAGGGTCTCGTCGATGCGGAGGCACCCCACTGCGAGCTCGACTGGCAGCCCACCTCCGTCTCGTCGCCGCCTGGACGTGCCCGGTCGTAGCGGCTGACGCGCTACGACCGGCGCAGATCGAGGGGACCATAGTCGTGCGCCCGTACCGGGGGTGGCAGCTGGGCCGCGCGGTCAAGACCGCATCGCTGCTTGCCGCGCGCGATCACGGACGCACAAAACCGGGTCAGGACGAGCAGCGACGAGGAGAACGTGTGGATGCGCGCCATCAACGAGGGTCTCGGATTCGTGTCCGTGGAGCTCGAGGTCGTGCTGGCGAAGTACCGCGACCGCGCGGTCCTCTGAACCGCGATCCACCCGTCCGTAGGTCAGAAGGGTGGCGGGACCTCGTCAGTGGGCCCAGATGGCGAGCCCGCGCAGGAGGAGGTGGCCGGTCCTGCGGGTAGGCGGCTCGACTGCTGCCACGGGACGCGAACGCGTCGCGGTGGCGGTGGTTCCTGGGCCAGCGGTTCCGGTGGCTGCGCCGGTGGTGTGGGCTTGTCGATCTCGTGGGTGCCGACGTGGGAGCGCAGGTAGCGCAGCCCGGTCGGGCTGGTCCACAGGTAGAGGCCCGGGGTCAGCACCGTGTAGCTCCAGCCGAGGTGGGTCTTGTGGCGGTGGTGCTTGCGGCAGACGGCGGCCTGGTTGTGGGTCGCGGTGGGGCCGGCGGGCCAGGGGACCGGGTGCTCCTGGTCGCAGGCTGATGCCGGCCGGGTGCAGAAGGGGAAGACGCACGTGCCGTCGCGTTGGACGGTTTGATCCTTGAGGCGGTCGGAGGCTTCGTAGGACTCGCAGTGGATGGTCTCGGCCAGGTCGAGCACGGGCCGGATGGTGATCTGCGCTGCGGTGGAGCACCAGTCGCGGAACACCTCGGTCGAGATCGGGGACCGGGTCGGGTGACGGCCGTCGAGCCGGCCGATGGCCTCCGTGGGGTCAGTGCGCCGGGGGGTGCAGTCGCAGCCGCACGCGCAGCCGGTGATCGCGGCCCGCGAGAGGTGGAGGTAGGCCACGACCTGTCGTCCCCTCGGGCGGTGCCGACCGTCGACGACGTCGCCAGCGGTTCCCTCGCTCTCAGCTTCGATGTCGGTGCTGCCGAGGACTGCCTGGCCGCGGGCGAGGTCGCCCAGGGCCAGCGAACGGCGCACCGGCAACGACTCGGCGCAGCCGAGGCGGCCCAGGGTGTGGGCGCGATCGCTGACGGCGGCCTCCAGGTCGATGGCGTCCGCGAGATCGAGGCCGGCACGCAGCTGCACGATGCCGTCCGGGGCAACCCGGTCGAGGTCGAGGTCGACGCGACGAGACTCGCTGGCGGCGCGGCGCCGGGTCTCGGCCTGGTCGGGGTCGAAGCGCAGCAGGGTGTCGTCGAGGACTCGCTCGAGCTGGGCCAGGGACAGCGAGTGTGCGAAGCCGGCGACGTGGGTGTCGACGTGGTCGGCGCCGTCCTCGCACAAGATGGTGGTGCGGGCCGCGACGCGCCGGGCGCGCCAGACCGGGCAGGCGCCGGCGAGAACCCGCTCCCAGAGACGGGGCAGGCGGTAGCGCAGCTCGAGGGCCTCGCCGACGTAGGCCGTCCCGGCCGCGGTCGAGAGGCCCAGCGCCGCTGCGAGCTCGGTGACCGCGGACTCGCGCACGAGGGGGCATCCCCGCCCACCCAGGGACAGTCCGTGCTCGCCGTAGCCGGCCAGCCAGGCCGCCTGGTCCTCGCGGGTGACGCGGTGCGCGGCGCACCACTCGATCGTCGCCACGAGCAGCGCTACCTCAGCGGCGTCGCGCGCGGCCCGCGCCGACCGCGCGCTCGCGAGGAGACCGGTGCGGGTCGGGGCCTCCTCGGCGAAGGAGGGTGCGGTGGCGGGCATAGGTCGATGATACTAGAACACGTGTTCGAAAGATAGAGTCTGAGGAGGTTGGTGGAGGGAGATCAGGAGTCGCACCTGTTTGCGCGGTGGTTGACGAGCGAGCCTCTCGAGACCCTCGCTGCGGTGCTAGGAGCCCGGGGGGTCGTCGGTGGGCGGGCGCCACCCGACCTGGTGGGCCAGCCCCACTGCGGCGAGCTGCGAGGCGACCCCGAGCTTGGCGAGCACCGCCTTGACCTGGGTGCGGACCGTCGCCTCCGAGACCACCTTGGCCTGGGCGATCTCCCGGACCGTCCGCCCGGTCATCAGCGCCCCGAGCACCTCCCGCTCCCGCGTCGAGAGGGTCTCCAGCCGGGCGAGGTCGGACTCCATCGAGGCCCGCTCCTCCTGCCAGGCCTGCAGCAGGGCCTCCCGCTCGGCGATGGTCATCACCTGCTGGCCCTGGTGGAGGCGCCGCACGACGCCCATGATCTCGTTGAGTGGTTGCGACTTGCTCACCAGCGCCCGGGCGCCGCGTCGCACGCAGCCGCCCAGGCGAGCCGGGTCGTCGGTGCTGGTGACCATGACGACGTTCACGCCGGCCTCGGCCAGTGGGCGGATCAGCGGCTCCGCGTCGCCGAAGTCGCCGAGCTGCAGGTCGAGCAGCACGGTCTGCGGCCTGGCCGCCAGGGCGTCGGTGACGACCCGGCGGGCGCTGGCCCCCGCAGGCGGGGGCGGCAGCCGTACCGCGTCGTAGCCCTCGACCGAGAGGGCCAGCTCGAGCGACTCGGCGAAGAGCACGTGGTCCTCGACGATGAGCACGCGATAGCTGCCCCGACCGGCCACAGCCGACTGCCCCGCCCCGCCCCGAGCCTCCACGTGGTCTCCATCTCCCGGCCCACCGACGTCCGGCCCGACCCCGGCGCCCGACCTCGGCCCCCTCCGTACGGGGCAGCGGCACGGGTCACGGTAGCGATGCCAGGGGCGCGAGGGCGACCCGCCTCATGGGTCAGAGCGAACGACCGGGCCCGCGCCAGGTGGCTCGGCCATCCCGAAATCAGGGTAAAGGACGGCGAGGTGGACCAGACCGGCTCTGCGGCGACCCATGCTTGACCGGTCGCACGATCGGGTGCGTGCGGCGCCGAGCGTTCCTCGGGGGGACACGCGGATCGATGAGGGAGGTGCGGCGGTGATGACACCGGTCTGGGTGGTGGGACGACCGGCGATGGTCGTCGAGGTCGGCGTCGGTGCTCTCGTCCGCCGCGGCGTGGACGCGCGCGTCTGGAGCGGGGGAGCCCCTCCGTGCGACGGCGTCGCCCTGCTCATCCATCACGACCACGACCTGCCGGAACTGTGGTCGCTGGTCGAGGAGGTCCTGTCCCTGGGGCGACCCTGGGTCGCCCTGGTCGGATCCTTCGGCGTCGACGCCGTCTGGGCCCTGCAGGGAGTCGGTGCCTCCACCGTGCTGCGTGCCGACGCCGGCCTGGACGCCGTCTGTGCCGCCGTCGCGGCAGTGCCCTCGACTGCGCCGGCCCCGTCCTCGACCGTCCCGCCCCCGAGCTCGGCCCTGCCCGTCGCGCCTGCGGTGGCGGCCTCGCTGTCGACGGTCCGGCCGCCGTGGGTCCCCGACCTCGACGAGCCCGCCGGGCGGCTGTCGCGGCTGACCCCCCGTGAGCACGAGGTGCTCACCGGCCTGGGCGAGGGTCGCAGCGTGCAGATGATCGCCCGCTCCCTGGGCTCCTCGCCCTCCACCGTGCGCACCCAGGTCGCCTCCGTGCTGCGCAAGCTCGGGGTCGGCTCGCAGCTGGCCGCGGTGGCCGCCCTGCACCGTGCGCCCGTCGGGTCGGTCGCCGGGGGCCCCGCCAGCATGACGAAGTACGAGGGTCACCAAATCTGAGGAAAGACCCTGCTGAGAGCCCTCGAGGCCGCCTCTAGGCGCGAGAGTCGAGGTGACATCGACCCGTCGGGGGGTCGCAGCGCATCTTTGAAGGGGACGTTTCGTGACAGCCACGGTGCAGGACCGAGACCTCGGCCTGGGACGACCCACGCTGCGGTCGGTGCCGAAGCCCGCGCCCGAGAGCGTGCCGGCCCCGGACCGGGTGCGCGCCCGTCACGCCGTGCTGGTGCTCGTCCAGGCAGGTCTGTCGGGCGCCGCCGCGCTCGCGGTCGGTCTCCTGCGTGGGGCCGGTCCCGTGACCGGACTCGTCCTCGGCGTCTGGCTCGCCGTCGTGTGCGCGCTGTCGCTGCGCTCCTCGGGACTGACCTCCTCGCGCAGCACCGCCGGTACCGGCGTCCTCGCCTCCCTGGGCGCGGTGGCGCTGCTCGTCGTCGCGACGCCCGTGACCGAGGCGGCACTCGCCCCGGCCTTCTGGATGGTGGCCGCTGCCGCGCTGGTGCTCGTGGCCGCCCGCGCCGGCCTGGGCCGCTGGGTTCGCCCGCTGCGCGTCCTGGTCGTCGGGCAGGACCAGGCCTACGACCTCGCGAGCGAGTGGGCGGACCGTTCGGGCCTCGAGGTCCGCGACGTCCTCGACACCACCGACCACCTCCCCGCCGCGAGCGGCACCACGCTGGCCGACATCGTCGCGCGCCGCGCGGTCGAGCAGGGCGTCGACGCGGTGGCCGCCCTGGCCCCCTCGCCGGCGCAGGTCGCTGCCGGCGCGCCGTCGCTGCGCGAGCTCGGCTGGGCGCTGGAGTCGACCGGTGTCCGCCTCCTGGTCCCCACCGGGGTCGACGGGGTCGACCGGCACCGCGTCGACCTGCACCACGTGGGCGGCACGGTCCTGGCCCACGTCACCCCGAGCCGACCCTCGGCCGCCGTCCTCGCGGTCAAGGACGTCGTCGACCGCCTCGGTGCCGCGGTCCTGCTCGTCGTGCTGGCGCCCGTGCTGCTCGCCCTGGTCGTCGTGGTCCGCCTCGACTCGGCCGGTGCCGCGGTCTTCCGCCAGACCCGCGTCGGTCAGCAGGGACGTCCCTTCACCATCTACAAGCTGCGCACGATGAGGGCCGACGCCGAGCTGGCCAAGGCCGAGCTGCGCCACCTCGACGACGGCCACGGTCTGCTGTTCAAGGTCCGTCAGGACCCCCGCGTCACGCGCATCGGGCGCTTCCTGCGCACGACCTCGCTCGACGAGCTGCCCCAGCTGGTCAACGTCCTGCGCGGGGAGATGTCGCTGGTCGGGCCGCGCCCGGCGCTGCCGGAGGAGGTCGCGGCGTACTCGCCGACCACGCGACGTCGCCTCGCCGTCCGGCCGGGCATGACCGGGCTGTGGCAGGTACGGGGGCGCTCGGACCTCGACTGGGACCAGGCGGTCTCGCTCGATCTCGACTACACCGACAACATCACGATCCGACGCGACCTGGCGATCTGCTTGAGCACGTTGCGCGTGGTGGTCAGCGGCAAGGGCGCCTACTGAGGGTGCTGCCTGCTCTGCCATGAGACTGGATCCACCGTCGGTGACCGTCGTGGTCCTCGCCCACGGTGGCTCGCGCCGCCTGGCCGGCGTCGACGCCGTTCGCGCCCAGGACTACGCCGGCGACGTCCACCTGATCGTCCACGACCAGTCCGCCCCCGACCTGAGCCTGAGGGTCCGGGACGGGGCCCGCCGCGTCAGCGTGGTCACCAACGAGAAGCACGCGGGTCCCGATGGCGCCGAGGAGGACCGCTGGTCGGATCGGCAGCTCACGGCGTCCAGCGCCGAGGCGCTCGAGGCGTGCCCGGGGCTCGCCTGGCCACCTGCGGCACCCGCGATCGCCGTCAGGTCGGCCTGTCCAGCCTGGCGAGCCTGTCCAGCCTGGGCCGGAGGCGTTCGAGGCCGTGCTCGAGGCCTGCGCCGCCGATCGTCTGGTCGTCAACCTGCCCGAGCCGCTGGTGCTGCTCGGCGACGCGAGCACAGCCGGGGGGTTCCGGAGGTGGCCCCCGCACCGGCCCGCAGGCTCGCTAGGCTGCGGCGATGTCCTCCTCTGCCCCGGCCCCCCTGCCCCCGGACGTCGCCACCGACGACCACGCGCTGGCCGCGTGGCTGGCCGAGGCCGCCGGTCGCCGGCTGCTCGAGGTCCGCGCCGAGGGCCTGACCGGGCGTGACCTCAAGGACGCCGGCGACGCCGCCGCCCACGAGCTGCTGATGGACCTCCTGGCCCAGGCCCGACCCGACGACGCCGTGCTGTCGGAGGAGGGCAAGGACGACAAGGCCCGCCTCGGCGCGGACCGGGTGTGGATCATCGACCCCCTCGACGGCACCCGCGAGTTCTCGGAGCCGCCCCGCGACGACTGGGCCGTCCACGTCGCGCTGTGGCAGCGCGGCGCCGGCAGCGGACCCGAGGGGTCCGGCGAGGGTGACCTCGTCGCAGGAGCGGTCGCGCAGTCCGCGCTCGGTGAGACCTTCTCCACCGGGTCGCCACGGGTCGTCCCGGTGCGCACGTCGCAACGCCCCCGGATCGCAGTCTCGCGCAGCCGTCCACCGGCCTTCGTCCACGCCCTGGGCGAGCAGCTCGACGCCGAGCTGGTCGCGATGGGCTCGGCCGGCGTCAAGGTGATGTCGGTGGTGCGCGACGTCACCGACGCCTACGTCCACGCCGGCGGTCAGTACGAGTGGGACTCCGCGGCCCCGGTGGCGGTCGCCCGCGCCTGTGGGCTCTTCACCTCCCGGGTCGACGGCAGCCCGCTGCGCTACAACCAGGACGACGTCTACCTCCCCGACCTCATCGTGTGCCGGCCCGAGCTGGCCGAGCAGATCGTGGCCTTCGTGCGCGAGCACGGCACCGAGGCCTGACCGGTCCGGCGAGGTCACCCGTCCGGTCCGGCGAGGTCACCCGTCCGGCCCCGCGTAGCATCGGCTCCGCACCTCCTCGCCGTGCCGGCAGGGGGCGTTGCTGCTGCCCTCACCAAGGAGATCCGTGTCCCTGCCCGGACTGACCGCGGCCGTCCTCGCCGACGCCACCCTGGCCGCGACCCTGGGCGACGCCCGGGTGGCCGGCGTGCGCACCCTCGAGCTGACCGGTCCCGAGGCCCTGCGCCCGTTCCTGGTGGCGGGGCTGGCCGGCGCCGGCGGCAGCGTGCTCGCCGTGACCGCGACCTCCCGGGAGGCCGAGGACCTCGTCGCGGCCGTGGGCAGCCTCCTGGACCCCGAGGACGTCGCGCTCTACCCGAGCTGGGAGACCCTGCCGCACGAGCGGCTGAGCCCGCGCAGCGACACCGTCGGGCGCCGGCTGGCCGTGCTGCGGCGCCTGTGCCACCCCGGCACCAGCCCCGGCACGGGCCCGCTCCGGGTCGTGGTCGCTCCGGTCCGCTCCGTGCTCCAGCCCCAGGTCCGGGGTCTGGGCGACCTCGAGCCGGTCGAGGTCACCCAGGGCCAGGACGCGCCCCTGGAGGACCTGGTGCGCAAGCTGTCCGAGGCGGCCTACTCCCGCGTCGACCTCGTCGAGAAGCGTGGGGAGTTCGCGGTGCGCGGCGGCATCCTCGACGTCTTCCCCCCCACCGAGGAGCACCCGCTGCGCGTGGAGCTGTGGGGCGACGAGGTCGAGGAGATCCGCAGCTTCTCGGTGGCCGACCAGCGCACCCTGACGACCGTCGAGCGGCTGTGGGCCCCGCCGTGCCGCGAGCTGCTGCTGACCGAGGACGTGCGGGCTCGGGCCGCCGAGCTGGGCCGGGCGCACCCGCAGCTGCGCGAGCTGACCGACAAGCTCGCCCAGGGGATCGCCGTGGAGGGGATGGAGTCGTTGGCCCCGGCCCTGGTCGAGGACATGGAGATGCTCGTCGACCTGATGCCGGTCGGCGCCCACGTCCTGGTCCTCGACCCCGAGCGGGCCCGCAGCCGGGCCCACGACCTCGTCGCGACGAGCGAGGAGTTCCTGGGTGCGAGCTGGGCGGCCGCGGCCGGCGGCGGATCGGCGCCGATCGACCTCGGGGCCGCCTCCTACCAGAGCCTGGCCGAGGTCCGTGAGCGCAGCCTGGCCGGCGACCGGCCGTGGTGGACGATGAGCCCCTTCGGGCTCGACGACGCCACCGCCCCCGGTCCCGACGTCGAGACCGTCTCGGTGCGCACGCTGCCGGCGGTGCCGGCCCAGGCCTACCGCGGCGACGTCGAGCAGGCGATCGCCGACCTGGAGACCTGGCGCTCCGAGGGCTACCGCGTGGTCGTCGTCCACGCCGGCCACGGGCCCGCGCAGCGGATGGTCGAGGCCCTCGGCGAGCACGACGTGCCGGCCATCCTCACCGAGCCCGGCGACCAGACGCCGCACCCTGGCGTGGTCGAGGTGACCTGCGCCGACCTGACGCTGGGCTTCGTCGACGACACCAACCGCGTCGCCCTCCTGACCGGGCAGGACCTGTCGGGCCAGCGTGCCTCCACCCGGGACATGCGCGCCATGCCGGCGCGTCGGCGGCGCCAGATCGACCCCCTCGAGCTGGCCGCCGGCGACTTCGTGGTGCACGAGCAGCACGGCGTGGGCCGCTTCGTGGAGATGAAGCAGCGCGAGGTCCAGGGCGCGGTGCGCGAGTACCTCGTGCTGGAGTACGGCGCCTCGAAGCGGGGCGCGCCGCCGGACCGGCTCTACGTGCCGGCCGACGCGCTCGACCAGGTCACGCGGTACGTGGGCGGCGAGCAGCCGAGCCTCGACCGCCTCGGCGGCGGTGACTGGGCGCGGCGCAAGGGTCGCGCGCGCAAGGCCGTGCGCGAGATCGCGGCCGAGCTGATCAAGCTCTACGCCGCGCGCCGGGCCACCAAGGGGCACGCCTTCGGGCCCGACACCCCGTGGCAGCGTGAGCTCGAGGACGCGTTCCCGTTCACCGAGACCGTCGACCAGCTGACCACCGTCGAGGAGGTCAAGTCCGACATGCGGCAGACCGTGCCGATGGATCGGCTGGTCTGCGGCGACGTCGGCTACGGCAAGACCGAGATCGCCGTCCGGGCCGCCTTCAAGGCCGTCCAGGACGGCAAGCAGGTCGCCGTCCTCGTGCCGACCACCTTGCTGGTGACCCAGCACCTGTCGACCTTCTGCGAGCGGATGACCGGGTTCCCCGTGGTCGTCAAGGGCCTCTCCCGCTTCCAGAGCGACAGCGAGGCCCGCGACGTGGTCGCCGGGCTCGCCGACGGCACGGTCGACATCGTCATCGGCACCCACCGCCTGCTCAACCCCGACATCCGGGTCAAGGACCTCGGCCTGATCATCGTCGACGAGGAGCAGCGCTTCGGTGTCGAGCACAAGGAGCAGATGAAGCGGCTGCGGACCTCGGTCGACGTGCTCTCGATGAGCGCCACGCCGATCCCGCGGACCCTGGAGATGGCGGTCACGGGCATCCGGGAGATGTCGACCATCACCACCCCGCCCGAGGAGCGCCACCCGGTGCTGACCTACGTCGGCGCCTACGAGGACCGGCAGGTCACCGCGGCCGTGCGGCGCGAGCTGCTGCGCGACGGGCAGGTCTTCTACATCCACAACCGCGTCACCTCGATCGAGAAGGCGGCCGCCCGGATCCGTGAGCTCGTCCCGGAGGCGCGGGTCGCGGTCGCCCACGGTCAGATGGGCGAGCACCAGCTCGAGCAGGTGATGGTCGACTTCTGGGAGAAGACCTTCGACGTGCTGGTCTGCACCACGATCGTCGAGTCCGGCCTCGACGTCTCGAACGCCAACACCATGATCATCGAGCGCGCCGACACCCTCGGTCTCTCCCAGCTCCACCAGCTGCGGGGGCGGGTCGGCCGCAGCCGCGAGCGTGCCTACGCCTACTTCCTCTACCCGGCCGAGAAGCCGCTGACCGAGACCTCCCACGCGCGGCTGGCCACCCTGGCCCAGCACTCCGACCTCGGCGGCGGCATGGCGATCGCGATGAAGGACCTCGAGATCCGAGGCGCCGGCAACATGCTCGGTGGCGAGCAGTCCGGTCACATCGCGGACGTCGGCTTCGACCTGTACGTCCGTCTGGTCGGGGAGGCGGTGGCCGACTTCCGCGGCGACGGCGCCGAGCCGGACCTCGACGAGGTCCGCATCGAGCTGCCGGTGGAGGCCCACCTGCCGCACGACTACATCCCCAGCGAGCGGCTGCGGCTGGAGATCTACAAACGGCTCGCCGAGGTGCGCTCCGACGCCGACGTCGACGGCATCGGGGCCGAGCTGCAGGACCGCTACGGCGAGCCGCCGGTGGAGGCGGTCTCGCTGATGCTGGTCGCCCGCTTCCGGGCCCGCGCGCGTCAGGCGCGCATCGGCGAGGTCACCATCGCGGGACGCAACGTGCGCTTCGCCCCCGTCGCCCTGGCCGACTCGCGGGTCGTGCGCCTCCAGCGGCTCTACCCGAAGTCGATCCTCAAGACCCAGGCCGGGTCGGTCCTGGTGCCACGCCCGGGGACGCCGGGAGCGACCGGTCGCCCGCTGGTGGGCATCGCCCTGCTTGAATGGGCCCGCGGGGTGATCGACTCGGTCCTCGATCCGGTGGAGGCCCCCGCGAGCCCCGTCCCGACGTCCGGAGGAACCCGGTGAGCCAGCTGAGCGTCCGTCGTCTCGTGGGGTCGGCGCTCGTGCCGGTCGCCCTCGCCGCGGCACTGAGCGCGTGCAGCGTCGCCGGCACCGACTTCCGCCCCGGCGTGGCGGTCGAGGTCGACGGCGCCAGCCTCAGCTCCGGCACCGTCGACGAGTACGCCTCGTACTTCTGCGAGGCCATCGACTCCGGCGCCTTCGGCGCCGACGTCGGAGCCGTCGCCCGGGGCGAGCTGCGTCGCGGGGTCGCCGGCAACCTGGCCCGCAAGCTGGCCGCGGAGCAGTTCGCCGCCGACTACGCCGTCACACCCGGCTCGTACTACGACACGGTGCGCGCCCAGTCCGCCCAGACCCTGACCTCGCTGCCCGAGGACGCCCGGGCCGCCCTGGTCGACGTGCAGAGCGCGGACGCCTACGTCAACGAGGTCGCCCTCGCCGCGGGGGAGCAGGCCCTGGCCGCGGAGGGTCGGGAGGACGTCAAGCCCGCGGAGGCCCAGGACCGCGGGGCCCAGCTGTTCGCCTCGTGGCTGAGCCAGAACGGCGTCGAGATCGACCCCTCGATCGGCATCACCCTGGCCGAGGACGGCTCGTGGGTGCCCGAGGACGCGTCGACCTCCACCGCCAGCAGCAGCGCCGCGGTCCTCGGTCTGAGCGACCCCGTCGACGACACCGGCCAGCCGAACCCCGAGTACACCTCCTACGTGAAGTCCCTGCCGGACTCGCAGCGCTGCGGAGGCTGAGCCGCTCGTGACCGAACCGGTCCTCGACTTCGCCCAGGTCGTGCGCCGGTTGCGGGCCGAGTGCCCCTGGAAGGCCGCGCAGACCCACCGGTCGCTGGTGCGCCACCTGCTCGAGGAGACGCACGAGACCGTCGAGGCGATCGAGGTGGGCGGTGAGGCGGGCGACCCCGGCCCGCTGCGCGAGGAGCTCGGCGACCTGTTGCTCCAGGTCTTCCTGCACACCGCGATCGCCGAGCAGGCCGGCGAGTTCACCCTCGACGACGTGGCGCGTGAGGTGACCGCCAAGATGGTCCGGCGCAACCCCCACGTGCTCGGCGAGCAGGTGGAGGGGTCGGGTGCGCCGACGGCGCTCACGGCCGGGGAGGTCGACGACGCGTGGCAGGCGATCAAGGCCCAGGAGAAGCCGCGCACCTCGGTGACCCAGGGCCTGCCGCCCGCCCTGCCGGCCCTGCTGCTGGCCGAGAAGGTCCTCGACCGTCTGGACCGGCTGGACCGGCTGGACCGCGCCGACGGGGCCGAGGTGGCGCCCGTCGCGCGTCGAGGTGGCGCTCGCAGCGAACGCCCGGTCTCCGCCGAGGAGGACCTCGGGGACCGGCTCCTCGCGCTGGTCGTCGAGTCCCGCGAGGCCGGCGTCGACCCCGAGCAGGCCCTCCGGGCCGCAGTGCGCCGGGTGGCGGCCGGACGCTGACCGCGCGCGGTCGCAGGTCCCCGGGAGCACCCCGCCCGGGGTCTAGGGTGGTTCGCACGTCCCGGACGCCCGCCGGGGGACACCCGCACGACCAGGAGCAGACCAGTGGCAGTCATCGAAGCAGTCGGCGCGCGCGAGATCCTCGACTCACGCGGCAACCCCACCGTCGAGGTCGAGGTGCTCCTCGACGACGGCGTGCTCGCCCGCGCGGCGGTGCCCAGCGGCGCCTCGACCGGCGCGTTCGAGGCCGTCGAGCTGCGCGACGGCGGTGACCGCTACCTCGGCAAGGGGGTCCAGGGCGCCGTGGAGGGCGTCGTGCAGCGGATCGGCCCCGCGCTGGAGGGCCTCGCCGCCGACGACCAGCGCGTGGTCGACCAGACGATGCTCGACCTCGACGCCACGCCGAACAAGGCCGAGCTCGGCGCGAACGCCATCCTGGGGGCCTCGCTCGCCGTCGCACGGGCGGCGGCGGAGTCGGCCGGACTGCCGCTGTACCGCTACATCGGCGGCCCGAACGCGCACGTGCTGCCGGTGCCGATGATGAACATCCTCAACGGCGGCTCGCACGCCGACTCCAACGTCGACGTCCAGGAGTTCATGGTGGCGCCGATCGGCGCGCCGACGTTCCGCGAGGCGCTGCGCACCGGCGCCGAGGTCTACCACGCGCTCAAGGCGGTGCTGAAGAAGCGCGGTCTGGCCACCGGACTCGGTGACGAGGGCGGGTTCGCGCCGAACCTCGACTCCAACCGCGCCGCGCTCGACCTCATCGTCGAGGCCGTCGAGTCCGCGGGGCTGCGGATGGGCCACGACATCGTGCTCGCGCTCGACGTCGCCGCCACGGAGTTCTGCACCGACGGTGCCTACGCCTTCGAGGGCGGCTCAAAGTCGGCCGAGGAGATGACGGCCTACTACGCCGAGCTGGCGGCCGCCTACCCCATCGTGTCCATCGAGGACCCCCTCGACGAGGAGGACTGGGCCGGGTGGAAGAAGATGACCGACCAGGTCGGCGACCGGGTCCAGATCGTGGGTGACGACCTCTTCGTGACCAACGTCGAGCGGCTCCAGCGCGGCATCGACGGCGGCCAGGCCAATGCCCTGCTGGTCAAGGTCAACCAGATCGGCTCGCTGACCGAGACGCTCGACTCGGTCGACCTCGCCCACCGCAACGGCTTCCGCTGCATGATGAGCCACCGTTCTGGCGAGACCGAGGACACCACGATCGCCGATCTCGCGGTGGCCACCAACTGCGGTCAGATCAAGACCGGGGCGCCGGCGCGCTCCGAGCGCGTCGCGAAGTACAACCAGCTGCTGCGCATCGAGGAGGAGCTCGGCGACGCCGCGCGTTACGCCGGCGCCGCAGCCTTCCCGCGCTTCGCGGTCTGACCGGCGATCATTCAGCGATGACCCAGCGCCCCGCCCCACGCCGCCCGCCCCCTCGGGCCGGCGCCCGTCCCCGGCTCACGGGGGGCGCGAGCGTGGTGAGCCCCGGCCAGCCGGCGGTCGGCGTCCAGGGCGCTGCCGTGCGACGGCGGCCGCGGATCACCGGCCGGATGGCTGTGCTGGTCCTCGTCGTGGCCGTGCTGACGATCTCCTACGCCTCCTCCATGCGGGCCTACCTCCAGCAGCGCGCGCACATCGTCGACCTGAAGTCGCAGATCGTCGACCAGGAGGGCGCCATCGACGACCTCAGCCGGGAGAAGGACCGCTGGTCCGACCCGGCCTTCGTCCAGCAGCAGGCCCGCGAGCGGTTCGGCTACGTCATGCCGGGCGAGACGGCCTACGTCGTCCTCGACGAGAACGGCGACCCGCTCGAGCCCGAGGCGACGCTGAGCGACGACGCCCCGCCCGACGTCGAGGCAGCAGCGACCTGGTGGGACCGGGGCTGGGCCTCGGTCGAGGTGGCCGGCAACCCGCCCCCGCCCGAGGAGTCCCCGCTGACGAGGGTCGACGGCTCTCGTCGGTGAGCGTGTCGTGAGCCTCGAGCCGCGCGACGCCGAGGTCGTGCGCACCCAGCTGGGGCGTCCTGCGCGCGCGGTCCACGCCGTCGGGCACCGCTGCGGCTGCGGCCTTCCCGACGTCGTGACGACCGAGCCGCGCCTTCCCGACGGCACCCCCTTCCCGACGACCTACTACCTCACCTGTCCACGCGCGGCGTCGCGGATCGGGACGATGGAGGGCTCCGGGTCGATGAAGGAGATGGCCGACCGGCTGGACGACGACACCGCTCTGGCGACCGCCTACCGGGCGGCCCACGAGGCCTACCTCGCCGACCGGGCGCGGGTGGCCGCGGCCGCGGGCCTGGACCCGGTGACCGAGATCGACGCGATCTCGGCCGGCGGCATGCCCGACCGCGTCAAGTGCCTGCACGTGCTCGCCGCGCACGCCCTGGCGGCCGGACCCGGGGTGAACCCGCTCGGCGACGAGGTGGTCGAGCGGCTCGGCCGGTGGTGGGAGGCAGGTCCCTGCGTGGACACGCCCGTCGAGGACCGAGACCGAGACCGAGCGTGAGCGCCGGCGCTGGCGACCGGCCGATCGTGGCGGCGGTCGACTGCGGCACCAACACCGTGAAGCTGCTGATCGGCACGATGCCCGAGGTCGTGGTCCGCGAAGCGCGCATGGTGCGGCTGGGAGAGGGTGTCGATCGCACCGGGCGGCTCTCGCCGGCGGCCCTCGGGCGGACCTTCGCCGCGCTCGAGGAGTACGCCGGTCTGCTGGCCGAGCACGAGGTCTCGCAGCTGAGGTTCTGCGCCACCTCGGCCACCCGCGACGCGGCCAACGCCGAGGAGTTCGCCGACGGGGTCGAGGCCCGGCTCGGCGTCCGTCCGGAGGTGCTCACCGGGGCCGAGGAGGCCGCGCTCAGCTACGCCGGTGCGGTGCGTGGTCTCGGTGACCTCGAGGCTCCGGTGCCACCGGTGCTGGTGGTCGACATCGGCGGCGGCTCCACCGAGCTCGTCCTCGGCGGCGAGCAGCTCTCAGCCGGGGTGGCCGAGGCCGACTCGCTCGACGTCGGCTCGGTCCGGATGCACGAGCGGCACCTGCACACCGACCCGCCGACGACGGCCGAGGTCGCCGCGTGCGTGGAGGACATCGAGGCGGCGCTCGCGACGTGCCCGGTCCCGGTCGAGCGGGCTTGCACGGTCGTGGGCGTCGCCGGCACCGTGACCACCCTCGCCGCCGGGGTGCTCGGGCTCGCGGCCTACGACCGGGACGCCATCGACCGGTCCGTCCTCGCCGTCACCGACCTGGAGGCGCAGATCGACCGCCTGGTGGCCGCCAGCGTCGAGGAGCGGCGTCAGCTGCCCTGGGTGCACCCCGGACGGGTCGACGTCATCGGCGCGGGTGGCCTGATCCTGCGGTGCGTCCTCCGCCACGCGGGTGCCGACCGCCTCGTGGTGAGCGAGTCCGACATCCTCGACGGCATCGCCTGGTCCCTGGCCCGGCCCTGATGGCCGAGGTGGCGCTCGTCGTGAGGCGAGGTGGCGCTCGTCGTGAGGCGAGGTGGCGCTCGTAGGCTGCGATCGTGCCCCAGCCGCCCCCGCTCCCGCACCCGGCGACGCGCCAGCTCTTCGACTCCCCGGTCCCGCCGGGCTCCGGCTGGCCGGGAGACCCGACCGGGGCCCGCGAACCGGACGCCTGGAGCGCGCTCGACGCAGAGATCAGCACCTGTCGTCGCTGCGACCGCCTGGTCGGGTGGCGGGAGGAGATCGCGCGCACCAAGCGGGCCTCCTTCGCGGGCGAGCCGTACTGGGGCCGGCCGGTGCCGGGCTTCGGGGCCGAGGACGCGGCCGTGCTGGTGGTCGGCCTCGCGCCGGCCGCCCACGGAGCGAACCGAACGGGGCGGGTCTTCACCGGCGACCGCTCGGGCGACTGGCTCTACGCCGGGCTGCACCGTGCGGGGCTGGCCGACCGCCCCGGCAGCGTCCACGCTGCCGACGGCCTGACCCTGCACCGGACCCGGGTCGTCGCCGCGGTGCGTTGTGCGCCCCCAGCCAACCGTCCGACGCCCGCCGAGCGCGACGCCTGCGCTCCCTACCTGGACCGCGAGCTCGAGCTGCTGCGCCCGCACCTGCGCGTCGTCGTCGCGTTGGGTGGGTTCGGGTGGAGCGCCGCGCTGGTGGCGCTGGACCGTGCCGGTTGGGCCGTCGGCCGGCCACGCCCGCGGTTCGGTCACGGCGCCGAGGTCGTCCTGGGCGGTGCGGCGCCGATCACCCTGCTGGGCAGCTACCACCCGAGCCAGCAGAACACCTTCACCGGCCGCCTCACCGAGCCGATGCTCGACGCCGTGCTCGGCCGGGCGGCCGCCCTGGTGGGATGATCGTCGGCGCCGCCGGCCCCCGTGTCCCAACCGGCAGAGGAAGCCGCCTTAAAAGCGACCAGTTCTGGGTTCGAGTCCCAGCGGGGGCACCACCCGCCGTGACGGGAACGTCCGGGCCGCGCCGCGCGTTGTAGCAGGTGAGGCCAGGTATGCTGGCCCTGCGATCCAGCCGTCAGGACGGCGGCACCCCGGCCTCCAAGGAGAGTCCAATGCAGAGCAACAACCCGGTGTTCCGGCGCTCGGAAGAGTTCAACCGCGGCAGCCAGACCCACACCACCCCCGGCTACGGCACCGATCCCTCCAGCTGGGGCACCGGCACCCCCGGCGACCGTGCCGGCTACGCGCCGACGGTCGACCAGGGCCGGATGACGATCGACTCCGTGGTTCAGAAGACCGCGATGGCGCTCGGCGTCGTCGTGGTCCTCGCCCTCACCACCTGGGTGCTCACCCCCGAGATCACGGCCTCCGCCGACCTCGCCTCCGTCTACGGCGCCGCGATGATCGGCGCGCTCGGCGCCTTCGCGCTCGCGATGGTCAACTCCTTCAAGCGTGAGATCAGCCCCGCGCTGGTGCTGCTGTTCTGCGCCTTCGAGGGAGTCGCCCTCGGCGGTCTGAGCAAGGTGATGGACGCCTACGTGGCCTCCTCCAGCGCCTCCGGCGAGAGCAGCGTCGTCAGCGGAGCCGTCATCGGCACCCTGGCCGCCTTCGCCGGAACCCTTGCCGCCTACAAGGTCTTCGACATCAAGGTCGGCGACAAGTTCCGCAAGGGCGTGATGGCGGCCGTGTTCGGCATGGTCGGACTGTCACTGCTCAGCCTGGTGATGAGCGCCTTCGGAGTCAGCGTCGGTCTCTTCGGCTTCGGCGTGCTCGGCACCCTGACCGCGGTCGCGGGCCTCGTGCTCGGCGTGTTCATGCTCATCCTCGACTTCGACTTCGTCGAGCAGGGGATCGCCAACGGCGTGCCCGAGCGCGAGTCCTGGCGGGCAGCGTTCGCGATGACGGTCAGCCTCGTCTGGATCTACACCAACCTGCTGCGTCTGCTCGCGATCTTCAGCAGCGACTGACGCAGGCCGCTGTCCGGCCCCGCTAGGTCGGCGCGTGACCCGAGGGCCCCGGAGCACCGCTCCGGGGCCCTACGGCGTCCTCGACGCGCGGCGAGCGCCATCTCGACGCGCGGCAACTGCCATCTCGACGCGCGGCGAGCGCCATCTCGGCGGGTCTTGGCGGGGTCAGCTGCCGGCCGGCTCCAGCTCGTCCGAGGCGGTGCCCGAGCGGCCCTCGGGGTCCTCGCCGTCGTCGGGGGCCTGGCCTGCGCCCTGCTGGCGCCCGCGCCGGTGACGCAGCTCGACCCACAGGCCGCGCATGCCCCGGTGGTCGTTGCCGACCCGGGTGCCGTCGATCTCGGTGCCGGGCGTCTGGACGGCGGCGACGGCGGCGGCCGTGATCGGCAGGACGCCCTCCCCGCGGTAGGCCTCGGTCTGTGCCTCGTCGGGCAGCGCGAAGCCGAGGGCGGCCAGCACCGAGGGCAGCAGCACCGTGGCCAGGGACTGGTAGCCCGCGGCGGAGGGGTGGAACTGGTCGGGGCCGAAGAGGATCGCGGGAGCGGCGTCGAACTCCGGCCCGAGCACCGAGCCGAGCGAGACGGTGCGCCCGCCCTCCTCGACCACGGCGATGGTCTGTGCCGCCGCCAGGCGCCGGGACCAGGCGCGGGCGACCTGCTTGAGCGGCGGGGCGATCGGCCTGATGGTGCCCAGGTCGGGGCACGTGCCGACGACGACCTCGCAGCCGGCCTCGCGCAGGCGCCGCACGCCCTCGCACAGGTGCCGCACCGACTGCGAGGGCAGCGTGACATGGGTGACGTCGTTGGCGCCGATGAGGAGCACCGCCACGTCCGGCTCGATGGCCAGGGCGCGGTCGACCTGGGCCGGCAGGGCCGAGGACTCCGCTCCGACGGCGCAGAACTCGCGCAGGTAGACCCGGCGCCCGGCGTGCTCGGCGACGCCGCTGGCCAGGAGGGCGCCCGGCGTCTCCTCGACGCGGTCCACGCCGTAGCCGGCGGCGCTGGAGTCGCCCAGGAGGGCCACCTTGATCGCCGGACCGGGCCTGCCTCGGCCGTACCAACCGGTCGCGTCGGGCGGGGAGCCGTCGCCGAGCACTCCGATGGTGCGGCGCGCGATCTTGGCCTCGGCGGTCAGCACGCCGTAGAGGCCCGCGCCCAGCACGGACAGACCGCCCCCGCCGTACGCGGCGGCGGCGGCGAGCTTGCGTGCTGCGGCAGCCTTTCCCACCGCGCCATCGTAGTGACCGGACCGCTAGCGTGAGCGGGTGCAGTACGCGAACTCCCTGGTAGACCTCATCGGAGACACCCCCCTGGTCCGGCTCCGACGCACCCTCGACCTCACCGAAGGGGGTGCAGAGGGTGGCGACGGCACCGGCGGTGCCGACGAGACCGGCCCGATCGTCCTGGCGAAGATCGAGTACCTCAACCCCGGCGGGTCGGTCAAGGACCGCATCGCGACCCGGATGATCGAGGCCGCCGAGGCCGAGGGCCTGCTCCGCCCCGGGGGCACGATCGTCGAGCCGACGTCGGGCAACACCGGCGTCGGGCTGGCCATGGTTGCCCAGGCCAAGGGCTACCACTGCGTGTTCGTGTGCCCCGACAAGGTCAGCGAGGACAAGCGCAACGTCCTCAAGGCCTACGGCGCGGAGGTCGTCGTCTGCCCGACCGCGGTCGCGCCCGAGCACCCCGACTCCTACTACAACGTCTCGGATCGCCTGGCCGCCGAGCCCGGCGCGTGGAAGCCCAACCAGTACGCGAACCCGCACAACCCGCGCTCCCACTACGAGACGACCGGGCCCGAGATCTGGGCGCAGACCGATGGCCGGGTCACGCACTTCGTGGCGGGGGTCGGCACCGGGGGCACCATCTCGGGCGTCGGCCGCTACCTCAAGGAGCGCAGCGCCGAGCGCGGCGGGCGCGCGGTCCAGGTGGTCGGGGCCGACCCGTCCGGCTCGGTCTACTCCGGTGGCACCGGGCGGCCCTACCTCGTCGAGGGGGTGGGGGAGGACTTCTGGCCCGAGACCTACGACCGCAGCGTCGCCGACCGCATCATCGAGGTCTCCGACGCCGACTCCTTCGCCTTCACCCGGAGGCTCGCCCGGGAGGAGGCGATGCTGGTCGGCGGGTCCTGCGGCATGGCGGCCTTCGCCGCGCGCCGCCTGGCCCGCGAGCTGGCCGGCACCCCCGAGGGCCGGGACGCGGTGATCGTGGTGCTGCTGCCCGACTCGGGGCGTGGCTACCTCTCGAAGATCTTCGACGACGAGTGGCTGGCGCGGTACGGCTTCCCGACCGCCAGCGGTGACGAGGACCACCGCACGGTCGGAGAGGTGCTGCGCGGCAAGGACGGCCGCCTGCCCGACCTCGTGCACACCCACCCCTCCGAGACCATCGCCGAGGCGGTGGCGATCCTGCGCGAGTACGGCGTCAGCCAGATGCCGGTGGTGCGCGCCGAGCCGCCGGTGGTGGCACAGGAGGTGGCCGGCTCGGTCTCGGACCGGGCGCTGCTGGACGCCCTGTTCGCCGGCACCGCGCACCTGACCGACCGCGTCGAGGACCACATGTCGGCCCCGCTGCCGACGATCGGGGCCAGCGAGGACGCCCGGGACGCGGTGACGCTGCTCGGGGACGCCGATGCCGTGCTGGTCCAGGAGGACGGGGCCCCCGTCGGGGTGCTGACCCGGCAGGACCTGCTGGGGTTCCTCAGCGGGCCCTGACCCCGGGCGGGTTAGCGTGTAGCGGTGGCGATCGACGAGCAGACCCGGACCGGCCCGGACGACGACGGCGTGCCCAGCGCTGCGGACCGACCCGGCGCGCGGCGCTGGCGCGACCAGGTCGATCTCGTCGTCTTCGTCGTCACCGGCCTGATCGCGGTCGGTTTCGTGGTCTGGGGTGTGGTCAGCACCGCCGGCCTGGGCTCGGTGTCGAGGAGGTCGCAGAGCTGGGTGGTGACCAACGGGGGCTGGTTCTTCGTGCTGACGGCCTCCTTCATCGTGATCTTCGTGCTGTGGCTGGCCGCCAGTCGCTACGGCAAGATCCCGCTCGGTCGCGACGACGAGCCGGTCGAGTTCGGCACGGTGTCGTGGATCGCCATGATGTTCAGTGCCGGCATGGGGATCGGACTGATGTTCTACGGCGTCGCCGAGCCGCTCTCGCACTTCGTCTCACCGCCCCCGGGCACGGTGCCGGCCCGCTCCGACGACGCGGTCGAGGTGGCCCTGGCCACCACGATGTTCCACTGGGCGCTCCACCCGTGGGCCATCTACGCCGTCGTCGGCATCGCGATCGCCTACGGCAGCTACCGCGCGGGCCGGTCGCAGACGATCTCGGCGACCTTCTGGCCCCTGCTGGGCCGCCGCTCCGAGGGCTGGTTCGGCCGGCTGATCGACATCCTCGCCATCTTCGCCACGCTCTTCGGCTCCGCGGCGTCGCTGGGCCTGGGTGCGCTGCAGATCGCCGGCGGACTGCAGTTCAACGGCTGGGTGGGCGAGGTCGGCACCCCCGTGCTCGTGGGCATCATCGTGGTGCTGACGATCGCCTTCATCGCCTCGGCCGTCTCGGGCGTCGAGAAGGGCATCCAGTACCTCTCGAACTCGAACATGGTGCTCGCCCTCGCGCTCGCGTTGTTCGTCTTCGTGGTCGGACCGACCCTGTTGATCCTCAACCTGCTGCCCACCGCCCTCGGGGCCTACCTGAGCCAGATGGGGGAGATGGCCTCGCGCACCGCCGCGACCGGCGACAGCGAGATGAACCAGTGGCTCGGTGACTGGACGGTCTTCTACTGGGCCTGGTGGGTCTCCTGGACCCCGTTCGTAGGCATGTTCATCGCCCGGATCAGCCGGGGTCGGACGATCCGCCAGTTCGTGACGGGGGTGCTGCTGGTGCCCTCCCTGGTGAGCCTGGTCTGGTTCGCGATCTTCGGGGGCGCCGCCATCGACCAGCAGCAGACCACGGGCGACCTCGCCAAGGACGGGGTCGTCAACTTCGACACCGCCCTGTTCGCCCTGCTCGGTGACTACCCGATCGCCTCGGTGACCACCGTGGTCGTCATGGCGCTCGTGGCGATCTTCTTCGTCTCCGGCGCGGACGCCGCCTCCCTGGTGATGGGCACGCTCAGCGAGCGCGGCCGGCTGGAGCCCTCGAAGCGCACGGTCGTCTTCTGGGGCTCGTTGACCGGGGCGGTCGCGGCGATCATGCTCGTCGTCGGGGGCGACAACGCCCTCAGCGGGCTGCAGCGGATCACGGTGGTCGCCTCCGTGCCGTTCGTGCTGGTCATCCTGGCCATGTGCCTCTCGCTCCACCGCGATCTGCGCAACGACCCGATCATCGTGCGCGAGCGGGCCGGGGTCGCACTGGTCGAGGACGCCGTCTCGGCCGGCAACGACCGCCACGACGGTGACTTCGAGCTCGTCACCGCCCCTGCCGAGGACGACGACGGGCCACCCTCGGCCTGAGCTCACGCCTGAGCTCACGACAGGGCTCAGGACTCGGCGGCAAGCCGACGCTCGTCGCGCGGTGAGACCAGCCAGACGACGTGAGTGCCGGGCAGCCCCCGCAGCTCGGTCTCGCAGAGGCGCTCGAGGTTGACGGCCGCGTCGTGGTCGAGCGCCTCCCGCACCGCGTCCGAGGCCAGCACCTGCCCGCCGACGGCGAGGTCGCCCACCCGGGCGGCCATGGCGACGTTGCGCCCGAAGTAGTCGCCGTCGCGGCTGACGGCGGTGCCGGTGTGGATGCCGATGCGGACCTTGACGTCGGCCCGGCGCAGTCGAGGCACGCGGCCGGTCGCGAGCCGCTCCTGGATCGCAGTGGCGGCGCGGCAGGCGGCCTCGGCGTCGCGGAAGGCGACCATGAAGCCGTCCCCGGCGGTCTTGACGACCTGCCCGCGGTAGCGCTCGACCCGCGAGCGGACGAGCTCGTCGTGCGCGGCCAGGACCTTCACGAAGGCCAGGTCGCCGAGCTCGGCGTTGAGGGCGGTGGAGTCCTCGATGTCGGAGAAGAACAGCGTGACGGTGCCGTCGGTGGCGGCGAGGTTCGCGACCTGCTGGCGCTCCTCGATCGCCCAGGCCTGGAGCTCCTCCAGGGAGGAGGCCAGCAGGCCGCCGACGCCCTGGTCGCGCAGCTGCGCGGCGGTGCGCACCACGCGCCGCATCGCCCGCTCCACGCCGGTGGTGGCCGGTCGCGGGCGCAGGGCCGCGTCGAGGTCGGCCTCGACCTCGGCCACCCGCCGGCGCGCGTGCCCGAGCAGCCGACGCTCGTGGCGCCAGCCCAGCGCGGTCAGCACGAGCGCCACCGCGAGCACGCCGGCCACCGAGGCCAGGCCGAGCACGGCTCCGGTCACGTCCGCGCCTCAGCGAGGTCCGGGCGCGGGGTGCTGGAGGCCCAACGCCTCCTCGAGCCGGGCGAGCTCCTCGCCGCTGTGCACCGCGATCCGCTGCAGGCTCGGCACGGAGTCGCGGCAGCCGGTGAAGCCGATGTTGAACTGGCCGTCGTAGCTGACGGCGGTGATGTTGAGCGCCTGGCCGTTGAAGAGCAGGCTCACCGGGTAGAACTCCTCCATCGGCGACCCGTCGAGGTAGCGCCGCTCCGCTGGTCCGGGCACGTTGGAGACCACGAGGTTGGCCGCCGGGCGGCCACGGCCGCCGAGGCCGCTGATCGCCACCGACAAGAACGGCGCCATCAGCGCGGTGGTGTAGAGGTCCATCGCCACGCCGCGGACCTCCGGCAGCCGCTCCTTGCCCAGGCGGGTCGAGGCCGCGACGACCGCGACCCGGTCCAGCGGGTCCTCCTCGGTCGTCCCCAGCCGGGCGTAGAGGAAGGTCAGCGCGTTGCCGACCCGGGCCCCGCCTTCGGGGCGCACGGAGACCGGGACGTTGGCGACGAGGTCCTCGGCGGGCAGGGCGTCGTGCTCGAGGAGGTAGCGGCGCAGGGCGCCCCCGCACACCGCGAGGAAGACGTCGTTGAGGCTGACGCCGGCCGCGGTGGCGACCGCCTTGAGCCGCTCGACCTCGTAGTGCTGCGTCGCGAACCGGCGCGGAGCGTGGATCCGGCCGTTGAACAGCGTCCGCGGCGCCCGGAAGGGCACGCCGCGGCCGGCGTCGTCGCGCAGCCCGGTGAGCGTCTCGGCGTAGGTCCGGCTCAACGAGCCGGCGACCGAGACCCCCGAGCGGACCCCGCCGGCCACCGTGGACGCGGCCCCTGCGACCAGGCCCGGGCGCGCGTCACGTGCCGTGGCCCGCTCGATGGCGGTCGGGCGCGCCGGTTCGGGGCGCACCACGCCCGACTGGTCCGGGCCCTGCTCGCCGACCGCCCAGGCCGGCAGCATGTCGCGCTGCGTCGGGTCGACCGAGAGCATCCGGCGCATCAGCCGGATGCCGCCGACGCCGTCGACCTGGGAGTGGTGGGCCTTGATGTAGAGCGACCACCGGTCCTCCTCGAGCCCCTCGATGACGTGGCACTCCCACAGGGGGTAGCGCCGGTCCATCGGGGCCGAGTGCAGGCGGGAGACCAGGACGCCCAGCTCGCGCTGGGAGCCCGGCGCCGGCAGTGCGGAGTGGCGCAGGTGGTAGTCGAGGTCGATCTTGTCGTCGGGCAGCTCCTCCCAGCTCGGGACGGGGAGGCGGCGGAAGCAGAAGTTGTAGGGCGGGCGGAAGTGGCGCACCTCGCGCCAGCGGGCGACCAGGTCGGCCACGAACGTCGGCTCGCCCGCGGGCACCCGGAAGGTGGCGAGCATGCCGACCTGCATCGGGGTGCGCCGCGTCTCGGCGAAGAGCCAGGCCGAGTCGTTGATCGCGAGCAGCCTGCGCGCCACCAGGTCCTCCTTCGCCGCGAGCGGGATCGCCCGGGCAGGGGCGACGGTCTCGGTGCCCGAGACTATCTCCCGGCGACCAGCTCCCGGCGCCCGTCCCGGCGCCCGTCCCGGCGCCCGTCCCGGCGTCGGTGGTCTCGCCCGGCCGGGTCTGGGTCGCGGGGCTAGGTTGAACGGCGTGACCGAGCCCTTCCAGCCTGCCGCTCCCACCCCCGCCCCCGACGCCCGCACCGTGGGGCAGCTGCGCGCCGGGGGGCACGTGCAGCAGAGCCTGCGCGAGGAGCTGCGGACCAACCTGCTGGCGGCCCTGCGGGAGGGTCGCGACCCGTGGCCGGGCCTGCACGGCTTCGGCGCCACCGTGATCCCGCAGCTCGAGCGGGCCCTGATCGCCGGCCACGACGTGGTGCTCCTCGGCGAGCGCGGGCAGGGCAAGACCCGCCTGCTGCGCACGCTCGTGGGCCTGCTCGACGAGTGGACCCCCGTCATCGAGGGCTCCGAGCTGGGCGAGCACCCCTACGAGCCGGTCACCCACGCCTCGGTGCGCCGTGCGGGCGAGCTCGGCGACGAGCTGCCCGTCGCCTGGCGTCACCGCGACGAGCGGTACGCCGAGAAGCTGGCCACCCCCGACACCTCGGTGGCCGACCTGATCGGCGACGTCGACCCGATGAAGGTCGCCGAGGGCCGCTCGCTCGGGGACCCGGAGACCATCCACTTCGGGCTCATCCCGCGCAGCCACCGCGGCATCGTGGCCATCAACGAGCTGCCCGACCTCGCCGAGCGCATCCAGGTCGCGATGCTCAACGTGATGGAGGAGCGCGACATCCAGATCCGCGGCTACGTGCTGCGCCTCCCGCTCGACGTCCTCGTGGTGGCCAGCGCCAACCCGGAGGACTACACCAACCGCGGGCGGATCATCACCCCGCTCAAGGACCGGTTCGGCGCCGAGATCCGCACCCACTACCCGGCCGAGCTGGACGCCGAGATCCGCGTCATCCGCCAGGAGGCCGACCTCGTCGCCGACGTCCCCGACCACCTCGTCGAGGTGCTCGCCCGCTTCACCCGCAACCTGCGCGACTCCGCCGCGGTCGACCAGCGCTCCGGGGTCTCGGCGCGCTTCGCCATCGCCGGCGCCGAGACGATCGCCGCCTCGGCGCTGCACCGTGCGACCCGCCACGGGGAGGACGAGGCCGTGGCCCGGGTCGTCGACCTCGAGACGGCCGTGGAGGTGCTCGGCGGCAAGATCGAGTTCGAGACCGGCGAGGAGGGCCGCGAGCAGGAGGTGCTGACCCACCTGCTGCGCACCGCGGTCGCCGAGACCGTGCGCGCCCACTTCCGCGGCATCGACCTCGGCCTCCTCGCCGGGGCGATCGAGAACGGCGCCATGGTGACCACCGGTGAGCAGGTCACCGCACGCGACTTCCTCACCGGGCTGCCGGTGCTGGGGGAGTCCGAGGTCTACGACCGCGTCTGCGACGCGCTCGGCGCGACCAACGACGGCCAGCGCGCCGGCGCCATCGAGCTGGCGCTGGAAGGCCTCTACCTGGCTCGCAAGATCGGCAAGGACTCCGACGGTCGGGAGACGGTGTACGGGTGAGGACGCGATGAGCGGTGCCGCGCAGCCGGTCCTGGTCCGCCCCGCCGGGAGCGCCGACGTCGAGGGCGTCGTCGAGCTGGGCCGTGCGGTGGTGCCGGCCACCTACGAGCCGCTCTCCGCCTCCTACGCCACGTGGTGCCTGGAGCGATGGTGGTCGCCGGACGTCGTGCGCGACTCGGTCGGCTCGTTGCCTCACTGGGTCGCGGTCGACACCGACGACCGCGTGCTCGGTGTCGCCAACCTGGGCGACCTCGACGCTCAGCCAGTCATGTGGAAGCTCTACGTCCACCCGGAGCACCACGGGTCGGGTCTCGGCTCTCGGCTGCTCGCCGAGGTGATCGCGGCCGCGCCTGCTCCGCTGGTGCTCGAGCGCCTCAGCGGCAACCGACGCGCCGCCGACTTCTACGCCGGGCGCGGGTTCGTCGAGACCCACCGCACCGTCAGCGACACGTTCCCCGACCTCACCTGGGTCTGGATGCGCCACGACCCGATCGGAGGCGGACCGGTGAAGGACCGCACCCGCTTCAGGCGCTACGACGGCGGCGACCCGCTCGCTGCCCCGGTCGACCTGGCCGAGGCGCTCGAGGCGATCGGCGAGGACGTCATGGCCGGCTACAGCCCGGAACGGGCGATGCGGGAGTTCCTGCGCCGCGGCGGGCAGGACCAGGCCGGTCTGGACGACCTGGCGCGCCGGGTCGCGGAGCGCCGGCGCGAGCTGACCGACCGGCACCACCTCGACGGCACCCTGGCCGAGGTCAAGGCGCTGCTGGACCGAGCGGTGCTCGAGGAGCGCAAGCAGCTGGCCCGTGACGCGCTGATGGACGATGCCGACCGCGCCTTCCGCGAGATGCAGCTCGAGAACCTGCCGGCCGGCCCCTCGGCCGCGGTCAGCGAGCTGTCGTCCTACGACTGGCAGAGCGGTCAGGCCCGGGAGGACTTCGAGCGGATCAAGGACCTGCTGGGCCGCGAGCTGCTCGACCAGCGCTTCTCGGGCATGAAGCAGGCCCTCGAGGGCGCCACCGACGAGGACCGCGCCGCCATCAACGAGATGCTGGGCGACCTCAACGAGCTGCTGGGCAAGCACGCCCGGGGCGAGGACACCGCCCAGGACTTCGCCGACTTCATGGCCCGGCACTCCCAGCACTTCCCGGAGAACCCCCAGGACATCGAGGAGCTGCTCGACGCGCTGGCCCAGCGCGCGGCGGCGGCGCAGCGGATGCGCAACTCGATGACCCAGGAGCAGCGCGACGAGCTGGACGCCCTCGCCCAGCAGGCGTTCGGCTCGCCGGAGCTCATGGACTCGCTCGCGCAGCTGGACGCCACCCTGCGCTCGCTGCGGCCCGGCGAGGACTGGGGCGGCTCGGAGCGGCTGGAGGGTCAGGAGGGTCTGGGCCTGGGCGACGGGACCGGCGTCTTCCAGGACCTCGCCGATCTCGACGACCTCTCCGACCAGCTGGCCCAGTCCCACCAGGGCTCGCGCATGGACGACGTCGACCTCGACAAGCTGGCCCGCCAGCTCGGCGACGAGGCCTCCGTCGACGCCCGCACCCTCCAGCAGCTGGAGAAGGCGCTGCGGGAGAGCGGCACGATGCACCGCGGCTCCGACGGTCAGCTGCGGCTGACGCCGAAGGCGATGCGCCAGCTCGGCAAGGCGCTGCTGCGTGACGTCGCGACGCGGATGAGCGGACGCCAGGGCCAGCGGGAGACCCGGCGCGCCGGGGCGGCCGGCGAGCGCTCGGGGGCGACCCGGGAGTGGGAGTTCGGCGACACCGAGCCGTGGGACATCCCGCGCACGGTGCTCAACGCCGTCCGCCGCCGAGCCGGGGACCCCACCGCCCGGGCGAGCAGTCGCTCCTTCGAGCTCGACGACATCGAGGTGCAGGAGACCGAGGACCGCGCGCAGGCCTGCGTGGCGCTGTTGGTCGACACCTCGTTCTCGATGGCCATGGACGGCCGGTGGGTGCCGATGAAGCGCACCGCCTTGGCGCTGCACACGCTGGTGCGCTCCCGGTTCCGCGGCGACGCCCTCCAGCTGGTCGGTTTCGGTCGGCACGCCGAGGTGATGGAGATCGAGCAGCTGACCGGCCTCGACGCGAGGTGGGACAAGGGCACCAACCTGCACCACGCGCTGCTGCTGGCCAACCGCCACTTCCGCAAGCACCCGAACGCCCAGCCGGTGCTGCTGATCGTCACCGACGGCGAGCCGACCTCGCACCTCGAGCCCGACGGCGAGGTCTACTTCGCCTACCCACCGCACCCGCTGACCGTCGCCTACGCCGTCAAGGAGCTCGACCGGTCGCGTCGGCTCGGCGCGCAGACGACCTTCTTCCGGCTCGGCGAGGACCCCGGCCTGGCTCGCTTCATCGAGCAGATGGCGCAACGCGTGGAGGGCAGGGTCGTGGCCCCCGAGCTCGACGACCTCGGCGCGGCGGTGGTCGGCTCCTACCTGGGCTCGCGCCGCGGGGCGCGCGGTCGTGAGGGCGGTCGCGGGGGTGGTCGCGAGGGTGGTCGCGGTGGCGGCTTCGGCGACTGGTTCGGCGGCGGTCGAGGCGACTGGGTGGGCTGAGCCCGGGGCTCGGGTCCGGCCGACTCACCCCGTGGGGGTAGCCGATCGCGGTGTGGTGCCCTCTAAACTCAGACCCGCCGGACTCCCTCTGCGAACGGTTGTGCGTCCTCATGATCGAGTTCCAGTCGGTGACCAAGCAGTTCCCGGACGGCACGACAGCGGTCCGGGACTTCTCCTTCGTCCTCCCCTCCCACGAGACCACCGTCTTCGTCGGGTCCTCCGGCTGCGGCAAGACCACGCTGCTGCGGATGATCAACCGCATGGTCGAGCCGACCTCCGGACGGATCCTCATCGACGACGAGGACGTCGCCGGTCGCGACAAGGTCGAGCTGCGACGCAGCATCGGCTACGTGCTCCAGGCCTCCGGTCTGCTCCCGCACCGCAAGGTCGTCGACAACGTCGCGACCGTGCCGCTGCTGACGGGCGTCTCGAAGGCGCAGGCTCGCGCGGAGGCCCTCGAGCTGCTCGACAAGGTCGGCCTCGACCGGGGGCTCGCGCACCGCTACCCGCGTCAGCTCTCCGGTGGCCAGCAGCAGCGGGTCGGTGTGGCCCGTGCCCTGGCCAGCGACCCGAACGTCCTGCTCATGGACGAGCCGTTCGGTGCCGTCGACCCGATCGTGCGCGCCGACCTCCAGGCCGAGCTCAACCGCCTGCAGCGCGAGCTCGGCAAGACCATCGTCTTCGTCACCCACGACATCGACGAGGCCTTCCTGCTCGCCGACCGGGTCGTCATCCTGCGGGAGGGCGGGGTGGTGGCCCAGGCCGGGACGCCGGCCGAGCTGCTCGCCGAGCCGGCCGACGACTTCGTCGCCAGCTTCGTCGGCGCCAACACCGGCAAGCGCCGGCTGCACGTCCAGGAGCGGCCGGGTGACCGGGGGCTCGCGCTCGTGGTCGACGGGGAGGGCCGACCGGTCGGGGTCCTGGACGACGACCGCGGTCGGGCGGGCACGGCCGACCCGAGCTCGAGCTCGAGCCCGAGCGAGCCGGTCCCGTGACCTGGACGCGCGGCAACCTCGACCAGATCCTCGAGGTGACCCTCACCCACGTCCAGCTGGCCGTGCTGCCGATCCTGCTGAGCTTCGTCCTCGCCCTGCCCCTGGGCTGGCTGGCCAACCGCAACCAGGTGCTGCGGTCGGTCGTCATCACCGGGGGCAGCCTGCTGTACACGATCCCCTCGCTGCCGCTGTTCGTGATCCTGCCGGCGATCATCCCGACGCGGGTGCTCGACGACACCAACCTCGTGGTCGCCCTGACCATCTACGGCGTGGCGATCATGAGCCGCTCGGCGGCCGACGCCCTGGCGTCGGTGGACCGGATCACCGTCGACGCCTCGACGGCGATCGGCTACTCGCCCTCGGCGCGCTTCCTGCGGGTCGAGCTGCCGTTGGCCGGGCCGGTCCTGCTCGCGGGCATCCGGGTGGTCTCGGTCAGCACGATCGCCCTGGTCTCGGTCGGCGTCATCATCGGCTCCCAGAACCTCGGCACCCTGTTCCAGAACGGCAAGCAGCGCGGCATCCTGGAGGAGGTCGTCGTCGGCATCCTCATCAGCCTGCTGCTCGCGCTGGTCTTCGACCTGATCATCGTCGCCGTCGGTCGGCTGCTGATGCCGTGGAACCGACCCGACCGCGCGGCCGCCCCCAGCGAGCCCGAGGCAGCCGGCGAGACCGTGACCGGGACGGCCGCCGGGACCGAGCGCACGGGCGCGGTCGTCGGCGGGGGGAGGGGCTGATGGACCTCCTTCTCAGCGCCCTGCGCTGGATCGTCGACGGCGCGAACTGGCAGGCCGGCAGCCGCAGCCCGCTGCCGATCCAGGACCGGCTCCTCGAGCACCTCGCCTACACCGCGGTCGCGGTGGTGATCGCGGCCCTGATCGCCCTGCCGTTGGGCTTCTTCATCGGCCACACCGGTCGCGGCCGCCAGTTCGTGATCTCCTTCACCGGGGCGATGCGGGCGCTGCCGACCCTGGGCCTGCTCTACTTCCTGCTCATGGTCTTCGGCTACTGGCTGTCCTTCGACACCGCGCCGATCGTGGGGGCGACCATCGCCTTCGTGGTCCTGGCCATCCCCTCGATGCTCGCGGGCGCCTACTCCGGCCTCGAGTCCGTCGACCGCCAGACGATCGACGCGGCGAGGGCCAACGGGATGACCGAGTGGCAGATCCTGCTCAAGGTCGAGGTCCCCCTCGGACTGCCGCTCATCGTCGGCGGTCTGCGATCAGCGGTCCTGCAGGTGATCGCCACCGTCACCATCGCCTCCTACGCCGGGCTCGGCGGCCTGGGCCGGATCATCACCAGCGGCATCGGCCTCAACGACTACGACCTGATCCTCGGCGGCGCCCTGCTCGTGACCGGGCTGGCGCTCCTGGTCGACGGCCTGTTCGCCGTCGTCCAGCGCCTCACCGCCGCCCGGGGACTCACCGACCACCGCCCCGCGGCCCCGCGCCGCTCCAGCAGTCCCACCACCAGTCGGTCACCACGGCCGCGCACGCCTGAGAACGCGTGAGACGAAGGGAAACCACCACCATGTCCAACTCCTCTGCTGCACGACCTCTGCGCAAGATCGGGGCCACGGCCCTCTCGCTAGGTCTCGCCGCGACCCTCGCCGCCTGCGGCTCCGAGGACCCCACGGCGCCGTCCGCGGACGTCGCGAGCGGCGAGACCGTCGTGGTCGGCTCGTTCGCGTTCCCCGAGAGCGAGATCCTCGGGGAGATCTACGCCCAGGCGCTGGAGGGCGCCGACTTCACGGTCGAGACCCAGTTCAACATCGGGCCGCGCCAGCAGACGATCCCCGCGCTCCAGGACGGCTCGATCAACCTGATCCCGGAGTACAACGGGAACCTGCTGGCCTACTACGACCCGAAGTACGACGAGCGCACCACCGAGGACGTGGACGCTGCCCTGGGCGATGCCATCGCGGCCGACAACCTGCAGGTCCTCGACTCCGCCGAGGCCGAGGACAAGGACGCCTACATCGTCACCCGCGAGACCGCGGACGCCGAGGGACTCACCGAGATCGGCGACCTGTCCGCGCTCGAGCCCTTCAAGCTCGGGGCCAACCCGCAGTTCGGCGACCTCGGCTACGGGCTCCCCGGCCTCGAGAGCATCTACGGGGTGAGCGACGTCGACTTCGTGCCGATCGAGGACTTCGGCGGGCCCGACACCGTCAAGGCACTGGTCGACGACTCCGTCCAGGTGGCCGACATCTACACCACCTCCCCGGCCATCACGGCCGAGGACCTCGTCGTCCTCGAGGACCCCGAGAACATGATCTCCTCGCAGAACATCATCCCGCTGCTCTCCGAGGAGGTGTACTCCGACGGGCTCGCCGAGGTCCTGAACGCGATCTCCGCCGAGATGACCACCGACGACCTCATCGCCCTGCGCGACCGGGTGGAGGGCGACGAGAAGGCCTCGCCCAGCACCGTCGCCGAGGAGTGGCTCAGCGAGAAGGGCCTCGTCTGACCCCCGGCCCGGATCAGGGGTGCAGCAGTCCCGCCAGCTCCTCGACCCCGTCGACGAGCCGGGTGCCCGGGCGCGCCCACGAGGCGTTGGCGTCGACCGCGTGCACCCGTGCGGTCCTCGGCAGCAGCCCGGCGGCGACGAGCACGTCCGCCTGGGCCTGCGCGGCGTCCCGGTCGTAGCCGCAGGGGGCCACCACGACGACGTCCGGCCGGGCGGCTCGTACGGCGTCCCAGGTGGTGCGTCGCGACGTGGCACCGGGGACGCCGAGCACGCTCTCGCCGCCGGCGGCCTCGACCATCTCGGGGACCCAGTGGCCGGGGGCGTAGGGCGGGTCGGTCCACTCCAGCACCACCACGCGCGGCCGGGGCCGGCCGGCGACCCGGCGGCGGACGGCGTCGAGGCGGGCCCGCTGGTCGGCCACCAGGGCGGCTGGCCTCCTCCTGGCGTGAGATGCGCCGTCCGATCGCGACGATCGAGGCCAGCACCTCCTCGAGGGTGTGCGGGTCGGTGGTCAGCACGTCGGCCGTGCACCCGAGGTGTTCAGCGCGTCGTCGACGACGCTGACGTCGACCGCGCACACCGCGCACAGGTCCTGGGTGACGACGAGGTCGGCGTCGAGGTCGCTCAGCGCACCGGCGTCGAGGCGGTAGAGGTCCTCGCCGCGCGCCACGGCCGCCGAGACCCAGGCATCGATGCCGGCAGGATCGAGGGACTCGGGCATGGTCGTGCTCGACACCACCCGGCGCTCGCGGGCCTGCGGGGGGTGGTCGCACTCGAAGGTCACCCCGACCACCTCGTCGCCGGCGCCGAGCGCGAAGAGGATCTCGGTCGTCGCGGGCAGGAGGGAGACGATGCGCACGCGGCCCAGCCTAGGGTGGCGGCCGTGGAGGACCCGGGGCTGCTCGTGCTGGCGCTGCTCACCCTGGCGGCGGTGCTGGCCGGCTTCGTCGACGCGGTCGTGGGCGGCGGTGGGCTGATCCAGCTGCCGGCACTGCTGCTCGGACTGCCGGGTGCCTCTCCGGTGCAGATCCTGGCCACCAACAAGGTGGCCTCCGTGTGCGGGACGACGACCAGCGCGGCGACCTACCTGCGGCGGGTGCGGCCTGACCCGCGCACGTTCCTGCCGCTGATGGCGTTCGCCTTCGCCGGCTCGTTCGGCGGCGCGCTGGTCGCGTCGCGGGTGCCCGCGGAGGCCTTCGACCCCATCGTCCTGGCTGCCCTGGTCCTCGTCGGCACCTGGGTGCTGCTCCGGCCGGCCCTCGGCGAGGTGACGGTGCTCAGGCACGGGCCGGGCCGTCACGTCGGGCTGGCCGTGTCGGCGGGGCTGGTCATCGGCTTCTACGACGGTGCTCTCGGACCGGGAACGGGCGGTTTCCTCGTGGTCGCGCTGGTCGGGCTGCTGGGGTACTCCTTCCTCGAGGGCTCCGCCAACGCGCGGCTGGCCAACGTCGCCACGAACCTGGCCGCCCTGTGCGTCTTCGTCCCCCAGGGTGCGGTGCTCTGGTCGGTCGGACTGCTCCTGGGCGCCGGCAACGTCCTCGGGGCCTACGCCGGCGCCCGGGTGGCCGTGGCCCGGGGGACCGCCTTCGTGCGCGTGCTCTTCCTGGTGGTCGTGTCCGGCTTCGTGGTGCGCATCGGCGGCGACGTCCTCGGCCTCTGGTAGCCCGTCGAGATGGCGCCCGCCGCGCGTCGAGATGGCGCCCGCCGCGCGTCGAGATGGCGCCCGGCGCGCGTCGAGATGGCGCCCGTCGCGCGTCGAGACGGCGCCACCTGGCGCGCGGCGAACGGCCACCTGGCGCGCGGCGACGGTCAGATGGCGCCCGACGACGGCCACCTGGGCGCGCGACGATGTGCCATCTCGACGCGCAACGAGTGCCATCTCGCGGGTAGGTTGCGGGGATGAGCATCCCGGTGGACGTGGCCGACCTCGAGGCCACCCTCGTCGACTTCGGGGTCGGCTACCTGCTGAGCACCGACGGCGAGGCCGTCAAGGCCGTCTCCGCGCAGCCGCGGCTCCGCGACGGGGTGCTGCTGGTCCGCGGGCCCGGGCGCGGCAGCCTGCGCAACGCCGGGACCCGCGCGGCCGTCACCCTGCTCTTCCCGCCGCTCGAGGTCCCCGGCTACACACTGCTGGTCGACGGCACCGCCGAGGTGGCCGGCGACGACCTGCACGTGCGGCCGGTCGGCGCGGTCCTGCACAAGCCGGCCGAGCCGTTCGATGACCTCGGCTGAGGAGGTCCGAGCCGCGGGACCCGTGGGCGCTCGCGAGGTGCGCGTCGGCCCGCTCCGCCGACTGGCCGGAGATCTGGCCGTTCTGGCAGGAGACGGTGACGGCCCGCGAGACCTACGCCTACCCCACCGACCTCACCTCCGAGCAGGCCCGGGCCCTGTGGTTCGCCGAGCCGCCCGGGGCCACGGTGGTGCTCGTCGAGGACGACGAGGTGCTCGGCACCGCGCGGATGGGGCCGAACCGACCAGGCCCCGGCAGCCATGTCGGCACCGCGTCGTTCATGGTCTCCCCGGCCGCTCGCGGCCGCGGGGTGGGTCGAGCCCTGGGCGAGCACGTGGTGGCCTGGCACCGTGCGCAGGGTTACGCCGCGATCCAGTTCAACGCGGTGGTCGAGACCAACCTCGCCGCGGTCGCGCTGTGGCGCTCGCTCGGGTTCACCGTCGTCGGCACGGTGCCGGGGGCGTTCGACTCGCCGACCCACGGCCGCGTCGGTCTCCACGTCATGCACCGACACCTCTGAGCCCGGCAGATCGGCGGAGCCGGGCCGCCCTGCTCACCGGTCCGCGACGAACCCGGGCAGGTTCTCGCGCAGGATCGCGCGGAACGGCGCCTTCGCGCCGAGCTGGCTCAGCACCCCGATCCCGCCCACCCAGGTGCGGTGGATGAGGAGGTAGTCCGGTGGCAGGTTGAGCTTGGTGGCGACCGTGTAGGCCGGCTCCCGGGGGTTCTGGACGCGTGCGAACTGGGCACGCATCCACTCCCGACTGAACTGGAACTCCTCGACCTGGGTCGGCTCGACGAAGGGCGAGAGGTAGTCGACGAGCTGGGCCGGGTCGATGCTGGAGCGGTCCTTGACGAAGCCCTCCCGGCGCAGGCCGGCGAGCAGCTCGTCGCCGTCCGCGGTGGCCGCGATCCGGATCAGGCGTCCCATCGCCTCCGGCAGGCCGGCGTCCGGCAGCCGGGCGACGGCGCCGAAGTCGAGGACGCCCAGGCGTCCGGGGGAGCCGTCCGGCGCCGGCAGCAGCCGGTAGTTGCCGGGGTGCGGGTCCGCGTGGAGCATCGAGGTGCGCGCCGGGCAGGAGAACAGGAAGCGGGTGAACAGCTCGCCGTAGTGGTCGCGCTCCTCCTGGGTCCCCGAGGCGATGACCGAGGCCAGGGACGCCGGGCTGTCGAGCCACTCGGTGACCAGCACCCGGCGGCCCACGGCGACCACGTCCGGCACGACGATCTCTTCGTCGTCGCGGTAGGCGGCGGCGAAGGTGCGCTGGGCCTGGGCCTCGAGCTCGTAGTCCAGCTCCTCCTTGGCGCGGGTCAGCATCTCCTCGAGGAGGGGCTTGATGTCGATGCCGGGGAAGAGCGGCGCGATGGTGCGTCCCAGCCGGGCCAGCTGGCGCAGGTCGGAGAGGAGCGCCTCGTCGGCGCCGGGGTACTGCACCTTGACCGCGACGTCACGGCCGTCGTGCCAGCGACCTCTGTGGACCTGACCGATCGAGGCCGAGGCCGTAGGCCCGCCCTCGAGCCACACCAGGCGCTGCGCCCAGTCGGCGCCGAGGTCGGCGGCGATCGTCTCGCGCACCGTCTGCGTGGGCATGGGCGGCGCGGAGTCCTGGAGCCGGGTCAGCTGCTCGCGGTAAGGAGCGGCGACGGCCTCGGGCAGCGCCGACTCGAAGACCGAGAGGGCCTGGCCGAACTTCATCGCGCCGCCCTTGAGCTCGCCGAGGGTGCGGAAGAGCTGTTCGGCGGTGCGCTGCTGCAGGTCGCTCATCACGGCCTCCGCCGGCGCGCCGCCCAGCCGCCGGCCGAAGCCGAGGGCGCTGCGGCCGGCGTAGCCGAGCGGCAGCGCGGCCAGCCGGGCCGTGCGCGCTGCGGCCTTGCGAGGCAGGTCGGGCATGAGCCCATCCTCCCTGGTCGGGCCAACCGGCGGGCCACCCTGCCCCCGACGGCACCAGCGAGGCGCAGGCGGTGGGCGACCGGCTCAGGCGGTCTGGGGGAACCTGACGCCGGTGTTGGCGTGGCAGCGGTAGCCGAAGGGGTTCTTGGCCAGGTACTGCTGGTGGGCGTCCTCGGCGTAGTAGTAGGTCGGCGCCGGCGCGACCTCGGTGGTGATCGACCCGAGGCGACGACGCTCGAGCTCGGCGCCGTAGACGGCGGTCAGCTCGCGGGCGGTGGCCTCCTGCGCCTCGGAGAAGGTGTAGATCGCCGAGCGGTACTGGGTTCCGACGTCGTTGCCCTGCCGCATCCCCTGGGTCGGGTCGTGGACCTCGAAGAAGCGCTTGACCAGGTCGGCGTAGGCGACCGTGGTCGGGTCGTAGACCACGCGGACAGCCTCGGTGTGGCCGGTGCGGCCCGAGCAGACCTCCTCGTAGGAGGGGTTCGGGGTCTCGCCGCCGGCGTAGCCGACCGAGGTCGACCAGACGCCGGGCATGCCCCAGTAGATCTCCTCGGCACCCCAGAAGCAGCCGAGCCCGAAGATCGCGACCTCCAGGCCGGCCGGGACCTCGTCGGTGACCAGCGGCGCGTCGAGCACCTTGTGGTCGGTCGAGAGGTGCCAGGGTGAGTCGGTGCGCCCGGGGAGGGCCTTTCCGGGCTCCGGGAGGGAGGTCTTGTCGCGTCCGAACACGGGTGCTCCTCGGTGGTGGCGTCGGTGGTGGCGTCGGTGGTGGATCGTCACCTGTCCAACAACCCGGCGACCGCAGACGTTCCCGCCCACGGCACTAGGCTCAAGTCGTGAGCGACCAACAGCACGAGCACCGCCAGAAGTCCGGGTTCGAGACGCGCGCCATCCACGCCGGCTACGAGCCCGACCCGATCACGGGAGCGGTGATCCCGCCGATCTACGCGACCTCCACCTACGCCCAGGACGGCGTCGGGGGACTGCGTGGAGGCTACGAGTACTCCCGCTCGGCCAACCCGACCCGCACCGCCCTCGAGGGCAACCTCGCCGCGCTCGAGGAGGGCGAGCGCGCCTTCGCCTTCGCCAGCGGGCTCGCGGCCGAGGACACCCTGGTCCGCTCGGTCTGCCGGCCGGGCGACCACGTCGTCATCCCCGACGACGCCTATGGCGGGACCTTCCGCCTCTTCGACCAGGTCGAGCAGGCCTGGGGCGTCGAGCACACGCCGGCGCCGGTCTCGGACGTCGACGCGGTCCGCGCCGCGATCCGGCCGGGCGTCACGCGACTGGTGTGGCTCGAGACCCCGACCAACCCCCTGCTCAACATCGGCGACATCGAGGCCCTGGCGGGTGTCGCCCACGACGCGGGCGCGCTGCTGGTCGTCGACAACACCTTCGCCTCGCCCTACCTCCAGCAGCCGCTCACGCTCGGCGCCGACGTCGTCGTGCACTCGACCACCAAGTACGCGGGCGGCCACTCCGACGTCGTCGGGGGCGCCCTCGTGGTCCGCGAGCACGAGCTGGCCGAACGGGTCGCCTTCCACCAGAACGCGATCGGCGCCGTGGCGGGGCCCTTCGACGCCTGGCTCGTGCTGCGCGGGCTCAAGACCCTCGCGGTGCGCATGGAGCGGCACTGCGACAACGCCGAGCAGGTCGTCGAGATGCTCGGCGCGCACCCCGGCGTCACCGCGGTGGTCTACCCCGGCCTGCCCGAGCACCCCGGGCACGCGATCGCCTCCCGGCAGATGCTGCGCTACGGCGGCATGGTCTCCTTCCGCGTCGCCGGAGGCGTCGACGCCGCCCTCGCGCTGTGCGCGGCCACGGAGGTCTTCACCCTGGGCGAGTCGCTCGGCGGCGTGGAGTCGCTCATCGAGCACCCCGGCCGGATGACCCACCAGAGCGTCGCCGGCACCGCGCTCGAGGTGCCCGACGACCTGGTCCGGCTCAGCGTCGGCATCGAGACCGCCGCCGACCTGCTCGCCGACCTCGACCGCGCGCTCGACGCTGCCGGGGCGGCCGGATGAGCGAGGACCGCGAGCCCGACTACCGCTTCACGCTCGCCAACGAGCGCACCTTCCTGGCCTGGGTCCGCACGGCCGTCGCGCTGCTGGCCTCGGCCCTGTTCGTGCTGCACCTCCTCGACCCGGGTGGTGGCGCCACCCTGCTCGGCCTGCTGCTCCTCGCGGCGGCGGGGGTCGCCGTCCTGGGCGGGTTCCTGCGCTTCCGCGCCGTCGAGCGGGCCATCCGCACCGGCGGCAACCTGCCGGCGGCGCCCTCGACGGCCGTGCTCGCCGGCGTCGTGCTGCTCGCCGTGGTCGCGGTGACGGTGTCGGCCTTCCTGTGAACCAGCCGGCCCACGACGCTGCCCGCCACGAGGCGGCTCCACGCGAGACGGCCCGCCACGAGACGGCCCTGTGCGTCGACCTGGGCTCGACCTTCACCAAGGCCCTCCTGATCGACCTGCGCGACGGCGGCGTCCTGGCCACCGCCGAGCGACCGACCACCGTCGGCACCGACGTCCTCGACGGGTACGACGCCTGCCGCGCCGCGATCAGCGACGTCGACGCCCGGGCCGCCGACGCCCCCGCCCTGGTGTGCTCCAGCGCCGGGGGCGGGCTGCGGATCGCGGTGCTGGGCAACGAGCCCCTGGTCACCGCCGAGGCCGGGCGCCGGGTGGCGCTGTCCAGCGGCGGCCACGTCGTCGCCGTCGCTGCGGTCGCCCACGACGCCGACCCGGGCGCGGTGGTGCTGGCCGCGCGGCCGGACGTGGTCCTGCTCACCGGCGGCACCGACGGCGGCAACCGCGAGGCCCTGCTGAGCGGTGCCCGGGCGCTGGTCGCCGCCGGCTGGACCGGTCCGGTCGTGGTGGCCGGGGACGTCGAGGCGCACGCCGAGGTGGCGGTCCTGCTCGCCGGGGTGCCGCACGTGCTGGCCCCCAACGTGGTGCCGCGGATCGGCGTCCTCGCACCCGAGGGTGCTCGCGCCGCGGTGCGGGAGGTCTTCCTGGCCCACGTCATCGGCGGCAAGCGACTGACCTCCCCCGAGCGCCGCCACGAGCTGGAGCGCCTCGTGCGCGGGGCGACGCCCGACGTCGTGCTGCGCGGGGTCGAGGTCCTGGCCGACGAGGTCGGCGACGTGGTGGTGGTCGACGTCGGCGGGGCCACTACCGACGTCCACGCGGTCGTCGAGCTCGACCCCGAGGACGCCGGACTGGCCCGCGAGGTCGTCGCCAGCACCCGCCTCGGACGCACCGTCGAGGGCGACCTCGGCATGCGCTGGTCGGCCCGGACGACCGTCGAGCAGAGCGGGCTCGCGGACGACGACCGTCTCGTCGCGGCCGGTCTGGCGCGGTCCGAGGACCCTGCCCTGCTTCCAGTCACGCCCGAGGACGCCGACGACGACGAGGCGATCGCCCGCGCCGCCGTCGGGCTGGCCCTGCGGCGCCACGCCGGGCGCGCGAAGGTCGTGCTGGGCCCGGACGGCCGGGTGGTCGAGCGGAGCGGTCGCGACCTGCGCCGGGTCGACCTCGTCGTCGGCTCCGGCGGGGTGCTGCGCCACGGACGCGACGGCGTCGCCGAGCGGGTGCTGGGACCCTGCCTGGGCCCGGAGGCGGCGGCTCGCGACGGCGGCGGGTGGCAGCTGCCCGAGCGTCCGCGGGTGCTCGTGGACCACGACTACGTGCTGGCCGCGGTCGGTCTCCTCGCCGCCGAGCACCCCGACGCGGCACACCGCCTCGCGCGCGGCCTGCTGGCCCGCGGGCAGGGCTAGCCTGACCGCGTGGACGTCGACCAGGTACCCCCAGCACCAGCCCAGCAGCCCGAGCCGCTGGCCGTCGGCCTCGCCGACATCGAGGCCGCCCGAGAGCTGCTGCGGGGCGTCTCCGTGGTCACGCCGATGGAGGAGTCGCGCTGGCTCTCGGCGCTGTGCGGCGGCCCGGTGCTGCTGAAGTGCGAGAACCTCCAGCGCACCGGCTCCTTCAAGGCCCGGGGTGCCTACGTGCGGATGGCCCGGCTCACCGAGGCCGAGCGCAGCGCCGGCGTGGTCGCGGCCTCGGCCGGGAACCACGCCCAGGGCGTCGCGCTGGCCGCCAGCATGCTGGGCCTGCACGCGACCGTCTTCATGCCGGAGGGCGCACCGATCCCCAAGGAGCGCGCCACCCGCGGCTACGGCGCCGAGGTGCGCTTCGCCGGGGTCTCGCTGGACGAGGCGCTGGTCTCCGCACGGGCGTTCGCCGCCGAGACCGGGGCCGTGCTGATCCACCCCTTCGACCACGCCGACATCATCGCCGGGCAGGGCACGGCCGGCCTCGAGATCGCCGAGCAGGCGCCGGAGGCCCGCACGGTGCTCGTCCCGACCGGGGGCGGCGGGCTGGTCGCGGGCGTGGCCATCGCGCTCAAGGCCCGGCACCCCGAGGTGCACCTGGTCGGGGTGCAGGCCGCCGGAGCGGCCGCCTACCCGCTCTCGCTCGAGCGCGGCGAGCCGGTGGCCCTCGACTCGATGCGCACGATGGCCGACGGCATCGCCGTGGGCCTGCCGGGCCGGCTCACCTTCGCGGCGGTGCGCGACCTGGTCGACGAGGTCGTCACCGTCTCGGAGGACTCGATGTCACGGGCGCTGGTGTCGCTGGTCGAGCGGGCCAAGATGATCGTCGAGCCGGCGGGTGCCGCGGCCGTGGCCGCGCTCCTCGACCACCCCGAGCGCTGGGAGACCCCGCTGGTCGGGGTCCTCTCGGGTGGGAACATCGACCCCCTGCTCCTGGGCAAGGTGATCCGCCACGGCATGGCCGCCGCGGGTCGCTACCACGCGATGCGCGTCAACATCCCCGACGTGCCGGGCGGGCTGGCGGGGCTCCTGGCCGAGGTCAGCGCCGCGGGGGCCAACGTCCTCGAGGTGGTGCACGAACGCACCTCGCCCACACTGCACGTGGGGGAGGTCGAGGTGCTGCTCCAGCTCGAGACCCGCGGCCAGGAGCACTCCGAGCGGCTCCTCGCGCGGCTGCGGGAGACCGGCTACCGGGTCAGCTGATCAGCGGCCGAACGGGACGGCGTCGACGATCTCGAGCTTGAGCTTGCGACCGTTGGGCGCGTCGAAGTCGACCGTCTCGCCCTTGGCGGCACCCAGCATCGCGGCGCCGAGCGGCGACTGCGGCGAGAAGACCTCGACGTCGGGCTCGTCGTCGTCGATGTCGCGGGCGCCGAGAAGGAACTGCTCGGTGCCCTCGTCCCCGACGTAGCGGTAGGTCACGAGCTTGCCGGCCGAGACGACGCCGTCGTCGGCGGAGGGCTCGGTGGTGGTCTGGGAGAGCTGCTCCTCGAGCTGACGGATGCGGCCCTCCATCTTGCCCTGCTCGTCCTTGGCGGCGTGGTAGCCGCCGTTCTCCTTCAGGTCGCCCTCGTCGCGCGCGGCGCTGATCCGGGCGATGATCTCGGCCCGCAGCGGGCCGCGCAGGTCGTCGAGCTCGGCCTGGAGCCGCTCGTGCGTCTTCGGGGTCATCCAGACGGTGCGGCTCGGCTGGGTCGGCTCGGTCATCGCTTGCTCCTGGGATGTGGTCGGACCCGGCCCCGGAGGGGGAGGAGCCCGGCGAGAGGTGCTGGGTATGGGGCTGAGGTGCCGTGCGCGGTCATCGGTCGGTGGTGAGGCGGTGCGACCGGGTGGGCTCGGCCTCGATCAGATCGTCCACCCTAACAAGTCGACGTCCGGCGGGCGAGGAGCTAGCGGGGACGGGGCTGGTCGGCGGTGGTGCAGCCGAGCGACTCCACCGCCGTCGCGAGCCGTTCGGTGCGGACCTGCTCGACGTACTGCGGCCCGGCTGCGGGGGTGGGCTCGAAGGACAGCTCCCCGACGATGGCGTGGTCCTCGGCGAAGGCACGCAGCACGCAGCGGGCCTGCACCTGGGCATCGGCCAGCTCGACGTTGACCACGGCGGTCACGGCGTGGTCGTCGACGACCTCGAAGGAGACGATCTGCGAGCTGACCTGCGGCTCGGCGTGGTAGAAGGTCGCCCAGGCCAGCCAGCCGGCGAAGGCCAGCACGACGGTGACCACCGCAGCGCCCGCCGCTCGGCGGCGCCACGGCGAGGGGGTGCCGTAGCGGCCCTCCAGGTCGGCGACGTCGTGCTGCGCGATCACCTGTCCAGGGTGACACCTACGATGGAGCCATGCCGCACCACCCCCGGACCGGCCCGCGCGCCGGCCTGCGACTCATGCACGTCCACGCCCACCCCGACGACGAGTCGAGCAAGGGGGCGGCGTCGACGGCGAGGTACGTCGCCGAGGGGGTGGAGGTCCACGTCGCCACCTGCACCGGCGGTGAGCGCGGCTCGATCCTCAACCCGCGGATGGACCGCCCGGACGTCCTGGAGCGGATCAGCGAGATCCGCCGGCAGGAGATGGAACGCGCCCGCGACATCCTCGGCGTCGAGCAGGACTGGCTGGGCTTCGTCGACTCCGGCTGGCCCGAGGGCGACCCCAAGCCTCCGCTGCCCGAGGGCTGCTTCGCCCTGGTGCCGCTCGAGGAGGCGACCGAGGCGCTGGTGCGTCTGATCCGGCGCGTGCGCCCGCACGTGATGACGACCTACGACGAGCGCGGCGGCTACCCCCACCCCGATCACGTGCGCTGCCACGAGGTGAGCGTCGCCGCGTTCGAGGCCGCCGCCGACCCCGACCGGTTCCCCGACGCGGGCGAGCCGTGGCAGGTCCTCAAGCTCTACTACCACCACTCCTTCAACCGACCGCGGATGATCGCGCTCCACGAGGCGATCGTGGCGCACGGCCTCGAGTCGCCCTGGGGTGAGCGGCTCGAGACGTGGAAGCCCGAGCCGGAGTGGGACGCCCGGATCACCACCAAGGTGCCCTGCGGCGAGTACTTCGGCGTGCGCGACCAGGCGCTGCTGGCGCACGCCACCCAGATCGACCCCGACGGCCACTGGTTCTCGACGCCGCTGGAGCTGCAACGAGCGGTCTGGCCGACCGAGGACTTCGAGCTGGTCACCAGCCACGTCGACTCCACCCTCCCGGAGGACGACCTGTTCGCCGGTGTGGAGATCCCGGCGTCCGGCGACGGCGCCACCGCTGGGCCCACCTGAGAGACTGAGGGCATGGTCGCCGTCGCCTCGCTGGTCCTCCCGCTGCTGCCGCTGGTCGACAAGGTTCCCGAGCCCGAGGACGTCACTGCGGGCTGGACGGCGTTCGCGCTCTTCGGGCTGTTGATCCTCGCGGTGGCACTGCTCGGCTGGAGCCTGACCAAGCACCTGCGGACCGCGGACCGCTCCGCTGCCGAGGGCCGCTTCGACCCCTCCACCAAGCCGCGGCGCTCCTCCGCGGGCCAGTCAGGCCCCGGCCCGGACGCGGAGCGACCCGGCCCCTGATCGTTCCGGTCTCTCAGCGTCGGGTTCCGGGAGTCGTCCTCACCCGCGGGTGAGGCGGACCAGGCAGTCCCACGCGACGAGGCCCGCGTCCTCGCGGTGCTCGCTGGTGCCGTCGGCCGTCCCGGGCACCAGTCGCGCCACCCGGTCGGCGTGCTCGACCTGCGGCTGCCGGCCGCTGTCGTCGAGGTCGCGCAGCACGTCGTCGGCGCTGATCAGCACCTGCGGGTCCTGGGGGCCGCCGGTGCCCTCGTCGAGGTTGGTCCGGTCGTGGGCGACGAGCAGGAAGGTGCCGCCCGGTCGGAGCGCGTCGTAGGCGGCGCGGATCGCGGCGGTGCGCTGCGGCGGCGCCAGCTGGAGGTAGGCCACCACTGCGAGGTCGTAGTCGGCCCCCGACCACGTGGTGGCGTCGGCGACGTCCCAGGAGATGGTGCCGGTGGCTACGGGCTCGCCGGCTCCCGACGGCCGTGCCGCGGCCTGGCGCGCAGCCAGCGTGCGGCCCTTCTCCAGCGCGACGGCGGAGAAGTCGACGGCGCTGACCTGCCACCCTCGGGAGGCCAGCCAGAGCGCGTTGCGCCCCTCACCGCAGGCAAGGTCCACCGCCCGACCAGGGGGCAGGTCGCTGCACTCGCGTGCCACCGCCTCGTTCGGTCCGACCGACCACACCAGGTCGCCTCCGGCGTACCGCTCGTCCCAGGCTCGCGCGTCCATGGCCCCACGGTGCCACATCGCGGCGTCCCTCAGCCGGGCTCGGCCACGGGGGCGAGGCCGCGCTCGTCGTGCGCGACGTCCGGCCACGGGCCGCGGGCGGCCTCGAGCGACTCGGCCGCGGCGCGCGCGATCGCAGGGGCCTGTGCGGCGATCGCTGCGGCGTCGAGGAGGAGCTGCTCGCGCAGCGGGTCGGCGACGCCGGTGAGGAGCGAGGCCGGATCGCCCAGCCGGGCCGCGAGCCAGGCGGTCGGGTCCGCCGGCACCTCGGGGTCGAAGGTCCGCTCGCCGGGCTCGCCGTCGTGCATCGTCGGGTGCCAGTGCATGCGGTCGGCAGCCCCCGGCGCCGACTCGAGCAGGTCGATGCGGCACACCGCAGGAGCCAGCGTGGTGGTGGCGCCCGCGTAGGCCGAGCCCTCGTAGGTCGTGGTGAGGGGACGCACCTCGAGCCGGGCGCCCCGCTCGCGGTCACCCGGGTCGCCGGGCAGCGCCGGGTCGAGGAAGTCCACCGTCGCGAGACGTGACGGCGACCCGGTCGAAGGTCCACACGCGTTCCATGACCCGATCCTGCCGTAGTGACGGGGTTCCGGCGCGCCAGCCGCCGGTGGTGCCGGCCCGCGGGTGGGCGACGGCTACCGTTGTGGCGGGGCTTCCCGCGATCCGGTCGGCCCCTCACCTAGGGAGGGAACCATGTTCCAGATCATCGGACTGCTCGTCGTCGGTCTCGTCATCGGAGTGCTCGCGCGCCTGCTCAAGCCCGGCCGGCAGGCCCTCGGCCTGCTCGGCACGATGGGGCTCGGCGTCGTCGGCGCCATCATCGGCGGCTTCGTGGCAAGCCTCTTCGACAAGGGCGACATCTTCGAGCTCAACTTCGTGGGCTTCGTGCTGGCCGTCATTGCGGCGTTCCTGCTGATCGGCGTCGCCGAGGGTGTCGTCGGCCGCAACAAGACCCGCGCCTGACGTCTGAGACCGCTGGACGGCGCGCGTCTACCCGGCGGTGCGAGAGGCTCGCATTGCTCGCCCCTGGGCACACCCCGTCGAGCGGGTGGTTGACTCGGCCCATGGCCGCTTCCCTGACCTCCGCCACCACCGATCCCGCCCAGCGGGTGGGTCCCACGCCTGCCCTGCCCACCAGCCTGGTGCTCGACGGCGAGCGGCTGCCGCTCGTGGGAACCGCACGCGTCTACGTCTGCGGGATCACGCCCTACGACGTGACCCACCTCGGTCATGCCTCCACCTTCGTCTGGGCCGACCTCCTCGCCTCGGTCATCGGCTCGACCGGCGTGCGGGCCCAGGTCTGTCGCAACATCACCGACGTCGACGACGTCCTCTCCGAGGCCGCCCGCCGCCGCGGCCGCCACTTCGACGAGCTCGCCCTCACCCAGGAGGCCGTCTTCGACCGGTCGATGCGAGCGCTGCGCGTGGCGAGCCCGGCCAGCTCACCGCGGGCCCGGCACCACGTCGGCGGGGTGCAACGACTGGCGGCCGCGCTGCTGGCGTCGGGAGCGGCCTACGAGAAGGGTGGGGCGGTCTGGTTCCGCGGTGCTGGTGTGCCGGAAGCGGCCGGGGTCGCTCGCGAGGAGGCCCTGGCACTCTCCGAGGCCTACGGCGACGAGCCGGATGCGGTAGGCAAGGAAGACCCGTTCGATGTCGCGCTGTGGCGGCCCTCGGACGACGGTGAGCCGGCGTGGGCGAGCCCGTGGGGCTGGGGACGGCCGGGCTGGCACGTCGAGTGCGCCGCGATGGCGTTGGCCGAGCTGGGCTCGAGCATCGATGTTCTCGTCGGCGGCGAGGACCTGCGCTTCCCCCACCACGCCTACGTCGACGCGATGGCGCGGGCGGTCACCGGGGTGGCGCCGTTCAGCCGGTCCCGGCTCCACGTCGGCACGGTGGGGCTGCACGGCGAGAAGATGGCCAAGTCCACCGGGAACCTGGTCCTGGTGGAGGACGTGCTCCGCGAGCACACGCCGGCCGTCCTGCGCCTGCTGCTGCTCGACCGGCGGTGCAGCAGGCCGTGGGACTACGACCCGGCAGACCTCGCCGGCGCCGAGCGGCGGCTCCAGCGGCTCTACGCCGCCGCCGGCCGACCGGGCGGGTCCGGGACGGAGGCCGGCCTGGCCGTCGACGCGGTCCGTGACGACCTCGACGTCCCGACCGCCCTCGACCTCGCTGAACAGGTCGGCGGCGAGTGCGCCCGCCGCCTGATCGGCCTGCTCCGCCTGGGCGAGTCCGCCTGATCGTTCGTGCCTCGAGTCGCGCTGTCTCCCGGTTGGGCGAGGTGCGGCCTCAGGAGTGACTGGGTGCCGGGGGTGCGTCGGGGACCTCGAGGGCGACGTCGTCCAGGTAGCAGTAGAACCAGTCCTCGCCGGGCTCGAAGGACCGCACCACGGGATGGGCGTCGGAGTGGGCGTGGGCCGTGGCGTGACGCCCGGGCGAGGAGTCGCAGCAGCCGACGTGCCCGCACTCCTGGCACAGCCGCAGGTGCACCCAGGCGGTGTGGCCAGCCAGGCACTCCTCGCAGCCGTCGGTGCGAGGAGTGGGCGGGACGGTGCTGGTCACATGGGTACAGGTCATGGCGAGGTCCTCAGGGCCGGTCAGGGTGGCGTTGGAGATCGTGCGCAGCGGGACGGGGTCACAGTCGGCGTGGCCGACGGCGTCGACGCGGGTGGCCAGCGGCGGTCCGCCGACGCCGGCGCAGTGCCGCAGCTGCAGGAAGCCGTCGACCTGGTGGGTGCCGGCGAGGCGGTCGGCCTCGTCGTCGAGGACGTCGTTGCGGATCGTGCAGCGCCGCGAGCAGGCCACCGGCGAGCAGGACGCCGGCCGAGATCCACAACGCCGTGGCGAAGCCGGCGTCGAAGGCGGCCGGGTCGTCGTAGACCCGACCGTCCAGGCCGGCCAGCACCGGGATGGCCGCCACCGCCGCCAGTGCGGCGGTGCGGGCGACCGCGTTGTTGACGCCCGAGGCCAGGCCGGCGTGCTCGGGCGGAGCGGCCGCGAGCGCGGTCGCCGTCAGTGGCGAGACCATCACCGCGAGCCCCAGACCGAAGACCAGCACCGCGGGCAGCACGCCCGTGACGTACGAGGCGTCGGGTCCCACGCGCAGCATGAGCAGGATGCCGACCGCGCAGACGACGGGGCCGGTCGACATCTGGAGCCGGGGGCCGATCCGGGCCGCGAGCGCACCGGAGCGCGAGGAGAGCAGCAGCATCACCACGGTCACCGGCAGCATCGCCGTGCCGGAGGCGACGGGGGAGAACCCCGAGACGACCTGGAGCTGGACGACGAGCAGGAAGAAGATCGCGCCGAAGCCGCCGTACACGACGAAGGTGACCGCGTTGGCCGCGCTGAACTGCATGGACCGGAAGGCCTCCAGCGGCAGCATCGGGGCGGCGGCCCGCCGTTCGACGAGGACGAAGGCGACGCCGGCGAGGATCCCGAGCGTCCCGACGAGCAGGGTCACCGGGGTCACGCCGCTGTCGCCGGCCGCGATCAGGGCGTAGGTGACGCCGGCGAGGGTCAGCGCGCCGAGGAGCGCGCCCGTCACGTCGACCCGGCCGCCAGCGGCGGGGTCGCGGCTCTCGGGCACGTGGCGCAGCGCGATCCACACGACGACCACCGCCAGCGGGACGTTGATCAGGAAGACCCACCGCCACGACGCCACCTCGACGAGCCAGCCGCCGAGGAACGGTCCCGCGGCCGTGGCGATGCCGCCGAGCCCGGACCACGTCCCGATCGCGCGGGCGCGGTCCTCGGCGCGCAAGGAGGCCTGGATCATCGCCAGGCTGCCGGGCGTGAGCAGGGCACCACCGACACCCTGCACGGCTCGGGCGGCGACCAGCAGCGGACCGGTCGGCGCCAGTCCACAGACCAGGGAGGCCAGGGCGAACCACACCACCCCGACCACGAAGACGCGACGCCGCCCGAAGCGGTCGCCGAGCACCCCGCCGAGCAGGATGAAGGAGGCCAGGGTCAGGGCGTAGGCCGAGACCGTCCACTGCAGCGTGGTGAAGTCGGCGTCCAGCGCCTCGCCGATCGCCGGGAGCGCCACGTTGACCACGGTGGCGTCGATGCCGGCGAGCCCGGAGCCCAGGATGGTGGCGACCATCAGCCACCGCCCCGCGGGCGAGTCGAGGCGCAGGGCAGCAGGCTCTGCGCGCAGCTGCGTCATGATCGCTCCCTCCGTCCGCGCCATTCGACCAGCCCCGACCGCCTTGCGCCACCGCACCGGCGCCGGGCGCCTCGATGGACCGCAGTCCGCCTGAACCGCTTGTCTGGTGACGTGTTCGAACGTTTACTCGATTGTTACCGTCGGGGGTGTGGATAACCCTCTCTGAGCAGGGGGGACTGTCGGTGGTCCCTGCCAGAATGGGTCCATGGCCACCACCGAGGACACCACGACCAGCCACCCGCTGGTCGCCTTCGTGCACGCGTTGGACCACGAGCTCGACGCTGTCGCGGACGTGCGGACCTGGTCGCTGGACGAGGACACCACCCGCGAGCTGCTGGTCCGGTTGTCGCGTGACCCAGGCCCGGTTGGCTGAGGTCGAGCTGCGCATCGCAGCACACGCCGACGTCGTCGAGGTCGGCGCGAGGACCGGTGCGACCTGTACCGGCACCTGGTGGGCGGTCGAGACCCGCCAGACCCGCCCGGGCGCGATCGGCAAGACCCGGTTGGCCCTGGCGCTGGCCGGGCCGCGTGGCCTGACCCGGGATGCGCTGGCCGCTGGTGGGCTGCTGCTCGAGCAGGCCCGGGTCATCGTCCGCACGCTCGAGGACCTGCCCGGCGACGTCGACCCCGAGATCGTGGCCAAGGCCGAACGCACCCTGATCGAGGAGGCCAAGGTCCACGACGCCCACGCGCTGGCCCGGTTGGGTGAGCACATCCTGGCCGTGGTGGCCCCCGAGGTGGGGGAGAAGAAGGACCAGGAACGCCTCGAGCGGGCGGCCCGGCTGGCTGAGCAGAAACGACGCCTCACGATGACCCGCGACGGCCAAGGGTCGGTGTTCCTGCGTGCGACGCTGCCGGAGGCCCAGGCGCAGATGCTGACCAAGGTCCTGCACGCCATCGCTGCGCCCAAGCACCAGAACGCCACCCACGGTGCGGGTACCTGGGAGACCTCGACGCCCTCGGCCCAGCGGATGGGGGAGGCGTTGGGTGAGCTCATCGAGACCCTCCCCACCGGCGACCTTCCCCGCATCGGGCGCGCGAACGCCTCGGTCGTGGTCACCATCGACCTCGAGGCGTTGTTGTCGGGTATCGGGTCCGCGACGTTGGACACCGGTGGGGTGATCACCGCCGCCGAGGCCCGGAGGTTGGCGTGCGAGGCGCGGATCATCCCGGCGGTGCTGGACGGCAAGAGCCGGGTCCTGGACTACGGGATGGGCAAACGGTTCCACGATGAGCACCAGCGCGGTGCGATCACCCTCGAGCAGCACCACTGCACCGCCACCGGGTGTGACTGGCCGGCCTACCTGTGCCACGTCCATCACGACCACCCCTGGTCCCTGGGTGGGCCTACCGACAAGGCCAACGGGCGCCTGTTGTGCCCCAGTCACCACGCGAGGGCCCACGACCCCGCCTACACCACGACCATCACCGCCGAGAACGCCGTGACCTTCACCCGGATCAACCGACGCACCTAGGCCGTACCCCGGCACCGAGCCCCACCACACCGAGCCCCGTCACGCCGAGCCCATCAAGCCGAGGTCCCGAGACGCTCGCCGGCGCTCCCTCCTCAACCTCCGCTGCAGGGCGGTGTGGCTTGCTGGTCGACCACCGTCAGCGGGCGGGGCGCCGGTCGACGATGCGGCGCATCTTGCCCATCGAGCGCTCCACCGACTCGGGGTCGACGACCTCGACGTCGACGCTGACGCCGATCGTCGCCTTGACGCGCTCGGCGAGGCGGGTGCCGGCGTCCGCGCCGGCGGAGGCCTCGACGCCGGGGCGCCGCTCGACGACCACGGTCATCTCGTCGAGGGTGCCTGCGCGGTCGAGGACGCACTGGAAGTGCGGGGAGAGCGGCGGCAGGGCCAGGATCAGCTCCTCGACCTGACTCGGGAAGAGGTTCACCCCGCGCAGGATGATCATGTCGTCGGTGCGCCCGGTGATCTTCTCGATCCGCCGCATGCTGCGCGCCGTGCCGGGCAGCAGCCGGGTCAGGTCGCGGGTGCGGTAGCGCAGGACCGGCATCGCCTGCTTGGTCAGCGAGGTCAGCACGAGCTCGCCACGCTCGCCGTCGGGCAGCACGGCCCCGGTCACGGGGTCGACGACCTCGGGGTAGAAGTGGTCCTCCCAGACGTGCAGGCCGTCCTTGGTCTCGACGCACTCCATGGCCACGCCCGGGCCGATCACCTCCGAGAGCCCGTAGATGTCGACGGCGTGCATGTCGAGGCGTCCCTCGAGCTCGTGGCGCAGGTCGTCGGACCAGGGCTCGGCCCCGAAGACGCCCACGGCCAAGGAGGTCGCGCGCGGGTCGACTCCCTGACGCTCCATCTCCTCGACGATGGCGAGCATGTAGGACGGCGTCACCATGATCAGGTCGGGCCGGAAGTCGACGATCAGCTGCACCTGTCTGCTCGTCATGCCTCCGGAGACCGGCACCACCGTGCAGCCGAGGCGCTCTGCGCCGTAGTGGGCGCCGAGCCCACCGGTGAACAGGCCGTAGCCGTAGGCGTTGTGCAGGATGTGCCCGGCGCGACCGCCGGCGGCGCGGATGCTGCGCGCCATCACCGTCGACCACATGTCGAGGTCGTCGCGGGTGTAGCCCACGACCGTGGGCCTCCCCGTGGTGCCGGACGACGCGTGGACCCGGACGACCTCTTCGCGCGGCACTGCGAGCATGCCGAACGGGTAGTTCTCGCGCAGGTCGGCCTTGCTCGTCAGCGGCAGTCGGGCGAGGTCGTCGAGCCCGCGGACGTCGTCGGGGTGCACGCCGACCGCGTCCAGGGCCGCGCGGTAGTGGTCCACGTGGTCGTACGCGTGCCGCACGCTCCAGCGCAGCCGCTCGGTCTGGAGGGCACGCAGCTCGTCGACCGACGCGGTCTCGATCGGCTCGAGGTCGCCCGCGCGGGGGCTGAGGTCGCGCATCACCGTCCCTCGACTACCGCGTGGCCTCGACGACCTCGCCGGTGAACATCGTCAGCGCCACCCCGAGGCTCTGGGCGTGGCTGCCGGCGGCGTCCATCTCGGGCGAGGTCAGCGCGGCCTGGAGGGACTCGGCGTCGGGGAAGTCGAGCTGGGCGACGAGGTAGGGCGTGCCCTCGCCGCCGAGGGGCTGCGGCTTGGACCAGCTGAACGAGCTCGAGGCCCGGCAGCGGCAGGACCATCGGGACGTGCTCGTCGACGTAGCGGCGGTCGAAGGCGGCCGGGTCGTCGGGGGTGGCGTACTGGACGGTGACGCGGTGCACGGACATGAGTCCTCCGGGAGGGTCGGGCGGCCATCGATTGCGGACGGCCGGGGTTCGTGGCAATCTATTACTGATCGGTCGTTCAGTAAATGCCTTCGCCCCGTCCAGGGAGGACCCATGACCGCCACACCCGAGGTCTCCGACGACGTCGAGCGCGAGCTGCAGGCCGGCTTCGAGCGGGTGCTCGCCCGCCACGACCGGATCGAGCCACGCGACTGGATGCCCGAGCGGTACCGCGCCACCCTGGTGCGCCAGGTCGCCCAGCACGCGCACTCCGAGATCATCGGCATGCAGCCCGAGGGCAACTGGCTGACCCGCGCCCCCTCGCTGCGTCGCAAGGCGATCCTGCTGGCCAAGGTGCAGGACGAGGCCGGTCACGGGCTCTACCTGTACTCCGCGGCCGAGACGCTCGGCGTCTCCCGCGGCGAGCTCACCGACAAGCTCATCGCCGGCCAGCAGAAGTACTCCTCGATCTTCAACTACCCGACCCTGTCCTATGCCGACGTCGGAACGATCGGCTGGCTGGTCGACGGCGCCGCGATCTGCAACCAGGTGCCGCTGTGCCGGACCTCCTACGGTCCCTACGGCCGCGCCATGATCCGCATCTGCAAGGAGGAGTCCTTCCACCAGCGGCAGGGCTTCGAGCTGCTGGCCACGATGATGCGAGGCACCGACGAGCAGCGCGCGATGGTCCAGGAGTCCGTCGACCGGTTCTGGTGGCCCTCGCTGATGATGTTCGGCCCCCCCGACAGCGACTCGCCCAACACCGAGCAGTCGATGGCCTGGGGCATCAAGCGCGACACCAACGACGACCTGCGGCAGAAGTTCGTCGACATGTCGGTCCCCCAGGCCGAGGCGCTCGGCGTCAGCCTGCCCGACCCCGACCTGGCCTGGAACGCCGAGCGCGGCCACCACGACTTCGGCCAGCCCGACTGGGAGGAGTTCATGCGCGTCGTCAAGGGCGGCGGACCCTGCAACGCCCAGCGCATCGCCCACCGCAAGCGAGCCCACGACGACGGCGCCTGGGTGCGGGAGGCCGCGTCCTCCTTCGCGGCGAAGGGAGCCGACGCGTGAGCGACGCACCGCAGGCGCAGTGGCCGCTGTACGAGATCTTCGTGCGCGGCAAGCGCGGACTCAACCACGTCCATGTCGGCTCGCTGCACGCCGCCGACGACGAGATGGCACTGCGCCACGCCCGAGACGTCTACACCCGCCGCAACGAGGGCGTCAGCATCTGGGCGGTCCGCGCCGACCTGGTCGTGGCGTCCAGCCCGGACGAGAAGGACCCGCTCTTCGCGCCGGCCGCCGACAAGGTCTACCGCCACCCGACGTTCTACACGATCCCCGACGGCGTCCCCCACCTGTGATGACCGACCGCGACAGTGACCACGACAGCGACAGCGGCAGCGACCAGCGGCAGCGACCACGGCAACGTCTACGAGGGGCTGCTCGGCGACGACTCCGACCAGTGGGCCTTCGGGCACGCCGAGGAGATGGTCCACGGTGAGGACCCCCTGGCGGGGGTCGACACGACCGTGCCCGAGGGCGTCGACCCGGGGTCCCTGGCGACCTACTGCCTGATGCTCGGCGACGACGCGCTCGTCCTCTCCCACCGCCTCTCGGAGTGGGCCAGCAACGCCCACGATCTCGAGGACGACATCGCGCTGGCCAACATCGCCCTCGACCTGCTCGGCCAGGCGCGCCTGCTGCTGGCCCGCGCCGCCGCGGCCGACCCCGACGCCGTCGGCCGTCTCGCGCCGGGCGTGCCTGCGGACTCGCCCGTCCCGCCGGAGGACGCCCTCGCCTTCTTCCGTGACGAGCGCGACTTCCGCAACGTGCGTCTGGTCGAGGCCGACAACGGTGACTTCGCCGCGACCGTCGCGCGGTTGCTGGTCTTCGCGACCTACCGGCTCGCGCTGGCCGAGCGCCTGGTCACCAGCCGCGATCGGGTCCTGAGCGCAGTGGCCGTGAAGGCCGTCAAGGAGCTGACCTACCACCGTGACTACGCCGGTCGCTGGTTCCTGACCCTGGCTCGCGGGACCGAGGAGTCACGCCGCCGCCTGGTCGCCGGGCTCGCGCTGGTCTGGCCGCTGCACGACGAGCTGTTCACCACCCACCCCGTCGAGCGCGAGCTGGCGGCGGCCGGCGTCGGCGTCGACCCGAGCGAGCTGCTGGCCGAGGTCGACGTCGTTCTCGAGCAGGTCCTCTCGGTCAGCGGGATCGATCGGCCGACGGCCGCGCCGACGGGTCCCGTCGCCGGCGGGGTCGGTCGCGACGGCCGCCACAGCGAGTCCATGGGCCGACTGCTGGCCCAGATGCAGGTCGTCGCCCGGGCCCATCCGCGGGGGCTCTGGTGACCCCGGTGGTCGAGGCGAGGAGCGCGCAGCGACGCGGCGGCGTCGGTGGTCGACCCCGAGATGCCGATGCTGACCCTGGCCGACCTCGGGGTCCTGCGCGAGGTGACCACGCAGCCGGACGGTCGGGTGGTCGTGACGCTGACCCCGACCTACTCCGGCTGCCCGGCGATGGCCGCGATGCGCGACGACCTCGTGCGCGTGCTCGGCCGGAACGGCTTCGAGGACGTCGAGGTGCGGACGCGCCTGAGCCCGGCGTGGTCCTCGGACTGGATCAGCGCCCGCGGCCGCGCAGCGCTGGCCGCCCACGGGCTCTCGGCGCCCGGCCCGGCGACCCGCCCCACCGGACCCGTGCCGCTCACGCTGCTGGCGCCCCGGCGAGCCCTGGCCTGCCCGCGTTGCGGCTCGCCGCGTACCGACCTGGTCTCGGAGTTCGGCGCCACCGCCTGCAAGGCGCTCTACCGCTGCCTGGCCTGCCTGGAGCCCTTCGAGCACGTCAAGGAGATCTGATGGTGTCCGAAGCGGCGGTCCAGGCCGCACCCGCGCCCTCCCGGTCCTCCTTCCACGAGCTCACCGTGGCGGCGGTCGAGCGGCTCACCGACGACGCGGCCGCCGTGACGTTCGCGGTGCCCGAGCACCTGCGCGAGGCGTTCGCCTTCGAGGCCGGCCAGTCGCTGACGCTGCGTCGCAGCATCGACGGCACCGAGCACCGCCGCTCGTACTCGATCTGCGCACCGGTCGGCGCGGCCCCGCGGGTCGGGGTCCGCGAGATCCCCGGCGGCCTGTTCTCCTCGTGGCTGATCCACCAGGTCAGGCCCGGTGACGTGGTCGAGGCCCAGCGCCCGAGCGGCAGCTTCCGCGCCGACCCGGCCCAGGGCGGGCGGCACCTCTGCGTGGCGGCCGGCTCGGGCATCACGCCGATGCTCTCCATCGCCGCGAGCGTGCTCACCCACCCCGAGGCCACCCTGACCCTGCTCTACGGCAACCGCACCAGCGCCTCGGTGATGTTCGCCGAGGAGCTCGCCGACCTCAAGGACCGCTACGGCGCCCGGCTCGACCTGGTCCACGTCCTCTCCCGCGAGCCGCGCGCCGTCGAGCTGTTCTCGGGCCGGCTCGACGCCGACCGGCTGCGCCGCCTCCTCGGAGCGGTGGTGCCCGTCGACGGGCTCGACCACGCCTGGCTGTGCGGTCCTCTCGGCCTGGTGCAGGACGCCCGCGAGGTGCTCGCCGAGCTGGGGGTGGACGGGGCCGTCGTCCACACCGAGCTGTTCTACGTCGACGAACCGCCGCCGGAGGTCGTCCGCGAGACGCCCACGGTCGACGCCGGGACGACCAGCGCCGTCACCCTGGTGCTCGACGGGCGCACCACCACGGCGCCGATGCCGCGGGACCGCACCGTGCTCGATGCCGCTGCGGTCGTCCGCTCGGACCTGCCCTTCGCCTGCAAGGGAGGGGTCTGCGGCACCTGCCGGGCGAGGGTGACCTCGGGTGAGGTCACGATGCGGCGCAACTACGCCCTCGACGACGACGAGGTCGCCCGTGGCTTCGTCCTGACCTGCCAGACGCTCCCGGTGAGCGACGAGGTCACGGTCGACTTCGATGCCTGAGCCGGACGAGACCCCGGACGAGCTGGCTCAGCGCAGCGCCCAGACCCTCTGGGACGGCGACCGGGCCAGCCAGGCGCTGGGCATGCGCGTGGTCGCAGCCGGCCCCGGCACCGCCGAGGTGGCGATGACCGTGCGCGAGGACATGATCAACGGCTGGGGCAGCGCGCACGGCGGTCTCGTCGCGGCGCTGGCCGACAGTGCGTTCGCGGTGGCCTGCAACTCGCGCGGCGGGGTCGTCGTCGCAGCCGGCTTCGACATCACGTTCCTCGAGCCGGTCCGGCTGGGTGACGAGCTGCTGGCACGCGCCGAGGAACGGGTGCTGCGGGGGCGCTCCGGGCTCTACGACGTCAGCGTGGTCCGCGCCGGCGACGGTCGGGTGGTCGCCGAGCTGCGCGGTCGCAGCCGGTCCGTCCGAGACCCGCACCGGTGAGGCGCCGGGGCCGGGCGCCGGGGGGAGGTAGGTTCGCGGGCGAGGCAGACGAGGGCGATGTCGACCAAGACCCTGACCGGTCAGCCCCGGAGGAGCACCCCATGCAGTCGCTGGACGCCGCAGGGCCGCAGGGGCCGTCGTTGCCCATGCTGTCGCCGCAGACCCGCTTCGACACCGCGGCCCAGCTCGTGCTGGACCACCTCGCCGAGCACGTCCCGATGGCGCTGTGGTCGGTGACCCGGGTCGAGAACGGCCGGCAGACGTTCCTCCAGGTCGTCGGCGACGGCACCTACGACGTCGCCGCCGGCCGCTCTCACCCCTGGGAGGACAGCTTCTGCGTGCGGATGGCCTCGGGACAGGCGCCAGCGGTGGCGCCGGACGTGCAGTCGCTCCCGGTCTACGCGAGCGCGCCGGTCAACGACCCCGCTGTCATCGGGGCGTTCGGCGCCTACGGCGGCGCGGTGATCGCGGAGGGCGACGGCTCCGTCTTCGGCGCGATCTGCGGGCTCGACCCGCACCTGCAGTCCAAGCAGGGTGCGTTGGCTGCGGCAGGTCCCCTCCTCTCGCTGCTGGGTCAGCTGCTGAGCATGGTGGTCGCAGCGGAGCGGATGCGCGACGAGTCCGACGCGACCGCCCTCCGGGCGACCCTGGCCGCGGAGATCGACCCCCTGACCGAGCTCTTCAACCGTCGTGCGTGGGAGCGGGCCTGTGTTGAGGAGGAGGCGCGGTTCCGGCGCCTCGCCGACCCCACGGTGGTGGTCGTGCTCGACCTCGACGGGCTCAAGCAGGTCAACGACACCCAGGGCCACGCCGCAGGGGACCGTTACCTCCAGCAGGCCGCCCGCGCGCTGCGGGAGTCGGTCAAGGCCACCGACGTCGTCGCGCGCCTCGGTGGGGACGAGTTCGGGGTGCTGCTGCGGGGGTGCAGCGAGGCCACTGCCGCGTCGGTCGCCGTGCGCATGGACGACGCTCTCACGCAGGCCGGGGTGGCCGGGTCGATCGGCCGCGCTCCCCTCACCGTGGGCTCAGGACTGCCGGTCGCACTCGCCGCGGCGGACGCCGCGATGTACCGCGCCAAGGCGGCTCGGCGAGGACGCTGAGCCACCGGCCCGACGGGGCGCTGCGCCGTAGCGGGCGTCCGGTCTGCGCTCAGAGCAGATCGGCGAGCAGGTTCGCCCCGGGCAGCAGCGAACGTGCGGAGGGTCCCGCCGACCAGACCGCCCGGTCGCGGGTGATCAGGTCGAGGGCCTGGAGCTGGTGGGCCAGGATGCGGAGCTCGTCCTCGACGTCCCGGGTGGTGAGGGGCTTCCCGCCGCGGCTCCACCGGTGGCCGAGCAGCGGGTGCACCTCGGCGGCGATCACGGCGAGCTGGAGGGGCCCACGGGCAACGACCAGTGCGACGGCGCGTTCGGCGGCGATGGTGGAGAACTCGCTGGCGCCGAACAGCGAGCGGAGACGACGCACTACCTCGAGCTCGTCCGCAGCGGCCCTGGTGGGTCGCAGCACCCCGCCGGAGAGGCGGACCAGCCGGACCTGGCGCAACAGGTCGTGCAGGACGGCCAGGGGAAGCAGGTCCTCCTCGATCGAAGCCGGCTGACCCCGCGAGCTCCAGCTCGGACGCTGCTCCTGCACGGCGCGCACGAAGGCGCGCGGAAGCCGACCGCCCGGGGTGAGCCTCACCCCCTCGGTGAGCAGGTCCAGCACGATGCGGACGCTGCCGGGGACAACGCCGACAGCATCGCGGACCCGACGGTCGGTGGCGTCCAGGTCGAAGGCTCGCAGCCGGTCCCCGACCCACGTGAGCATCGCCCGGTGCTCGCGGTGGCTCGGATCCGCGATGACCGCGAGGAGGTCGGCGTAGCCTCCGGCTCCGCCGCAGTCCTCGGGCGGGCAGGCTCCGTGGCCGCCTCGGCAGCCCGGTCGGTCGCCGCCGCCGCCCAGTACCTCGACGTCGTGCTCCCAGTCGTCGCCCAGGTCGTAGGCGTAGAGGAAGCGGCTCGGCAACGCGCTGAGGCGCACGCTGCGCTCGTCGATCTCGTCGTCCCCGTCCCACCCGTCGAAGGGGATCGCGTAGACGGCGTCATCGGCACGGAACTGGTGCAGGTGCGAGGCCGTCCAGCCGATCGCCACCTGGAGCACCTCGTGGAGCCCGTCGAGGGTGATGCTGGGCGGCACGTCGACGACCCGCTCCACGGGCGGCACGACCTCGCGCATCGTGACCCGCAGCCTGAGCGTCCTCACGGCAGGGACTCCGCGCCGGGCGCCCCGCAGCACTTCTTGTACTTGCGGCTCGACCCGCACCAACACCGGTCGTTGCGTCCCGGGGGCCAGGCGATCCTCCCCGACGGGTCCCGCCCTACGTCGCCCGCGTACCGGGCCCGCAGCTGCGAGGGGTCCGGCTCGTCCGGGGCGTTGACGGCGGCCCACGAAGTGAGCTCGGCGGACCTGACCGGAACGACGAACAGCCGGGTCACGCCGGCCTCCGCGTGGGCGCGCAGCCTGCCCTCCATGCGTCGGCTGTAGACGGCGTGGCTGACCGGTTCGCCCTGTTCGTCATGCAACAGGGGGCTGTCGCTGAGGTCCGGCCAGCGTTGTGGCCAGGCGGCGTACTCCTCGGCGGGCAGCCAGGCCAGCGCCACCGGCGGGACCGCGGACGGCTCTCGCGCGGCGCCCATCTGCCCTCCGCCGGTCGACGGGGCGCCCACCTGTCGGCCCGGTGCCCCCGATCGTGCAGGCACGGCCGGTGAGGGGACCGCGGCCTGGAGCGCGTCCGGCTCGCGCCCGAGCGCGGCGAGCGATGCTGCCCGTAGGTCGCGGAGCTGCCCCAGCAGCCGCTCGGGATCGCCTGTTGCGGACCGCGAGCTCGAGGGCGCGCGTCGACCACGACAGCGCCAGCTCGTGCTCCCCGATGGCGCCGTACTCCAGACCTGCGTTGTTGTGGACCCACACGTCGTCGGGCGTGTCCGCGGCGACCGCGTCCCAGATCGCGGCGGCCTCCGCCAGACGGCCGTGCCGGGTGAGGATCTCCGCTCGCCGGCAGCGAGGATCCGGCTCACTGCGGTAGCCCAGCTCGACGAGCAGGTCAGCGTGCCGCAGGGCCTCCTCGACCCGGCCGAGCCGGTCGTAGGCGTCGGCCAGCTCGCTGTGCAGCTCGATCAGGTCGAGGTGCGCCGCCGCGGTCGCATCGTCCTCGCAGGCGGCGATCGCGCGTTCCAGAACGTGGGCGTACTCCTCGGCGGGGCCTCGACTGGCCCTACGGATCGCTCGGTCGAGTCGGTCCAACCCCTCGGTTCGCACCTCCACATCATGACCCAGGCCGGGCCGTCGGCCCCCGGTAGGGGACGATCCTGTTCGGCAACGCTGCCGCGGTACCGCACTCGTGCTCACCGGCTCGCTGTGATGTACCTGCCACTCGGAAGGGGTCACGAAGAATGGCCAACCGCCTCGCCAACGCGACCAGCCCCTACCTGCTCCAGCACGCGGAGAATCCCGTCGACTGGTGGGAGTGGGGGCCCGAGGCGTTCGACGAGGCGAAGCGGCGTGCCACCCCGATCCTCCTCAGCATCGGGTACTCCGCCTGTCACTGGTGCCACGTCATGGCGCACGAGTCCTTCGAGGACCAGGCGACCGCGGACTACCTCAACGAGCACTACGTCTGCGTCAAGGTCGACCGCGAGGAGCGGCCCGACGTCGACGCGGTGTACATGACGGCCACGCAGGCGATGACCGGTCACGGGGGCTGGCCGATGACCTGCGTGCTCGACCACGAGGGCACGCCGTTCTTCGCCGGCACCTACTTCCCCGACCGTCCTCGCCACGGCCAGCCGTCGTTCCGACAGGTGCTGGAGGCGCTCGTCGAGGCCTGGCACGACCGGGGCGACGACGTGCGCCGCGCCGCGGACAACGTCCGGGCGCACCTCCAGCAGGCCGTCGGCCTCACTCCTGGGCCGATCGGTCGTCCCGAGCTGGACGCCGCCGTCCAGACCCTGGCCGGCGAGCACGACGCCCGGCACGCCGGCTTCGGCGGGGCGCCGAAGTTCCCGCCGTCGATGGTGCTCGAGGCGCTGCGCCGGGTGGGGGGTGCGCAGGCGACCGCGATGCTCGACGCCACCTGCGAGGCGATGGCGCGGGGCGGTCTCTACGACCAGCTCGGCGGTGGGTTCGCGCGCTACAGCGTGGACGCCGGCTGGGTCGTGCCGCACTTCGAGAAGATGCTCTACGACAACGCGCAGCTGGTCGGCCTCTACGCACGGTGGGGCGGGGTCCTGGGGGAGCGGGTGTCGGCCGAGACGGCCGACTTCCTGCTGCGCGAGCTGCGCACCGAGCAGGGCGGCTTCGCCTCCGCGCTCGACGCCGACTCCGAGGGCGAGGAGGGTCGCTTCTACGTCTGGACCCCCGAGCAGCTCGTCGAGGTGCTCGGGCCCGACGACGG
>CAWGHQ010000011.1:0-99512 GCA_963822495.1 uncultured Actinomycetota bacterium | reverse complement strand
CTCAACCACCGTGAGCCCGCGGTGGCTGTCAGATGCGCCATGTTGACGAGGGTCAGCGGGCGCGGAGGTACTGGCCGAAGTGGGGGACGGTGAAGGCGACGCTGCCCCGCTCGGCGGAGAACACGAGGCCCTTCTTGATCAGGCCGTCCCGAGCCGGTGAGAGCGACTGCGGCTTGCGCTCGAGGTGCTCGGCCACGGCTGCGGTGGCCACGGCCGGGTCACCGCCCTCGCGGCCCAGGTCGGCCATGGCGGTCATGTAGTCGCGCTCGGCCGGGGTGGCCCGCTCGTAGCGGGCGCCGAAGAACCCCACCGCGAGCTCCTGCTCGGCCTCCGGCGCCGCCTCGCGCACGTCCTCGACGCGGATGGGGTCGCCGACCGCGGCGTCCCAGGTGACCTTGCCGTAGGCCTGGACGAAGTAGGGGTAGCCGTCGGTCAGGGCGTACAGCTCGTCGAGCGCCTCGTCGGTGAACGTGACGCCCTCGGTGGCGGCCGGCACGCGCCACGCACGGTCGGCCATCTCGCGCGGCAGCCGGTCGACCGAGACGTAGCGGAAGAGCCGCTCGGCGTAGGACCGCGACGCCGCGAGTGCCACGGGCAGGTGCGGCAGGCCGGCCCCGATCACGAGCAGCGGGAGCGCCTGCTGGCTGATCTCGTGGCACGCGCCGCACAGGGCGGCGAGCTCGGCGGGCGGCACGTCCTGCATCTCGTCCACGAACAGCCCGAGACCGACGCCGAGGTCGGCGGCCAGGGTCGCCACGTCGGTGAACAGCTCGAGGAGGTCGAGCTCGATGTCACCGGAGTCGGCGCGCCCCTTCACCGCGGGGACGTCGACGGGCGGCGTCCACCGGACGCCGGCGGTGCGCGCCGCGCGGCGCTCGTCGACGGTCGTCTGGAGAGCGAAGGACTTCAGGACCCCGGCGACCTCGTCGACCCGGTCGGGGTCGCGGTGACGGTGGGCTACCTCGCGGACCGCGGCATGCACGGCGTGCGCGACAGGGATCCGGATGCTCTGGTCGGGACGCGCCTCGATCTTGCCCGTGCCCCAGGCGCGCTGGACAGCCTGGCCGCGCAGCGCGTTGAGCAGCACCGTCTTGCCGACGCCGCGCAGGCCGGAGAGCACCATGCTGCGCTCGGGTCGCCCGGCTGCGACGCGCTCCAGGGTCACCTCGAACTGCTCGAGCTCGCGGTCGCGGCCGGCGAGCTCGGGCGGGCGCTGACCGGCGCCGGGCGCGTAGGGGTTCCGGACGGGGTCCACGTCAGGACGATATCGGCCCGTCTAGCCGCAGTCGTAGATTCAGGCTCCCGGGGCGTGGCGGTACTCGACCGACCGCTCCACCGCCCGCTCCACCGATCGGGCCGCCGAGGGCCGCCCCGCCGCGTAGGCCTGGTCCAGCCCGGCTCGGAGCGCCCCGATCAGGACGGGGACCTCCTCGATGTCGAGCCGGAAGGTCCCGGTGCAGACGTTCTCGCGCCACAGCGAGAGCACGACCATGGCGTGCTCGGAGTGCCAGGTGACCCGCAGGGCGCGCTCGACGCCGCGGGCGTCGAGGAAGATCGAGCCCGTCGACGGCAGTGGTCGCGGGAGCGTCATCACCTCATCATCGCGCGCGCACGACCGTGACGGAAGGGCAGCGCACGCAGCCATCAGCGCCCCCGCGCGTCCTACGCCGTCCCTACACTGCACCCATGCCGGAGCTTCCCGAGGTCGAGGCGCTGGCCCTCGACCTGCGTGGCCGTCTCGAGGGCCGCGCCATCACCACCATCCACCTGGCCGCGTTCAGCGCGCTGAAGACCTACGACCCGCCGCTCTCCGCGCTGGAGGGCACGCTCGTGGACGACGTGCACCGGCACGGCAAGTTCCTCGACATCGAGGCCTCGGGCCTGCACCTGGTCTTCCACCTCGCGCGGGCCGGCTGGATCCGTTGGGGCGAGCAGGTGCCGGAGCGACCACCGAGACCGAGCAACAAGTCGCCGCTGGCGATGCGGGTCGTGCTCGACCCCGAGGCCCGGCTCGACGTCACCGAGGCCGGCACCCGCAAGTCGCTGGCGGCCTACGTCGTGCGCGACCCCCTCGACGTGCCCGGCATCGCCAGCCTCGGCCCCGACCCGCTCACCGACGCCTTCACCCGCGAGGCCTTCCGCGACCTCCTCGAGCGCGAGGGCCGCAAGCAGGTCAAGGGGGTGCTGCGCCACCAGGGCACCATCGCCGGCATCGGCAACGCCTACTCCGACGAGCTGCTCCACGCCGCGCGGATGTCGCCGTTCAAGCCGGCCAGCAGTCTCACCGAGGACGAGGTCGACACGCTCTACGCCGCGATCCGCGGCGTCCTCGGCGACGCGGTCGACCGCAACCGGGGGCTCGCGGCCAGCGAGCTCAAGGGCGAGAAGAAGTCGCACCTGGCCGTCCACGGCCGCACCGGCCAGCCGTGCCCGGTGTGCGGCGACACCGTGCGCGAGGTGTCCTTCGCCGACTCCAGCCTCCAGTACTGCGCGACCTGCCAGACCGGTGGCAAGCCGTTGGCCGACCGCCGCACGAGCAAGTTCCTCAAGTAGCGTCGGGCCGTGCCCCCCATCGCGAGCGTGTCCGTCGACGGCGTGCCGCAGCCGCTGCCCGCCGACCTGCCGGTGCTCGACGTCCGGGAGCAGCACGAGTGGGACGCCGCGCACATCGAGGGCGCGCTGCACGTGCCCCTGATGGAGGTCCCCGGACGGCTCGCCGACCTGCCCGCCACCCAGGTGCTGGTGGTCTGCAAGGTCGGCGGCCGCTCGGGTCAGGCCGTGGCCTACCTGTCCGAGCTGGGCTACGACGTCGTCAACCTGGTCGGTGGCATGGTCGCCTGGGAGGCGGCCGGACGGCCGATGGTGAGCGAGACCGGCAGACCGCCCGAGGTCGTGTGACCTACTGCGAGGGCAGCTCGGTCGGCAGGCCCTCGGTCGGCAGGTCCGAGGGCAGCTCCGTCGGCAGGTCCTCGGTCGGCAGGTCCGAGGGCAGCTCGGTCGGCAGGTCCGAGGGCAGCTCTGTCGGGCAGGTCTCGGTCGCGTAGGAGCCGAAAGCGTCGGCCGCGGTGTTCTCCTCCTCGCTCAGGCTGCTCTGGAGGTCCTTGAAGTCGGCGGCGCTGACGTCGTCGGGCAGGTCCTGGGCGGTCTGCACGATCACGTCGAAGCCCGCGCGGACGTCGTCCGGCGCGTCCTCGGGCAGGCCGACCTCGCTGATCTGGTCGGCCCAGTCGCGGAACACCCCGGCCGCCTGCGAGGCCTGCTCGTCCTGCGTGGCGCCCTTCTCGACGCCGCCGAGCAGCGACTCGGACAGGCGGTTGTAGGCGGTGCAGAACTCCTCGGTGCTCGCGGCCCCCGAAGCCGCCTCGCCCGACGCGGTCTGGGAGCCGCTGCTCGAGCTGCCCGAGTCGTCCCCACCGCAGGCGCTGACGGAGAGGCCCAGCAGGGCCACCGCCCCGGCCGCGGCGAGGGCGCGCCGCAGCGCCGGGACCTCCCGGAGCGCGCTCACTGCTCGGCCCCTGGTTCACACGTCTGTGCTGTGTACACGAAGAACGCCTCCACCTTGTCCTGGTCGGCCGCGCCGACCGCTTCGTCGAGCTGGTCCAGATCCTCCTGCGACGCATCGTCCCCGACCCGCTCGAGGAGGTCGCCGAGCAGCACCAGACCATCACGGGCCGCGGTCGGGGCGTCCTGCGGGGTCCCGACGTCCTCGAGGTCGCCGAGCGACTCCCGGAGGTCCGCGACCTCGGCGGCGCTCTTGCCCTCCGCGTCCAGCGAGGACGACACCCCGGCCCAGGCCGCGCAGAAGTCCTCGGCCGAGGCGTCCCGGGGCGGCCCCGCGCACCCGGTCCCGAGCCAGGCCACCACCGCGCCCGACACCCCGACCCGCACCCCGACCCGCACGCCGGCCCGCACGCCCACCCGCACCCGGGTCGACACCGTCAGCACCTCGTCCGGTCGAAGGCCGCCGGCAGCGGCGTCGCGAACAGCTCCGGCAGCAGGCGCAGGTAGTCGGGGCGGCTCATCTCGCTCACGCCGAGGGAGGCCAGGTGCGGGGTCGACCACTGGACGTCGACCAGCCGGGGACCCTGCGCGGAGGGGTCGACTCCAGGTCGGGTGAGCACGTCGACCAGCCCGACCAGGGCGACCTTGGAGGCGTCGCGCACCCGGTGGAACATGGACTCGCCGGCGAAGAGGCCGCCGACCGCGAGGCCGTACAGACCGCCGACCAGCTCGCCCCCTCGCCAGGCCTCCACCGAGTGCGCCCAGCCGAGGTCGTGCAGGCGGTGGTAGGCCGTGGCGATCTCCGTGCTGATCCAGCCGTGCGGGCGGGCGGGGTCGGCACACGCGGCGACGACGTCCTCGAAGGCGGAGTCGATGCGCACCTCGAAGTCGCGGGTGGAGCGGCGCAGCGACCGCGAGACCCGCAGGTCGCCGGGGCGCAACACCCCGCGACGGACCGGGCTGAACCACGACACCGGGTCGCCGGCGTAGCCGGTCGGCATCGGGAAGATGCCGTGCCGGTAGGCCTCCAGGACGGTGCCGGGCTCGAGGTCGGCGCCGACGGCCACGAGGTCGTCGAGCTCCTCGGGCGCCTCGGGCGCCTCGTGGCTCCCGGGGTCCCCGAAGATCCAACCGGTGGCGGGAGGCTCGACGGGCACCCCCCGAACCTAGCCGGGCCGCTCACCTGGGTGGCACCCCTAGGATCGCTGCATGGGCATCGTCAAGAACCAGCTCAGCAGTCGCCTGGCCCCCCGGATGGCCGAGCTGGCGCCCGGGCTGACGACCTCGTTCGTGCGGGAGGCGCTCGCGCGCGCCATCCGCGGCGTCGGGCCGTTGCCGGCGGCCGCGGTCGCCGCCGACAAGCAGCTCGCCGAGCAGCACGGGGACCGTGAGAAGGCCGTCCACGAGGTGATCGAGAACCACGTCCGCTTCGCGGGCGGGCAGGGCTTCCTGACCAACCTGGGTGGGCTGGTGACGGCGGCGGTCACGATCCCGACCAACATCACCGGACTGGCCCTCGTCCAGTGCCGGATGATCGCCGGGATCGCGCACCTGCGCGGCTACGACCTCGAGGACCCGCAGGTGCGCAACGCGATCCTCGTCACGATGCTCGGCGAGGACGCCGTCCAGGACCTGGTGCGCCGCCAGAAGCTGCCCGCGCCCCCGATGGCCCTGGCCACGGCGCCGGTGCACGACCCCGACCTCGATGCCCTGGTCTCCCAGCAGGTCGCCGCCGCGATCATCGCCCGGGTCGCGGGCAAGCGCCTCGCGGTCACCGTGGGACGACGGGTCCCCGTGGTCGGCGGCGTCGTCGGGGCGGGAGCCGACGGGTACGCCACCTGGCAGGTCGGGCGCTACGCCGACCGCGAGCTCCTCCCACGGGCCGCGCGGTAGATCCGCATCAGCCCCCGCCCCACTCTGGTGTGGTCGAGGCGGTGCACGAGCCGCTCGCGCAGCCGGTAGGACGGACGCAGGTAGGAGCGCTCCAGCGCGGCCCGGGTCTCGGCCAGGTCGTGGTGCAGGTCGTGCTCGACGCGGCGCAGGTGCTCGGTCTCCTCGCTGAGACGCACGTTCTCGCGCAGCAGGGCGGTGATGGCCGTCATCGACGCATCGGCCACCTGGGCCGGGTCGGGGTGGTCGGGGTCGACGTAGGGGGCGGCCGACGGTGGCGCGACGAGGTCGTCGAGGTCGCCCACGACGTCGTAGCCGCGGCAGGCCAGCTCGGCGACCCAGGTCTCCTGGAGCTCGCGGACCCAGGCGTGCAGCGCCGGCGGTACTGCGAGCCGCGGTGAGTCCGTGCGCTGCGAGAGCGACTGGTGGGCCAGCAGCTCCCGGACGAGCGGACGGTAGCGCGCCGGTGGCACCTCGCGCAGCGCCTCGCGGTTGATGCGGCGCACGAGGGCCGTCTCGGGCACCCCGAGGGACGGGTTGGAGCGAGAGGCGTCGCGGACGAGGCCGAGGTCGTCGAGCCCGAAGGCGGCGCTGAAGCGGTCCCAGAGCAGGGTCGGCGGACCGCCCGGCGGCGGGACCGTGATCACGTGCACCTGCTCGGGGGGCACGTGGGCACCCCAGCGGTCGAGGATGTCGGGGACCTCCTGGACGGTCCAGAACCAGCCGCCGATCCGCGAGGAGCGCTCGGGGTCGCGGATCTGGTGCAGGAAGGCCTGGTAGCTCAGCGAGCTGCGGTGCTTGATGTTCTCCTGCCACTCGGCCGGGATCTGGCGCACGAGGTCGCGCACGGAGACCAGCACGTGCACCTCGGTGGGCTCCTGGCCGCGGGGGGCCAGCGACTCCATCGCCCGCCCGATCTGCGTCGGTGTCGCGCGGGCGAGGATCTCGTGGCTGATCACGCTGGTGCCGTCGTGCGAGCGGACCTCCTGGGCCAGGCGGTCCCACCGGCCGAGGGCCTCAGCCTCGAGGCCGCCCCAGGGCAGCCGCATGAGGTCGAGCGCAGCAAGGAAGTGCGCGTCGAAGCGGTCGGCGGGGTAGAGGTACCCGTGCTCGGCGAGCTGGTCGCGATTGCGGAACAGGACGTCCTGGAGGTAGGACGTGCCCGTCTTGGGGGTGCCGACGTGCAGCAGGACCCGCCGCGTCACGACCGCCGCCCTCCCGTGCTCGTCGCGTGTGCTGCCCCGTCCGGCGCCGTGAGCCCGCCGGCCAGCAGCTGCCCGGCCAGGCGCAGGACGCCGTCACCCTGCGGCAGCCTCGGCTCGCCCTGCCCCGGTGGCTGGTGCTGTGCCGGCAGCAGGGCGTCGACGCCGCCCGCGACAGCGTAGCCAGCAGCGAGCAGCCGACGACGCTGCCGCGCGGCACGTCGCCGGGCCCACGCCCGGTGCTCGTCGGGCACCGCCAGGTCGCCCGCCGGGCACAGGGCCGCGACCGCCGGGCGCAGCACGTCGAAGAGCAGTCCGGGACGGCGATCGGGCACGACGGCCACCTCCAGGGCCTGGGCGACCTGCCGGGCCAGCTCCACCCCGTCCGGGCCGATCCGCAGCGCCGGCTCCACGGTGCGGACACCGACCAGGCGCGGGACGGCGGCGGCGTCGGTGACGACGGTGACCCGACGCGCCCCGACGCGGGCGCGCCAGGCATCGGCGGCGCGGGCGGTGTCGGCGCCAGCCGGCAGCGCCCGGCCGGAGTGCTGGGCCAGCCACGCGGGCCAGGGTGGCGCGCCGTGGGTGAAGCACCGGCGCGTCCAGGCGTCGGCCAGCAGCCGGTCGACGGGACCGCTCAGCACCAGCACGCGGGGCCGCCGTCCCCCGGGCGGTCGACCCTGCCGGCGCAGGGTGTCGCGCAGCTGGTCGGCCTGCCACGGGTCCCCGACCAGGCGGTAGCCGCGGCGCCAGTGGTGGAGCCGCGAGGTCGGCGGCGCGGCGGGCGGCTCCTCGTGGGTGGCCAGCGCGTCGGCGACCATCAGCGTCGCGACCCGCAGCAGCTCAGCGACCGGCAGCGCGCCGGGATCGACCGGGCGCGGGCCGAAGCGCGACTCCCCCACCCCCAGCAGCGGGAGGTCGGGCAGTCCCCGACCCCACGCACTTGCGCTCAGCACCCGGTCGGCCAGCGCCGGACCGGGGGTCGTGATCTCGTTGAGACGTCGGAGCAGCTCGAGCTGCTGCGCTCCCGGCAGCGGGGCCGGCGTCGGGCGGGCCTCCTCCGGGCGGCCCTTCTCCGAAAGATCGGCCTCCTCCGTGCGCCAGTGCTGCCAGGGCGTGGTTCCCCCGGCCCGCAGGTGGCCGACCCAGGCGGTCGCCGTGCCGGGGCCGGTCACCGTCGTCGGAGCCGCAGGCCGGCCTCGGTGCGGACCCGGCGGGTCAGGCTCTGCTCGGGCGCCGGACGCCGCGCGGCCTCGTCGGTCATCGCGGCCAGGGCCGCCATGGCCACCTTGAGCTGTCGCTTCTTGGAGACCGCGTCGGGGTCGGCCCAGTCCTCCGGGGCGATCTCGACCGGTACCAGCTCGGCGAGGTCGCCGACGACGTCGATGCCGGCGGCCTCCACCCAGGCGCACCAGCGGCGGGTCTCGGTCTGCGCCCAGTCGCTGAGCCGGGGGGGCAGCTGCACCGGGGCGGAGGCCTTGCCCGAGACGAGCGCGTCCTCGGAGAGCAGGGTGCGGATCAGGTAGTCGTAGTCGGGGCCGCGGCGGGCCTCGCGCCCGAGGGCCTGGTTGAGCTTGCGCACCACCTGCGTCTCGGCACCGCCGAGCGAGGCGTTCCGCTTGTCGCTGGCCACCGGCGCCCAGGCCGGGTCCATGCCGACCACGGTGCAGAATCGGGCCCAGAGCTGGTCCCCGGGGGTGCCGCTGGGGGGAACGGTGACGAGGTGCACCTGGGCGGGCGGCAGCCCCTGGCTCCAGGCGCCGAGCACGGCCGGCAGGTCGAAGGCCCGGGAGAACCACGGCTTGCCCTTGCGCAGGCGACGCACGAAGGTGCGGTAGGACCAGGTGCGCCCCTGCTTGATGCTCTCCTGCCACGCGGCCGGGACCTGCCGCCCGAGGTCCCGGGCGGTGTAGATCACGTGCAGCTCGGAACCGTCGGAGGTGAGGTCGCGGCGCGCGCGGGCGACCGCCTCGGCGCGCGCCGGCGCCAGGATCTCGTGGCTGATCACGACCGTGCCCGAGGCGGCCCGGACCCGGCGGACGAGCACGTCCCAGGAGCCCTCGGCGTGACCGGGGGCCCCGCCCCAGTCCTGCCCGAGGAGGTCGAGGGCGGCGCGGAAGTGGAAGAGGCCCGGGCTCACCAGCGGCGACCGGGTCGGCACGTGCACGCCGTGCTCGGCGAGCGAGCGCGCGTTGAGGCCGAGCCGGTCCTGGAGGTAGGTGGTGCCCGTCTTGGGTGCTCCGACGTGCAGGAAGACCCGACGCGGCTGGGCTGGGCTCACGTCGTCGATTGTGCCCCACGCTCGGCGGGGTCCGGTCCGAGGGCACGCACGACCGCCGACGGGCTCGGCCGACCGAGGGTCGCGGCCATCCACCGGCTGGTGGCGGCCAGCGACCGGAGGTCGACGCCGTGCTCGATGCCCAGGCCCGTGAGCAGCCAGACGAGGTCCTCGGTGGCCAGGTTGCCCGTCGCGCTCCTCGCGTAGGGGCAGCCGCCCAGTCCGCCGGCGCTGGCGTCGAAGGTCGTCACACCGGCCCCCAGCCCGGCCTGCACGTTGGACAGCGCCTGGCCGTAGGTGTCGTGGAAGTGCAGGGCCAACCGGTCCGGGGAGGTGCCGGCGTCCGCGAACGCCTCGACCAGCGCGGTGACCTGCCCGGCAGTCCCGACGCCGATCGTGTCGCCCAGGCTGAGCTGGGAGGCCCCGAGCGCGAGGAGCCGCTGGCCGACGCCGACCACCTGCTCGACGGCGACCGGTCCCTCCCACGGGTCCCCGAAGCACATCGACACGTAGGCGCGGACCTCGAGACCGGCCTCGCGGGCCCGGGCCACGGTCGGCTCGAACATGGCCATCTGACCCTCGAGCCCCCGACCGAGGTTCTTGCGGGCGAAGGTCTCGGTCGCCGACCCGAACACCGCGACGTGGCGCATGCCGGCCTCGAGCGCACGGTCCAGCCCGCGCTCGTTGGGCACCAGCACCGGCATCGTCCGGGCGTCGTCGCCCAGCTCGGCGACCAGGAGGCGCACGAGGTCCTCGGCGTCGGCCAGCTGGGGCACCCACCGGGGGTGCACGAAGCTCGTCGCCTCGACCACGGGCAGCCCGGCCGCGAGCAGGCGGCGGCAGAACTCCGCCTTGGCGGTGGTCGGCACCAGCGTGGACTCGTTCTGCAGGCCGTCTCGCGGGCCGACCTCGTAGATCGTCACCCGCTCGGGCAGGCCCGGGCGGGGCACCACCATCGGCAGACCCTGCGGGGCGGTCCCGGCGCTCACGGGCTCTCCTCCCCACCGGGCACGGCTGGCTGGGCCGGCGGGGCGACCGTGAACAGCGTCGCACCGAGTGCCACCGACGCGCCGGCGGTGACGCCGACCGCGACGGTCCCGGCGAACGGTGCGGACAGGCTCAGCTCCATCTTCATCGCCTCCATCACGCCGAGGACGTCACCCTCCGCGACCTCCTGGCCCTCGCTGACGCGCACCTCGAGCACGGTCCCCGGCATCGGCGCCACGATCGTGCCGTCACCGGTCTCGGCGGTCCCGGCCAGCCGGTCGGGCCGCTCGAAGACGAAGCGCTGACCCTCATATGCCACCTCGAGCACGTCGCGCTGCACGTTGACCACGGCCCGCACGCGGCAGCCGTCGACCAGGACGTCGAGCACGTGGTCCTCGGCGCGCAGCTGGCGCACCGGTACGCCGTCGACGGTGCCGGCGGCCCGGTCGACCACGACCGCGCGGTCGAGCTCGACGACGACCGGGGCCGGGTCCGAGCCCAGCCGGAAGCCGTCGGCCTGGAAGGGGTGGCCGGAGTCGAGGGCGGTGATCATCGCCGAGGTCCAGGCCACCAGCGTCCGCGGCAGGTCGGCGTCCGGCGGCTCGAGGGCGGCGGTGTCGAGCCAGGCGGTGTCGATGGTCGCGTCGCGGAACTCCTCGGTGGCCACCAGGGCCCGCAGGAACCCGGTGTTGGTGGTCAGGCCGAGGATCGCGGTGTCGTCGAGGGCCGCGAGCAGGGTGCGCCGGGCGCTCTCCCGGTCGGGGCCGTGGGCGACGACCTTGCCCAGCATCGGGTCGTAGGCGGTCGGGACGACCTGGCCGGACTCGAGGGCGTGGTCGACGCGGACCCGGGAGGAGGCGGTCGGCCAGCGCACGATGCCGGCGGTCCCGGCCTGCGGCAGGAACCCGCCGAAGGCGTCCTCGGCGTAGACCCGGGCCTCGATCGCGTGCCCGCTGAGCGTCACGTCGTCCTGGGTGAGCGGGAGCGGCTCGCCGTCGGCGACCCGCAGCTGCAGCTCGACGAGGTCGAGGCCGGTGACCGCCTCGGTGACGGGGTGCTCGACCTGGAGGCGGGTGTTCATCTCGAGGAAGTAGAAGGCGCCGGTGTCGGTGTCGAGGAGGAACTCCACGGTGCCGGCGCCGGTGTAGCCGACGTGCGCGGCCAGGTCGACGCCGGCCTGCCGCACCCTCGCCCGCGTCTGCTCGTCGAGGGTCGGGGCCGGCGCCTCCTCGAGCACCTTCTGGTGGCGACGCTGGGTCGAGCAGTCGCGCTCGAAGAGGTGCAGCACCGTGCCGTGGTCGTCGCCGATCACCTGGACCTCGATGTGGCGGCCGTGCTCGACGTACTTCTCGACCAGCATGGTGTCGTCGCCGAAGGCCGACAGCGCCTCACGCCTCGCCGCCGCCGTCGCCTCGGCCAGCCCGGCCTCGGAGCGGACCACCCGCATGCCCTTGCCGCCACCGCCGGCCGCCGCCTTCACCAGCACCGGGTAGCCGGCGTCCTCGCCCCGCGGGACGACCGGCACCCCCGCCGCGACGGCGATCTCGCGGGCCAGGTCCTTGCGGCCCATCTGCTCGATGAGGCTCGCCGTCGGGCCGACCAGGGTCACGCCGGCGGCCGCGAGCGCGTGGGCGAAGGCCGCCCGCTCGGAGAGGAAGCCGTAGCCGGGGTGCACCGCGTCGGCGCCGGCCCGCACGGCCGCGGCGACGACCTCGTCGACGTCGAGGTAGCTGCCCACCCGGACGGCGTCGTCGGCGGCCCGCACGTGGGGGGCGTCGACGTCGAGGTCGGTGTGCAGCGCGACGGTGCGGATGCCCATCGCGGTGGCGGTGCGCATCACGCGCAGGGCGATCTCGCCCCGGTTGGCGACCAGCAGAGTTCTCATTACATCCTGAAGATGCCGTAGGAGGGTGGGGGGACGGGCACGCCGGCGGTGGCGGCCAGCCCGAGGCCGAGGACCCGGCGGGTCTCGACCGGGTCGATCACGCCGTCGTCCCAGAGCCGGGCCGTGGAGTAGTAGGCCGAGCCCTGGGTCTCGTACTGGGAGCGGATCGGCGCCCGGAACGCCTCCTCGTCCTCGCTGGACCACTCCTCGCCGCGGGCCTCGAGCCCGTCGCGGCGCACGGTGGCGAGCACCGCCGAGGCCTGCTCGCCGCCCATCACCGAGATCCGGGCGTTGGGCCACATCCACAGGAAGCGCGGGTCGTAGGCCCGCCCGCACATGCCGTAGTTGCCGGCGCCGAAGCTGCCGCCGATGACGACGGTGAACTTGGGCACGACCGAGCAGGCCACCGCCGTGACCAGCTTCGCGCCGTCGCGGGCGATGCCGCCGTTCTCGTACTCGCGGCCGACCATGAAGCCGGAGATGTTCTGCAGGAAGACCAGCGGGATCCCGCGCTGGTTGCACAGCTCGATGAAGTGGGCGCCCTTGAGCGCGGACTCGCTGAACAGGATGCCGTTGTTGGCCACGATGCCGACCTCGTGGCCCCAGATCCGGGCGAACCCGCACACGAGGGTCTCGCCGTAGAGCCGCTTGAACTCGTGCAGCCGCGAGCCGTCGACGACCCGGCGGATCACCTCGCGCACGTCGTAGGGGGTGCGCGGGTCGGTCGGGACGACGTCGTAGAGCCCCTCGGGGTCCTCGTCGGGCTCCTCGGGGGGGTGGGCCGGCGCGTCCGGTCGCGCCGGGAGCGTGTCGACGATGCTCCGCACGATGGCCAGGGCGTGGGCGTCGTCGTCGGCGAGGTGGTCGACCACGCCGGACCTGCGGGCGTGGACGTCGCCGCCGCCGAGGTCCTCGGCGGTGACGACCTCACCGGTCGCCGCCTTCACCAGGGGTGGTCCGCCCAGGAAGATGGTGCCCTGGTCGCGGACGATGACGGTCTCGTCCGACATCGCCGGGACGTAGGCGCCGCCGGCGGTGCAGGAGCCCATCACCGAGGCGATCTGGGGGATGCCGGCCGCCGAGAGGTTGGCCTGGTTGAAGAAGATCCGGCCGAAGTGCTCGCGGTCGGGGAAGACCTCGTCCTGCATCGGCAGGAAGGCGCCGCCGGAGTCGACGAGGTAGACGCACGGCAGCCGGTTCTGCGCGGCGACGGCCTGGGCCCGCAGGTGCTTCTTGACCGTGGTCGGGTAGTAGGTGCCGCCCTTGACGGTGGCGTCGTTGGCCACGACCACGCAGGTGCGCCCCGCGATCCGGCCGAGCCCGGTGACGATGCCGGCCGAGGGGACGGCGTCGTCGTGCAGGCCGGTGGCGGCGAGGGCACTGAGCTCGAGGAAGGGGCTGCCGGGGTCCAGCAGCCGGTCGACGCGCTCGCGCACGAGCAGCTTGCCGCGCGCGACGTGCTTGGCGCGGGCGGCCTCGCTGCCGCCACGACGCACGACGCCCAGCCGCTCGCGCAGGTCGGCCGCGAGGGCGCGCAGGTCGTCGGTCACCCGGTCAGGTTAGCGAACGTTAACCGTCGGGTCCACGGGCGTCGCGGTGCCGCTGCCCCGCAGCACGCGCTGGGCCAGCGTCAGGAGCACCACGGCGAGCCCGGAGCCGACCACCGCCACGGCGAAGGCGGCCGGGTGCCCCCGGGTGTCGGCCAGCCGGCCGGCCGTGCCCGAGCCGATCGCGTACCCGATCCCGGTCGCCCCGGCGAGCAGGGTCATCGCCGTGCCGACCCGCGCCGCGGGGACGGTGCGCTCGGCGAGGGTGAAGTTCGTGATCATGAAGGGGGCGATGACCACCCCGAGGACGAGCACCGCGCCGGCCAGGCCGACCAGCGAGTCGACCCCGAGCAGGGGCAGCGAGAGCGCCAGCATGCCGAGGGCGAAGACCTGCGAGCGCCGGTGCAGCGCGAAGGACCCCGGCAGCGCCACCACGGCCAGCCCGGCCAGGACCGAGCCGACCCCGAGCAGGGCGTGCACCAGCCCGGCCGCACCCAGGTGGCCCTCGGCCGCGGCCAGCACGCTGGCGCCGGTCTGCACCGACCCGAAGAGCACCCCGACGAGCAGCTGGGCGCCGCACAGCACGACGAACGCCGCCGTCAGCAGCCGCCCGGTGGCTCGCGACCCCTCGTCGGGGTCCAGCAGGGTCGCGGTCGGGTGCAGCGCGAACCAGGTCCCGAAGCACACCACCAGCACGGCGGCGGCGATCACGGCGGCCGCCGGGTCGGCGAGGGAGACCAGCAGCCCGATCAGCGCCGGCCCGACCACGAACGATGCCTCGTCGGCCGCGCCCTCGTAGCCGAACGCCGCCTCCACCAGGCGGGAGCGGGTCGCGCCCTCGGCGTGGGTGATCGGACGCCAGCGGACCCGGGCGAGCGGGCCCACCTGCGGCAGGAGCAGGCCGGCCAGCCCGGCCGCGGCGACCAGGGCCGGCGTCGTCGCGCCGCCACCGGCCAGGACGACGAGCGCGAGCAGCCCGAGCCCGCCGCCGACGGACTGGACGACGACCACCCGCCGCTGGCCGTGCCGGTCGGCCAGGGCACCGGCGACCGGTGAGCCGACCGCGTTGGCCACGGCCAGTGTCCCGGCCGCGAGACCGCCGGCGCCGTAGGAGCCGGTGACGTCGGAGACCAGGAGCAGGGCACCCATCTGGCTCATCGCGGCCGGGAGGCGGCCCAGGAACGCGACGGCGACGTAGACGGGACCGACCAGGGCCAGCAGACGGCGGTAGGAGGCGAGCGGCGACACGGTTCCCCGATGCTACGGCCGCCGCGGTCCGGACGTCGGATCGCCGGACGCCCCCGCGGTTAACAACCACTAACCTGTGCTGGTGACCAGCAGCGGAGCCCGGACCGACCGGCGGGCCCAGATCCTCGCCACCGCGGCCGAGCTGTTCGCCGAGCGCGGCTTCCACGGCGTCTCGGTGGCCGACCTCGGGGCGGCGTGCGGCATCTCGGGTCCCGCGCTCTACAAGCACTTCGCCTCCAAGGACGCCGTCCTGGCCGACATGCTGGTCTCGATCAGCCGGCAGCTGCTGAGCGTCGGCCGCGACCGGGTCGCCGGGGCCGAGCCCGCACCGGCCCTGCGCGCGCTCATCGGGTGGCACGTGGACTTCGCGCTGCGTCACCGCGCGCTCATCGTCGTGCAGGACCGCGACTGGTCCTCCCTGCCCGACGACGCGCGCGAGCAGGTGCGCTCGCTCCAGCGCGAGTACGTCGACCTGTGGGCCACCCAGCTGCGACTGCTCGGTACCGGGATCCAGCTCGGCGAGGCGCGGGCCCGGGCCCACGCGGTCTTCGGGCTGATCAACTCCACCCCGCACAGCGCGCTGCTGCCCGACGAGACGATGTCCGCGGTGCTGCGCTCGATGGCCGAGCGGTCGCTCGGGCTGCACCGCCCGCTGCACGGGGTCGAGCCGGGCTAGCCGTCCTGGGAGCGGCGCGTGCGCTCGTGTGCGGCGCGCTGCTCGAGGTGGCCTCCGCCGGGGAGCCGGGCGAGCGTCCAGCGCGCCAGCGCGTCGCGGCGCCGCGTGTGGTTCGGCAGCACCGAGCGCGGCGTGACCAGGTCGCGGTAGCCCAGGAGGGCCCAGCCGGTCGCCCCGGCCGCGTCGAAGAGCCCGGCGCCGGTCCGGCTCGGGGAGAGGCCGGCCAGGGCGAGCGCGGTCAGCGCGTGCACCGCGTCGACCCAGACCCCCATCGCCAGCACCTCCGGGCTCGGCCGCGCCCCCGAGAGGACGGCCTGGGTCAGGTGACGGGCACCGAGGACGCGTCCGACGACGACCATCGTCTGGTCGCCGCCGGTCTGCACCGCGCTCAGCACGGGGCGTGGTGCGAGCAGCATGGTCACGCCCCAGACGGCCCGGACGAGCTCGATGCGGCGGACCTGGGTGTCGTGGTCGGGGGCGACGACGTCGCGGGGGTCGAGGCGCACGGCCCCATGGTGTCGTCTGCAGGCCCCGCGGGCGAGTCCGCCAGCTCCTCCAGCAGCAGCCCGGCCCGCTCGGCGGCCTCGAGCGCCGTCGCGAGCACGAGGTCCTCGCCGGCCGACCAGGTCGCGTCATCGTCACCGACCACGGCGGTGCGCCGGTGCAGTGCCGCCAGCAGGTCGTCGCGGGGCAGTCCCCGGACGCCGAGCAGCACGAAGGGGTCGTCCTCGACCAGCCAGCCGGCCTGGAGCAGCACGGCCAGCGCGTGCGCGCACGGGTCGACCCAGGCCGCGCACGTGCAGCTGGCCGCGAGCTCACCGCCGTAGGGCAGCAGCTCGACCCCGGCCTCCTCCGCGTGCTCCACGAGGTCGTGGGGCAGGTCGCCGGCCAGCAGCGCCGCCGGACGGCCGGCCTGGGCGGCGACGGCCTCGACCAGGGCGGCGCGAGCGTCCCCGTCGAGCACCGGCACGTCGACGCCCACGCTCCACAGCTCGCCCCGTTCCTCGACCGCCGAGCGCACGACGCCCGCCGAGACCGCGATCGCGCCGACCGCACCGGAACGGGCCAGCGCCCGCCCCCGGCGCAGGTCACCGGCGTCGTAGGCCGCCTCCTCCACCGCACGGACCCAGGCCTTGGCCCACCAGGTGGACGCCCACGGCCGACCCCGGAGCGGACCGCGGCGGGAGTGGACGACGGTGCTGTCAGGGCCTGTCAGGGCTGTCGGGGCTGTCGGGGCTGTCAGGGCTGTCGGGGCTGGGGCTGCTGGTGCTCACCGTCGGCTCAGGTCCGGCGCAGCGTGACGAGGTCGCGCAGCTCGGCGTCGTCGAGCTCGGTCAGGGCCGCCTCACCCCGACCCAGGACGGCGTCGGCGAGGGCGCGCTTGCGCGCCAGCAGCTCGCCGATGCGCTCCTCGATGGTGCCCTGGGCGATCATCCGGTGCACCTGCACGGGCTTGGTCTGCCCGATCCGGTAGGCCCGGTCGGTGGCCTGCTCCTCGACGGCGGGGTTCCACCAGCGGTCGAGGTGCACGACGTGGTCGGCGCGGGTGAGGTTGAGCCCGGTGCCGCCGGCCTTGAGCGAGAGCAGGAAGACCGGGACCCGACCGTCCTGGAAGTCGGCGACCATCTGCTCGCGGCGGGGCACGGGGGTGCCGCCGTGCAGCAGCTGGAGCCCGACGCCGGCCTCGGCGAGGTGCCGCTCGACCAGCCGCGCCATCGCGACGTACTGGGTGAACACGAGCACGGCGCCGCCCTCGGCCAGGACCGTGCCGACCAGCTCGTCGAGCAGCTCGAGCTTCTCCGAGCGCCCGCCGAGGCGGCCCTGCTGCTGCTTGAGGAAGTGCGCCGGGTGGTTGCAGATCTGCTTCAGCCCGGTCAGCAGCGCGAGCACCAGGCCCCGACGGGACTCCTCGTCGGCACGCTCGATGCGTTCGAGGGTGTCGCGGCAGAACGACTCGTAGAGCACGACCTGCTCGCGGGTCAGGTGCAGCGGGTGGTCGGTCTCGGTCTTCGCGGGCAGCTCGGGGGCCACGCCGGGGTCGGACTTGCGGCGGCGCAGCAGGAACGGCCCGATCAGGTCCGCGAACTGGCGGGCCTTGGTCGGCTCGAGCCCGGACTCGATCGGCCCGGCCCAGACCTTGCGGAAGGCGTTGCGGCTGCCCAGGAGCCCCGGGATCGCCCAGTCGAGGATCGCCCACAGCTCGGTGAGGTCGTTCTCGACCGGCGTGCCGGTCAGGGCGACCCGGGCCCGCGAGCCGATCGTGCGCAGCGCCCGCGCCGTCGAGGAGCGTGCGTTCTTGACGTGCTGGGCCTCGTCGGCCACGACGAGGTCCCAGGCGACGGCGCCGAGCTCGGCGGCGTCGCGGCGCATCGTGGCGTAGGTGGTCAGGACGAAGCCGTTGCCGGTGAGGTCGGCCAGGGACCGCCGGCCCGCGTGGAAGCGGCGCACCTCGACGCCAGGCGCGAAGCGACGGACCTCCGCCTCCCAGTTGCCCAGCAGGCTCGCCGGGCACACCACGAGCGTCGGACCGCCGGCGCCCCGCTCGGCGCGGTGCAGGTGCAGGGCGATCAGGGTGACGGTCTTGCCCAGGCCCATGTCGTCGGCCAGGCAGGCCCCGAGGCCGAGGCCGGTCAGCTCGGCCAGCCACGTCAGGCCGTGGCGCTGGTAGTCGCGCAGCTCGGCGTGCAGGCCGGCCGGGGTCTCGATCGGTGCCGCGACGGCAGCGTGGGTGAGCCGCTCCCGGATCTTCAGCAGCGACGCACCCACCACCACCGCCGCCTCGGTCGGGGCGGCGCCGGCGGAGGATGCGCCAGACGCAGGGGTCGGTGCGACCTGGACCGTGCCGGTCAGCGCGGCCGCCAGGGCCTGGGCCGGCTCGACGGTGCGCAGCAGCCGGCGCCGGGCCTTGCGGGCGGTCGCCGGGTCGACCACGGTCCAGCTGCCCCGCAGCCGCAGCAGCGGCGAGGCCGACGCGGCCAGCTGGTCCATCTCCTCCTCGGTGAGGCTCTCCCCGTGCAGCGCGAGCTGCCAGCGGAAGGCGAAGAGCTGCGCGGGGCCCAGGAGCGGCTCCTGGAGCGGTTCCTCGTGCGGCGCGGGCCCGGTGCGCGGCTCCCGGTCCTGGGGGTGGCGCGGGTCGACGCGGTCCAGGACGGTCGAGGCGGTCAGGTCGCGGCCCAGGCTGCGCGGCCACAGGACGTCGACGCCCCGCGCCGCGAGCGCTGCGACGCCGTCCTCGAGCAGGCTCGAGATCTCCTCGCCGTCGAGGGTCAGCTCGTCGGGCACCCGCAGGTCGAGCAGTCGCTCCAGGACCGGCCACGCCTCGGCCGCACCGCGCAGCGCGATCGCGGCGTGCGTGCGGGCCCGGTCCCCGAACCCGTGGTCGGCCTCCGAGCCGCCCTGCGACCACAGCGCGGCGGCGTCGCAGAGGTGGAGCGGGTCCTGCTCGTCGTGCACCTGGACGACGATGCGCACGGCACCGGCGACCAGCTCCTCCTCCTCGGCCTCGACCCGCAGGCTGATCCGCACCAGGTGCGGTCGTTGGTCGCTGGCGGCGCTCCCTGTGCCGCTGCCTGTGCCGCTCCCGGCGCCGCCGGTGGCGCGACCCGCCGCCGCGCCGCGCCGCACCCGTTCCAGACGCTCCCGGAGCCGTTCCTCGAAGGCACCGGGCACGGCCTCGCCGGGCGCGAGGACCGACGCGCGGGAACGCCCGGACGGCGCGGGCGCGCTGCGCGGCATCGCGTCGGCGACCGCGTCGAGCACCTCGTGCACCACCGCCTGCGCCTGCTCGACGTCGAGCCCGTCGTGGGCGCGGGCCCGCGCCAGCTGGACGACCCGGTCGCGGTCGGCCTCCTCCAGCGGCGCCATCCGCCACGAGGCGCCCGACGCGGAGGGCGCGAACCGCCCCGCGGCCACCAGCCGCAGGCCGAGCAGCGCTGCGCCGCTGAGCAGGCCGACGCTGGGGTGCAGGTCGTCGCGCGTGTGGGCCCGGGTCAGGATCGGCAGCGCGGCGCGCACCGGCATCTCGACCACCCGACCGCCGGCCCCGGCGCTGAAGGCGACCACGCCCTCCCGGGGCGGGTCGCCGGCGCGAAAGGCCGCCGGGCCGGTGACGGGGACGAAGCTCACGCCTCGACGCTACTGCCGGGCGCCGACACAGCGGTCCAGCCGCTCAGGCGATGATCAGGTCGTCGAGGAGCGCGAGAGCGCGACGTCCGGTCAGGACATCGGCCGGGTCGGGGGCCACCGGCGCCGTGACCTCGCTGCCGACGTCGCTCAGCGAGAGGGTGTAACCGCCGGTGACCGGCAGCCGGCCGCAGTCCACACCGAGGTTCAGCTCACGCACCACGTCGTCGCTGCCGATGGTGGTCTCGACCAACAGGTCGCAGGTGGCAGCCTGGCCGGTCAACGACAGCGCGCGTTGCAGGGCGGCCGCGTCGGCGCCGGCGGCGGCCACGGCGTCCCGGTAGCCGATCGTGGTGGTGAAGGTCCGCGCCTGCACCCCGTCCACCTCCGTGGTCCCGGTCTGCTCGACCTCCTGGGCCCCGCGCAGGGCGATGACGACCCCGATCAGCGCGACGGGGGTGAAGGTCGACGACGACGCCAGCCGATCGGCGTCGCCCTGCACCCAGGTGAGGCCCGCGGGCAGTGCCGGCGCCTTCGGCCCGTCGGGCCGTACCCAGAGCGTGGTGCCGTCGGCGAGCACCTGGATCTGCGTGGTCTGCCCGGCCTCGCTGACGCCGATCTCGACGTCGGCGACGACCTTGCCGTAATCGACGGATCCGCTGCTGGTCAGGGCGAGGTCCTGGTCGTCGAAGCTCAGGGTCAGGCGCCCGTCGACGGTGAAGGCCCGGGTGTCCAGCGTGGCGTCGACGGCCTCCTCCAGCACCTGCGCCGCAGGCCGGTCGTCGCCCGGTGCCGCGGACGCGGTCGGAGCTGTGCTGCTGGAACCCTCGGAGCCGGACTCCTCGGACTCCGGCGTCGAGGAGTCGCCCGCCGAGCAGGACGACAACGCGGCGGCCACGACGAGGACGAGCGCGCTCACGGGCGGCCGCAGACGGCGCATGGTTCCTCCTGGGGTGCGGACTCGGACCTTAGCCTCCGGTTCCCCGGGACCACGAGCAGGGTCGCGGCTCACAGGAGGGCCGCCACCTGCTCGAGGACGGCCTCGTCGCCGGCGTAGGGGCCCTCGCTCCGCGGCCAGTGCGTCACGACGTCGGTGAAGCCGAGCCCGGCGGCCCGCCCGGTCATCTCCTCGAAGACGCCGGTGCTCTCGAGCGCGAAGGCGGGCGAGGAGTCGAGGTTGAGGTAGCGGGGGAAGCCGGCCGGGTCGCGGCCCGCGGCGACGAGCGCCTCCTCCAGGGTGGTCCGCGCGACCTCGAGGCCGGCCCACCACTCCTCGAGCGTCTCGACCCTCGGCCCGGTGGTGACCCAGCCGTCACCCGTGCGAGCGGCGTAGCGCACCGAGCGCGGGCCGTTGGCCGCGACCAGCAGCGGGACGTCGCGCAGCCGCGGCAGCGTCCGGGCGGCGCGCGCGGAGAACCATCGACCGTCGGCGTCGACGTGGTCCTCGGTGCGCAGTCGCACGAGCAGGTCGACGAACTCCTGGAAGCGGTCGACCCGGTCGCGCACCGAGAGGTCCTCGGCTCCCAGGATCCGGGAGTCGAGGTCTCCGCCGGTTCCCACGCCGAGCAGGAAGCGCCCGCCCGAGATGTCGTCGAGCGCCTCGATCTCGCGGTGGAAGGACACCGGGTGGCGGAAGTTCGGCGAGGCCACGAAGGTCCCGAGCCGGATCGTCGAGGTCACGCACGCCGCAGCGGTCAGGGTCGGGACGGCTGCGTACCAGTCGGCCTCCGGCAGGCCGGCCCACACGAGGTGGTCGTAGGTCCAGGCGTGGTCGAAGCCCATCTCCTCGGCGGCCCGCCACCGGGGCGCCGCCTCGGTCCACGGCAGCTCGGGCAGGATCGTGAGTCCGTAGCGCATGCTGCGAGCGTAGGGCCGACTCAGGACAGGGCGAGCGGGGCGGTACGCAGCGCGGACGCCAGCGACGGGGCCGGTGGCAGGCGCGGCAGCAGGGTGGCCTGCAGGGCGTGGTAGACGTCGGGCCGCCCCGACCAGGTCACGCTGCTCGGGCCCCCGGAGGGCGAGCGCTCGTGGACCCACGACCCTCGCTCCGGGTCGACGAACCACGTCCGGGCGTGCTGCCACCAGTCCCGGTAGCGCACCGCCTGGCGGTCCTCGCCGCTCACGTGGTGCAGGACGGCCGCGGCGGCGACCGCCTCGGCGGCCACCCAGTGCATCCGCTCGCGCACGACGGGCGCACCGTCCCACCCGACGGTGTAGACGAAGCCGTCGCTGCCGTCGGGGGCCCAGCCGTGCCGTGCGGCCGCGTCGGCCAGGGTGACCGCGTGCTCGAGCCACCAGTCCGGCGCCGCCGTACCGGTCGATGCCGTGCCGGTCGATGCGTGCAGCTGGACCGCGAGCCGGGCCCACTCGAAGCTGTGGCCCAGGGTCGCGCCGTAGGGCCGGAACGGGTCGGCCGGGCGGTCCCGGTGGTAGTCCAGCAAGGGCTCTCCGGCGGCGTCGAAGTGCTCGGGCAGCAGCCAGTCGTGGGTCGGCGCCAGGTCGCCCAGCACCCGGGTGATGCTGCGGGCCGCCACGGCGCGCAGGGCGTCGTCGCCGGTGACGTCGGCGGCGGCCAGCAGCGCCTCGACCGTGTGCATCGTCGCGTTCAGGCCGCGGTACGGGTCCTGGGTCGTGAAGGTCTCGTCCCACTCCTCGACCACGAGGCCCACCGCCGCACCGGCCGGACCCACGAACCGCTCGAGCAGCACCTCGAGAGCCTCGTCGAGCAGGGTGGCCGCGCCGGGCCGGTCGGCGGCCAGCGCCGAGGAGGCGGCGAGCACCACGAAGGCGTGCTCGTAGGCGGTCTTGGCGCGGGTCGTCGGCCCGGACCGGTCGACCCGCGCGAACCAGCCTCCGTGCCGGTCGTCGTGGAAGGGGCCGCGCAGCGCCGCCAGGCCGTGGTCGACGAGGGCCGCCGACCCCGGGTGGTCGAGCAGGTGACCGAGGGCGTGGACGTGCGTCATCCGGCAGGTGATCCACAGCTCGCGGGCGCGGGCGGGGTCCATCGTGCCGTCGTCGAGCAGCCAGCCGAACCCGCCGGCCTGGTGGCGGGCGCCCGCGGCGACGTCGAGCAGGCGGCGCGTGTGGGCGCTCAGCGTGCGGACGTCGTCGTCGTCGAGCAGGGCGTCGTGGTCCCGGGTCCGGTCCGTCATCCCGCGGCGCCCCGGTAGGTCTTCGGCGCCGGCGCGCCGTTGCCCTGGCCGTACCAGTCGAGCAGCACGCCGTCGGGCAGCGCGTCGCCGCGCTCGGCGTAGGCCGTGGAGGTCTCGAAGCCGACCGCCGGGTCCGCGACGAGAGCCAGGAGCGCCCGAGCGAGCCCGGCGAGGTCGCTGTCGGGGAGGTCGGGCGGCACCTCCTGCCCGGAGTAGAAGGCACTGACGACACGGTCGTGCCGGAGCGCGAAGACCTGGATGCCGCCGGGGTCCTCCTCGGGGGCGAACCGGCTCCAGGTCAGGATGGTCGTCGCCCCGTCGTCGGTCGTGGCCTGCTCGCAGCCCTCGGCGTCGCGCAGCTCGTCCCGACCGCAGGCCAGGTCGGCGTAACGGCTGCCCGCGGGGCCGACGACGAGGGTGACGTGGCTGTTGTCGCCCTCGGGCTCGTCGAAGGCGACCTCCACGCCGAGCGAGTCGGCCGGGACGCCGTCGCGCGGGGCGAGGGGCGCGGCGATCGCGGCGTCGCGACCGAGGTGCTCCTCGGCGGCGGCCACGAGCGAGCCCGCCGTGGCCGGAGCCGCCGCCGGGTCCTCGGCGACCGGGTCCGCGGTGACCGGGTCTGCGGTGCCGCACCCGCCGAGCGTGACCAGGAGCGCCAGCGCGAGGCCGGCCGCAACCGGATAAAGACGCGTCACCGGCCCGTCTCCGGGCCGCGCACCGGGCGACATGCGGCGAACCCTACGCCCCGTCACTGTGGTCGAATGCCGTGTGGTCGGGAGCGCGAGGTCACCGACGCGCGGGCGGGTCCTGCTCGCCTCGGTGACCCCGTTGGCCTCGATCCTCGGCTCGGGGCTGCTCATCATCGTGCCGGTCCTCGAGCGCACCCTCGGGGCGCTCTCGGTGGTCGGTGCGATCGGGGTGTGTGCGGTCGCGTGGGTGGTCGGCACGGCTGTTCGTCATTGCGTGCGGGTGGTCGAGCCGCTGGCCCAGGACGGGACGCTGGACGCGGTCACCCGCCGGATCGACCGGGCTGCGGACGCGGTGATCGTGGTCGCCTACGTCATCTCGGTGGCGCTCTACCTGCGGATCATGGCGCAGTACGTGGTGGCCTACGCGGCGGGCGGTGACGGCCAGCTGCTCGAGCGGGTCATCGCCTGCGCCACCGTGGTCCTCATCATCGGGATCGGGGTGTTGCGCGGCTTCCGCGGACTGGACCGGTTGGACCGGGTCAGTCTGGTCGCGGTGCTGGTGCTGACCACCGTCCTGGGCATCACGCTCGCGGTCGCCGACGGTCGGAGCCTGCTCGGTGACGGGCTGGAGCTTCCCCCCGTCCCGGACCGCGGCCTGGTCGGCGTGCTGCTGGTGCTGGGCGGGATCGTCATCACGGTGCAGGGCTTCGAGACCGTCCGCTACCTCGGCGACGAGTTCGACGCCGAGACCCGGATCAGGGCTTCGCGCGTCGCTCAGCTCGTGGCCGCCTCGATCTATGTCGGCTTCGTCGCGGTCGCCACCCCGGTGATGGGCCTGGGCACCCCCGCCGGCGCCGACAGCACCCTCCTCGACATCACCGACCGGGTCGCGCCGCTGCTGGCGCTCCCGCTGGCCCTCTCGGCGGTCCTCAGCCAGCTCAGCGCCGCCATCGCCGACACCGCCGCGGCCGAGGGGAACCTGCGCACCCTCTCCCGCTGGATGCGCGGCCCGCGTCCCTACCTGGTCAGCGGTGTCGCCGCCATCGTCCTGGCAGCGGCCGTCCCGACCTACACCATCGTCGCCGTCGCCTCGCGCGCCTTCGCCGCCTACTACGCCCTGCAGGCGGTGCTGGCGCTGCGCACCTCGCCCGGGTACCGCCGCAAGCTCGCCTACGGCACCCTGGCCGTCCTGATGGCCGCCATCACCGTGCTGGCCCAACCAGCGGGCTGACGCCTCAGCTCTGCACGGCGAGGGTGAGCGGGACCACCGAGGCGGCCCCGGCGCGCCGGACGGCGCGGGCCGCCAGGGTCAGGCTCCACCCCGTGACCACCAGGTCGTCGACGAGCAGCACGGCGGCACCCTCGAGCGCCGCGGGGTCGTCGAGCACGAGGTCGCAGCGGCGCCCGACCGCCGCCACCCGTTGGGCGGAGTTGACGGCCCCACGGCCGGGCCCGACGGAGGGGTCCACGATCGCGAAGCGGCCGGCCACTGGCACCTGCAGGTAGCGCGAGAGCCCGGCCGCGAGGTCGGCGACCAGCGCAGGGTGGGTCGCGGACTCCGCCACCACGATCGCCTCGACGCGTGGCTGCCAGTCACCCAGCACGGTCGTCACGGCCGGGACCAGCGCCAGGGGGACCGGGCCGTCCGCGGTGCCGTCGCGGAAGAGCTCGCGCAGGGCCTGCCCGTAGCCGAGGTCGGTCAGACGGGCCACGGCCCTGCCCTCACCGGCCGCGTCGGCGATCTTCCCCTTGAGGTCGATCCCGATGGCGGCCAGGCCGGTCGGCCACATCTTGCGCGGCGCGAGCACCACTCCCGGCCGGGACAGCCTCGCCCCGGCCTCCTCGACGGCGCCGCTCGAGATGCTCGTGGGCAGGTCGAGACCGCCGCAGTTGTCGCAGCGGCCGCAGTCGGCGGCGTCGGGGTCGTCGAGCTGCTCGCGCAGGTACCGCATCCGGCACTCGCGGGTCTCGAGGTAGGCCAGCATCGCCTGCTGCTCCCGCTCACGGGCCTCCCGGACCCGCGCGAACCGCTCGGTGTCGTAGGCCCACGCCTGCCCGGTCGACTCCCACCCGCCGCGGACGCGACGCACCGCACCGTCGACGTCGAGCACCTTCAGCATCGTCTCCAACCGCGTCCGGTTGAGCTCGACCCGCGGCTCGAGGGCGGCGGTGCTGAGCGGGCGGCCCTCCTCGGCGAGCACCTCCAGGGTCTGGCGGACGAGCTCCTCGCGGGGGAAGGCCAGCGAGGCGAAGTAGGCCCAGATGTCACGGTCCTCCACGGCCGGCAGCAGCACCACCGTGGCGCTGGGCTGGCCGGGCGCGAGCCCGCGACCGGCGCGCCCGACCTGCTGGTAGTAGGAGACCGGCGAGGCCGGGGCCCCGAGGTTGACCACGAAGCCGAGGGTGGCGTCGAAGCCCATGCCGAGGGCGCTGGTGGCCACCAGCGCCTTGACCTTGCCGGCGGCGAGGTCCTGCTCGAGGGCCTGCCGCTCGGTGGCCTCGGTCTGCCCGGAGTAGGCCGCGACGTCGTGCCCGCGCGAGCGCAGGAAGTCGGCGACCTCCTGCGTCGCGGCGACCGTGAGGCAGTAGACGATGCCGGACCCCGGCTGCTCCGCGAGGTGGTCGGCCAGCCAGCCCAGCCGCTGCTCGGGCGTGGCGAGCCGCACGACCCCCAGGCGCAGCGAGTCCCGGTCGAGGGAGCCCCGCAGGACGAGCACGTCCTGGTCGGCGCCCGGGTCGAGCTGCTCCGCGACGTCGCCGGTGACCCGGGCGTTGGCGGTGGCGGTGGTGGCCAGCACGGGGATGCCGTCCGGCAGCTCCTGGAGCAGGGTGCGGATCCTGCGGTAGTCGGGGCGGAAGTCGTGGCCCCAGTCGGAGATGCAGTGCGCCTCGTCGACCACGAGGAGGCCGCAGGTGGCCGCCAGCCGGGGCAGCACCTCGTCGCGGAACCCCGGGTTGTTCAGCCGCTCCGGACTGACCAGGAGCACGTCGACCTCGCCGGCGCGGATCGCGGCGTGGATCGGCGCCCAGTCCTCGTTGTTGGTGGAGTTGATCGTCACGGCCCGGATGCCGGCACGCTCGGCGGCGGCGATCTGGTTGCGCATCAGCGCCAGCAGCGGCGAGACGATCACGGTCGGGCCGGCGCCCTGCTCGCGCAGCAGCAGGGTGGCCACGAAGTAGACCGCCGACTTGCCCCAGCCGGTGCGCTGGACCACCAGCGCGCGACGGTGGTCGACGGCCAGCGCCTCGATCGCGCTCCACTGGTCCTCGCGCAGGACGGCGTCGTCGCTGCCGACGAGCGCGCGCAGGTGGCCCTCGGCGCGGTCACGGGCCTCCGTGCTGGCCTCGACGGTGCTGGCCTCGACGGTGCTGGCGGTGTCGGGGGGCATGGGGCGACCCTACGAGCGGGTTCCGACATGGCACATCTCACGTCGGCGCGATCTCCGGAACATCCGCGCGCCGTCGGACCGTTGTGACCGGGTCAAGCCTTCCCCGTACCGAGGAGATCCCCCCATGCCGCAGACCGTCGACGCCCTCGTCACCGCCGGGGCCAGCCAGCCCTTCGAGCGCAGCACGATCGAGCGTCGCGACCCGCGTCCGCACGACGTCGTGATCGCGATCAAGTACGCCGGCATCTGCCACTCCGACATCCACCAGGCCCGCGAGGAGTGGGGCACGGCCCTGTTCCCGATGGTGCCCGGGCACGAGATCGCCGGCGTCGTCAGCGAGGTCGGATCCGAGGTCTCCCGCTACCAGGTCGGCGACCGCGTCGGGGTCGGCTGCTTCGTCGACTCGTGCCGAGAGTGCGAGAACTGTCTGGCCGGCGAGGAGCAGTACTGCCTGCAGGGCGAGGTCGCCACCTACAACGGCCGCCAGTACGACGGCGAGCCCACCTTCGGTGGTTACAGCACCTCCGTGGTCGTCGACGAGAACTACGTGCTCGGCATCCCCGAGGGCGTCGGGCTCGACGTGGCGGCCCCGCTGCTGTGCGCGGGCATCACGCTGTTCTCCCCCCTCAAGCGCTGGGGTGCCGGGCCCGGCACCAAGGTCGCCATCGTCGGCATGGGCGGCCTGGGCCACATGGGCGTCAAGATCGCCCACGCGCTCGGCGCCGAGGTCACCGTGCTCTCGCAGACGATGAGCAAGGAGGAGGACGGCAAGCGCCTCGGAGCCGATCACTACTTCGCCACCAGCGACGAGAAGACCTTCGAGGAGCTCGCGGGCACCCTCGACCTCATCGTCAACACGGTGGCGGCCAGCCTGCCGGTCGACGACTACCTCTCCCTGCTGCGTCTGAACGGCAGCATGGTCAACGTCGGCATCCCCGAGACCCCCGACTCCTACCAGGCCTTCTCGCTGGCCGGGATGCGGCGCAGCCTCTCCGGCTCCAAGATCGGCGGCATCCGCGAGACCCAGGAGATGCTCGACTTCTGTGCCGAGCACGGCCTCGGCGCCGAGATCGAGGTGATCGGCGTCGACGACGTCGACAAGGCCTACGACCGGGTCGTCGAGAGCGACGTGCGCTACCGCTTCGTCATCGACGTGGCGTCGTTCGACTCCTGAGCGACCACGCCACGGCCAGCGGCCACAACGCCTGAGCCCCCGCCACCACGCGCTCGGCGAGCCCCGACCGGGGGCCGCCGAGCTCGAGGGCGAACCAGCCCAGCGCCACGGCGAGGACGCCGCCGGCCAGCCACCCGGCACGATGCGAGGGCGCTCCGGCGAGCACGGGCCACAGGGTCAGGGCCACGAAGCTCGCGGTCGCCACCGGGACGTGAGCGGCCGAGGGCTCCGCGAACACCGCGACCAGGACCGTGGTGAGGCCACCGGCGCCGAGGACGACCCGACCGGCCGGCCGGGCGCCGGTCAGGCCCAGGGCGGTCACGACGTGGCACCCACCGAGCACCACCAGGCCCGTGGTCATGATCCAACGGTCGGTCGCGCCGGTCGCTGCCAGGGCGCTGATCGTGTCGCGGGTGGCGTCGTAGACGGCCGGCTGCCGGCTCTCGCCCCAGGTCCAGCCCCCGATCAGCGCCATCGGCGCCAGCACCGAGGAGACCAGGGCCGGGCGGCGCACGGAACGCGGCGGAAGAGCGCTCACCAGATCCGGACGCGTTGCTCCGGGTCCAGCCACAGACCGTCGCCCGCACGAGTCTCGAAGACCTCGTGGAACTCGTCGAGGTTGCGCACGATGTTGGCGCGGAACTCGGCCGGGCTGTGCGGGTCGGTGGTGAGGTACTGCCGCTCCTGCTCGACGCGACGCTTGGTGCGCCAGCAGTAGGCCCAGTTCAGGAACAGCCGCCGTCGCTCCTCGACGCTCGCCTCGCCGCCGGAGGAGATCACGAACGCCTGGTGCCCGATGGTCAGGCCGCCGAGGTCGCCGATGTTCTCCCCGACCGTCAGCGAGCCGTTGACCCGCTCGCCGGGCAGGGTGCGGGGCTCGAAGGCGTCGTACTGCGCGACGAGGGACGTGCTCTTGACCTCGAAGGCCGCCTTGTCCTCGGCCGTCCACCAGTCGTGGAGGTTGCCCGCGCCGTCGTACTGCGCGCCCTGGTCGTCGAAGCCGTGGCCGATCTCGTGGCCGATCACCGAGCCGATCCCCCCGTAGTTCTCGGCGGCCTCGCCGTCGACGTCGAAGAAGGGCTTGGCCAGGATGCCGGCCGGGAAGCAGATCTCGTTGGTGCCGGGGTTGTAGTAGGCGTTGACCGTCTGCGGCAGCATGAACCACTCGTCGCGGTCGACCGGGGCACCGACCTTGCGCAGCTGCCGGTCGGTCTCGAAGGCCGAGATCGCCACGACGTTGCCCATCAGGTCGCCCGCATCCAGGCGCAGGGCGGAGTAGTCGCGGAAGGAGTCGGGGTAGCCGATCTTCGGCCGGAAGGTGTCGAGCTTGGCGTAGGCCCGCTGCTTGGTCTCCTCGGTCATCCAGTCCAGCGCCTCGATGGATGACCGGTAGGCCGCCAGCAGGTTGGTCGACGAGCTCGTCCATCGCAGCCTTCGCCCGCGGCGGGAAGTGCCGCGCCACGTACTCCTTGCCCACGGCCTCGCCCAGACCGCCCTCGACCAGCGACACGCCGCGCTTCCAGCGGGCCCGCAGCTCGGGGGTGCCGGCCAGGGTGCGGCCGTAGAAGTCGAAGTTCGCCTCGACGAAGTCGTCGCCGAGGTAGGCGGCGGTCGAGCGGAGCACGTGGGTCAGCAGCCAGGACCGCCACTGCTCGAGGGGGACCTCGTCGAGCACCGCGGAGAGGTGCTCGAGGTAGGACGGCTGCCGCACGACCACCTCGGCCAGGAGCGGCCTCGGCGTCGACCTCCGGGCCGGCCAGCGTCCGGACGTAGCCGGCCCAGTCGAAGGCCGGGCACAGCCGGTCGAGGTCGGCCGCGGTGAGCAGGTTGTAGGTCTTCTGGACGTCGCGGGTCTCGGCGCGCTCCCAGTGCCCGGCCGCGAGCCGGGTGTCGAGGTCCAGCACGGCCTGCGCGGCACCGGCGGCGTCGGGGTGGTCGACCAGGGCGAGCAGCCGCTCGAGGTAGGCGAGGTAGGCCGTGCGGATCTCCGCGAACTTCTCCTCGCGGTAGTAGGACTCGTCGGGCAGGCCCAGACCGCCCTGCGAGAGGTGGAACAGGTAGCGCTCGGAGTCACGCGCGTCGGTGGTCACGTAGGAGCCGAAGACGCCCTGGCCGCCGAGCCGCTCGAGCTCGCCGAGGTACGCCCCGAGGCCGCGGACGTCCTGGAGCGCCGCTGTCGCCTCGAGCAGCGGCCGGATCGGTGCGGTGCCGCGGCGCTCGATCTCGGCGGTGTCCATGAACGAGGCGAACAGGTCGCCGATCTGGCGGGCCTCGGTCGCGTCCGCCCCGGCGCTGTCCAGCGCCCCGTCGGGCGTCGCGTCGGCGGCCTGGCGGGCGAAGTCCTCGATGATCAGGCGCACCCGCTCCTCGGCCGCGTCGGCCAGCTCGACGAACGGACCCCAGCTCGAGCGGTCCGCGGGGATCTCGGTCTCCTCCAGCCAGCGTCCGTTGACGTGACCGAAGAGGTCGTCCTGCGGGCGGGTGTCCATGTCCATGCCCTCACGGGCCTCGTCCAGGATGCTCACGGCGATGAGCCTATCGCCGGGCCCCAGCCGACCCGGGCAGCGCACCGACCCAGGCAGCGCACCGACCCGGGCCGGACCTCACATGTCGTTCCCGATGAAGGCCGGGTCGCCGCCCCGGGTCGTGAGCGGGCCGAGCCGCTCGCAGGCTCCGGAGGGGACCTCGCAGTCGTAGACCGTGGCCGGCGAGCCCGGGACGGCCACCAGGACCGAGCCGTCGGTGTCGATCGTCCAGAAGGCGTAGCCCTCGCGTGGGGTGGCCGGGCCCTCGTCGAGCACGATCGGGCGCTCGTCCCCCGTCGGGCGCAAGGTGCTCGACCAGGACAGGACGTGCTCGCCGTCGAAGGTCAGCTGCGAGTCGATGGCGCCCGGGACCAGCCGCCTCAGGCCGGCCGCACCGGGGCCGGAGGGGCGGGGGCCGTCGTAGAGGAGGACGCCGTCGCGCAGGTCCGCCACCCGCGTCCGTGGTCCCCCCAGGGCGAGCACGTCACCCGAGGCGGTGTCCCACAGCGCCGTGCCCGCGGCACCCCGCAGGGCGACGCGCCCGCCGTCTAGCGCGTCGATCACGGTGTCGGGGTCGACGACGCGCCGGCCCACCACCTCCTGGGTCGCGAGGTCCCGGACGACCACCGTCGGCTCACCGTCGAGCACGGCGCCGTAGGCGACGTCGCCGCCGCCCGCGTCGGCCTTGGCGGTCGGCGAGAACGACGACGGCTCGGCCTCCGCCTCCAGCGGGCGCGTCTCCCCGCTCTGGTCGAGCAGCACCGGGCGGCCGCCGAGGTAGGACACGACGCCGTAGGCGGTGGCGGCGGCGTCGGTGTCGATGGCCTCGATCTGCCCCGCCGGGAAGGAACGCCCCCCGAGGTGCACCCGGTAGCCGGGGTCGGCGTAGGCCCGCAGCCCCCCGGACAGGTCGAGGGGACCGACCGAGGAGACCTCGACCACCGGCGACGACGGCCGTCGGGGCCTCGGGCGTCACGCGCACGAGCAGGCCGCCGCCGCAGACCAGCGCGACGAGGACCCCGCTCGCCACGACCCGGCGACGACGGACCCGCATGATCCGGCCCCGTCGCCGGATCTCGGCCAGGTCGCCGGTCGGGACGTCCAGCGCGTCCAGCCGCTGGTGGAGCGCCTCCGGCAGGGCGTCGCGCAGCCCGGCGGTCATCTGAGGTCCCCGGTGGTCTCGTCGGCCGCGTGCCGGCGCAGGGCGGCCAGCGCCCGCGAGGCCTGGGACTTCACGGTCCCGGACGAGCAGCTCAGCACGTCGGCGATCTCCCGCTCGGAGAGGTCCTCGTAGTAGCGCAGCACGATCACCGCCCGTTGCCGGGGTGGCAGGGTCGCCACGGCGGCCCACAGCGCCTCGCGGTCGGTGACCTGGTAACCCGTCAGGTCGCTCTCGCTCACCTCGCGGCGCTGGACCAGCCCCGGTTCGGCGTGGCTCTGCTCGTGTCGCCGCCAGGCGCGACGTCGCTGGTCGAGCACCTCGTTGAGCACCATCCGGCGGACATAGGCCTCGGGACGGTCGGCGGCACGGACCCGGCGCCACGAGACGTAGGCCCGCGCGAAGGCCGCCTGGCAGGCGTCCTCGGCCCGGCCGGCGTCGCCTGCGACCGCGTAGGCGATGCGGTAGGCGCGCGGCCAGGTGCTGGCGAAGAACTCCGCGAAGTCGTCGGGCCCGCCCGGCGCGCGGGTCCGCAGGTCGCGGGGCTCGTCGTGCGTCGAGGAGTCGGACCCGTTGCGCGTGCCCAGGGATTCGGTGGCCTCCACACCACCTAGACGCTCCCAGCCCCGCCGGAGGTTGCCTCGACGCACGGATCAGCTCCCGCCCGGGAAGACGCCGCCGTCCATATGGGGCACCGTGCGCGAGACGTCGACCTGCCCGGCGATCTCGACGTCGGCGGCGAACCCGGCGGCGGCCAGCTCGCGGCCGCCGGCACAGGCGTGCAACCGGTCCGGGAGCCGTGGCGCCACGGCCCGCCACGCCTCGAGGGCCAGCTCCGCCTCCGGGCTGAGGTCGGCAACGCCCCTGTCGACCAGCGCCGCCAGCACGGCGCCGGCCCCCCACAGGTCCTCCGCGCACGGTCGTAGGGACCCGTCGGGCCAACGCTCCCCCGCCGCGACCACGGCCAGCACCGCCCCGTCACGGAGCCGGGGGGTGAGCCGGTCGGCCACGGCCGCGGCGTTGCGCAGGCAGCCGGCCACGACGTCGGGGCCCTTCGGGGCGGCGCCGAGGGTGGCGCAGATGGTGGACCCGTTCGGCGAGGGCAGCACGAGCCGCACGACCCCGGAGACCCGGGTCATGGCGGCGGGCGAGAGGGTCACCGGGTGGGGGTCCGGACCGGCTTCCAGCCGCCCGACGGCGAGCACCGCGTCGTGCTCGGCGGCGTAGGCGGCCGCCCGCTCGTCGCGCCACGGGAAGGGATGGACCTCGATCCCCTGCTCCACCGCGATCGTGAGGGTCGTGGTGAAGCTGAGCACGTCGACGACCACGGCCAGGTCGGCGTCGACAGCGGTCGCCACCGCGCCGGTCGGGCCCCACTCGAACCGCACCCTGTGGGCCGTCTGCCCGTGGGCGCGCGCCCGGTCCGACCGCAGGGAGTCAGCCACGCAGGTGCACGACGCCCTTGCCCAGCGTCCGGCGCTCGTCGAGGTCGACCAGTGCCTGACCGAAGTCCTCGAAGGCGTAGGTCCGACCGACAGGGGGCTTCACGACGCCGCTCTCGATCATCGGCACCAGCTCGGCCCACTGCTGGTGCATGTAGCCCGGACGGGCCATGGCGTAGGCGCCCCAGCCGACGCCACGGACGTCGATGTTGTTCAGCAGGAGCCGGTTGACCTTGACCTCCGGGATGCCCTGGCCGGCCGCGAAGCCGACCACCAGCAGGCGACCCTGGGGTGCCAGCGAGCGCAGGGAGTCCATGAAGACGTCGCCGCCGACGACGTCCATCACCACGTCGACCCCCGTCCCGCCGGTGAGGTCCTTGACGGCGTCCTTCCACCCGTCGAGCAGCACGACCTCGTCGGCGCCGGCCTGCCGGGCGACCGCGGCCTTCTCGGTCGTCGAGCAGACCGCGATCGAGCGGGCGCCGTAGCCCTTGGCCACCTGGATGGTCGCGGTGCCGACGCCGCCGGCCCCGCCGTGCACCAGCACCGTCTCGCCCTCCCGGAGGTCCCCGCGCTCGGCCAGCGCGAACTGGGCGGTGAGGTAGTTCATCCCGATCGCGGCGCCCTCGTCGAAGGACAACGCGTCCGGCAGCGCGAAGGTCGCGTCGACCGGCAGGGACGCCAGCTCGGAGGCGGCCCCGTAGGGCTGGACGGCGCAGACCCGCTGACCCACCGCGAAGTCCCCGCCGGCCACGACCGTCCCGGCGACGTCGACCCCGAGCGTGAAGGGCGGCTCGGGCTTCATCTGGTACTCGCCCCGCGAGAGCAGCAGGTCGGGGAAGGACGCGCCGACGCTGTGCACCTCGATCAGCACCTGCCCCGGTGCCGGCACCGCGTCGGTCACCTCCTGGACGACCACGTCGGCGGGACCTGTCAGGGAGACGACCTGGGCTGCGCGCATGGTCGCCACGCTAGCGCCCGACCCATCCGTGCCCGGGCGGGCGCCGAACCCTCGTCATGAGGACCAGCGGATGAGGTTGGGCGACCGGGCGCGGGCGACGTTGATGCACGCCACCGCCCGCTGGAGCGTGCGCTACGGCGAGGACCTCCGCTTCGCCGGCACCGACCTCCCGCGGCCGCGTCGGCACCTCGTGCCCACGCGGCACGGCCGGGTGCCGGTCCACGTCTACGCCGACCCGTCGTGGCCGGTGGCGTCGACCCCTCGTCCGGCGTACGTGCACTTCCACGGCGGGGCCTGGCTGATGCGCCACCCCGGCATGGACGACTGGTGGTGCCGCTACCTCACCGCGCAGGCCGGCGTCGCGGTGGTCAACGTCGACTTCAGCACCGGTCCGTACGTCGCCTACCCGGTCGCGCAGGAGCAGTGCCACGACGTCGTGACGTGGCTGGCCGAGCACGGCGCATCGATCGGGGTCGACGGGTCGCGTGTCGGTGTGGGCGGGTTCTCCTCCGGCGGCGGGCTGGCGGCCGCGGTGTGCCTGATGGCGCGTGACGCCGCCACGGCCCTGCCACGTCTGCAGGTGCTCGGCGTACCGGCGCTCGACCTGGCCACCGAGGTCGGACCCGGTCCCGGCGCGATCTCGCCGGCGTTGCGGGCCCTGGTCCGCCGCGTCTACTTCCCCGACCCCGCGACCCGCTCCGAGCCCTACGCCTCGCCGCTGCTCGCCCCGGACCTCGCCGGGCTGCCACCGGCCGTGGTGCTCACCGCCGAGCGCGACACGCTGCGTCCCGACGGCGACCGGTACGCCGCCCGGCTGGCCGCGGCCGGCGGCGAGGTCGTGCTCCACGACGTGACGCCGCGCGCCGACCACTACTTCCTCACCGAGGACCCGGTCCGGGCGCGCACCACGATGGCCCGGGTCGCGGAGGTCGTGGCAGCAGTCCTGCACTGAGCACGCAGGTGTCGGCGCCGCTCAGCGGGGGTCGACGAGCCGGTCTGCCTCGAAGTGCATCGGGTCCGTGTAGCCCCAGTCGCCACCCCAGGCGAAGCCCCACTTCTTGAAGATGGCCACGACCGTGCGGTCCATCTCGCCCACGGTGCCGCGCTGGTTTCCGGGGGTGTTGAGGTCCAGGGCGGTGCCGAAGGAGTGGTTGGACAGCGAGGTGGTGCCGGCGATGAAGCGTGGGTAGTAGCAGCCGGCGTACTCGCCGGGGTGGATCTCGTCGCCCAGCCCGCTGGTCGCGATCTCGGTCAGGGCGGCGCGCAGCTGCGGCATGATGTAGCGGTTGCAGGTCACCGAGCCGAGGAGCGGCACCTCCTCGGTGACGATGTGGCTGGCCGTCCAGGCCGGGTCCGGGGCGATCCGGCCACCGCCGATCACGGTGTAGCGGAACGTCCCGACGGCATCGCCGACGTCGCCGACGAGGAAGGCCTGCTGGACCGCCTCGGGGTCGAGTCCCTCCCGGGCCACGACGTCCATGTCCTGGATGGTCGCCGAGTCGCCGACGATGCGCGCGATCGCCGGGCGCAGCGCCTGCGGCGACTTCTGACCGGTGCGCAGCAGCAGCGCGTTGCCGGCGGGGATCTCCAGCTCGTCGCCCCACGAGGTGTTGACCACGGCGTCGATGCCCTCGACCTGCGGCGCGAAGGCGCCGACGTGGATCTCCTCGCTGGCGTCGCCGATGGCCAGCTCGAGGTAGCCCTCGTCGTTGATCGGCGCGATCTTGCGGCTCGCCGGGGCGACGGCCACCTCGCCGCCGGCGACGCGGTCCCACTGCTCCTGGAACATCGCGCTGGCCGGGTCGGTGAAGAGCCGGTAGGAGGCGGAGTCGACGGCCGCCACGGAGTAGACGCGGTTCTCCAGCGAGACCTGCGCCATCGACATGCGCGAGACCTCCTCGACGCCTCGGAGCGCGCCGATGCTGGCCACGACGTCGTCGCTGAGCGGTTCCTCGGCGTTGTAGAGCAGCATGTCGGGCGGGGCGATGGCCTCGTCGCGCCGCCGCGGGCCCGGCGGGTCGACGGCGTGCTCGGGGTCGGCGACCAGGACCTTGCCACCGGAGCCCTCGGGTCGCACGCCGCCGGTGTCCTGACCCTTCTGGGCCTGACCCTCCTGGCCCTGACCGCTCGGGGCCTGACCGCGCTGCGGCCTCCCGTGGTCGTCCCGCCCGGTGGCGCCGTCGTGACCGTCGCCGACGGCGGCGTCGGTGACAGCGGACGACTCGCCCGCGGGGTCGGTCGCCGTGGTCGTGGTGCCGGAGCAGGCGGCGAGGGCGAGCGATAGGGTCGCGGCCAGCGCAAGCCTCGCAGCAGGCGCGCGCACAGCGCGCACCCGTCCGTGCACCGTCATCGACCCTCCCGTCCAGCAGCCTAGACGGAATGCACAAGCACCGTGCCCACAACCAGCAGACCCGAAGGGCACCCAGAGAGCACCATGTCCGCCTTCCTCCTCAGCACCGCGGTCATCTTCGTCGCCGAGCTCGGCGACAAGAGCCAGCTGATGGCGATGACCTTCGCCGCCCGCTACCGCGCCCGCGACGTGCTCCTCGGCATCACCGTCGCCACCGCGCTGGTGCACCTGGCCTCGGTGGCTCTCGGAGCCTTCGTCGGCGACGCCTTCGCCGAGCAGCAGGGGCCGATCGCGATCGTGGCCGGGCTGGCGTTCCTCGGCTTCGCCGCGTGGACGCTGCGCGGCGACGAGCTCAGCGACGACGAGGCCGACAAGGCCCGTCGCTCGACCGGTGCTGCCGTCGTCGCGGTCGGGGTGGCGTTCTTCCTGGCCGAGCTCGGCGACAAGACGATGCTGGCCACCATCACGCTGGCCACCCGCGAGGGCTGGCTGGGCACCTGGATCGGCAGCACGGTCGGCATGGTCGCCGCCGATGCGCTGGCCATCGTCGTCGGGGCGATGCTCGGCCGGAAGCTGCCCGAGAGGGCGATCACCTACGGCGCGGCCGCGGCCTTCGCCGCGTTCGGGGTCCTGCTCGTCCTCGAGGGCGCCGGGGTGCTCGGCTAGCAGGCGCCCGGCCAGCGGGCGCCCGGCCGGGCTAGGCCGGGCCCTGCAGCACCTTGTGCGCCACCCAGCCGATGTCGGCGGCGGTGCGCTCCGGGGGTGCGCTGGGCTGCATCACGTGGCTGAGCACGACCCGCACCACCATGTCGATGCCGGCCTCGAGCTCACGGGGCGCCAGGTGCACCTGGTAGGCCTGGACCCGGTCGGCCACGACCGCCTTGGCGCCGGCCAGCAGGGACCCGGCGTGCGTGGTCAGCAGCGGCAGCAGCTCGGTGTCGGCGCCGTGGGTGGCCGAGACCACGGCGTGCAGCAGGACGTTGTCGTAGGCGTGCTCGAGCACCCGGACCGATGCGGCGACCACCGCCTCCTCGAGGTCCTCGGGGTGGTCGTCGAAGGCGTCGCCCACCACCGAGAGGAAGGCCTCCAGCTCGCTGGCCACCATCGCCTCGGCCAGCGCCGGCTTCGAGCCGATCTCGTTGTAGACCGTCTGCCGGCTCACCCCGACCTCGTCGGCCAGGCGGGCCATCGTGACGTGCGCCCACCCCTCGCGAGAGGTCAGCGCGACCGCCGCCGAGACGACACGGTCGCGCAGCGGCACCGCGCGGGGCGGACGGGGGTCTGGACGCACCCGACGAGTCTAGGCCGGGCCGGGCACCCCTCCAGCCCCGATGCTCAGGCGACGGCGGTCCGACCGGCCTGCTCGACCAGCTCGCGGGCCGCGGCGAGGGACTCGGTGAAGCCGGCGCCCTCGGCGACCCGGCGGCGGAAGCGCATCACCACGCGGGAGCCGTCGACGGCCAGGGTCCCGACCAATCGGTCGCCGCGCCGGTAGAGCGCCAGGGTGCCGGCGACGGCGCCGTCGTGGCTGTCGTGGCCGTCGTGGCCGTCGGGACGCACCACGACGACCTCGTCGGCGCGCGGCGTGCCGACGAGCTGGAGGCGGTGACCGTAGACGTCGGACCAGAAGTAGGGCACCTGTGCGAGCGGCTCCGCCGCGGCCGGGTCGAGCGCGTGGCGGGCCGCGGCCGCACCCTGCTCGGCGGCGTTGGTCCAGTGCTCGACCCGCAGCAGCCCGCCGTCGAGCAGCCGGCTCGGGACGTGCGCCACGTCCCCGGCCGCCCACACCCCGGGTGCGCTGGTGGCCAGGGTGGCGTCGCACAGCACGCCGCCGTCGTCCTCGTGCAGCCGCACGCCGCTGCCGGTCAGCCAGGCGGTGGCCGGGGCGACCCCGACGCCGAGCACGACCAGGCCGGCCGGCAGCACCTCGCCACCACCCACCCCGTCACCCTGCACCCCTTCACGGCCTTCCAGACGCACCCCGGTCACGGCGCCGCCCACCTCGTCGAGCCCGGCCACGCCGCGGCCCAGGCGCAGGTCGGTGCCGGCCGCGCGGTGCAGCCCCACGACGAGCTCGCCGACCTCGGCGCCGACCGCGCGCGCCAGCGGGGTCGCCGCGGCCTCCACCACCGTCACGGGCAGACCCCGCCGGCGGGCCTCGGAGGCCACCTCGGTGCCGATGAAGCCGGCCCCGACGACGACGGTCCGTCTGCCGGCGGCCAGCCCTTCCCGGACGGCGAGCGCGTCGGCGGCGGTGCGCAGGTGGTGCACGCCGTCCAGGTCCTCCCCGGGGAACGCTCGCGGGGCGGCGCCGGTGGCCACGACGAGGCCGTCGTAGCCCACGACCGAGCCGTCGGCGAGATGGACCTCCCGCGCTGCGGTGTCGAGACCGCTCGCGGGGCAGCCCAGGCGCAGGTCGACGCCGAGGTCGCTGCGCAACGCCTGCGCGTCGTGGAAGGTCGTCACCTCGGCGGTGCCGGCCAGCACGCTCTTGCTCAGCGGCGGACGGTCGTAGGGCGGCCGCTCCTCGGCGCACAGCAGGCTCAGCGGCCCGCGGTGCCCGGCCCGGCGGGCGGCCTCGACGGCGCGCAGGGCCGCGAGCCCGCCGCCGACGACGACCAGCCGCCGTGGCGCCACCTCAGCCCTCGAGCCGGAGCGCGAGCACCGGGCAGGCGTCGACGGCGGCCTGGACGGCGCCGCGCTCGGACTCGGGCGGCTCGTCGTGCTCGACCTCGACCACGCCGTCCTCGCCGACGGCGAACAGCTCCGACATCGCCTCGCACATGCCCAGGCCCTCGCAGGTGTCCCGGTCGGCCACGATCCGCATCAGGCGACGCCCTGCGCCGCGTCGCGCTCGAGGAGCGGCACGAAGTCGACCTTCTCGCGCACCCCGCAGTCGGGGCAGCACCAGTCGTCGGGGATCTCGCTCCACGCCGTCCCGGCCGCGAAGCCCTCCTGCTCGTTGCCGGCCGCGACCTCGTAGGTGTGGCCGCAGCCGGGGCAGCGCGCCGCCAGCACCTCGTCGACGACGGGGCCGCCGGCAGCGTCGAGGTCCGCTGGCGGGGCGGAGGGCGGGGCGGCAGGTGGCGGGTAGGCCGCCAGCAGCCGGTCCCGCTGGCCGGGCTGGAGGTTGGCCCGCCGCAGGTCGCCCCCGAAGTGGGCGACCACCCGGGGATCCATCACCCGGCGGAACAGCGGCGGCACGAGGGCCAGGACGATCATGCCGGCGTAGCCCGTCGGCAGGACCGGGCTCTGCTCGAAGTCGCGCAGGGTCTGGTAGCGGCGGGTGGGGTTGGCGTGGTGGTCGCTGTGGCGCTGCAGGTGGTAGAGCAGCACGTTGGTGGCGATGTTGTTGGAGTTCCAGGAGTGCGAGGGGTCCACGCGCTCGTAGCGCTGGCGGGCACCGACCTTGGCTCGCAGCATGCCGTAGTGCTCCATGTAGTTGACGACCTCGAGCAGCGAGAAGCCGACGACGGCCTGCACGACCAGGAAGGGCAGCAGGAACGGGCCCAGCCAGAGGACCATCGCCCCCCACAGCACCGCCGACATGACCCAGGCGTTGAGCACGTCGTTGCCCGGGCGGAACGGGTGCTGGCCGCGGCGGGCGTAGCGCTTCTTCTCCAGCGACCACGCCGAGCGCAGCGACCCGGTCACGGTGCGGGGCCAGAAGGCGTAGAAGGTCTCGCCGATCCGGCTGCTGGCCGGGTCCTCGGGCGTGGCGACCCGCACGTGGTGGCCCCGGTTGTGCTCGATGTAGAAGTGGCCGTAGAAGCTCTGGGCCAGGGCGATCTTGGAGAGCCACCGCTCGTGGGACTCGCGCTTGTGACCGAGCTCGTGGGCGGTGTTGATGCCGATCCCACCGATGCAGCCGACCGAGACCGCCAGGCCCACCTTGTCGAGCAGTGACAGCTGCGCGTCGCCGCCGAGCGGGTCGCCGACCGCGATCAGGTACATCGCGAGCACGAAGCCGGCGTACTGGACCGGCAGGTACAGGTAGGTCACCCAGCGGTAGTACCGGTCCTCCTCGAGCGCCTCGATCACGTCGTCGGGCGGGTTGGAGCGGTCGAGACCGGCCACCAGGTCGATCGCCGGGACGACCCCGAGGATGACGACGGGGCCGATCCAGAACACCCCACCGACGCCGGTCGCGGCCCACACGCCGTAGGCGATGAAGGCCAGGGAGGGGACGACCAGACCGATCAGCCACAGGTAGCGCTTGTGGTCGGACCAGCCCTGCGTGGAGGCGGCCGAGACCGTGCTCCCGGTCCGGTCCTCGGGGTGGACCTGCTCTTGTCGCTGCACGTGAGGCACCTTCCTGCCGGGGCGGCAGGGGGCTGCCGACGAGGTTGACAGGACGGTAGCGAATGTCAACTCACTTGACAAGTACCTCGTGTTTGTCGAAACCCGCGACACCGTGTCCGCTACGACGCGGCGAGCGCCAGGTCGGCCATCCCGACCAGCTCCTCTGCCGCGGGCACCCCGGCCTCGACCAGGCCGGCTGCCCGGTCGCGCGCGTCGGCCAGCGCCGCTGTCCCCTGCGCCGTCCCCTGCGCCGTCCCCTGCGCCGTGCCGGCGTCCTTGACGGCCTCGGCGAGGTCGGCGGCGACCTCGGCCAGCAGCTGGTCGGGGGTGGCGGCGCCGCCGCGCGTCAGGTCGACGCTGACGTCCTGGGTGCTGCCGTCGGCCACGGAGACCCATCGCAGCGCGGCGGTGCCCAAGGAGGCGTCCTGCGGGGCGCCCTCGCTCGGGACGACCTCGTAGAGCGCGGTCGCGCGGTGCCCGGCGCCCAGCTCGCCGGCGTCGACGCCGACGTCGAGGAACTGCTCGTCCTCGAGCGCGCGGTTCTCGTAGCCCACGAGACGGTAGGAGTCGACCACGGCGGGGTCGAACCGGACCTGCGCGCGGGCCTGGCCGGCCACGGTGGTCAGCGTGGTCGTCAGGTCCTCACCGAAGAGCCGCTGGGCCTCGGTGAAGGTGTCGACGTAGGAGTAGAAGCCGTCGCCGAGGTCGGCGACCTGCTCCATCAGGTGGTCGGAGTAGTTGCCCATGCCGAAGCCGACGGTGACCAGGTGGATCCCGTCGGCACCCTCCTCGGCGATCCGCTCGGTGATGGACCCGGGCCCGCTCGGGCCGATGTTGGCCACTCCGTCCGAGCACAGCACCACGACGTCGAGCGCCTCGGGGTCGAGGCTCTCGCGCGCCTGCTGGTAGCCGAGCTCCAGGCCGGCGGCGAGGTTCGTGCCCCCGCGGGCGGTGAGCTCCTCGACGGTGTCGAGGATCGACGTCGTGTCCTGCGCCGAGGTCGGCGCGAGCAGGGTGCTGGCCCTGCTCCCGAAGCCGATCACCGCCACCGTGTCCTCGGGGCCGAGCCTCTGGGCCAGGACGGCCAGCGAGGACTGGACCAGCCCGAGCCGCTCGCGGACGTCCATGCTGCCCGAGCGGTCGACGACCAGCGTGACGTGGGCCGGGGGCCGGTCGGCCTCGGCCACCTCGCGTGCCGCGACCCCGACCCGCACCAGGAGCGTGCCGAGCTCGGTGCCGGTCCCGACGGCTGGGCTGGTCTCGGCGCTCAGCGCGAGGTCGCCCTCGGTGGGGGCGTCCAGGTCGTAGGTCACGGCGTTGACCCACTCCTCGGGTCGCACCGAGGCCGCCGGCGGCAGGACGCCCTGGCCGAGCAGGGTGCGCGCCACCCCGAACGAACCCGTGTCGACGTCGAGGGCGAAGGTCGACAGGGCGTCGCCCGCGGGGTCGACGAAGCCGCTGGTGCCGGCCTCCACGAACCGGTTGTCCTCGAGCAGGCCAGGCTGGAGCAGACCGGGCTCGAGCAGACCGGGCTCGGCAGCCCGATCGGCGCTCGCCCCGACCTGCGTCGTGCTCGAGACGCCCTGCTGCGAGTCGGCGCTGTACTCCTCGGTGTAGGAGCGTGCGTCGACGCCTTGCCCGCCGTCGACCTGCTCGGTGGTGGCGTCGCTGCAGCCGGCGAGGAGCAGGCCGCAGCCGAGGGCGAGGGCGAGCAGGGCGGGAGGGGCGGGCGGTCGCGTCATGGACCTCCGACGGCGCCCGGTCCCCCCGGGTTCCCGGCTACTGGTCGTCGACGGTGGCGTGCCGCCCGGCGATGGCGCGGGCCACCGCCTTGGGCACCTCGGCGTTGAAGACCGAGGGGATGATGAAGGTGGGGTTGAGCTCCTCGTCCTTGACGACGTGCGCGATCGCGTCGGCGGCCCGCAGCATCATCTCGGTGGTGACGTCGGTGGCGCGCGCGTCGAGCAGCCCCCGGAAGACCCCCGGGAAGGCCAGGACGTTGTTGATCTGGTTGGGGTAGTCCGAGCGGCCGCTGGCCACGACGGCGGCGTGCTCGCCCGCGTCGCCGGGCTCGACCTCCGGGTCGGGGTTCGCGAGGGCGAAGACGATCGCGTCGGCGTTCATGTCGCGGATCCACTCCGCGTCCAGCACGTTCGGCGCGCTGACGCCGATGAAGACGTCCGCGCCGGTCACGCCCGCGTGCAGGTCGCCGCGGACCAGGCGCGGGTTGGTCGCCCGGGCCAGGCGCAGCTTGGCCTCCGGCAGCGAGTCGTCGTCACCGGCCAGGCAGCCCTCGCGGTCCCAGACCACGACGTCGGTGACGCCCGCGGCGAGCAGCAGCCCCACGATCGCGCTGCCGGCGGCGCCGGCCCCGGCCACGACCACCCGCAGCGTCGGCAGCTGCTTGTGCACCACGCGCAGCGCGTTGGTCAGCGCCGCGAGCACCACGATGGCGGTGCCGTGCTGGTCGTCGTGGAAGACCGGGATGTCGAGGCTCGCCCGCAGCCGCCGCTCGATCTCGAAGCAGCGGGGGGCCGCGATGTCCTCGAGGTTGATGCCGCCGAAGCCGGGCGCGATCATCTCGACGGCCCGGACGATCTCGTCGGTGTCCTGCGAGGCCAGGCAGATCGGCCAGGCGTCGATGCCGGCGAAGCGCTTGAACAGCGCGGCCTTGCCCTCCATCACCGGCAGCGCGGCACCGGGTCCGATGTTGCCCAGGCCCAGGACGGCGGAGCCGTCGGTGACCACGGCCACCGAGTTGCCCTTGACCGTCAGCCGCGACACGTCGGCGGGGTTGTCGGCCAGCGCCTGGCTGACCCGTCCGACCCCGGGGGTGTAGGCCATCGAGAGGTCGTCGCGGTTGCGCAGCGGGACCTTGGAGGTGACCTCGATCTTGCCGCCGATGTGCAGCAGGAAGGTGCGGTCGCTGACCTTGTGCACCTCGACGCCCTCGACGGCGTCGACGGCCTGGCGCAGCACCAGCGCATGGTCGGCGTCGACCGCGGAGCAGGTGACGTCGACGACGAGCCGGTCGGTGGCCGACTCGGCGACGTCGACGGCCATCACGATGCCGCCCTGCTCGGCGATCGCGGTGGCGACCGCCCCCACCACGCTGTGGTCGGGCTGCGTGTGCAGCCGCATGGTGATCGAGTAGGACGAGGTCGTCGCGATGCGGGGCACCCGACCACCCTTCACCGCGGACGGGGGGAGAGCAAGTCGGCCCGGGTGGGACCGCTCAGCGCGAGGTGGTGCCGAGGTGCTCGAGCAGGTTGGCCGAGAACCGGTTGCCCATCTGCTTGATGACGGTCTTCATCGAGGCCTTGACCGCCGGCCCCATCGCCTGGGGCAGCGGCAGGTCCACGGTGATCCGCAGCGACGTCCGCAGCAGGGTCGCCGCCTCCTCCTCGCCCTGGGGCTCGGCGTCCGAGAGGTCGTACCAGCCCTCCACCCCGGTGCTCTCCTCGGCGTCGGCCGGCGGCTCGTGGGTGAACTCGATCCGCTCGAGCTCGGTGTAGGCCATCCGCTCGGTGAAGGTCGGCGACAGGGTCGTCTTGGGCAGCGGCAGCTTGGTCATCGACCAGATCCAGTGCTCCCCCCGGTCCTCGATGCCGGTCACGAACGGCGTCATCCGGGCGACCAGGTCGGCGTCCTTGAGGACGTCCCAGATCTGCTGCCGGGTCGCGACGACCACCGCCTCGGCCTCGGTGCCGGCGCTGAAGGAGGTCACTTGACCAGCGCCTTCTCGATGTCGCCGGTCAGCTTCTCGGGCTTGGTCGTCGGGGCGTAGCGCTTGATGACCTGGCCGTCCCGGCCGACGAGGAACTTGGTGAAGTTCCACTTGATCTTCCCGCCCAGCAGACCCGCCTTCTCCGAGCGCAGCCACTCATAGACCGGGTGCGCGTCGTCGCCGTTGACGTCGACCTTCGAGAACATCGGGAAGGTGACGCCGTAGGTGCGGTCGCAGAAGCCGGCGATCTCGGCCTCGTCGCCGGGCTCCTGCTGGGAGAACTGGTTGCACGGGAAGCCGAGCACCGTGAACCCCTGCTCGGCGAAGCCGTCCTGGAGCCCCTGGAGACCCTCGTACTGCGGGGTGAAGCCGCACTGGGAGGCGGTGTTGACGACCAGCACGACCTGGCCGGCGTAGGACGCGAGGTCGACGTCCTGCCCGTCGATCGCGGTGGCGTGGTGGTCGTGGAGAGAGGTCATGCACCCGATTCTGCCCGGCGGGGTGCTCCTATGGCGAAACTGGAGGGCTCACCACGGCTGCCCCCAGCGGGTCAGGGCGACCTCGGAGAGCGGCTTGCGGCGCCGCTCGCGCGCCTCCCGGTCGCGCTCGGGCTCGGGGACGGTGGCGGCGTCGCCGCGGTGACCCACGGCGATCGCGGCCAGCACCCGGTAGTGCGACGGGACGTCGAGGGCCGCCGCGACGCCGGCCTGGTCGAAGCCGGAGAACTGGTGGGCCTCGAGGCCCAGCGCACGGGCCTGCAGCGTGACGTGGGCGGCGGCCTGGCCGAGGTCGTGCAGGGCGTAGGCGGGGTCGCGCGGCGCCTTGCCGTCCGGCTCGGCCGCGGGGTCGGCGGCGACCTGGGTGGCCGTGACGAGCACGAGCGCCGCCCGGGGCACCCACTGCGCGTTGCCGCGCGAGAGGTGCGAGACGAGCACGGCGTGGGTCGCCGTCCCGCGCTCGGCGACCAGCAGCACCCAGGGCTGGGAGTTGCCCTGGCTCGGCGCCCAGCGCGCAGCGGACAGGAGGACCTCGACCTCGTCGCGGCCCAGCCGCTCGCTCTGGTCGAAGTAGGTGGGGCTCCACCGGGAGCGCAGCGGCTCCGAGAGCGCCTCGGCCCCCTCCATGGGGGCGTGCGGAGGCTCGCTCACCGGCCGGCCCAGGCGTCGTCGGTGCCGGCGGCGCGGGCGACCTGGGCCAGGAAGTCGGTCACCTCGGCCGCCTCGTCCTCGCGCTGGAAGGGGTAGGTCGTGGGCCGCAGCGCCCGGTCGTGCCAGAAGTGGTGCCGCGACGCGGCGGCCGGGCGGGTCGCCACCAGCCACACCGCCGTGTCGGCCCCGCCCTCGGCGGTGCGAAGCAGGCGGCCGAGCAGCCGGTCGAAGCCGGGCAGGGAGTCGGTGAGGCCGGCGGTGCCGGCCCAGCCCGGGTGCATCGAGGCGACCACGACGCCGCTCTCACGCAGCCGCTCGGCCCACGCGTCGGCCAGCACGACCTGCATCCGCTTGGTCCGGGCGTAGGCGCGCACGCCGTCGTAGGTGCCCTCGCGGTACTCCAGGTCGTCGCCGCGCAGGCCCGAGGTGTACATCCCGCCCGAGGACATCCACACCACCGCGGACCCCCCGACCGCACCGCCGGCGCGCAGCGGTTCGAGCAGGAGCGAGGTCATCAGGTGCGGGCCGAGCACGTGCGCGGCCAACGACATCTCGTGACCCTGCGCGGTCTCCTGCCGGTCCTTGGTCATCACCCCGGCGTTGTGGACCAGGCCGTGCAGCGTCTCGACCCGCGAGCAGAAGTCCGTGGCCCACGCCCGCACGACGGCCAGGTCGCTGACGTCACAGCGCTCGCCGACCACCTCCGCGCCGGGCACCTGACGGCGGACGTCGGCGACGACCCGGTCGATCTTCTCCTGGGTCCGGCCGAGCACGTGGACGGTCGCGCCGAGGCGCGCGAAGGACAGCGCCATCGCCTCGCCGATCCCCGAGGTCGCGCCGGTGACCAGGACGCGCTTGCCGCGCAGGGCGTCCGTCGGTGCGTCGGCCGGCCAGAAGGAGCGGCGCACGGCCGGCCCGACCTTGGTGTAGCCGAGCACGACCGTGCGGTCCAGCGCGGCGTCGAGCAGCGTCGTGAGGTGCATGCTGCGAGGTTAGCCAGCGCCCGCCCACCCCGGCGGCAGACTGGACCCGTGCTCGACGGACTCGCACCCGCCCGCCGCCGCCTGGTGCTGGCGGTCACCGGGCTCGTGGTGCTCGCCGTCCTCGGCGCGGTCGTTGCGGTGGTCGTCGGCCGTGACGCCCCGGTGGACCCGGTGGCCCAGGGCGAGCTCGGCCCGGTCCTGCTCCTGCCGGGCTACGGCGGCGCGGCCGGTGGGCTCGAGCCGCTGGCCGCCGCGCTCCGGGCCGAGGGTCGCACGGCCTCGATCATCGAGCCTCCCGGCGACGGTCGGGGCGACCTGCGCGAGCACGCCGCCCTGGTGGCCGACGCGGCACGTCGCGCGGTGGCCGGGGGCGCGCCGTCGGTCGACGTCGTCGGGTACTCCGCGGGCGGGGTGGTCGCGCGGTACTTCGTCGCCGAGCTCGGCGGCGACGCCCTCACGCGCCGGGTGCTCACCCTCGCCTCGCCCCACCACGGCACCGACCTCGCCGCGACCGCCGGCAGCCTCGGCGCCGGGACGTGTCCCGAGGCCTGCCAGCAGCTGCGTCCCGACAGCGACCTGCTCGTCGACCTCGGTCGCGGCGACGAGACCCCGGCGGGACCGCTGTGGGCAGCCCTGTGGACCACCGACGACAGCACCGTCGTCCCCCCGACCTCGGGGCGGCTCGAGGGCGCCGTCGACTTCGCGGTGCAGGACGTGTGCCCCGGCCTGGTGCTCGACCACGCGGACGTCCCGGCCGACCCGGCCGTCGTCGCGATGGCGCTGACCGAGCTCGGCACCGCCGCGCCCGCGGTCCCGGGTGCGGAGGTCTGCTCGGCCTGACCCGGCAACCGTCAGTCGGTGACGTCCTTGGTCGCGAAGCTGGCCCACGCGGCGGCGAAGAAGGCCACGACGTAGGCGCCCTGGAGCAGCACCCCTCGCACGACGTCGCGCCACAGGATGGGATCGCGGAAGAGGTCGACGAAGGCCAGCCAGTAGCGCGTCGGCAGGTAGTCGCGCACCACGTCGGCGGCGTCCAGCGTCAGCAGGAGCGTCGAGGCCACGAGCACCGCCATCGTGCCGAGCGCGGCGCCGAGCGGGGAGTCGGCCAGCGTCGAGAGGAAGAGCGCGATCGCGGCCACCCCGAGCATGCACAGCATCGCGTAGGCCAGCGCCAGCGCGGTGCGACCGACGAGCTCGGGGGTGCTCAGGGTGGTTCCCGAGACGCTGGTCGAGGTGCCCGGCACGACGGCCGAGCCGGTGGTCACGTCGCCGCTGCCGAGCAGCAGCACGCCGAGCACGTAGGCGGTGACGGCGACCACCAGCACGGTCAGCACCACGAAGGCCATCACCGCGACCAGCTTGGCCACCAGCAGCCGCGTCCTGCCCACGGGTCGCACCAGCAGGTAGCGCAGGGTGCCCTGCTGAGCCTCCCCGGCGACCGCCTCGCCGGCCGTCAGCGCCACGGCGATGGGCAGGAACAGCGGCAGGACGATGGCCAGGGCGGCCAGGGGGAACAGCGTGCCGTCGGTGAGCACGGCGGAGAGGAAGGCGGGACCCGAGCCCGGTCGGGGACCGACGTCGGTCAGCGCGAGCAGCACCGCCACCAGGCTCGGCAGCGCGTCGATCATCGCGATCGTGACCCAGGTGCGCCGGCTCCGCAGGAGCTTGGACAGCTCGACGCGGATCATGCGGCCCCACCCCGCGAGCGATGGTCCCGCGAGAAGTCGTCGGAGCCCGAGCCGGTCGCCTCCAGGACGACCCCCTCGAGCGTGCGTCGCTCGGGGACGACCTCGGCCACGGGCACCCGCGCACCGACCAGGTCAGCGACCAGTCGCGCGGGGTCGGCGTGGCGCACGCGCAGCACGACGCTGTCGGAGCCCGGGTCGACGGCCTCGACCGCCGCACCGAGCAGGGCACGCGCCAGGTCGGGCCGGGTGGTGCGCACCAGGTGGCGTCCGGTCGGGCCCTGCACGGCGGCGAGCTCGTCCTGGAGCACCAGCCGGCCCCGGTCCAGGACCCCGACGCGCGAGCAGGTCTGCTCGATCTCGGCCAGCAGGTGGCTGGAGACCAGCACCGTCGTGCCGGCTCCGTTCAGCTCGAGCAGGAGCGCGCGGACGTCACGGATGCCCTGCGGGTCCAGGCCGTTGGTCGGCTCGTCGAGCACCAGCAGCCGGGGCGAGCGGAGCAGCGCCTGGGCCAGGCCGAGCCGCTGGCGCATGCCCAGGGAGTAGGCGTGCACCGGACGCCGGTCGACGCCGCCGAGGCCGACCCGCTCCATCGCCTCGCCCACCCGGCGTCGCCGCCCGGAGCGACCGCCCGCCCCACGGGGGCCGGCAGCGTCGAAGAGGGACAGGTTGGTGTGGCCCGAGAGCTGGCCGTAGGCGGCCGGGCCCTCGACCATCGAGCCGACCTGGGGCAGCACCTCCCGTGCCGCCCGCGGCATGGGCCGGCCGAGCACCTCGATCTCGCCCCGCGTGGCCAGCACGAGGCCCAGCAGCATCCGCACGGTGGTGGTCTTGCCGGAGCCGTTCGGGCCCAGGAAGCCGTAGACGTCACCCTCGCGCACGTCGAGGTCGAGGTCGCTCACGGCGACGACCCGGCCGAACCGCTTGGTCAGCGACCGGGTGAGGATCATCGGGGTCGCGCTCACCGGTCGAGCCCCTCGAGGTAGCGGGTGCCGGTGAGGAGGTCGCCCAGGGCCTCGCTGAGCACCTGCGGGGTCACCGTGCCGGCCACCAGCCAGCCGCCCTGGCCCTCGGCGCCGCCGACGGCGATGCTCAGCGGGCCCTGCTGGACGCCGTAGCCGCCGCCGGGACCGGCACCCGGACCACCCGCGAGCACGACCGAGCCCGGCGTGACGCCGACCTGCTCGCGCAGCGGGTCGGCCTCGTCGTCGCGCAGCGGGATCGCCACCAGCTGGGTCAGCCCGGAGCCGTAGATGCCCACGGCGCCGCGCGAGCTCTCGCTCGCCTCCAGACCGGCCACCGCGGAGGGGGGGCGCAGCGGCGCGTACTGGTCCGCGGCGTCGGCGATGTCGAGCACCTCGGTGCGCTCGACGTCGGTCTCCGGGGTCGGCTCGAAGGAGACCACCCCGGCGGGCAGCGGCCCGGGGTCGTAGCTGACCGCCTCGCTGGTGAACGAGGCCCGAGACTCCCCTCGCGCCCACACCTCGACCAGCAGCGGGACGCCGGTGGCCGGGTCGGCCCACGTGTCGACCCGGGCGATCGTCGACCGACCACCGGGGTCGGCCAGGCGCAGCCCGGCGGTGGTGACGCCGCCGACGCGGCGCTCCGGCAGGCTGGTGACGTCGCCGGCGACCGCGTCGGCGAGGAAGCGCCGGGTCAGCTCGCCCGGGAGGAGGTCGGAGGTGCGCGGCAGGCGGATGTCGGGGTCCCGGCTGACCTCGGCGCGCTGGCCCTCGTAGGAGTAGGCCACCGTGGTGCCCGCGGTGTGGTGCAGGTCGGACTCGCCCGCGACGAGCAGCCGGTCGACGCGCCAGCTGTCCCGGTCGGCCCACCACACGCGCAGCCGGTTCGGCTCGCCGAGCAGCGACCCGAGGTCGTCGAAGCTGCCCGTCACCGGCAGCTGGAGGGTGCCGGAGGTCTCGACCAGCGCCTGGTAGGGCTCGTCGGGGGCGTCCTGGACCAGCGCGAGCAGGGTCGCCGCGTCCAGCTCGCCGGCGGCCGACGGCAGCAGCCCGGCGGTGACCCGGGGCAGCACGGGCACCGCGACCAGGGCGGTCGTCACCAGCGCTGCGACGAGCCAGCGGCGTACCGGCGTCATGGCGCGACGCTACGGGTGCGCCCCCAATGCGTCGTCTCCTCAGGGGCCCCAGGGGCCTCGGAGTCTCGGCGGTCTCAGGGGCGGGGCAGCCGGATCCCGTAGTGGCCCACCTTGCGGTAGACGGTGGCGCGGCTCATGCCGAGCTCCGCGGCCGCCTGCAGCATGGTGACCCCCGGCCGGGTCAGCACCCGGACGATCTCGTCCCGCTCGAAGGTCTCGATCCGGGTCAGGCGGTGACCCGAGGCGGAGAGCACCTCGGCGGGCAGGTGGCGCACGTCGACCTCGTCGGTGCGGGAGGCCGCGGCCCGCACCACGCGGCGCAGCTCGGCGACGTTGCCCGGCCAGGCGTGGTCGTGCAGGGCGCGGCGGGCCGCCGGGGTGAAGCCGACCTCGCGCCCGCGGACGTCGCGAGCCAGGTGGGAGGCCAGCGTCGCGACGTCGTCGGGGCGCTCGCGCAGCGGCGGCACCTGGACGACCGTGCCGACCAGGGCCGCCAGCGGGGCCGGGAGGTCCTCGAAGCGCTCGGCGGTCACGCACCAGTCGCCCGGGTCGGTGCCGGCCAGCAGGTCGCGCAGCCGGTCGGCCGCCCAGGCCGGCAGCCGGTCGGCCTCGCACAGCAGCACCGCGGTGTGGGCCTTGCCGACCTCGGGCGACCACAGGTCGAGCCAGGTGGCGACGTCGTCGGGCGCCGGGGTGCGCGCCGCGAGCACCCGGTCGCGGCGACGGAGCCGGCGCACCGCCTGGGCCAGCGCCGTGGTGCGCCCCGACCCGGGCTCGCCGACGGCCGCGACGACCCGGCCCGCGGCCAGGGCCGCCGCGATGGCGTCGACGGCCTCGACCCACGACGCCGACAGCCCGCTCGCGCCGCCGCAACCGGGCTCGAGGCGCGGCGCCGGGATCCGGACGACCTCCCCGCGCGCCGTCTCCCGCCCCCGGACGCCGCCCGAGCGGGCCAGCATCAGCGCTGCGGTGGTGTCGGCGGCCGAGCGGGCCAGGGCCAGCAGGAGGTCGCTGGAGGACTCCGACCACGTCGTCAGGTTGACCGCGCCCTCCAGGCGCCCGGTCCTCGGGTCGAGCACCGGGACCGCCGCGCAGGTGTAGGTGCGCAGGTTGAGCGCGTAGTGCTGGTCGGCGCGCACCACGGTGGCCACCCGGTCGGCCAGCGCCAGGCCGAGGCCGTTGGTGCCGGCCTCGCGCTCGGCGTAGGAGAAGCCCGGCGCGAGGTGGACGGAGTCGAGGGCCCTCAGCAGCGCGTGGTCGCCGCTGCGCCGGTCGAGCACCAGCCCCTCGGCGTCGGTGAGCAGGAGGCTGATCGGCTCGGCGGCCAGCGAGCGGTGCAGGTCGCCGAGCACCTCGCGCCCGCACTCGGAGAACAGCGTGTCGGCGGCACCGGCACCACTGAAGGTGGGGTGCACGGCCTCGAGGGGGACGCCGTAGTCCTCGCTGCGGCGCCACGACGCGACCAGGCGCGCGGGCGCGTCCACCGCACGAACGGCGTCCTCGTGCATGCCACCACCTCCTGCGAGCGGCCACCCTACGTCGGGTGTGAGCGACGTCTCAAAGTGAGACGTCGGCCCCCTCGGCAGGTGCACCGAGGCGACCTAACGTCGTGAGCGTCCGTGACGGGGGTCACGGCCCGAGACGGAGGCGACATGTACAGCAAGGATGGCGAGGACTACTTCATCGTCGACGCGCACATCGCGTTGTGGGACGCCCGCGAGGAGAACCAGCGCAACATCCACGGCAAGCAGTTCATCGACTGCTTCTACGACTACCACGCGAACCTGAGCCCGGAGTCGGAGAAGTGGACCTACGAGGAGTACCTCTACCAGGGCGGTGAGCGGTTGATGAAGGACATCTTCACCGACGGCTACGCCGACCACGCCATCTTTCAGCCGGCCTACCTGCACGAGTTCTACAAGACCGGCTTCGGGCAGTCCGAGGAGGCCTCGGCGCTGGCCGCCGCCCACCCCGAGAAGCTGACCTACAACCACAACTTCGACCCGCGCAACGGCGAGCGGGGCCTCGAGCAGCTGCACGCCGACGCCGAGAAGTACGGCCTGAAGGGCGTCAAGCTCTACACCGCGGAGTGGCACGGCGACTCGCGCGGGTGGAAGCTCGACGACCCGTGGGCCTACCGCTACTTCGAGGCGTGCCGCGAGCTCGGCATCAAGAACATCCACGTCCACAAGGGCCCGACCATCCGCCCGCTGGACCGCGACGCCTTCGACGTGGCAGACGTGGACCACGTGGCCACCGACTTCACCGACCTGAACTTCATCGTCGAGCACGTCGGCCTGCCGCGGCTCGAGGACTTCTGCTGGATCGCCACGCAGGAGCCGAACGTCTACGGCGGACTGGCCGTGGCGATGCCGTTCATCCACACGCGTCCGCGCTACTTCGCCCAGATCATCGGCGAGCTCCTGTACTGGATCGGCGAGGACCGGATCCTGTTCTCCTCCGACTACGCGATCTGGACCCCGAAGTGGCTGGTGGAGGCGTTCGTCGACTTCCAGATCCCCTCCGACCTCAGCGAGTACGCCCCGATCAGCACCGAGCAGAAGAAGAAGATCCTCGGGCTCAACGCGGCCGCGCTCTACGACCTCGACGTGCCCGAGCACCTGCGCCTGCCGGAGGCCGACGAGACCGCCACGGGCCCCCGCGACCCGGAGGCCGCCGACCCCGACCTGGTGGGCGCGCGATGACCGCAGGGGTCCTGGCGCCCAGCACGGTCCTCACCGAGTCCGACGTCCGACGGGTCCTGGACGTCGTCCTGGACCCCGAGCTCGACGAGCCGATCACCGACCTCGGCTTCGTCACCTCGGTCGCGGTGACCGACTCGGTGGTCGAGGTGCACCTGCGCCTGCCCACGTCGTTCTGCTCGCCCAGCTTCGCCTACCTGATGGCCTCCGACAGCCGGGACGAGGTCACCGGGCTGCTGGGCCGACGTGGTGACCCGCGCCGGGTCGTGGTCGAGCTCGACGACCACCACGACTCGGAACGGATCAACGCCGGGCTGGCCGCCGACGCGGGCTACCGGGGCACCTTCGGCCCCGAGGCCGAGGACAGCCTCGACGAGCTGCGGATGATCTTCCGACGCAAGGCCCACACCGCGGCCGCCGAGCGGTGCCTGACCGGGCTCTTGCGCCAGGACCCAGAGCGTGACGTCGACACGCTCGGCGAGGTCCGCCTCGCCGACCTGCCGGACGGGCACGACCGCGAGGCGCTGGTACGCCGCCGAGCCGCGCTGGGCCTGCCCACCGGGGCCGACGCCGTGGTCCTCGTCGACGCCGCGGGCGAGCGGCCCGCCGACGTCCCGATGGCACTGCGCCGGGCCCGCTCGACGCGCATCTCGATCGACGGCAACGCCCACTTCTGCCGAGGCCTGCTGGCCACCCGCTACCCCGGGGCGGCGGCCGACCAGGTCGCCCGCCCCGAGGAGGCCTTCGTGCCACTCGCCTCGTTGAGCACCACCCGTGCCTCCCTGCCCGACCCCTTCCCGAAGGAGCAGCACCCATGAGCACGATGCGAGCAGTCCAGGTCGTCGGCTACCACCGACCCCTGGAGATGACCGAGGTCGCGGTGCCCGAGCCCACCGGACCCTTCGACGTGGTCGTCCGGATCGGCGGTGCCGGCGTGTGCCGCACCGACCTGCACGTCCTCGAGGGCCAGTGGGCCGAGAAGTCGCAGGTGCAGCTGCCCTACACGATCGGTCACGAGAACGCCGGCTGGGTGCACGCCGTCGGGTCGGCGGTGACCCATGTCAGCGAGGGCGACAAGGTGATCCTGCACCCGCTGATGACCTGCGGGCTGTGTCGCGCCTGCCGCTCGGGCGACGACGTCCACTGCGAGGCGAGCGGCTTCCCGGGCATCGACATGAACGGCGGCTACGCCGACTACCTCAAGACCTCCGCGCGCAGCGTGGTCCGCATCGACGACTCGCTCGAGCCCTCCGACGTCGCGGCCCTGGCCGACGCCGGGCTCACGGCCTACCACGCCGCGGCCAAGGCGGCGCGGCGGCTGACCCCGCGCGACCGGTGCGTGGTGATCGGCGCCGGCGGGCTGGGCCACATCGGCATCCAGGTGCTCAAGGCGCTGACGCCGGCCGAGATCGTCGTCGTGGACCGCAACCGCGACGCCGTGGAGCTGGCGCTCTCGATCGGGGCCGACCACGGCATCGTGGCCGACGGCTCGCACGTCGAGCAGGTGCTCGAGCTGACCGGCGGCGCGGGCGCGGAGGTGCTCGTCGACTTCGTCGGCGAGGGCGGGGCGACCGCCGACGGCATCGCGATGCTGCGGCGCGCCGGCGACTACCACGTGGTCGGGTACGGCGAGAACATCGACGTCCCCACGATCGACATCATCTCGACCGAGATCAACATCGTGGGCAACCTGGTCGGCTCCTACAACGACCTGTGCGACCTGATGGTGCTGGCCGCCCGCGGCCAGGTGACCCTGCACACCCAGAAGTACGGCCTCGACGACTTCGCCACCGCCGTGGCAGACCTCGACGCGGGGCGGGTGCGCGGACGCGCCATCCTGGTGCCGCGATGATCGCGATCACCGCCGTCTTCCAGGTGCGGCCCGAGCACGCGGAGGACTGGCCCGAGCTCTCGCGCGAGTTCACCGAGGCCTGCAACGCCGAGGACGGCTGCCTGTGGTTCTTCTGGTCCCGCAGCCTCACCGACCCCTGCCAGTACGTCCTGGTCGAGGCCTTCCGCGACGGCGACGCCGGCGGGGCGCACGTGCGCAGCGAGCACTTCGAGAAGGCCACCCGCGAGCTGCCGGCCTACCTGGCGGCCACCCCGCGCATCGTCAACGCCGAGGTGCCCGGCACGGACTGGTCCGAGCTCGGGGAGATGGCGGTCGACTGAGGCTCGGCCGGGATCAGCGGACGAGCGGTTCCAGCAGGTCGCGGATGTAGCCCTCGACGTAGCCGAGCGAGTCGTCGTCGCGTCGGGCGCCACCGATGGCGACGGCGCCCTCGATGAGGTACAGGATGTGGCGGGCGAGGTCCTCGGCGCCCGGCACGTCGGCTGCGGCGAGGATGTCGCGCACCCCGTGCTCCATGCTGATCACCGACTCCCGGATCACCGCGAGCGCCTCGTGCTCGTCGTCGGCCAGCTCGGCGGCGGCGTTGATGAAGGCGCTGCCCCGGAAGACCTCGTCGGTGACCGGCCGCGCGTAGCCGCGCACGTAGGCCGTGACCTCGGCGACCGGGTCGCCGCCACAGGCCTCCCACAAGGAGGACAGCTTGTCCTGCCACTCCCACTCCCGCTGGCGCAGGTAGGCCGCGATCACCGCGTCCTTGCTCGGGAAGTGGTTGTAGAGCGTCCGCTTGGAGATGCCTGCCTCAGCGGCCAGAGCATCGACCCCGGTGGCGTAGATCCCGTCGCGGTAGAAGCACCGGCCGGCCGCGGCGACGATGCGTCCCGGGGTGTCCTCGCGCACCTCGACGGGTGTGTCGTAGATCTCATCGGCCATGTCTTGGGACATCGTACACCGACCTGTGTAAAGTGGGGGTACACCGACCAGTGCAATCGAAGGATCTGAGGACCATGTTCCACACCACCCCCGCTTCGTCCGTCGCCACCGGCGTCCCGACGCGGGCTCGTCACCGTCTCACCTCTCGCGCCGCCCGGGCCTTCAGTCCCGCGACCGGTTCCGTGCCGCTGCACGAGACCCTCTCCGTGGGTCTCGGCCTTTCGCGCCGCCCCGGCGCCTCGGTCTGAGTCCTCAGACCGAGTCCTCGCCGGGCGCCATCGTCTGCTCGTTGAGGTAGCGCGCGACCACGACGGCCACGGCCGTCGTGGGCACTGCCAGGAACGCCCCGACGACGCCGAAGAGCGTCGAGCCGAGGACGATCGAGAGCAGCACGACCCCTGCGTGCAGGTCGAGGCTGCGTCCTTGCAGCCACGGCAGCAGGACGTTGCCCTCGAGCTGCTGGACCGCGAGCACGACGGCGAGCACCAGCAGCGCGGCGACCCATCCGTTGGAGGCCAGCGCCACCAGCACGGCGAGCCCTCCCACCGTCACCGCTCCCACGATGGGGGCGAAGGCGGCCACGAAGGTCAGCAGTGCGAGTGGCGCGGCCAGCGGCACGCCGATCACGAGCAGGCCGGCGCCGATGAACACGGCGTCGATCAGCCCGACCAGGGCCTGGGTGCGCACGAACGCGCCCAGCGTCTCCCACGAGCGCTGACCGACCTCCACGAGGTGGCGGCCGGCGTGCGGGCCGGACCAGCGGCGCAGCCACGGCGTGAACCGACGACCGTCCTTGAGGAAGAAGAACACGAGGACCAGCGTGATCACGGCGTTGATGACGAGGTTGGCCACGACGCTGAGGCCCACCAGCACGCCGGAGGCGATGCTCGACGCGCTCGACTGGAGACGTTCCTGGGCGGCCACCACCGCCGACTCCATCTGGGCGTCGGTGACGCCGAATCCGCTGGACTGCACGAACATCTGGATCTCGGTCAGGCCGTCGGACGCGCTGAGCGCCAGGTCGACGACCTGCTCGCTGGCCGTCGGGGCCAGCAGTGCCACGATCCCGCCGAGGCCGCCGACGCCGATCACGACCACCGCACCTGCCGCCACGGCGGCCGGCAGGCGGAACCGACGTTCCAGCATGCGCGTGGGTGGCTCCAGCACGCTGGTGATGATCATCGCCAGCACCACCGGCAGCAGGATGCTCCAGACCTCCCGGACCACGAGCCCGACCAGCACGCACCCGAGGGCGAGGACCAGGAGCCGCGCCGTCCAGACCGTGAGCCACACCAGGCCCCCGCCGACCGCCTTGCTGTCCAGCGGGGTCGGGGCGGCCGAGGCCTGGGGCGCCGCGTCGGGGTCGTCCCGGTCGGTGGTCAGGTCGGGGTCACCGGGGCCGTCGGGAGGGGTCGTCATCGGGACATCGTGCCCTGCCTGCGGCTGCGCCCGCGCCCGTGGTTCGACCTGGGGCCAGACGCGGGGTCAGAAGAGCAGCACGGCAGCGACGACGCCCGCCACCACGACCAGCACGCGGAACAGGGTGGGCGGGAGCCGTCGCCCGACCCGCGCCCCGACGTAGCCCCCGACCACCGAGCCGGAGGCGAGGACGACCACGACCGTCCAGTCGAGGTCGGCGACCAGGACGAAGACCGTCCCGGCCACCAGGTTCGCGGACAGGATCGCCATCGTCTTGAGCCCGTTCACCACGCGCAGGTCCAGGTCGGTGCCGAGGCCGAGCACGGCGACCATCATCACCCCCGACCCGGCGCCGAAGTAGCCGCCGTAGACGCCGGTGAGGGTGGCGAACGCGGTGGTCAGCGGCGAGAGCCGCTCCCGCGGCGGGGCCTGGTAGCCGGGCTCGGCGCCGCGGGCGGCGCGTGCGCCGCAGCCAGCGCGAGAGCCACGGCTGGGCGCCCACCAGCAGGCAGGTGCCCAGGATGAGCCAGGGCACCACCGCCTCGAAGACCGACGCCGGGAGGGCCAGGAGCGCGACCGCGCCGAGGACGGACCCGGTCGCGCAGGTCACCAGCACGCGGGCGGTGACGCCCGGGTGCTCGCGCAGCTCGGCGCGGTAGCCGAAGGAGCCGCTCAGGCCGGCGGGGACCAGGCCCACGGTGTTGGAGGCGTTGGCCACCACCGGCGGCAGCCCGATCGCGACGAGGACGGGGAAGCTGAGCAGGGAGGCGACCCCCACGGTGCTGGTCAGCACCCCGGCGCCGAGCCCGGCGGCCAGCACCGCCCAGAGCTCGGCGCCGCTCACCCGTGGTCGCGGATCAGGGCGACATCGCTGACCAGCGCGACGTGCTGGTGCATGGCGCGCGCGGCGGCGTCGGGGTCGCGGGCGGCGATCGCCTCGGCGATCAGTCGGTGCCCGGCCAACGAGGCCCGGGGTCGCCCCGGCTGGCTCAGCGACTCCAGGCGGGTCTCGGCGATCAGCTCGCTGATGGTGGCCATCATCTGGGCCAGCAGCGAGGAGTGCGCGGCGCCGGTGACCGCGGCGTGGAACCGCTCGTCGCCCTCGACCCCCCGCCCGCCCTCCTCGACGTCGCGCGCCATCAGCCGCAGCGCGTCGTCGATCACCCGGAGGTCGTCCTCGGTGCGCCGCTCGGCGGCGAGCGCGGCCAGCTTCGACTCCAGCGCGTCACGGGCCTCGATCACCGCGGGCAGGCGGTCGGCGTGCTCCCGGATGGCCTCGGTGATGGGCTCCGCGGCGGGGCGCGCGGTGACGACCGTGCCGTCGCCGTGACGGACCGTGACGGCACCGACGACCTCGAGCGCGACGAGGGCCTGGCTCAGCGTCGCCCGGCTCACGCCCAGGCGGGTGGCCAGCTCACGCTCGGGTGGCAGACGGTCGCCGGGGCGCAGCCCCTCGCTGCCGATCCAGCCCATGATCTGGTCGGCCACCTGCTCGTAGAGCCGCGACCGGTGGACCCGGTCGGGCAGACGCGAACCCTGGTTCATGACCTGAGTGTATTGACAGGTGGTTCAGAGTGCTATTGGCTAGTCCACTGATCCAAGCGTGAGCCACGTCACCACCGAGGCGGGCCCGTCTGCGGAAGGACACCGTCATGGGACCTGAGCTGGTCGCCATCCTCGCCCTCGTGGCCCTCTTCGCGATCGGCACGCTGCTGCCGATCAACATGGGCGCGCTGGCCTACGTCGCCGCCTGGCTCGTGGGCCTGTACTCGCTGGGCCTGGACGAGAAGACGATCCTCGGCGGGATCAGTGCCGACCTGGTGCTGACCCTGATCGGGGTCACCTACCTGTTCGCCATCGCCCGCCAGAACGGCACGGTCGACCTCATCGTCCGCAAGGCCGTGGGCGCCGTCGGCGGCCGCGTCGCGTTCATCCCGTGGGTGATGTTCGCGGTCACCGCCCTGATCACGGCGATGGGAGCCGCCAGCCCGGCCGCCTGCGCCATCATCGGCCCGATCGCCCTCGGCTTCGCCGGGCGCTACAAGATCAGTCCGCTGATGATGGGCATGATGGTCGTCCACGGCGCCCAGGCCGGCGGCTTCTCGCCGATCAGCATCTACGGCACGATCACGAACTCGGTGATGGACGACGCCGGACTCGGCGCCAGCCCGGTGACGGTCTTCCTGTCCAGCCTCGTCGTCAATGCCGTCCTGGCCCTGGTCCTCTTCCTCGCCCTCGGCGGTCGCCAGCTGCTGGCGGTCCGCCTGGACGCCTCCGAGGGCCTGACGCCGGGCGGCCTCGAGACCGGGACCGCCCCGCACCACGACGGTCCGCACGAGAGCGACCCGCACCACCACCGCGACCGCAGCACCGAGGCCTCGGGCACCGGCGCCAGCCCCTCGACCGGCACCACGACGGGCACCACGACGGGCACCGCTCCCGCCACGCTGCCGGCTGCCGTCGGCTCCACGCGGGACCACGTCCTGACCCTGGTGGCCTTCGTCCTCGTGGCAGCCGTCGCGCTCGGCCTCGACAAGAACATCGGCTTCTCCGCGATCACCGCCGCCGTGGTGCTCTCGATCCTCTCGCCGCGGGCCTACTCCGACACCGTCAAGCAGATCGCCTGGCCCACGGTGCTCCTGGTCGCGGGCGTCTCCACCTACGCCACCATCCTCACCACCGCCGGGTCGCCGGAGTACGTCGGCACCTGGGCCGCGGGCCTCGGCGCAGCCGCCATCGGCGCGCTGATCCTGTGCTACGTCGGCGGCGTCGTGTCCGCGTTCGCCTCCTCGACCGCCCTGCTGCCGGTGATCATCCCGATCGCCATCCCGCTGATCGCCAACGGCGGCCTGTCCGCGGGGCTCTTCGTCGCTGCGCTGGCCGTCAGCTCGACGATCGTCGACGTCAGCCCGTTCTCCACCAACGGCGCCCTGATGCTGGCCAACCGGCCCGACTCGGTCGCCGAGGGCGTCTACTACCGCCAGATCCTCAGCTACGGCGTCATCGTGACCCTGGTCGGACCCCTCCTGGTGTGGGCGGCCCTCGTCCTGCCGAGCTGGTGAGCCAGATGAGCGACGGCCCGACCGGCACCCGCCGCGGTCCCCTGGCCGACGTGCTCGTCGTCGACCTGTCCCGGGCCCTGGCCGGCCCCCAGGCCTCGATGATGCTCGGCGACCTCGGCGCCCGCGTGATCAAGGTCGAGACGCCGGCGGGGGGCGACGACACCCGCGGGTGGGGACCACCGTTCGTCGGCGCGGAGGACGACCCGGTCTCGACCTACTTCCTCTCGGCCAACCGCAACAAGGAGTCGATCACCCTCGACCTGAAGGACCCCGAGGACCGGGAGCTGCTGCTGCGCCTCGTGGATCGCGCCGACGTCCTGGTGGAGAACTTCCGGACCGGGGTCCTGGACCGGCTCGGCCTGGGGCTGGAGTCGCTGCACGCCCGCAACCCGCGGCTGGTGGCGCTCTCGATCACCGGATTCGGCCACGACGGGCCCGAGGGCGGCCGGGCCGGCTACGACCAGATCGCGCAGGGCGAGGCCGGGCTGATGTCCCTGACGGGGTCGGGACCCGAGGACCCCCAGCGGGTCGGCGTCCCCATCGCGGACCTGCTGGCCGGCATGTACGGCGCCAACGGGGTCCTCGCCGCACTGCACGAGCGCGAGCGCACCGGCGTCGGCACGACGGTGCGCACCTCGCTGCTCGCGGCCGTCGTCGGCGTGCACGCCTTCCAGGGCACGCGCTGGACGGTCGCGGGGCAGGTCGGCACGGCGCAGGGCAACCACCACCCGTCGATCTCGCCGTACGGCCTCTTCGCCTGCCGCGACGGCGTCGTCCAGATCGCCGTCGGGAGCGAGGGCCTGTGGGGACGCTTCTGCGCCGCCTTCGGCGTCGACCGCGCGACCCCGGGCATGGCCACCAACCCCGAGCGCGTGGCCAACCGCGAGCTCGTCATCGCCGAGGTCGAGCGCTGCTTCGTCGACTGGGACGCCGAGCCGCTGCTGGCCCGGCTCGCCGAGGCCGGGGTGCCGGCCGGCAAGGTCCGGTCGCTCGACGAGGTCTACGGCTGGGAGCAGACCCGCAGCCAGGGCCTCCTGGTCGAGGTCGAGCACGACCGGCTCGGGCCCGTCACCCTGCCCGGCCCGGCGCTGCGCTTCTTCGCGGGACAGGGCGAGGAGGTCACCCGCACCGAGCACCGGGCGCCGCCCTCGCTCGACCAGCACGGCGCCTCGGTGCGCGCCTGGCTCGAGGGTCCTGCGTGAGCGCTCGCCTCGGCGCGCTCGAGCTGCTCGACCTGGTCCTCGACGACGGCTCCTGGAGCAGCTGGGACCAGCCCGTCGACCACGGCGAGGTCACGCCGGCCTACGCCGAGCAGCTGGCCGAGGCCGCTCGCCGGGCCGGTACCGACGAGTCGGTGCTGACCGGCCGCGGACTGGTCCGCGGGCGGGCCGTGGCCGTTGTGGTCAGCGAGTTCCGCTTCCTGGGCGGCTCGATCGGCGCCGCGGCCGCCGACCGGATCGTCGCTGCCGTGCACCGCGCGACCGCCGAGGGCCTGCCCCTGCTGGCCGGGACGGCGTCGGGCGGTACCCGGATGCAGGAGGGCACCGGCGCCTTCGTCCGCATGGTCGAGATCTCGCGAGCGCTGATGGAGCACCGCGCGGCCGGCCTGGCCTACCTGGTCTACCTGCGCCACCCCACCACCGGTGGCGTGTTCGCCTCCTGGGGCTCCCTGGCCCACCTCAGCGTCGCCGAGCCCGGCGCCCTGGTCGGCTTCCTGGGCCCGAAGGTCTACGAGGGCATCAACGACCGGCCGTTCCCGGCGGGCGTGCAGACCTCGGAGAACCTCGCCGCCCACGGCATCGTGGACGCCGTCGCGCCCCCCGAGGCCCTGGCCGGCCTGGTCGACGGCGCGCTGGCCACGCTGGTCGACCCGCCCGCCGAACCGGTTCTGGAGCCGCGGACCACCGTCGTGCGCGAGCGCGCCGCCGAGCTCGACGACACCACGACGGCCTGGGACCACGTGCTGGCCTCCCGCGTCAGGTCGCGGCCGGGCGTGCGAGACCTGCTGCGTCACGGTGCGACCCGCACGGTGCGCCTGCGGGGGACGGCCGAGGGGGAGCGCGACAGCGCGGTGATCGTGGCGCTGACGCGCCTGGACGGCCAGCCGTGCGTCGTCGTCGGCCAGGACCGCTCCCGCCAGACGCCGGCGACCCCGATGGGTCCGGCCGCCCTGCGCCAGGCCCGCCGCGGCATGCGGGTGGCCGAGGAGGTCGGGCTGCCCCTGCTGACCGTCATCGACACCCCCGGCGCGGAGCTGTCCCCGGAGGCCGAGGAGGGCGCGGTCGCGGGCGAGATCGCGCGGTGCATCGCGACGATGACCCGGCTGCGCGTCCCGACCGTGGCCCTGCTGCTCGGTCAGGGCTGCGGCGGCGGGGCTCTGGCCCTGACGCCGGGCGCGCACGTCGTCGCGGCCGAGCACGCCTGGCTCGCCCCCCTGCCCCCGGAGGGCGCGAGCATCATCGTGCACGGCCACCCCGGCCGGGCCGCGGAGCTCGCCGCCGCCCACGACATCCGCGCGGTCGACCTCCTGCGGGCCGGCACGGTGCACGAGGTCGTGCCCGAGCCGCACGGTGACGACCCGGTCTCGCTGTCGGTCGCCCTGGCCGCGACCTGCGCCCGGAGGCTGCGCGGCTGAGGGCTGCGACTGAGGGCTGCGGCTGAGTGCTGCGGCCGGGTGTGGGTGCGGCCGGGTGGGTGCGAGGCTGTGGCCATGGACCTTCGCGTGCCCTTCACCGACGACGAGATCGTGCTGCGCCAGCGCTACGAGGTCGTCTCGATCCTCAACGACCTCCTGGTCGCGCTCTGGTTCATCGTCGGCAGCGTGCTGTTCTTCTCCGACTCCACCGCCTACGCCGGGACCTGGCTGTTCCTCGTCGGCAGCGTCCAGCTCGCCATCCGCCCGCTGATCCGCCTGAGCCGCCAGTTCCACCTCCAGCGGCGAGCCGGCGGACGGCGGGCGGGACACGAGTCCCCGGACGACTTCTGAACGCGACCGTTTCGGCCCTTGCGATTCGAACACCTGTTCTACTATACTCATCACATGCCGCTTGACCTCGCCACCGCCCCGGTCGCGGAGGTCCGCGCCGCCCGCGACGGGATCGCGGGCCTGGTCGGCGAGAAGCTCAGCGACGCCGAGCGGATCGATCTGCTGCGAGCGCTGGAGGAGCTCAAGTCCGCTGCTGCCGCCGCGCAGGCCCACCTCACCGTGGGCCTCGACGTCTCCCAGCGCGCGGCGCAGGAGGCGGCCGGCGAGCCCGCGGCCCGCCGCGGCCGCGGGGTCGCCGCGCAGGTAGCGCTGGCCCGGCGCACCTCCCCGAACCGCGGCGCGCGTCACCTCGGACTGGCCAAGGTCCTCGTGCGCGAGATGCCCCACACCCTCGCCGCCCTGGCCGGCGGTCACCTATCGGAGTGGCAGGCGACCCTCCTGGCGCGGGAGAGCGCGATCCTCGGCGCCGAGCACCGCGCCCAGGTCGACCGGACCCTGTGCGCGGACCCCGCCAGGCTCGAGGGCCTGGGCGACCGAGCGCTGGCCAACGCCGCCCGAGCGCTGGCCAACCGTCTCGATCCCGCCGCGGCGGTCCGCCGGGCCGCCCGGGCAGCGGAAGAGCGGCGGGTGAGCATCCGCCCGATGCCCGACACCATGACCCTGGTCTCCGCCCTGCTGCCGATGCACCACGGCGTCTCGGTCTACGCCGCCCTGACCCGAGAGGCCGACCGCGCCCGCGCCCAGGGCGACCCCCGCACCCGCGGGCAGGTCATGGCCGACACCCTCGTGGTGCGCACCACCGGCCAGGCCACCGCCGACGAGGTCGGGGTCGGCGTGGTCCTCGTGACCCCGATCGACTCGCTGCTGCCCGCCGGGCCCGGCAGCCGGGTCCACGAACCCGCCCACGTCCAGGGCTACGGCACCGTGCCCGGCGGCTACGCCCAGGAGCTGCTCCGCCGGGCACTGGCCACCACCGGGACCCGCACCGCGAGCTGGGTTCGGCGCCTGCTCACCGCTCCCGAGACCGGCCAGGTCGTCGCCCTGGACTCCCGCGGGCGCACGTTCCCCGAGGGCCTCTCCCTGCTCGTGACCACCCGCGACGCCGGCATCTGCCGCACCCCCTGGTGCGATGCACCCATCCGCCACACCGACCACGTCGTCGGTGTGGCGGAGGGCGGTGAGACCACCGAACACAACGGGCAGGGACTGTGCGAGGCCTGCAACCACCACAAGCAGGCACCGGGCTGGCGCGCCCGGACCGTCCACGGCCCTCGCCACACCGTGGTCACCACCACACCCACCGGCCACACCTACCGCTCCACCGCGCCACCGCTGCCGGGGGCACCACCGCGCGTGGAGTGGAGCTCGTTGGAGCACCACCTCCGCCAGCTCCTCAACACCGCCTGAGGGGGTTCAGCGCGCAGCCAACCTCGCCGCGTCGGAGCGCAGCAGCGGAAGCAGCTCGGCGGCCGGCAGCGGCCGGCTCATCAGGTAGCCCTGACCGACGTCGCACCCCATCCGCGCGAGCTGCGTCCGCACGACGTGCGTCTCGATCCCCTCGGCGACCACGGTGATGCCGAGGTGATGGGCGAGGTCGACGGTGGAGGCGACGATCGAGGCCGTGCGCTGGTCGGAGTCGATGACGCTGACGAACGACCGGTCGATCTTGAGCTCGTCGATCGGCAGGTCACGCAGGTAGCTCATCGAGGAGTAGCCGGTGCCGTAGTCGTCCAGGCTCACCAGCAGACCCAGCTCGCGGATCTTGTGCAGGACGTCGATGGCGGCCCGGCGGTTGGTGATGAAGCTGTCCTCGGTGATCTCCAGGGTCAGTGCCCGCGCCGGCAGGCCGTGCTCGGCGAGCAGCACCTCGAGCTTGTCGGGCAGGCTCGTGTCGAGCAGCGCACCGGCGTCGATGTTGACCGCGACGTTCAGGTCGAGGCCCTCCGCCCGCCACTGGCGGACCTGCTCGGCCGCGCACCTCAGCACGTGCTCGGTCAGCGGCCGCATCAGGCCCGCGGCGAGGGCGAGGGGCAGGAAGGACTGCGGGCCGAGCAGCCCCCGCTCGGGATGCTGCCAGCGGACCAGCGCCTCAACCCCGACGATCGCACCCGTGGCCAGATCCGTCTTGGGCTGGAACCAGGCTTCGAGCTCGTCGCGCGCCAGCGCACCGCGAAGGTCCTCGATGAGCGAGAAGCGCTGGGTCAGCTCCAGGTCGCTGGACGGGGTGGAGGCCGAGTACCCGCCGCCGGAGGCCTTGGCCCGGTACATCGCCACGTCCGCCCGCCGCAGCAGCTGGACCGGGTCAGTCGCGTCGTCGGGTGCCAGCGCGATCCCGACGCTCGCGTCGATGTGCAGCCGCACGCTCTCCAGCTCGAAGGGCGTCCGCAGCGTCTCGACCAGCCGCTCGGCGAGGCTCGCGGCATTGGCCCGGTCCCCGTCTCCCGTCAGGACCGCGAACTCGTCGCCGCCCAGGCGGGCGAGCAGGTCCTCTGCTCGCAGCGTCCCCTCGATCCTGCGGGCCACCAGGCAGAGCAGCTCGTCGCCGACGGTGTGCCCCAGGGAGTCGTTGACCTCCTTGAACCGGTCCAGGTCGATGAGCAGCAGCGTCACCGTCTGCCCCGGTGGCGTGAGATCGCGTGCCAGCCGACGCTGGAAGCTGCGTCGGTTCGCCAGCCCGGTCAGGTCGTCGGTGCCGGCCTCGAGACGAGCGGTCGCCAACGCCCCCACCTCGATCAGCGCGAGCAGGGTCCGCGCCAGCACCAGGACCAGGGTGAGGACCGCGAGGCCCACGGCCACCGCGGGCATCTCGGCCCGGGAGGCCGTGACCAGCAGCCCGATCGAGGCGACGGCGAAGACCATCGGGACGATGAGGGTCCGGCGGCTCCAGCCGGTCGCGACGGTGCCGGGCTCGGGAGGCGGCGGGTCGTGGGCCCACGCGGCCCAAGCCATGACCGTGGCCGCCAGCAGCCAGATCGGTGCAGTGAGGTGCCCGGCGGCTGACGCATGACCCTGAGCGACCTCCCACAGGTAGTACAGGTCGTTGAGCGTGAAGATGACCAGGCCCAGAGCCAGGACGGCCCAGGCTCGGGCCGGGCGCCACCCCTGGAGGGCCGCCCCCGTGACGATGATGGTCAGGACGGCGAGGTCGGCGACCGGGTAGGCCGAGCTGACGGCGACCAGAGCCACCCCCGCCTCACGGACGTGGCTGAGCAACGGGACGACGAGGGCGGCGGCAAGGCTCCCCGCCCCGGCGCCGCAGATGAGGCCGTCGAGCCACGTGCTACCGGACCACCGCCTTCCACTGTGGCGCAGGAGGGCTATCACGGCCGCATAGGCGAAGGCGTACATCGCCAGCCACCCGGCGTCGGACCACGACGGTGACGGAGGGTCGACCATTCCGCGAAGAACCGCGCTGTTGTAGATGTTCGCGGCCGCGCGCGATCCGAGCCCGGCGGCGAGCAGGATCCAGGGCGCTCTGTTGCTCCTGATCATGATGGCGCGCGAGGCGCAGAGGGCGGCGGCGCCGAGGTACCCGATGTTCTGGACGTAGGCGTCGCGTACCGGGACATAGCCGTGGTGCGCGCGTTCGAGGACCACCCAGACGACCACGACGAGCAGGCACAGGGCGGTCTGCCACTTCAGTGCGACGACCAGCCGGCGGCGCCAACCGGTGAGCCCGTGCGCAGGCTCGGTCGGTGACGACATGGTGGTTCCCCGCTGGTCTCGATCTCCCGCGCGACGCGCGGCCCGGAATGAGTCAGGACCAGTGTGCGCCTCGAGACGCGTCCTGTCCCCGAAGCGCCGAACTTGGCCGCGGAGGACGCGGCCACGAGCAACGGCCCCGGGCCGGGAGAGGGATCTCCGGGCCGGGGGCCGTTGTTCTCACGTGCGCGAGGGGGGAGTTGAACCCCCACGCCCTTTCGGGCACACGGACCTGAACCGTGCGCGTCTGCCTATTCCGCCACTCGCGCATGAGCGAGGCTCACGCTATCCCAGGCCCCAGATCTTTCCCAATCGGGTCACCGGGGTGCACGCGTCGCGAGGTCCGCCCCGATACCATCGAGCGACCCCGGCCACCGCCGGGTCGACGTGGCCTGCCGTCAGCGTCCTCTGCCAGGGGACGCACCGCGTGCGGTGCGCCGGACCAGACGGGAGAGGAGGCGACGCGATGAGTGGGCTCCAACGTTTCGAGCAGCGGCTCGAGCAGATGATCTCCGGTGCGTTCGCCCGCACCTTCCGCTCCGCGGTCCAGCCGGTCGAGATCTCCGCGGCCCTCCAGCGCGAGATCGACAACAACGCCCAGATCGTCTCGCGCACCCGCCGGGTGGTGCCGAACGTCTTCGGCGTCGAGCTCTCCCGAAGCGACCGTGAACGGCTCGAGCCCTACGACCTCGCCGACACCTTCGCCGAGGAGCTCGAGGCCCACGCGGCCCGCCAGGGCTACTCCTTCCCCGGCCCGGTGCGGATCACGTTCACCGAGGCCGAGGACCTCGGCACCGGACGGTTCCGGGTGGTCAGCCACGCCGAGGGCAAGGTCACCCACCAGGCCACGGCCACCCAGGTCGGCCGGGCCCGCGCCGTCCTCGAGGTCAACGGCACCCGTCACCCCCTCCAGGCCCCGGGCCTGGTCGTGGGTCGCGGCAGCGAGGCCGACCTGCAGATCAACGACCCCGGCGTGAGCCGCCGCCACGTGGAGTTCGTCGTCCAGGGCACGGGGCGCGACCTGGCCATCGAGGTCCACGACCTTGGCTCGACCAACGGCATCACCGTCGACGGCCACCGCATCACCCGGGCCAGCGTGCGCGACGGCACCCAGGTCAAGGCCGGCAACACCACGATGACCGTCGCGGTCCTCCAGGAACAGGTGGACGATGTCTGAGCTGACGCTCTTCCTGGTCCGCGTGGCCTACCTGGCGATCCTGTGGATCTTCGTCCTCTCCGCGATCTCGGTGATCCGCTCCGACATGTTCGGCGCCCGCGTCCCCGAGGCCGCCCGCAGCACCGGCGCCGGCACCCCCGCCAAGGCGTCGAAGCAGAAGAAGCCGGCCAAGCAGCGTCGCGGTGCTCCCAGCCAGGTCGTCGTGACCGCGGGCGGCAACTCCGGTGCCACCGCCGACCTCGACCGTGCCCCGATCCTGATCGGTCGCGGCACCGACGCGGCCATCCGCCTCGACGACGACTACGTCTCCACCCGCCACGCGCGCATCGCGGCGTCCGGGGACCAGTGGTACGTCGAGGACCTCGGCTCCACCAACGGCACCTACATCGGCTCGGTCCGGATCACCCAGCCCACCACCATCACCCTGGGCACCCAGGTCCGGATCGGGAAGACCATCGTGGAGCTGCGCAAGTGACGGGCGAGGTCGGCCAGGAGGCCCCGCCGCCCGACGGCGCCACCCTGGTCCTGCACTACTCCGCCATCTCCGACGTGGGCCGGGTCCGCAAGGACAACCAGGACTCCGGGTACGCCGGCCCCTGGCTGCTGACGGTCTGCGACGGCGTGGGCGGCGCCGCCCGCGGCGACATCGCCTCCTCCACCGCGGTCAAGGCCCTGCGCGAGCTCGACGACCCCCCTCCCGCCGAGGACACCCTGCTGGACCGCGTCGCCGCTGCTCTCGACCGGGCCCACGTGGCGATCGGGCGCCTCGTCGACGAGGACCCCGCGCTCGACGGCACCAGCACCACGGCCACCGTCGCCCTCTTCGACGGCTCCCGGCTGGGCCTGGGCCACGTCGGTGACAGCCGGGCCTACCTCTACCGCGACGGCGAGCTCTCCCAGCTGACCACCGACCACACCTTCGTCCAGACCCTCGTCGACGAGGGCACCATCAGCGAGGCGGAGGCGCGGGTCCACCCCCACCGCAACCTGATCCTCAAGGCCCTCGACGGCGTCCACGACCTCGAGCCCGACCTCTTCGTGCTCGAGGTCGTCGCCGGCGACCGCGTCTTCCTGTGCAGCGACGGCGCCTGCGGCGTGCTGCCCGCGGCGAAGCTGACCGACATCCTCTCCTCCGGCTCCCCCGACTACGCCGCCGTCGAGCTGGTGCGCGCGAGCCTCGAGGCCGGCAGCTCTGACAACGTCACCTGCCTGGTCGCCGACGTGGTGACCCTCGCGCAGACCGCCGACGACCCCACCTACGCCGACCTCGAGCCGCTCCTGGTGGGCGCGGCCTCCGAGCTGCGCCGGCGCACCCCCCGCGGACCCGGCACCGGCATGGGCATAGGCCTGTTCCGGGGACACCGTTCGGGCGACACCGGCGAGCTCGAGCCCGTCGACGCCGAGATCCCCACCGGGGTCCCCTACGCGATCGCCAACGACCCCGTCGACGCGGAGGATGCGCGCTACGCCCCCCGACCGCCGCGCCGCTTCACCTGGCTGCGTCGCCTCCTCTCGCTGCTGGTCGTGGTCGGCCTCCTCTGGGTCACCGCCGCCGCCGCCTGGTCGTGGAGCCAGCGGCAGTACTTCGTGGCCGAGGACGGCGGCGTCGTGACGATCTTCCGCGGCCTCGACAACGAGGTGCCCGGCCTGACGCTCGCCCAGCCCTACGAGCGCAGCGACGTCGAGACCTCGCGGCTCTCCGACTTCGACGCCCGCCGGGTCACCGCGGGCATCGACGTCACCGACCTCGCCGCGGCCCGCGAGGCCGTCCAGAGCCTCGCCGCCCAGCAACGCTCGGAGGGCTGAGCGATGCCGACCGGGCAGTCCGGGGCCCTGATGGGCTTCGTGCACCGCCGTCGCCGCGGCGCGGAGCTGTTCCTGCTCGTGCTGGCCCTCGGGGTCGGCGTGGGTGCCTACGCCGCCGTCGGCCTGGGCGTCGAGGGCACGGTGCCGGCCGACATCATCGGCTACGGCGGCTGGCTGGCCGGACTGATCGTCGGCGCCCACATCGTGGTCCGCCTCGTCGCGCCCTACGCCGACCCCGTCCTCCTGCCCGTGGTGGCCGCCCTCAACGGGCTCGGTCTCGCGGTGATCCGCCGCCTCGACCTGGCCGAGGGCACCACCTTCGCCCGTCAGCAGCTGACCTGGATGACCGTCGGGGTCGTGCTCTTCGCGCTCACCCTGGTGATCCTGCGCGACCACCGCACCCTGCAGCGCTTCACCTACACCTCCGGCCTGGGCGCGATCCTGCTCCTGCTCGGACCGCTCGTCCCCGGCCTGGGCTACCAGGTCAACGGCGCCCAGATCTGGGTCCGCCTGGGCCCGTTCGGCCTCCAGCCCGGCGAGGTCGCCAAGGTGCTCCTGGTGGTCGCCTTCTCCGGCTACCTCGTGCTGCACCGTGACGCGCTGGCCCTGGCCGGACGCCGGCTGCTGTTCGTCGACCTGCCCCGCGGGCGCGACCTCGGCCCGATCCTGGCCATGTGGCTGGTCAGCCTCGGCATCCTCGTCTTCCAGCGCGACCTCGGCTCGAGCCTGCTCTTCTTCGGCCTGTTCCTGGTGATGCTCTACGTCGCCACCGAGCGCCCCGGCTGGCTGGTCGTCGGCGGGGGGCTGTTCTTCAGCGGCGCCGCCATGGCCTACCAGCTGTTCGGGCACGTCCAGAACCGCGTCGACATCTGGCTCAGCCCGATGAAGTACTACGACCAGACCCCCGGCAGCGGTCAGCTGGTCGAGGGGCTCTTCGGCATGGCCTGGGGTGGCCTGATCGGTCGCGGGCTGGGCGCCGGCGACCCCACCCGCGTCCCGTACGCCGAGTCCGACTTCATCATCGCCACCATCGGCGAGGAGCTCGGTCTGACCGGCGTGCTGGCGGTGATCCTGCTCTACGGCCTGATCGTCGAGCGGGCGCTGCGCTCCGCGGTCATCTCGCGTGACGCCTTCGGCAAGCTGATGGCCACCGGGCTGGCCGGCGTCTTCGCCCTGCAGGTCTTCGTGGTCGTCGGTGGCGTCACCCGGCTGATCCCCCTGACCGGGCTGACCACCCCGTTCCTGTCCTACGGGGGGTCCTCGCTGGTGGCCAACTGGGTGATCGTGGCGCTGCTGCTGCGCATCTCCGACCAGGCGCGGCGTCCGATCCCCGACCTCTCCCGCGCCGAGGACCAGGCCTCCGAGGAGGCCACGCAGGTGGTGAAGGTCCAGTCGTGAACAAGCCCATCCGCACCATCTCGGTCTTCTGCCTCCTGCTGTTCGTGGCCCTCATGGTCAACGTCACCTACCTGCAGTTCTGGCGGGCGGACTCGCTCGACAGCAACCCGCTGAACCGTCGGGTCGTCGAGGAGGCCTACGCCCGCGAGCGCGGCGCGATCCTGGTCGGTCGCGACCCGATCGCCGAGAGCGAGCCCGTCGACGACCGCTACCAGTTCCTGCGCACCTACCCCCGGCCGCTGATGTACGCGCCGGTGACCGGCTTCTTCTCCTACTACAGCCAGACCGGCGTCGAGCAGTCGCAGAACCCGGTGCTCTCCGGCGACGACGACCGGCTGTTCGTCAAGAAGCTCGTCGACCTGCTCTCCAACGAGGCCGACAAGGGTGGCAACGTCCAGCTCACCCTGGACGCCGGCGCCCAGCAGGCCGCCTACGACGGTCTCTCCGGCCTCGGCCCGGGCGTGCGCGGTGCGGTCGTCGCCCTCGAGCCGGCCACCGGGCGGGTGCTGGCCATGGTCTCGCTGCCGACCTACGACCCCAACAAGCTGGCCAGCCACGACCTGACCCAGGTCTCGAAGGACTACGGGCGCCTGAGCGAGGAGGAGAGCCAGCCGCTGCTCAACCGGGCGATCCAGCAGACGCTCCCGCCGGGGTCGACGTTCAAGATCGTCACCGCGGCCGCGGCCATCGAGAGCGGCCTCTACCGCGCCGAGGACCAGGTGCCCGGCGGGTCGACCTACCAGCTGCCCGAGACCACCGGCGACTCCGGGCTGATCGACAACGAGGGCCGCGACTGCGGCACGGACACCATCCCGTTCGCCCAGGCCATGGGGCAGTCCTGCAACACGACCTTCGCCGCACTGGCCAACGAGGTCGGCGCCGAGGGCATGCTCGAGCAGGCCGAGGCGTTCGGCTTCAACCAGAGCTACCTCGAGGACCTCGGACCGCAGGCGGTCTCGAGCTTCCCGACGCAGGCCAACGCCCCCGAGACCGGCCAGACCGGCATCGGCCAGTTCGAGGTCCGCGCCAGCCCGCTGCAGATGGCGATGGTCTCGGCCGGGATCGCCAACGACGGCATCGTCAAGCGTCCCTACGTGGTCGACGAGATCCAGTCGGCCGAGTACGACGTGCTGGAGAAGACCGAGGACGACGACTTCTCGCGCGCCGTGTCCGCCGACACCGCCGACCAGGTCACCGAGCTGATGGTCTCCACCGTCGACGACGGCACGGCGAGCCCGGCCGCGATCCCGGGCGTCAGCGTCGCCGGCAAGACCGGCACCGCGCAGAGCGGCCAGGACGACGTGCCGCCCTACGCCTGGTTCACCTCCTTCGCCCCCGCCGAGAACCCCGAGGTGGCGGTGGCGGTGATGATCGAGAAGGCCGACATCGCTCGCGGCGAGATCGCCGGCGGGCTGCTCGGTGGCCCCATCGCCAAGGCCGTCATGCAGGCGGTGCTGCAGCAGTGAGCGACCCGACCTCCACCGAGCGCTTCGCCGACGACCGGCGCCGCTACCGCCTCGAGTCGCGGATCGCGACCGGCGGGATGGGCGAGGTCTGGCGGGCCACCGACACCACGCTGGGCCGCCGCGTCGCGGTCAAGCTGCTCAAGAGCGAGTTCGCCGACGACGCCACCTTCCGCTCCCGGTTCGCCACCGAGGCCCAGCACGCGGCCGCGCTCGACCACCCCGGGGTGGCCAGCGTCTACGACGTCGGCGAGGCCGTCTCCGCCGACGACGGGTCGGGCTCCCCGCGGCCCTACCTGGTCATGGAGCTCGTCGACGGCGAGCCGCTCTCGACGCTGCTGGCCCAGGGCCGCGAGTCCGGGCGCAGCATCGACCGCGAGGTGCTGCGCGACCTCCTGGCCCAGTCGGCCACCGCGATCGGGGCCGCGCACCGAGCCGGGATCGTCCACCGCGACGTGAAGCCGGCGAACCTGCTCGTCACCCAGGACCGGCGGATCAAGATCACCGACTTCGGGATCGCCCGGGCCGCCGACAGCGTCGGCATCACCCAGACCGGTCAGGTCATGGGCACCCCGCAGTACCTCTCCCCCGAGCAGGCGCGCGGCGAGACGGCGACGCCGGCCTCCGACGTCTACGCCCTGGGCGTCGTGGCCTTCGAGTGCCTGGCCGGACGCCGGCCCTTCGAGGCCGACTCGGCGATCGCCACCGCGCTGGCCCACCTGCAGCAGCCGGTGCCGGAGCTGCCCTCCGACGTCCCGGCCGACCTGGCCGCCGTCGTACGGACCGCCCTGTCGAAGAACCCGGCCGACCGCTTCCCCGACGGCACGGCCTTCGCCGCCGCCCTGCGCGAGCCGGCCACCGCGGTGCTGCCGGGCGGCCTCGCCGCCGGCGCAGCGGCGGGCGCAGGGTTGGCCGCCGGGGCGGGCGCTGGGGCGGCCGCGGCGGCGGCCGACGGGACCCGGGTGATGGCGCCCGGGGCCGCGCCCCCCTCCACGCTCGGGACCCCGGTGCCCCCGCCGGCCCGGGAGAAGACCTCCGGGCGCTCCCGGGCCCTGATCGCCGTGATCGCCGCGCTGCTGGTGGTGCTGCTGATCCTCGCCGCGGTCTACGCCCTCGGCGGCGACGACACCTCCGACGACACCCCCACGGACCCGGCCTCCTCCTCCACCCGGGAGCCCCGCACCCGCGAGCCGAGCCCGACCGAGGCCAGCACGCCGCCGCCGACACCCAGCCCCACCCCCACCCCGAGCCCCACCGCGACCGAGACGGTCACCGAGACGCCCACCCCGACCCCGACGCCCACGCCCACCCCCACCCCGACGCCGACCCCGACGCCGACCGAGACCCCCACGCCGACCGAGACCCCCACCAAGACCCCCCCGGGCCAGGTGGACAACCCGGGCAACGGCGGCAGCAGCGCCGGCAAGGGCAGCGGTCAGGGCCCGCTCCCATGAGCTCCGAGAACGGCCGCCTGATCGGGGAGCGCTACCAGCTCGGCGAGCTGCTCGGCCGCGGCGGGATGGCCGAGGTGCGCAAGGGCACCGACCTGCGCCTGGGTCGCACGGTCGCGGTCAAGCGGTTGCGCACCGACCTCGCCGGCGACGCGACCTTCCAGGCCCGCTTCCGGCGTGAGGCGCAGTCGTCGGCCTCGCTGAACCACCCCTCGGTCGTGGCGGTCTACGACACCGGCGAGGAGCGCTCGACCGACGGCTCCGACGTCGCTCAGCCCTACATCGTCATGGAGCACGTCGCGGGACGCACGCTGCGCGACATCCTGCGCGAGGGCCGCAAGATCCTGCCCGAGCGCGCGCTGGAGATCACCAGCGGCGTGCTGTCCGCCCTCGACTACAGCCACCGCGCCGGGATCGTCCACCGCGACATCAAGCCGGGCAACGTGATGCTGACCCCCTCGGGCGACGTCAAGGTGATGGACTTCGGCATCGCCCGCGCGATGAGCGACGCCCAGTCGACGATGACCCAGACCGCCGCCGTGGTCGGCACCGCCCAGTACCTCTCCCCCGAGCAGGCCCGGGGGGAGACCGTCGACAGCCGGTCCGACGTCTACTCCACCGGCTGCCTGCTCTACGAGCTGCTGACCGGCAGGCCGCCCTTCGTGGGCGACAGTCCCGTCGCCGTGGCCTACCAGCACGTCCGTGAGCAGCCGCGGCCGCCCTCGGACCACGACGCCGACCTCCCGCCCGAGGTCGACGCGATCGTGATGCGGGCCCTGGCCAAGCGGGTCGACGACCGGTACCAGTCCGCCGCCGACATGCGCGGGGACATCGAGCGCTACCTCGCCGGACACCCGGTGCACACGGCGCTGGCCCCCGCCGCCGCCGCGGCGCCACCCCCGACCGTGCCGACCCCCGCGGCGACCGCTGCCGCCTCCGCGCCGGCCGTCCCCCCTCGCGACGACGACCCGCGGCGCGGCCGCCGCCTCCTGGTGCTGCTCGGGCTGCTCGCGGTCGTCGTCATCGTGGCGGCTGCCGTGCTCTTCCCCCGGATGACCGAGTCCCCCAACGACCAGCAGGAGGTGCCGGACCTCGTCCGGCTCAGCGAGGACGACGCGCGCGCGGCCATCGGTGAGAACGGCCTGGTCGTCGGCGACATCGAGCGGCGTGCCGACGACCGCGTGCCGGCCGGGCGGGTCATCTCGCAGGACCCCGACCCGTCCTCGTTCGTCGCAGCGGCCACCCCGATCGATCTCGTGGTCTCCGACGGCGTGGCCCAGGTCAGCGTCCCTGCGGTCGTCGGGGAGCAGCGGGTCGCGGCCTCCACCCAGCTGCGCAACGCGAACCTGGGCGTCGATCCGGTCGCGGTCGACTCCGACGAGCCCGCCAACCGGGTGATCAGCCTGGAGCCCGGCGCCGGCACGAACGTCGACGAGGGCACGGTCGTGACGCTGAACTACTCCCGGGGCCCCGCGGAGATCCCCGACGTGCGCACGATGCTCCAGGGTGAGGCGATCCGGGTCATCGAGGGGGCCGGCTTCACCCCGGTCGTGCGTCAGGAACCCGACAGCGAGGAGCCCGCAGGCACCGTGGTCGACCAGAGCCCCGATGCTGGGGCCACCGCGGTGCAGGGCAGCGAGGTCAACCTGTTCGTCTCGGTCTACGAGGAGCCCTCGGAGTCGCCGAGCGCGAGCGACAGCGACACTTCTGGCCCCGGCGCCAGCGAGACGCCCAGCGACGACGCCTCGGCCGGCACCGGGCGCGGACCCTCGAACAACGGGTCGGGAGGCAGTGGAGGCAACGGCGGTGGCCGCGGAGGCGGTGGTGGTGGCCGTGGTGGAGGCTGAGGTCAGGCCACCGGCTCGGCGTAGCTGAGGTCGAGCAGGCCGTCGTAGGCCGGCGCCTCGACCTCGGTCTCGAGCTCGAGGTCCCAGCCGACGGCGATGGTGGGGTCGGCGGCGTCGACGCGGTAGCCGAGCAGGTACTCGTCGGACTCGATGGCCGCCAGGAGCTCGTCGGGGTCGCCGACCGCCGAGATCTCGTAGGGCTGCGGGTACGGGCTGCCCTGCAGCTGCACGGCGTTGCCCTCGCACTTGATCCCGGTGGTGCTGATCACCCGCTGACCCTCGATGGTCACCGCCGTGGCGCCGCCGACCCACATGGCGTTGACCACCGCCTGGATGTCCTGCTGGTGGACGACGAGCTGGTTGATGTCGATCGCCTCGTCGGGGTCGGTGATCGCCAGGGCGGCGTCGACCACCTCGGTCGGGGAGTCGGCCAGCTCGACGGTGACCCCGGGTCCGGCCTGCGGCTCCAGCCCGGCCGGGTCGCGCAGCCGGTCGCTGCGCCGCTGGTAGCGCTCGACCTCGCGCGAGTCCACCGCGGCGGACAGGGTGTCGACCTCCCCGGTCAGCTCGCTGACGCGGGCGGTGAGGGCGTCGTACTCGCGGGACTCGGTCTCGACCACGCTGGCCAGGCTGCGGTACCGGCCGGGACGCAGGTCGGTGCCCTCGGCGTTCGAGGCGCTGACGGCGAAGAGCAACCCGCTGGCCACGACGATCACCGGGGTCGCCACGCGCCAGCGGGGGCTCGCCTGGGTCCGGTCGCTCACGACGACTAGGGTAGCCCGCGATCCGCGGGGCCCCTCCGCGCGGACCACGGAACAGGAGCCACGCGTGTCCAAGCTGAAGGCCCGGCGCATCACCGACCCCGACCGGGGACCCGTGCTCAGCGTGCGGTTCGCGCTGGTCCTGGTGCTCATGCTGGGCGGCATCGCCTGGATGGCCTACTACTACGTCGCCGTGCGCGCCGGCGTCGCGACGCTCGGCGAGAAGCCCCCCGAGGCCGGCAGCCCGGCCTTCATGGCCGACCTCGCCGACTGGAACTACCTGATCGGCTTCGGCGCCTTCTTCCTCGGCCTCGTCGTCGCCGCCCACCCCTCGACCCCGCTGGGGCGGGGCCGCGGGGTCGTCGTGGGGATGCTCGGCTGCTTCATCCTCGGCCTGCTCTGGATCTGCACCTTCTACATCATCAGCGACGACGTCTCGGTGCTGCCCGTCTTCGACGACCTCGGTCAGAAGAACCTGTTCGTGGGCGTGGCGGCGATGGGCGTGGGCTTCGTCTACGCCACCCGCTGGGAATGACCCGCCGAGAATGACATCACTGTAGTTATCCACCGGTTGTTCCACAGCTGTGGACAACTTCGCCGAGCTGACCGCGCCGACTAGGGCGCCGTCGTGCCCGTCGTCCCGGTCGACCCCGATGCCGCGGCCGGGGACGGCGAGGCGGACGCCGAGGGGGTCGCGGACGGTGAGGCCGACGGCGACGCGGACGGGCTCGTCGGGGACGGGGACGTCGGAGACGGGGACGTCGAGGGCGAGCCGGTCGGCGACGTCGACGCCGAGCCCGACGGCCCCGTCGGTGTCGTCGGGGTGGACGTAGGTGACGACGACGGGCTCGTCGCGCCGTCGCTGGTCGTCGCCGACGGGGTCGCCGAGGGGTCCGTGCCGGGGGAACCCGTGGGGCTCTGGCTCGGGTCCGCCGTCGCGGGGTCGTCGCCGGCCAGCACGCCGGGGCTGGCCGACGGGTCGGCCGCGATGATGTCCGTGATCTGCTGCTGGAACCCCTCCAGGTCCGCCTGGATCTGCGCGAGCGGGAGGGTGGTGATCGTGGTGGCGTAGGCGGCGATCTCGGCCCAGACCTCGTTGAGGGCGGCCATGCTGTCCTCGTCGAGCGGGCCCGAGAGCGTGATCACGAGCTGGCTGGCCAGCGCGTAGGTCAGGCACCGCACGCAGTTGTAGGTGGCCGAGACCGCGAGGTTCTGGGGCACGACCACGTCGGCGTCCCCGAGGGCCAGCACCACCTGGAAGCTGATCGCCACGGCCGCGCAGTCGGTGCAGCTGGCCGCGGCGTAGGCCTCGTTGACGCTGGTCACCGGCTCGTCGTCGGCCCACACCAGGGCGAAGGCCAGGTCGTAGACGACCGAGCCGTCGGTGGTGTTCACCGCGAGCGCCTGCGTGTCGTCCTCCTCCGGCGGCAGCGGCTGGTCGAAGGGGAAGACCCACGGCACCGGGTCGGTCGCCGCCGGCGTGGAGGAGTCGGGCAGCGGGGTGGGGCTGGCGCTCGGGTCCAGCTCGGGGTCCAGCTCCGGGTCGCCCCCGGCGCCCGTCGGGGAACCCGACTCGGGGGCGGTGGGCGGCAGCGCGGTCGAGGTCCTGCTGCCGGCGTCCTGCGGGCGCGGCACCATCACCACCGCCAGCTGCGGCTGCTCGCGCGTCGGCACTGCGGCGCCGGTCGGCCAGGGGACCTGGAGGGAGCCCTGCTGGCCGTCGCTGAGTCCTACGGGGTAGGTCGGGGCCGGCCGCGCGAGGGCGACGACGTCGCCGAGGGTGCCGCGCTCGTAGGCCGCGATCGGACGGTAGGTCCCGGCGTCGGGCCACCAGACCCAGCCCAGGGCGGCCACCACCGCGGCCGCGGTGAGGCCGGCCAGCGCGCGGCGTCCGGGACGGCCCTGGGTGCGGCGCAGCACCGAGCCGACGCCCTGTCGGACCAGCCGGGTCAGGATGTAGGCGATGCCCAGGATGGGCAGGACCAGGGCGACGATGGCCAGCACCCGGGCCAGCACGGCGACGGGGTCGCCCTGGCTCCACCCGTCGCCGAGGATGGCGGCCTGCTCCTGCAGGCTGACCCAGGCGGTGGCCAGGAGCCGGGGCAGCGTCAGCACCATGGTCAGCAGCGAGAAGGCCAGCATCGGCACGACGAGCAGGACCCACACCGTCACCACCGCGCGTGCCCAGGGCTTGAGCACGGTGGCCTCGGGGTCGTGCCAGTGCCAGGGAAGCAGGCCGACCAGGGTCGGCTTGATCCGGTGGTAGAGGTCGGGGACGCCGGTCAGGTCGGCCAGCACGTGGTAGCCGTCGAAGCGGATGATCGGGGTCAGCTGGCGCAGCATCTGCAGGATCTGCGTCGCCACGACCAGCAGCAGGGCGTCGTAGCCCGAGGCCAGCCAGATCCCGGTGATGGCGACCGCGACGATGGCGTTGAAGTAGAGACCGCCCAGGTCGGTGCGCAGCCGGCCCACCCGGCCCAGGCGGTAGGAGTCGGTGACGTCGGTGTAGAAGGCCGGCCAGAACAGGTAGAGGCCTGCGCCCATCACGCCGGGGGTCGAACCCCCGCGCCGGGCGGCGGCGGCATGCCCGAACTCGTGGAACCCGGCGGACAGGACGGTGACCATGAAGACCAGCAGCAGCAGCCCGGGGCGGTGGAACGCCTCGTGGGCCGCCGAGGCCAGCCCCTTGTCGAGCAGCAGCCACCAGCTGATGTAGCCGAAGGCGAGCGTCACCAGCGCGACCAGGAGGGGGTTGAAGAGCCGCGCGAAGGGGTCCGTGAGCTGCCGGGTGCGGACCGGGTCGGTGACGCTGACCCGGTGGCGCAGTCCGAGCAGGGGCTGCGACCTGCGCAGCTCGGGCTCGGAGCCGTCACCCTTCAGCAGCACCCCGAGCGGGCGCAGCTTGCCGTCGACGAGCGTCTCGATGTTCTCGGCCGTGACCGCCCGGCCGATGCTGCGGCCCACCTCCACCGCGATCTCGTCGTGGGTGCGTCGGCCGTCGACGGCGTCGAGCACGCTGTACAGCAGCGGCGTCAGCTGGATCATCTGACCGTCGCCGCGGCGCACGAGGGCGGGCGGGACCCGGTAGCCCGAGCCCGGCATCTCGCCGAGCAGGACGACGCCGTCGGCGCGCACGGGCACGTCCGCGGCGACAGCCGTCCCACGGGGAGCGGAGGACTCGCCGCCCCCCGCGGTGGAGGTGAGCGTCATGGATCAGGGGTTCTGCACGTCGGAGGTCTGGTCGGCGGTGGCCTCGACGTCGCCGTCGATGCCCTGGTCGATGATGGCGGTCTGCTGGGCGACGGCGACGGCGTCGCTGTCCACCGAGCCGATGTTGGCCGAGACGGCCGCGTCGATCGGGGCCGCGACGTTGGCGTTGGCCGCCACCGCGCCGTTGATCGGGGCCGTGACGTCGGCGTCGGCGGCGAGGTTGACGTCGACGTTGAGCAGGTCGCCGTCGAGCGCGCCGCTGACGTCGGTGGGCAGCCCCCCGTCGGGCAGGGTCCCGTCGGGCAGGGTTCCATCGGGCAGGGTCCCGTCCGGCAGGACGCCCCCGTCGGGCACGGCACCGTCGACCGGCACCGCACCGTCGGGCACGGCACCGTCGACCGGCACGTCGGTCGGGCTGAGCGGCTCCGTGCTCTCGGCGGCCGTCGTGCTGGCTGCCGCCGGGTCGGCCGCCGCCGGGTCGCCGGCCGTGGTACCGCCGCCGTCGGAGATGACGCTGTCCTGGGTGGAGTCGGCCGTGGCGTCGCCGGTGATGTCCTGGTTGATCATCACGCCCTGGTCGGCCAGCGAGGTCGCGGTCGAGCCGACCGAGAGGATGTTCGCGCCGACGGCGGCGTCGATCGGGGCAGCGACGTTGGCGTTGGCCGCCACGGCGAGGTCGATCGGGGCCGCGACGTCGAGGGCGAGGTCCAGGTCGGCGTTGAGGTCGAGGATCGAGACCACCTCCTTGTCCGGCAGGGCGGTGCCGACCTGCTCGTCCAGCTCGGCGGCGGAGAGGGGCTCGAGGTTGGTCTGGTCGGTCATGATGATCCGTTTCCGGCGTCGGTCGACAACGCGACACCCCATGGTCGGTACAAGTCGGCCGCAGGCTATCCGAGGCGGTGGCCCGCCCGGCGGATGATCTAGACCAATACCGCGGCGCGGACCGCGATCACGGCCACCACGAGGACGGTCAGGGCACCGACGCCGGTCCACTGCCAGCGGCTCCGGGCCGGCTTGGGCGCGTAGACCAGGGCCAGGGCGACGAGCAGGCCGCCGAGGAAGCCCCCGAGGTGACCCTGCCAGGAGATGAAGCCGCGGCCCAGGACGGTGAAGAGCACGTTGATGCCGAGCACGGTCAGGATCGGCTGCAGGTCGCCCTTCACCTTGAGCGCGATCACCAGGTAGGCGGCGAACAGGCCGAAGACGGCGCCCGAGGCGCCGAGGGTGGCCTGGTACTGCGGCGCGGCCCACATCACCAGGGCCGTCGCCGACAGCGCGGCGAACAGGTAGAGCGCCAGGAACCGGGCGCGGCCCAGCAGGCTCTCCAGCTGTGGTCCGAGGAGGTAGACCGCGAACATGTTCAGCGCGAGGTGCCAGATGTCGATGTGGCTGAAGGCGTTGGTCAGCACCTGCCACACGGCGCCGTCCGCCACCCGCTGCGGGATGACGACGAGCTCGAAGGCGACCCGGGAGGACCGACCGCCGGTCAGCGTGATCCCCAGCCACACCGCGACGTTGACCGCGATGATCACGAAGGAGGTCAGCCGCGGGTCGCTCGAGCGGCGTCCGCCGTAGGGCGTGGTCGCGCTCCGGGTGCTCTTGCGTCCCTCGGCGACGCACGAGGGGCACTGGAAGCCCACGGCGGCGTCGCGCATGCAGTCCGGGCAGATCGGACGCTCGCACCGCTGGCAGCGGATGTGGCTCTCCCGATCGGGGTGCCGGTGGCAGACCGGCACCCCTGCGCCCGGCGGACCGGGGTCGGGCGGCTGCTGCGTCAGCTGTCCACGACCTCGACGGACTCGAGCACCACGGCCTCGAGCGGGCGGTCGCCCGGGCCGGTCGGGCTCTTGGCGATCGCGTCGATCACGTCGCGGCCGGCCTGGTCGGCGACCTCGCCGAAGATCGTGTGCTTGAAGTTCAGCCACGGGGTCGCCCCGACGGTGACGAAGAACTGCGAGCCGTTCGTGCCCGGTCCGGCGTTGGCCATGGCCAGCAGGTAGGGCTTGTCGAAGACCAGCTCGGGGTGCGGCTCGTCCTTGAAGGTGTAGCCCGGACCACCGGTGCCGGTGCCGGTGGGGCAGCCGCCCTGGATCATGAACCCGTCGATGATGCGGTGGAAGACGAGTCCGTCGTAGAACGGACCGCTGCCGCCCTTGCCGTCGTCGTAGGACTTCTCCCCGGTCGCCAGACCGGTGAAGTTGGCGACGGTCTCGGGTGCGTGGTCGGGGAAGAGGTCGACGGTGACGACGCCGCGGTTGGTGGTGAGGATGGCCTGCTTCGGCATGGGGCTGGACGTGCCTTTCCGGTCGGTTCCCGCCACCCGTGCGGGTGGGTGGTGGTGCGCATCGATCCTGCCATGATCGCCAAGCGCCGCGAGTGCCGCCCGCTGCGTAGGTGGTAGGGCGCGTGCGGGCATGATGGGATGGGTCCACAGCCGACCAACCAGAGGGACTTTCGCGATGGCACTGCGCAACAAGAAGACGCTGCTCGACCAGGCGAGCGACTACGTCGACGCCGTGCGGCCGCACGTCGAGTCGGCGATCGACTCCGCGGGCGATTTCGTGCAGAAGACCGCGCTGCCGGCGCTGGCCGACGCACGCGAGAAGACCGGGTCCGCCCTCGAGGACGCCCGCGAGAAGGCCGGACCGGCGCTCTCCGACGCCCGCGACCGCGTCTCGCCCTACCTCGTCGACGCCCGCGACCGCGCCGTCCCGGTGATCGCCGACGCCCGCGCCAAGGCCGCCCCGGTCGTCGCGGCCGGTGCCGCTGCCGCCGGCTCCCAGGCGACGGCTGCCAAGGGCCTCGCCGAGGCCAAGGTCGCCCAGCTGCGCGGGGAGCCGGACCCGGCGCCGGCGAAGCGCTCGAAGATCAAGACCCTGCTCCTGCTCGGCGCCGTGGCCGGTGCCGCAGCGGTCCTGGCCAAGAAGCTTCAGGACAGCGGCAACGACCCGTGGCAGTCCTCCTACACGCCCGCGCCCCCGCCGGCCCCGGCCGGCTCGTCGCCGGACGAGGCGCTGGCCGACGCCGCCGGCGAGCCCCACCCGGGCTCGACCCCGGACGAACCGGCCACCGCGGTCGACATCGACCCCGACCGCTCCTGAGCTGAGCTAGCCCTGGCGCCGCGCCTCGCGCGGCGCCAGGTCCTCGGGACGGTGCTCGGCGACCCACGCGTCGATGTGGGCCCACCAGTCGAAGAGCCACTCGATGCGCTCCTCGCGGTCGGCCGGGATGTCCGCGCGCGGCACCCGCCACCAGCGCATGATGATCCGCTTGTCCATCGGCACCGCGCGCCACAGGTCCCGGGCGGTGAGCAGGTGGTCCAGGCCCGGTGTGGGCGACGAGCACGACGTCGGCCTCCGGTGCCGCGTCCAGGGCCGCGAGCAGTCCGCCCGGGCGAGGAGCCAGCACGTGCTGCATCGCCTCGGCGCGCCGGGCCATCGGCTCCAGCCCGCGTCGGCGCAGCGACTCGATCGAGCGCTGACGGCGGGCCGGGGTGAAGTTGCCGCCCTCGGGGAAGATCACGAAGGCGTCGTCGTCGTCGAGGTCGCTGGCGAGGGCGGCGATGTGGTCCTCGAGGTCGGTGCCGGGCGCCGAGGCCGGCGAGAGGAAGCGGGTCGGCACCCGGTTGAGCAGCACGTCGACCAGCGGGTCCCAGGCCAGGGTGTCCTTGAGCACCACGCGTGGCTCGCGGTGGTACCAGTGCATCAGCGCGTGGAGCAGCACCAGCGAGTCCCCCGGCCCGGCGTGCCGGCAGGCGACCAGGAGCGCGAAGCCCGGGTAGGCGTCCGGCTCCGGGCCGTCGGTGACCACGCTCAGGTTGAGCACGCGGCGGGTCTCGGCGAACAGGACCCAGGTCACGCCCTGCACGAGGTCGTAGTGCAGGCCCTCGAAGTACGGGGTGCGCAGGCGGCGGCCGCAGCCGCTGGCCAGCCAGTAGCCCAGCAGGATCGCGAGGCCGAGCGTCTCCAGGCTCAGGTAGACCACCGTGAGCCAGAACAGGCGCAGCGCCCGCCACCGCCCGGGCAGCACCGGGGAGAGCACGGCGGCCAGCAGCAGCCACAGCGGCAACGCGGTCCACACCACGAGGGTCAGCGCGATGACCAGCGGCGCCACGACGGCGCGGCGCACGGCCCAGGTCCGGCGCTGGGTGGCTCGCGGGCCGCTCACGTGTGCTCGTCGAGGTAGCGGCGGGAGGCCTCGTAGGTGGCCTCCATGCGGGTCTGCACGGTCGAGAAGTCGCGGGTGCCGGTGAGCGAGTCGTCGCGCGCCGACGTGCCGCGTGCGGGGAGCACGTGACACTCCACGTCGGGGCCGAGCGCGGCGCGCTCGCGCACGAAGCGGTGCCGGCGGGCGATCTCGAAGGAGACCCGCGCGACCTCCCAGGGCCGGCGCGGCACGACGAGGGGCCGGTCGATGCGACCGACCTGGAGCACGAAGACCCGCGTGGCCCCCTGCTCGACGGCGCGACCCAGGGGGACCGAGTTCACGATGCCGCCGTCGAGGTAGTGCTCCCCGTCGACCTCGGCCGGGGGCAGCAGACCCGGCACGGCGGCGCTGGCCACGACGGCCGGCACCACCGGACCGGTGGTGAACCAGTGCTCCGCGGCGCGCTCGATGCTGGCCGCGCAGACCTCCAGGCGCACCGGCAGGTCCTCGAAGCGTCGCTCGCCCAGCTCGGCGGCCAGCCGCTTGTGCAGGGGCCGGCTGGAGTAGAGGTGGGTGCCGGTGGACAGCGCGCGGCGCACCGTGCGCAGGGGCCGGTCGCCGTAGACCTCGTGACCGGCGTCGTTGGCCGTGCGCCACAGCTCGGTGAGGCGCTCGACCACCGCCAGGGTGGGGTCGCTGGCCAGGAGGGCGCCGTTGAGGGCGCCCACGCTGGTGCCGAGCACCAGGTCGGGCACGATGTCGCGCTCGAGCAGGGCGCGCAGCATGCCGACCTCGACCGCGCCGAGCACTCCCCCGCCGCCGAGGACGAAGGCCGTGCTCACCCGGTCAGGGTTCCCGCGTGCCCGGCGTGCTCGGCGCGGACCCGCGCGGTCGCGCGTCGCTCGGCCCAGAAGGACAGCAGCGGCACCGTGCCGCACACGAGGGTGACCACGGTGAAGCCGAAGTCCCAGCCGGCCTTGCGCGAGAGCCAGAAGGCGGTCACCAGGAAGACCATGTAGAGCCAGCCGTGGGCCACGCCGAGGTAGGAGGTGATCCACTCCCCCGTCTGCTGGAGGTCCGTGCCGTCGCCGGCGAGGTACTTCAGCGGCACGCCCACCAGGACCAGCACCACGAGCAGGACCCCCACGACCGTGGCCATCACCCGGTACCGGGTCAGCGCGCCTCTCACGAGGTGGACGCTACCGGGTCGTCCGCAGGCGCGGCGCCGGCCTCGACCGCGCGCACCCGCTCGCGCTCGTCGCGCAGGTAGCGCCACCACACGAAGGCGGCGAAGCCCCCGAAGGCGACCCACTCGATGGCGTAGAGCAGGTTCCGCAGCGCGGTGAACCGGCCGGCCGGCGGCAGCTGGGCCAGCGTGGCGGTCTCCAGGCCGGCGCTGCCGTCGTTGAGCGCCGCCGGCGCCCCGTCCGGACGGGTGCCGGTCTCGACGGCGTAGGCGCCGTAGAGGTCCTCCTCGACCCGCTGGACCAGGTCGGCCGTGCGCAGCTGCGGCAGGACGTCGTCGCTCGGGTCGGGGTCGCTGATGGTGCGGCCCTCGGGGGGCTGCAGGTAGCCGACGAGCGCGGCTCTGGCCGGTCGGCGGCGCCGGGACCGAAGCCGGATCGGCGGCCCAGCCGCGCACGACGGGCAGCGCGGAGGCCTCGCCGTCGACCGAGAGCGGCGTGACGACCCAGTACCCGGCGACGCCGTCCAGCTCGCGGTCCGAGACGAGCACGGTCGCCTCGGGCAGCCAGCGTCCCGACACCTCGACCGGCTGGCCGACCCGCTGGCCGGGGAAGGGGTCGTCGGGGCCGATCACCTCGGCCAGCGCGACGGGCGCGAGGCGGGTCAGGTCGACGGCCTCGGCGTCGCGGCGCGCCTGCCAGGCGCTGTACTGCCAGAAGGCGAGAGCACCGGCGGTGGCGACCAGGACCAGGGCGAGCAGGTGCACGCCGAGCATCCTGAGGGTCACGTACGTCCGCACCGCACCAGCCTACGGACCGCCGCCGCCGGCACGGGCCGTGCTGGGGGCCGGCTCAGACACCGAAGAGCAGGTAGAGGCCCCCGAAGGTGTAGAGCACCATCGCCGCCAGCAGCGGCAGCTGGCCGGTGACCTGGTGGCGGCGCGGCAGCAGGTCCAGGGCGCGGTCGTGCGCCGCGACGACCCCCACGACGTGGCCCAGCACGATGGCCAGCACCTTCGTCGTGGCCAGCACCGACGGGTGCTCGGACCACCAGTAGTTGATCGCCAGGCCCGCAGTGCCGAAGAGGTCGGCGCCCTCGAGCATCGGATCGCTGACCTGGGTCAGGGTCAGCTGCCCGATCTCGACGAAGAAGGTGAGGTAGTGGGCGACCATGTAGCCCACGACGATCGGGACCACCGAGTGGGCCAGGCGTGAGGGCAGCTCGATGCGGCGACCCGAGCCGCCGCCGACCATGGTGGTCGCGGCGAAGGTGAGGCCGACCAGCAGCACGGCCGCCAGCAGCATGGCGGTGTTGAGGGCCTCGACGTCGAGGGTGGTGGTCTGCCCGAACCGCACCCAGGTCGCGGACTCGCGGAAGCTGTCCCAGGCCGTGCTGCCCAGGAGCACCGCGACCACCGCGACCAACCCCGGCTCCGGGACGATCCCGGCCAGGTTGCGCAACGGGCTGGTCACCACCAGCCGACCGGTGGCGTCGCGCGCCCAGACCGAGAGGTGCGCCACGAGCGAGGAGTAGACCTCGAAGGGGTCCGCCCGGGCGAGCCAGCGATCGCCGAAGACGGCGCTGCCGATCAGCATGGCCGCGAAGTACAGCGCGAACCACAGGCGCACCGGCCCGAGGTAGGTCGCGCTCGGGTAGACCAGCTCCAGCCACACGAAGGCGAACAGGCCCACGGCGGCGGGCCAGTACCCCAGCCAGGCCGGGTACTCGCGCAGACCCTGGTCCGGGGGCAGGCGCAGCGCACGGGCCAGGAGCAGGTGCAGGGTCCGCGCGGGGCTGACCGCGCGGAAGAAGCGGCCGAGCAGCAGCGACGTCGGCACGATCCCGACCCACAGCCAGACGTAGACGATGCCGAAGGTCGGGTTCACCGCCACGTCCGGACCGCGCGTGGCCGCCCACACGGTGAAGCCCAGCAGCACCAGCCCCGCAGCCCGCAGCACGAGCGCGAGCACGGGTCCGTCGAGCACCCGCACCACCGACGCCGGCACCGGCCGGCCGCCCCGTCCCTGGCCGTACCGCGGCCGGCGCCAGGCCAGCAGCAGCACCACGAAGGACAGGGTCAGGGCGGCCGTGGCGCCGGCGATGGTCAGCGACGCCGGGATCGGCAGGTCGCTGCCCCCGCCGAGGCCGTGGGCCTCGAGCATCTACCGCACCTCGAGCAGCGCGACGACCGTGCCGCTGTCGTGCTCCTCGATCTCGATCGAGCCCGGGGTCTCGATGCTCAGCGTCTTCTCGGTCGTCCCGGGGGTGAACTCGACGTACTGCTCGGGCTTGGCGTGCACGTGCAGCTCGCCGGCCCGGTCGGAGTCGACGGTCACGGTCAGCTCGTCCCCGGTGCCGAGCTCGATGCTCTGCGCGTTCGGGGAGACCTCGTCGCCCTCTGACGGTGATCTCCAGGGACGCGGACGGGCCCTGCGGGTCCGGCTCGGCGGCGGTGTCGTCCCCGCCGCAGGCGCCGAGCAGGAGCAGGGCGCCGGCGCCGAGCGTGGCCAGGGCCGTGCGGGTCGTGCGGGTCGTGCGGGTCGTCCGGACAGGACGGGTCGTGCGGGTGGACTGGCGCATGCGGGTCTCGTCTCAGGTGGTGCCGCCCGCTCGCGCCCGAGGGCGTGGCGGCGCGGTGGGTGGAAGGTCTGGGTGGGGTGGGCTCGTCAGAAGGTGACGACGAGCGCCGGCGGGCCGCGGCGGGTCAGCGCGCCCAGCAGTGGCGGCGGAACGGCGGGCCGAGGCGGCCGCTGGTGGGCACGGACGACCGGGCGGCGGCTCGGCAGCACCGGGACGGGCTGAGGGCGGGCGGCGAGGGCTGCGGCCACTGCCCGGGCCACGCCGGCGGCGGCGCGACCCAGCAGGCACAGCACGGTCCAGAGGGCGTTCTCCCCGACCCAGAGCCACCCGGCGACGCCGGCCGCGGCGAGGAGGTGCGCCACCATCATCAACGCGTGCGGGCCGGTGAGGTCGGCGAGGAGGTGCACCACCCAGCCGGCTGCGTCCGCGGACGCGCCGCCGGTCGGGGGCCGCGCACCGACGGTGAGGTCGTAGAGGGACCCGCGCCGCTCGCTGCTGGTCAGTCCGACCGCTGCGGGTACGGCGACGCCGGGGGTCGCCGTCGCGGCCGACGTCGCCAGCGTGCCCGGCGACGAGCGGTGAGCACCAGGTGCCAGAACGCCTGGCCGCCCGCCACCAGCGCGACCAGACGCCACACCGAGGCCGGTCCACCGAGTGCCACCAGGTTGACCGCGACGAGCACCGCGCCCGCGGCCAGGCACCAGGCCGGGGACGGCAGGAGTCCGCCAGCGCCGAGGTGGGCGGTGACGCCCAGCATCGCGGCAACCCCCGCGCACAGCAGCGCGCGCGTGGAGCGCAGCAGGACGCCGGCGCGCAGGTCGGGCATGCCCCCATCGTGCCTGGTCGGGCAACCGGACGGGTCTAGGACCCCGGGGTCGCGCCCGACCGCCCCGAGGCGTTCCAGCATCGCGTCGAGCGCCTCGTCGGCCTGGTCGCCGTCGAAGATGCCCTGCGCGTGCGCCGACCCCGGCAGGATCAGCGCCGTGTTGTCCTCCCCCGGCGCGCTCTCGGCGAGCTCGGTGGCGACCTCGACCAGGGGCTCGTCCTCGCTGGCGATGAACAGCTTGGGCTCCTCGCCCAGGCCCTCGACCGTGCGGTTGGGCGAGAGCAGCACCAGCTGGTCGGGCAGGTCCGGCTGCTCGGAGGCCAGCTGGAGGATCGCGTCCGCTCCGGCACTCCCGCCGACGAGGGCCACGTCGTCGACGCCGCCCGCCATCAGGCGCCGGGCCGCGGCTTCGATCGAGTCGTCGCGATGCTCTCGACCGCGATCACGGTGGCGCCCTGGTCGGCGATCCGCACCGCCTGCTCCTCCCAGCTGGCCGCGTCGAAGGAGGCGCCATGGGCGAGCACCACCCCGTACGGCCCGTCACCCCAGGTCAGGTCGCCGGACTCCGCGGAGGCCTCACCGCTGGAACCTCCGGTCGTTGCGCAGGCGGTCACGGCGAGCAGGAGGCACAGACCGGGGAGCAGGGGGAGCTTCATGCCTCGAACCTACGGCCGGGCGGGGCGTCACCCCGTCCGGTCGTGGTCCTGGTCTCGGCCCCTGTCCCGGGACGGGCCCGAGGTCTAGTTTGCTGGGATGAGAGTCCTCGTCCTGGGTGGAACCTCTTTCGTGGGTCGCACCATCGTGGAGGACCTGCTCGCGCGCGGTCACACGCCGACCCTGTTCAACCGGGGCCGCACGGGGCCCGGCCTGTTCCCGGACGTCGATCGCCTGGTCGGTGATCGGGAGTGCGGCGACTACCACGCCCTCCGCGGGCTCGCCTGGGACGCCGTCGTCGACGTCTGTGGGTTCGTGCCCCGACACGTCGAGCAGGCCCTGGCCGCTCTGGAGGACCGCTTCGCGCGCTACGTCTTCATCTCCACCGGCATGGTCTACGACCACCGAGGGGTTCAGGGCGAGATCACCGAGTCGTCGGCCCGGCTGCCGGCCCACGAGGGACCCGAGATCCTCGACGAGGACTCCTACGGTCCGCTGAAGGTCGGCTGCGAGGACCTGCTGCTCGACCGCCTCGGCGACCGGCTCAGCATCGTGCGCCCCGGCTGGGTGGTCGGACCCCACGAGCAGGCCGAGCTGCTCACCTACTGGGTGCGACGGGTCGCCCGACCCGGTCCGGTGGCGATCCCGGAGCCGCTGGACCGCCCGGTGCAGGTCACCGATGTCCGCGACCTCGCCCGGCTGGTCGTGGTGCTGGTCGAGCAGGACCGGCCGGGCGCGTTCAACGCCGTCGGTGAGGTGATGGCGTTCCCGGAGCTCGTCGGCACCTGCGGCGACGCCGAGCTCGTGGCGGTGCCGCACGGCGAGCTGGACTTCCCGCTGCTCTTCGAGGACCCGGCCTGGGACGTGATGCTGCGGATCAGTTCCGCCGCGGCTCTGGCGGCCGGCATGCCCCGCACTCCCCTCGCCCAGACGGTCGCCGACACGCGCGCGTGGGACCGCGCCCGCGGCGAGACGCCGCTGCCGAACGGGCTGACCCCGGAGGAGGAGCGCTCAGCGCTGGCAGGAAGCTGACGGCTCTGCGGCGGCGCTGGCCCGCGTCGCGGGGTCCTCAGGCCTCCTGGCCGGCACGCCGGACCAGCGCGACGGCCGACCACGCCATCTGGTCGACCGCCTGCTCCCGGCTCAGGCCGGCGATGTCGGTGAGCCACACCAGCGACTCGATCCCGCTGACGGCGCGCACCGCGATCGCCAGGCGGCGCAGGCCGGCGTCACCGAGCTGGTCGGCCATCGGGTCGAGCGCCTCGGTGAACCAGCCGATCGCTCGTCCCTGGCGCAACGGCAGCTCGCGCAACTCGGTGTCGGTCTCGAGCGAGAGCCGGAGCATCGTGCGTTGCTGGGCCTCGGTGTCCACCACCATCGCCATGAAGCCCCGGACCGCGGCCTCCACCCGCTCCTCGGGGTCGTCGCTGGCGTCCGGGGGAAGCATCGAGGTCGCGTCGACCTCGGGGTGGGCGGCCAGCAGCAGCGACTTCTGCGTCGGGAAGTAGCGGTAGGCCGTGGTGCGGGACACCGAGGCCGCCTCGGCCGCCTCGCCGACCGTGGGTGGCCGGCCGCCGTGGGCCACCAGGGCGCGTGCGGCCGCGACGAGCGCCGTCCTGGTGCGCTGCTTCTGACGGGTCCGTCCGCTGTGCTCGTAGGCCGTTGACATCACCATACACGGTATCGTACTTTCATGATGGGACTTGAGTCCCATATAACTCCGGAGGGCACCATGCCGAACACTGACGCCTGTTGCGACGACCGCCGCGACGACCGCCCTGGTCCGCAATGCCGTCGATGCTGAGCGCCGGTGGTTCTACGGCGGCGGCCTGCATCGTTGGCTGGTCCGCGAGGGCGAGGTGGGCGACGGCTTCCTGCTCTTCGAGGACACCGTCGAGCAAGGCAAGCGCACCCCCCTGCACACCCACCCCGCCGCCGAGGAGACCTTCTACCTGCTGGACGGGTCGCTGCTGCTGCACATCGACGGGGACGAGCACGAGCTGCGCACCGGCGGGGTCGCGGTCATTCCGCGGGGCGTGCCGCACGCGTTCCTGGCGCAGGCGGACTCCCGCATGCTGTGCCTGCACACCCCTGGCGGCGGAGAGAGCTTCTACCGCAGCGCGAGCGAGCCTGTGGTCCCGGGCGAGCCGGCACCGCCGGTCGACCTCGACCGGATCCGCGAGGCCGCCGCATCGACCGGCAGCATGACGATCGTCGGGCCGCCGCCCTTCTAGCCGTGCAGCCTCCCGTACGCGGGACTGTCGCCGGAGACGTCACCGGACGGGGTCTAGTAGCCGGGGAAGACCGCCCGAAGCTCGTCCAGCCTGACGTTGCCGGTCACGCTCACGCCTGCGGCGTGCTCGGCGCCGAGCCGTCCACTCAGGAGGCGCACCACGGCCTCCGCCGGGCCCTCGAACGTGGCCGTCGGGTCGTCGATCTCGCCGGTCACGGTGACCGTGTCGGTGATCTCGATGCCACCGCCCGGGATCGCCAGGCGGACCTGCTGCTCGATCCGGTCGGCGTGGCCGGAGAAGCCCAGCAGGAAGGCCAGCGGTCCACGGAACAGCTCGAGAAGCAGCTCGGCAGAGCCCGCGTCCAGGCTCGCCGACGGGTCGATCCCGACGCGCACGTCCCAGGTGTGGTTGGCGACCTCGTTGAGCCGCATGCCGAGCGCGACGACCAGGGGGACGGGCTGCGGCAGGAAGCCAAGGTCGATCAGCAGGCTGTCGTGCTGCCCGGCACTGAGCGCCTCGACCGTGTCGAGGTAAGCCGCGTCATGCGTGATGAACCCGGCCGCCTGCTCGGTCGGGGACGAGGCGTTCCAGCGGGCCCAGATGGACTGGTTGTCCTGCGCCTCGACCTGCTGGCCCGCGGCGGCGGCGATCGGCAGGCGCGCGATCTCCGCGCCGCTGCCGAGGTGGGAGAGCACCTGGGCGACAGTCCACTCCGCCGCACCGCTGGGGCCGGTCAGCTGTTCCTCGGACAAGGTCGACACCACCGCGGCGATGGCGTCGTGCTCGGCGCGGAGGGCCGCGACGACGCGGTCTGCAGGTGTGGTCATGTCAGTCGCAACCTTGCACGGAACGGTCTTCTTCCGGCCGGCTGCTTCGACGCTCGTCAAGGACTGCGCCGGTGGCTGCACTCTCAGATCGCCGTCAGGACCCCGTCCCTAGTCTGGCCACATGTTCAAGCGCCGCTCCCGACCACCACCCGAGGTCGTCCGCTCGGATGCCGAGTGGCGCGCGAGCCTCGAACCCGAGGCCTACCGGGTCCTTCGCCGATCTGGCACGGAGGCCCCCCGGACCAGCCCCTACGAGCACCCGCCCGCAAACCCGGCCGGGGTGTACCGGTGCCTGGGCTGCGGGGCCGAGCTGTTCCGCACCGAGGACCAGTTCGACTCCGGGACGGGGTGGCCCAGCTTCACCTCCTCGGCGACCCCGGACGCCGTAGGCGTCCGCACCGACTTCAAGATGCTGCTGCCACGACGCGAGGCCACCTGCACCCGCTGCGGAGGGCACCTGGGACACGTGTTCGCCGACGGGCCGGCGCCCACGGGCCAGCGATGGTGCATCAACGGGGCCGCCCTCACCCTCGACGGGCCTGCGTCTCCACCCGCGGCGGGGCAGCCCGAGTAGACGCTCGTCGACAGGGACGGCCTACTTCACGGTCGGCTCGCCTCCGGTTCCGCTGCCTGAGCGACGCGGGTGTCGACGGCCGCGGCTAGCGTCTGGCCCATGGCAACCCTGCTGCCCGAGCTGCTGGTGACCGACCCGGCCGCGCTGCGAGCGTGGCTCGAGGAGCACCATGCGACGTCGCTCGGCGTGCGGCTGGTGCTGACCAAGAAGGGCGGCTCGGTCACCACGATCACGTGGGCGAGCGCGGTCGAGGAGCTGCTCTGCTTCGGCTGGATCGACGGCCAGGCTGGCAAGCGCGACGAGGGCAGCTACACGGTGCGCATCACCCCGCGCCGACCCAAGGGCAGCTGGTCTCAGCGGAACGTCGCGCTCGTGGCGACGCTCGAGGAGCAGGGCCGGATGACCGACGCTGGGCGAGCCGCGGTCGAGGCCGCGCGCACCGACGGGCGGTGGGATGCGGCGTACGCCGGTCCGGCGACCCGTCAGGTGCCCGACGACCTGGCCGCAGCGATCGCGGCGGAGCCGGAGGCGCAGGCGATGTTCGACGTGCTCACGAGCGCCAACCGGTTCGCGCTGATCCATCGCGTCGAGAGCATGAAGCGCGCCGAGAGCCGAGCGCGCAAGATCGCCGAGACGGTGGTGATGCTGGCGTGCGGCGAGACGCTCTACCCGCAGAAGGCAGGTCACCCCGGACGGGCCGGTCACAGCGCCGATGCCCCGCGACAGGGTTGCCCATGACGCAGCGGGGAGCGTGACGGTATCGATCTGACGCAGGCCGCGACGCTCTCGCTGGGCGGCCGGTGCAGGTTCACCAGGCATCAACCCGGTGGGCGAGTGGCCGCGGTCCGCGTGGTCGGCACCCGCGACTTGTCACCGCTTCTGTCGCCAGTGCGCGCCGCCTCCCTGGAGGCGGAACTCAGAGCTCGCGCACGTAGTGCACGACGGGTACGGCGGTGAATCCGAGCCTCTCGTAGCAGGCCCGCGCCGGGGCATGGAAGGAGTCGCCGCCCGTGCCGACGTCGACCGTGCGTGCCCCGTGGGTGCGGAGATCGTCCATCGCGTGCTGACACAGGGTGGTGGCGACGTGACGGCCGCGGTGCTCACCGGCTACTGCCAGCAGCTCGATCGTGCCGTGGGAGGCCAACGGGTCGTAGGCCCAGGCCACGTAGCCGAGGATCTCTGCGTCCGGGCCCATGGGGCTGCCCGGATCGCCGCTCTCGGCGATGACGACCCACCGGCCATCGTCTGGGGCGTGCAGCGTCGGGATCTGGCGCGCATACGTGCCTTCCCAGTCGTCACGCTCGAGCGTGAACACGATGTCGCCGACGTGCTTGCGATAATCGGCCATGAATGGCCCGAACGTGTCGATGTTCAGTGCGAGGACTGCTTCGAAGTCCGAGGGATCGTAGGGGCGCAGCTGCATGGTGGTGCCCTTCGTCGTTGCCTGAGGGTGGGCGAAGCGGCCGGCGAGCGGATAACACCGGCGGGGTGCGGCCCGAGGGCCGTCCTCAGCGGGTGCGACCGGCGGCGAAGCAGGTCGAGACGAACGACATGCCAAGGACGCTACCGGCGCGACCGACGATGCGCACGCGGGTTCCACCGGTCCCGCCGCCTTGGGCGACGCTTCGACCCCGCTGCATCAGAGCTTAGTTTCCGCTGCGAAGCGACTATCTCCTCGATGGGCGACTCCAGCCACGCGGCCGCGCCTGTGCACGGGTGTCGGCCCCCCTCAGCACGCAGACCCGGACTCTCCAGTCCCGGCGGCGCTATTGATGCGCTTGGATGGGCGTGTAACTATGTAATTATGATTACAGAAGAGTTCAGAGAGAAGGTCGCGGCGTGGTTCGAAGGCCGCCTGCCCGCCGCGTGGCTGACCGGCCGCCCCGAGGTCGCCCTCGATCGGGATGAGATCGTCGTACGCCTGCCGATCCAGGACGTGGCCATCGACGGGGATCCCAGCGCGGCCGTCCTGGCCGAGGCTCGCGCCGGCCGCGCCAGCGCCTTCCGAGAGGAGACGCGGACCCAGCGGATGGAGATCGCCCAGGAGGCCCAGCACCGCTACGACACCAAGGTCTCCTGGGGAGTCACCATCGGGGAGCACCGAGAGCTGTGGACCACCGTCTCCGCGCCGGTGATGACGCGCCTGCGCCAGCCGCAACGACGCGTGCTCGACACCCTGGTGGACGCCGGTGTGGCTCGCTCGCGCTCCGATGCGCTCGGCTGGTGCGTGCGTCTGGTCGCCCAGCACGAGGAGGACTGGCTCGCCGAGCTGCGCGAGGCGATGTCGGCCGTGCAGGAGGTGCGCGGCAAGGGCCCAGCGGCCTGAGCTGGGAGGCGGCACACCTCCTTCAATCGCTGCGGCGCCAATCGGTTCGGTGTCACCGCGAGGGGGATAGAACAACAAGGGCCCGAGTTCATCCGGGGCGCTCCGAGCGGCGCCCGGCCTGACCTCGATCAGGACTCGAGTCCCGGGATGACGGTGTCGGCCAGGTAGCGCCGCAGGGCAGGGACATCCTGGGTGACGGTGCGCCACACGCGGCGCGGGACGAGGTCGTCGTACTGGTGGGCGGCGAAGTTGCGCATTGCCACGATCTGCCGCCACGGCTGCTCGGGAAAGCGCTCCAGCACCTCCTCGGGGATGCGGTTGACCGCCTCGCCGATCCGGATGAGCCCCATCTCCACCGCCCACTGGGTGCGGACGTCGGACTCGAACGCGTCCAGGTCGTCGCCGACGACCTCCGCCAGCACGTCGCACACAGCCACCACCCGCTCAGCGGCGTCTCGGGTCCTGTGTGTCACACCGGCACGGCCTCGCTCAGTACACGGTCGCGAAACGCGCCACGCAGTCCGTCGGACGCGACGACGTCGACCTCAACCTGGAGCAAGTCACGCAATGCGAGACGCAGCCCGACCTCGTCGAGCAGCGACGCCTCCTCGGTGAAGTCGACGACAAAGTCGGCGTCGGAGCCGGGCTCGTCGTCCCCTCGCGCGACCGACCCGAAGACACGAGGGTCGCAGGCGTGGAACCGGGTGACGAGGTTGTGGATGGCATCACGGTGCGCCGCGACTCGCACCGAGGGCCGACCCGCAAGCGCTCGTCCGATGCGGTCGAGCACCGCGGGAGTAGGGGCCCGGCGTCCGTTCTCGTAGGCCGACAGGTTCGGCTGCGACACGTGGGCGGCCCTTGCAAGCTCGGACTGGCTCAATCCCGCCGCTCGCCGCGCCGATCGGATGTCCATGGTCACCAGAGTAGACCCTGGGTTATCGATCGCGATATAAGCGCCGAGCGCGTCGAGCCGTCTGGGGTCTAGCGACCTTGAGTCGCGTTGGCGAAGTGGTTCAGCTGGACGGCGTCGTGAGCGCCGGGACGGCGGTGCTGCGCTTTGCGACCTGTTCGAGTCGGATGGCGTACATGCCGCTGGCAAGGATGATCGTGCAGCCGATGATGGTGAGGGTATTGGGAATCTCGTCGAAGAACACGTAGCCGAGGACGACGGCCCCGAGCAGGGTGGTGTAGCGGAACGGAGCCGAGACGCTGATGTCACCGACTCGAACGGCCTGGATCGTGAACACGTAGCCGACGACCAGGCACAGACACGCCGCTGCCACGACCACAGCGGCGGTGCTGTTGATGGGATTCCACCCGGTGAAGACGGCGAGGGCACCGGTCATTGCCGTGATGGCGACGGCGGTGACGAACGCGACGAATGCCGCCGGGATCGAGTCGTCGATGCGGCGGGTGGCGAACTCGCGGAAGGTGAGCGCCGCTGCTGCGACGACGACGGCGAGTGACCAAGGCGAGAACGCTCCTGTGCCGGGCTGGACAACGCAGATGACCCCCACGAATCCGGCGACCACGGTGACGTACTGGCGTGCACTGACTGCCTCGCCGAGAACGACGGCTGCGACGAGCGTGACGATCGTCGGGCCGCCGCCCTTCTAGCCGTGCAGCCTCCCGTACGCGGGACTGTCGCCGGAGACGTCACCGGACGGGGTCTAGTAGCCGGGGAAGACCGCTCGGAGCTCGTCCAGCGTGACGTTGCCGGTCACGCTCACGCCTGTGGCGTGCGCGGTGCCGAGCCGTCCACTCAGCAGGCGCACCACGGCCTCCGCCGGGCCCTCGAAGGTGGCCGTCGGGTCGTCGATCTCGCCGGTCACGGTGACCATGTCGGTGATCTCGATGCCACCGCCCGGGATCGCCAGGCGGACCTGCTGCTCGATCCGGTCGGCGTGGCCGGAGAAGCCCAGCAGGAAGGCCAGCGGTCCACGGAACAGCTCGACGAGCAGCTCGGCAGAGCCCGCGTCCAGGCTCGCCGACGGGTCGATCCCGACGCGCACGTCCCAGGTGTGGTTGGCGACCTCGTTGAGCCGCATGCCGAGCGCGACGACCAGGGGGACGGGCTGCGGCAGGAAGCCAAGGTCGATCAGCAGGCTGTCGTGCTGCCCGGCACTGAGCGCCTCGACCGTGTCGAGGTAAGCCGCGTCATGCGTGATGAACCCGGCCGCCTGCTCGGTCGGGGACGAGGCGTTCCAGCGGGCCCAGATGGACTGGTTGTCCTGCGCCTCGACCTGCTGGCCCGCGGCGGCGGCGATCGGCAGGCGCGCGATCTCCGCGCCGCTGCCGAGGTGGGAGAGCACCTGGGCGACGTCCACTCCGCCGCACCGCTGGGGCCGGTCAGCTGTTCCTCGGACAAGGTCGACACCACCGCGGCGATGGCGTCGTGCTCGGCGCGGAGGGCCGCGACGACGCGGTCTGCAGGTGTGGTCATGTCAGTCGCAACCTTGCACGGAACGGTCTTCTTCCGGCCGGCTGCTTCGACGCTCGTCAAGGACTGCGCCGGTGGCTGCACTCTCAGATCGCCGTCAGGACCCCGTCCCTAGTCTGGCCACATGTTCAAGCGCCGCTCCCGACCACCACCCGAGGTTGTCCGCTCGGACGCCGAGTGGCGCGCCAGCCTCGAACCCGAGGCCTACCGGGTCCTTCGCCGCTCGGGCACGGAGGCCCCCCGGACCAGCCCCTACGAGCACCCGCCCGCGAATCCGGCCGGGGTGTACCGGTGCCTGGGCTGCGGGGCCGAGCTGTTCCGCGCCGAGGACCAGTTCGACTCCGGGACGGGGTGGCCCAGCTTCACCTCCTCGGCGACCCCGGACGCCGTAGGCGTCCGCACCGACTTCAAGATGGTGGTGCCACGGCGCGAGGCCACCTGCACCCGCTGCGGAGGGCACCTGGGACACGTGTTCGCCGACGGGCCGGCGCCCACGGGCCAGCGATGGTGCATCAACGGGGCCGCCCTCACCCTCGACGGGCCTGCGTCTCCACCCGCGGCGGGGCAGCCCGAGTAGACGCTCGTCGACAGGGACGGCCTGCTTCACGGTCGGCTCGCCTCCGGTTCCGCTGCCTGAGCGACGCGGGTGTCGACGGCCGCGGCTAGCGTCTGGCCCATGGCAACCCTGCTGCCCGAGCTGCTGGTGACCGACCCGGCCGCGCTGCGAGCGTGGCTCGAGGAGCACCATGCGACGTCGCTCGGCGTGCGGCTGGTGCTGACCAAGAAGGGCGGCTCGGTCACCACGATCACGTGGGCGAGCGCGGTCGAGGAGCTGCTCTGCTTCGGCTGGATCGACGGCCAGGCCGGCAAGCGCGACGAGGGCAGCTACACCGTGCGTATCACCCCGCGCCGACCCAAGGGCAGCTGGTCCCAGCGGAACGTCGCGCTCGTGGCGACGCTCGAGGAGCAGGGCCGGATGACCGACGCTGGGCGCGCCGCGGTCGAGGCCGCGCGCGCCGACGGGCGGTGGGATGCGGCGTACGCCGGTCCGGCGACCCGTCAGGTGCCCGACGACCTGGCCGCAGCGATCGCGGCGGATCCGGAGGCGCAGGCGATGTTCGACGTGCTCACGAGCGCCAACCGGTTCGCGCTGATCCATCGCGTCGAGAGCATGAAGCGTGCGGAGAGCCGGGCGCGCAAGATCACCGAGATGGTGGAGATGCTGGCGCGCGGCGAGACGCTCTACCCGCAGAAGGCAGGTCACCCCGGACGGGCCGGTCACAGCGCCGATGCCCCGCGACAGGGTTGCCCATGACGCAGCGGGGAGCGTGACGGTATCGATCTGACGCAGGCCGCGACGCTCTCGCTGGGCGGCCGGTGCAGGTTCACCAGGCATCAACCCGGTGGGCGAGTGGCCGCGGTCCGCGTGGTCGGCACCCGCGACTTGTCACCGCTTCTGTCGCCAGTGCGCGCCGCCTCCCTGGAGGCGGAACTCAGAGCTCGCGCACGTAGTGCACGACGGGTACGGCGGTGAATCCGAGCCTCTCGTAGCAGGCCCGCGCCGGGGCATGGAAGGAGTCGCCGCCCGTGCCGACGTCGACCGTGCGTGCCCCGTGGGTGCGGAGATCGTCCATCGCGTGCTGACACAGGGTGGTGGCGACGTGACGGCCGCGGTGCTCACCGGCTACTGCCAGCAGCTCGATCGTGCCGTGGGAGGCCAACGGGTCGTAGGCCCAGGCCACGTAGCCGAGGATCTCTGCGTCCGGGCCCATGGGGCTGCCCGGATCGCCGCTCTCGGCGATGACGACCCACCGGCCATCGTCTGGGGCGTGCA
>CAWGHQ010000010.1:0-206561 GCA_963822495.1 uncultured Actinomycetota bacterium | reverse complement strand
GCCCTGTAACGCGGAGTTACTTCGCCTGGTGCGCAATCGCGACACCGCAGGAGGCGAAGTAACTCCGCGTTACAGCCCGGTCGCGGCCGCCAACTCTTGACCCATTCAAGAAAGCGCGCGAGAGTGAACGCGATGACGCCGACCTCCGAGCCCGACCGCGCGCTGCGTGAGGTGGGCCTGAGGGTCACCCGCCAGCGGGTCGCGGTCCTCGCCGCGGTGCAGGCGATGCCGCACGCGGAGACCGACGTGGTCCTGCGCGTCACCCGGGAGCGGCTGCCCGAGGTCTCCCACCAGGCCGTCTACGACGCGCTGAACGCCCTGACCGGCGCGGGCCTCCTGCGACGCATCCAGCCGGCCGGCTCGCTGGCCCGGTACGAGGCCCGCACCGGCGACAACCACCACCACGTCGTGTGCCGCGCCTGCGGCGCCGTGGCGGACGTCGACTGCGCCGTCGGCTCGGCGCCCTGCCTGAACGCCTCCGCCGTCCACGGCTTCAGCATCGACGAGGCCGAGGTCGTCTACTGGGGCCGGTGCCCCGACTGCACGGCCGCCGACACCACCGACACCACCAGCACCCACCCCGCCCCCACCAGCTCCCACCCCGCCCGCCCTGCCCCACCCGACCGAGAGGAAACCCGGTGACCGACCAGAGCCACGAGACCCGCGAAGCAGAGATGAACACCGATGGCGCCGGCGGCTGCCCGGTCGCCCCGGGACGGATGAGCCACCCGACGGAGGGCTCCACGAACGAGCGTTGGTGGCCCGAGACGCTGAACGTCAAGATCCTGCGCAAGTACCACCCCTCGGCCGACCCGATGGGGCAGGACTTCGACTACGCCGCCGCCTTCGAGACCGTCGACCTCGCCGAGCTGCGCGCCGACGTCGCGGCGCTGATGACCACCTCGCAGGACTGGTGGCCGGCCGACTACGGCCACTACGGCCCGTTCTTCATCCGCATGGCCTGGCACAGCGCCGGGACCTACCGCGTGGCCGACGGCCGTGGCGGCGCCGGCGCGGGCATGCAGCGCTTCGCCCCGCTCAACAGCTGGCCCGACAACGCCAACCTCGACAAGGCCCGCCGTCTCCTGTGGCCGGTCAAGCAGAAGTACGGACGCCGCCTGTCGTGGGCCGACCTGATCGTCTTCACCGGCAACGTCGCGCTCGAGGACATGGGGCTGCCCACCTTCGGCTTCGCCGGCGGCCGCATCGACGGCTGGGAGCCCGACGAGGACGTCTACTGGGGTCCGGAGACCACGTGGCTCGGCAACGAGCGGTACACCGGAGACCGCAAGCTGGAGAACCCCCTCGGCGCGGTCCAGATGGGTCTGATCTACGTCAACCCCGAGGGCCCCGACGGCAACCCGGACCCGCTGGCCTCGGCGCGCGACATCCGCGAGACGTTCGGCCGGATGGCGATGAACGACGAGGAGACCTTCGCCCTCATCGCCGGCGGGCACACCTTCGGCAAGACCCACGGCGCCGGCGACCCCGAGCCCCACATCGGCCCGGAGCCGGAGGGCGCGGACATCACCGAGCAGGGCCTCGGCTGGCGCAGCACGTTCGGCTCGGGCAAGGGCCGCGACGCGATCACCAGCGGCATCGAGGTCACGTGGACCGCGACGCCGACCACGTGGAGCATGAAGTACCTCGAGAACCTCTACGGCCTCGACTGGGAGCTGACCAAGAGCCCCGGCGGCGCCTACCAGTGGCAGCCCGAGGGCGGGGCGGCCGCGAACACCGTGCCGGACCCCGAGGACGGCTCGCTCTCCCGCCCGCCGACCATGCTGACCAGCGACGTGGCCCTGAAGGTCGACCCCGTCTACGAGCAGATCGGCCGCCGCTTCCTGGCCGACCCGGAGCTGTTCGCCGACGCGTTCGCGCGCGCCTGGTTCAAGCTCACCCACCGCGACATGGGCCCGATCCAGCGCTACCTGGGCAACGAGGTCCCGGCCGAGGAGCTGCTCTGGCAGGATCCCGTCCCGGCGGTCGACCACCCGCTCGTCTCGGAGGAGGACGTCGCCGCCCTCAAGCAGACGGTGCTCTCCTCCGGGCTGTCGGTCCAGCGACTGGTCGCGACCGCCTGGGCCTCGGCCTCGACCTTCCGCAGCAGCGACAAGCGGGGCGGCGCCAACGGTGCCCGGGTCCGTCTCGAGCCGCAGAGCGGCTGGGCCGTCAACGACCCCGACGAGCTGGCGGCTGCGCTGCGCGTGCTCGAGGGTGTGCGGTCCGACTTCAACGACTCCGCGGACGGCGGCAAGCGGCTCTCGATGGCCGACCTGATCGTCCTGGCCGGCGCGGCCGGCGTCGAGAAGGCCGCGACGGACGCCGGTCACCCGGTGACGGTCCCCTTCACCCCGGGTCGTACCGACGCCTCGCCCGAGCAGACCGACGTCGAGTCGTTCGCCTGGCTCGAGCCCGAGGCCGACGGCTTCCGCAACCACCTCGGCAAGGGTCAGATGCTGCCGGCGGAGTTCCTGCTCGTCGACCGGGCCAACCTGCTCGGGCTTAGTGCGCCGGAGCTGACCGTCCTGGTCGGCGGTCTGCGGGTGCTCGACGTCAACACCGGCGGCTCGCAGGCCGGGGTGCTGACCGACCGCCCGGGGGTGCTGAGCAACGACTTCTTCCGCAACCTGCTCGGCATGGAGCTCGAGTGGAGCCAGGTCGGCGACGACCGTGACTCCTTCGAGGCCCGCCGCCGCGGCAGCGCCGAGGTCGTCTGGACGGGCACCCGCAACGACCTGGTCTTCGGCTCGAACTCCGAGCTGCGCGCCGTCGCCGAGGTCTACGCCTGCGACGACGCCCAGGAGAAGTTCGTGCACGACTTCGTCCGGGCCTGGGACAAGGTCATGATGCTCGACCGCTACGACGTCGGCTGAGCCGGCCACCTGCTTGTAACGCGGAGTTACTCGATCTGGGACGGCGTCACGGCGCCGCACCAGAGGAAGTAACTCCGCGTTACAGCTGGCGGCGCGGGAAGGCCCGGCGCGGCTGCGGTGTTGCACGGGCATGAAGAAGATCGGCTTCCTGTCCTTCGGCCACTGGACTCCCTCACCGCAGTCGCAGACGCGGTCGGCCTCCGACGTGCTGCTGCAGTCCATCGACCTCGCGGTGGCGGCCGAGGAGCTGGGGGCCGACGGCGCGTACTTCCGCGTGCACCACTTCGCTCACCAGCTCGCCTCGCCCTTCCCGCTGCTGGCAGCGGTCGGTGCGCGCACCGACCGCATCGAGATCGGCACCGGCGTGATCGACATGCGCTACGAGAACCCGCTGGCCATGGCCGAGAACGCCGGAGCCGCCGACCTCATCGCGGGCGGCCGGCTCCAGCTCGGCATCAGCCGCGGCTCACCGGAGCAGGTCGTCGACGGGTTCCGCTACTTCGGCTACGAGCCGGGCGAGGGCCGCGACGCCGCGGACATGGCGCGCGAGCACACCGCCGTCCTCCGCGAGGTGCTGCTGGGCAAGGGCTTCGCCGAGCCGAACCCCCGCCCGATGTTCCCCAACCCCCCGGGTCTGCTGCGCGTCGAGCCGCACTCGGCGGGACTGCGCGAGCGGATCTGGTGGGGTGCCGGGACCCGGGCGACCGCCGAGTGGGCCGCCCGGGAGGGGATGCACCTGATGAGCTCGACCCTGCTCAGCGAGGACACCGGGGTGCCCTTCCACGAGCTGCAGGCCGAGCAGATCGCACGCTTCCGCAAGGCCTGGGCCGACGCCGGGCACGACCACGAGCCCCGGGTCTCGGTCAGCCGCAGCATCTTCCCGGTCGTCGACGACCTCGACCGCGCCTACTTCGGGCGCGCCGGCGGCGAGGACCAGGTCGGCTTCCTCGACGGCGGCAAGGCCCGCTTCGGCAAGACCTACGCCGGCGAGCTGGAGACCCTCGTCGAGGACCTGGCCGGCGACGAGGCGATCGCCGCGGCCGACACCCTGCTGCTGACGGTGCCCAACCAGCTCGGCGTCGACTACTGCGCCCACGTGCTCGACGTCGTCGTCAGCCAGGTCGCGCCCGCGCTCGGCTGGCGCTGACCCGGACCGGCCTACGGTGTGCCCATGACGCACTACGACCTGGTCGTGCTCGGAGCCGGTTCGGGCAACACGATCGTGGACAGCCGGTTCGCGGACTGGTCGGTGGCCATCGTGGAGGAGGGTCCGCTCGGAGGGACCTGCCTCAACCGGGGCTGCATCCCCTCCAAGATGTACGTCGTCCCGGCCGACCTCGCGCTGGCTGCCGCCACCGGCGGGCCCTTCGGTCTGCGGACGTCCTACAGCGGGGTCGACTGGCCCGCGCTGCGGGACCGGATCTTCACCATCACCGACCGCCACAGCGAGGAGGGCCGCGACTACCGCGCCGGCCAGGACTCCGTCGACCTGCTCGAGGGCACCGCCCGGTTCACCGGGCCCCGGGCGCTGAGCGTCGACCTGCACGCCGGCGGGACCGTGACGCTGACCGCCGACCAGGTGGTCATCGCGACCGGGAGCCGGCCGGTGGTGCCCGACATCGAGGGGCTCGACCAGGTCGAGGTCCACACCAGCGACACGATCATGCGCATCGACCGCCTTCCCGCCCGGCTGGGGGTCGTCGGCGGCGGCTACGTCGGCGCCGAGCTCGCCCACGTCTTCTCCTCGCTCGGCTCGCACGTGGTCCAGGTCGACCCCGCCGACACCCTGCTGGCCCACCACGACGCCGACGTCGCCGCCGTCTTCACCCGTGAGGTCTCGCAGCGGTGGGACGTGCGACTCGGGGCCGGCCTGGAGAAGGTGGAGCGGACCGAGGACGGCTCCGCGCGCCTGCACCTCTCGGACGGCAGCACGGCCGACGTCGACGTGGTGCTCGTCGCGGTCGGCCGGACTCCGAACAACGACCGGTTGCGCCTCGACCTCGCCCAGGTGCCCCTCGACGACGCCGGGCGGGTGGTCGTCGACCAGCACCAGCGTGCCCAGGCCGAGGGCGTGCTCGCGCTCGGGGACGCCTCCAGCCCCGAGCCGCTCAAGCACGTGGCCAACCAGGACGCCCGGGTGGTGCAGCACAACCTGCTCCACCCCGACGACCCGATGACCAGCGACCACCGGCACGTGCCCGGCGCCGTGTTCACCTCCCCGCAGATCGCCGCCGTCGGGCTCACCGAGGCGCAGGCCGTCGAGGAGGGGATCGACCTCGCCGTCGTCACCCAGGAGTACGCCGACACCGCCCACGGGTGGGCGCTGCGCCAGGACGACACCGGCCACTTCGTCAAGCTGCTGGCCGACCGCTCCACGGGCCTGCTGGTCGGCGCTCACCTGATCGGACCCGAGGCGTCCGTGCTGGTACAGCCGCTGATCCAGGCGCTCACCTTCGAGCAGCCGGTCGCCGGTCTCGCCCGCCGCCAGTACTGGATCCACCCGTCGCTGACCGAGGTGGTCGAGCAGGCGCTCATCGCCCTGGAGGAGGAGATGGGGCGCTGAGCCCGCCCGGGTGCCGGGGGTGAGGGGGGTGCTCGTAGCGTCTGGGTCATGACCGCAGCCCCGCCCGAGCCCGTCCGACGCCGCCAACGGGTCCTCGTCACCGGAGCGACCGGCTACGTCGGCTCCCGCCTGGTGCCCGTCCTGCTCGACCGCGGCCACGACGTCCTCGCGGCCACGCACGGCGGCGGGCTCGACGCCTACCCCTGGGGCAGCGAGGTCGAGGCGCGCGACTTCGACATCGAGGACGACGACCTGGTCGCCGCCGCCGTCGACGGCGTCGACGCCGTGGTCTACCTCGTCCACTCGATGGCCTCCGAGGAGTTCGTCCAGAAGGACCGCGAGGCCGCCGAGCGCGTCGCTCGGGCAGCAGAGCGGGCAGGGGTCCAGCAGGTCGTCTACCTCTCCGGCCTGATCCCGCAGACTTCCGAGCTCTCCGACCACCTGCGCTCGCGCCTCCAGGTCGAGGAGGTGTTCCTCGACTCCTCGGTCCCGGCGACGGTGCTGCGAGCCGCCATGGTGATCGGGTCCGGCTCCACCTCCTACGAGCTCCTCAAGCGGCTCAGCGAGCGGGTCCCGCTGCTGACGCCCGTGCCGTCGTGGATGCGTCACCGGCTGCAACCGGTCGCCGTCGGCGACGTGGTCGACCTGCTGGCGCGCTCCCTGCAGGGCGAGCCGCACGACCGCCACTACGACGTCGGCGGCGACGAGGTCGTCACCTACCCCGAGCTGCTCGCCCTCTTCGCCGACGTCGCCGGGTTGCGGCGGCGTCGCCTGCTGGTGCCCTTCGCCCCGATGTGGCTCGTCGGACGGGTGTGCGCCTGGATCAGCCGGATGCCCTCGACGACGGTGACGGCCCTGGTGAACAGCCTGGCCGAGGACATGGTCTGCACCGAGGACGACGTGCGGCGCGACCTGGCCGCCCCCGGTCACACCTTCGTCGGGCTCCGTGAGGCGCTGGACCGCTCGCTGCACAGCCCCGACGAAGGCAGCGCCCGCACCGGTGACCCGCACGCCTCGGCGTCGGCCGACAAGGTCTGAGGCTGCCTCGGCCGAGGCTCGCTGCAGCTCAGCCCGTCACGACGGCGCGGCCATCAGGTCGGGCACGCGCCCGGGATCGGTGACCACCAGACGCGCCGTCTCGCCGAGCAGCAGGCGGTTGCGACGGCAGTAGTCGCGCAGGCGGACGAAGCCCTGGTCGGGTGACTCGCCGTGGGCCTGGGCCAGGATGCCCTTGGCCTGCTCGAGCACGATGCGGCTGTCCAGGGCGTGCTGCAGCTGCTCGGTGAGGACCTCGCTGCGACGCACGGCCCGCTCGTGGAGCAGCCCGATCGTGGCCACGTCGGCCAACGCCTGGACCACCTTGATGTCGGACGGCGCGAGCTGGCCGGGCTCGCTGCCGAGCAGGTTCAGCACCCCGATCGTCGTCTGGCGCAGGCGCAGCGGGAGAGCGTGCACGGAGCGGTAGCCGGCGGCGAGGGCTCGCGGTGCGAACCGCGGCCAACGAGCAACGGCTGTGCTCAGGTCGGACGTCGAGACCGGACGGCCCTCACGGAAGCACTCGTGACAGGGCCCGCCGTCGCGCTGCACCTCGAAGAGCTCGACCATCTCGGCCCGCTCGTCGGAGGCGGCCAGCAGCCGCAGCCGGTCGTCGCCGTTGGCCAGGAGCAGCCCGGCGGGGCTCGACCGAGCGAGCGCGGAGGCATGCCCGGTGATGCGTTGCAGGAACTCGATGAGGTCGAACTCGTCGACCAGGGTGTCAGCGGCGTCGACGAAGGCCTCGGCGAGCCGTTCGGGGGAGATGGCGGTCATGGCACCAGTCCGTCCACTAGTCGGATGGAGGTCAGCGGGTCCTGACCGCGGGGGCTGGCTCATGACTCGGAGAGGTCCAGTCTACGAGCAACGACGTCGCGGGAGACCTCGATGAGCGTGCGGTCGCTGGCGAAGGCATGGGCACGCAGCCGTGCGAGGGCGTCCTCGAGGCTCACGGACAGCTGGTGGAGCACCATGCCCTGCGCCTGATAGACCACGAGCGCGGTCCCGTCGACGTCGGGCAGCAGGTGGGCCAGCGTCTCGGAGGTCGACTCCTGCCGCTCGATGAGGTGCGCGAGCGTCGCGTCGCCGTAGGCCAGCGCACGGGTGGTGGTCGTGGGTCGGCAGCGCTCCGACCGCCGTCCGCGCCACGTCGAGCGTGCCCAGGCAGGTGCGGCCGGTCTGGAGCGGGAAGGCGAAGACCGACCGGATGCCGTACCGGCGGGCCCCGGCGACGTAGGCCGGCCAGCGGCGCCGTCTCGGCGTCGAGGTCGGGGACGTGCACCGGGAGCCGGGCAGCGCGAGCGGCGAAGCAGGGACCCTCGCCGAGGCTCAGCTGCAAGCTCCTCGACGCGGGCCGCATCGGCTCCGGACGCGGCGGTGAGGACGACCTGCCCGTCGGGCGCGACCAGGCTGACCCCCACGCCGCTGACGGTGAGGTCGCGAGCAGCGGCCCGGCACAGTCGTTGCAGCCAGCCGCCGACAGCGGGCCGGTCGCCGGGCTCGCACGCCTCGGCTTCGACCAGCTCGACGCACCCTGTCCACTTCGCTGGCGCCCCGCACGGGAACCCCTGTTCCTCGGTGAGCAGGCTGTCCCGGACGTCGGGTCTCGCCCCGAGCGTAGCCCACCCGCCGCTGGGTTAGGCTGAGGGCTCCTTCGTCCCAGACCCCGACGAGCACAGCTCACCGTTGAGCGCGGCCCACCGCGCACCGGCCGGTTCGGGAGGTCCTGTGACGATCAAGCCGCCCCGTCGACCCGTCCGGGTCGCGGTGGTCGACGAGAGCGAGCTCGTCCTGGCCGCCCTGGCGCGATGGAGCGACGAGCGTCCCGGCTGCCTGCAGGTCGCGCCGTGGGGGAGGGAGGTGTCCCCGAGCGAGGTCGACGTCGTGCTCGTCGACCCGTTGCTCCACCCGGGTTGGGTCCCACCGGAGGACCACCGGGTGATCGGCTACTCCTGGGACGACTCGCCGTTGGCCGTGCGGCGGGCCCTGCGCGCCGGCGCCGTCGGCTTCGTGTCCAAGGCGGTGCAGCCCGACGCCCTGGTCTCTGCTCTCGAGGCGGTCGCCGCGGGCGTCGGGGTGGTGCGCCACGCCCGCGACTCCCGGCCTCGCGGGGGGCTCAGCACGCGGGAGCTGGAGGTGCTGTGCTGGATCGCCGAAGGTCTCGACGACGCCGAGGTCGCCGAGGTGCTCCGGATCGATGCGGCCACCGTGGCCGGCCACGTGCGGTCGGCGCACCAGCGGTTGGGCGTGCCCGACCGCGCCGCGGCTGTGCGGTGGTGCCGGCAGCCGCGCGCCTCGAGCGACGTCGGGACGCGTCCCGTCGTCACGCTCGGTGGGCCCGGGGCAGGGGGCGGGTACCCGCCGCTGCGCCTGGCCTGAGCCACGGGCCGGCCCGGCGCGACTCAGTCCTGCAGCAGGCCCGCAGCCTCGACCAGCGACGGGCCGTACCAGGTGAGCAGACGCCCGCTGACCAGCCGCGTGGCGGCTCGGGTGAAGGCCTCCGGACCATCGGAGGCGGTGAAGACGTAGGGCTCGTCCGGGAGCAGGACGAGGTCGATGTCGTCGCGGTCGAGATCGGCAAGCGTGACGCCCGGGTAGCGCTCGACCCCGCCGAAGACGTTGCCCCAGCCGAGACGGCGAGCCAGGTCGGAGGTGAAGGTGTCGCCGCCGACGACCATCCACGGGTCACGCCAGATCGCGATCGCCACCTGCTGGGTGACCTCGGGCAGCGGTCCGCACCACAGCGCGCGAGCCTGCGCGAGCCAGGCCGGCCGCTCCCACCCCAGGACGTCGTCGAAGAGCTCCTCGAAGGTCTCGACGGCCTCCGGCACCGTGGAGATCTCGGTGACGTGCACCCGCACGCCGGCCTCGCGGAGCCGGCGCACGTCGAGCTCGCGGTTCTCCTCCTTGTTGGCGATCACCAGGTCGGGGGCCGCGGCCCGCACCGCGGCCAGGTCGGGGTTCTTGGTGCCGCGGACGCGCGCGACGTCGAGGTCGGCGGGGTGGGTGCACCACTGCGTCGCCCCCACGAGGCGCTCCCGGGACACCGAGGCGAGCGCCTCGGTGATCGAGGGCACCAGGGACACCACGCGACGGACGGGGGACGGAGGCACCCGCCGAACCTACGCCTGGATGGGGACGTCAGCAGTTCTACCCAACAGGGTGTTCGCCCGGGGCGGCGTCCATGGCAATTTCGCTGCATGACGTCCCCGGCCTCCGAGCCCCGTGGTGCCCAGCCCGTGACAGAGCACCACGCCGTGGTCGTCGTCGGGGGCGGGATGACCGCGGACGCCGCGGCGCGTAGCCTCCACGAGCTCGACGGCGGGGCGGACGTGCTGGTGCTCGGCGAGGAGGCGACCGCCCCGTTCCCCCGGCCGGCGCTGTCCAAGGGGCTGTGGACCGACCCGTCGGCCACGATCGAGACCAGTGACCTGGACACCGCCGGGACGACCGGCGCGATCGTGCGGCTCGAGACCCGGGTGACCGGGGTCGACCCCGACGCGCACACGGTGACCTGCGCGGACGGCGCCGTCATCGGCTACGACCGGCTGCTGCTGGCCACGGGCGGGCACCCCCGCACGATCGAGGGTCTCGACGCCGGCGAGCGCGTCCTCTACTACCGCACGCTCGCGGACTACCGCCGGCTGCGCGCGGCCACGGCGGACGCCCCGCACGTCGCCGTGGTGGGCGGCGGCTACATCGGCTCGGAGGTCGCGGCGGCCCTGGTGCAGCAGGGCTGCGCGGTCACCGTCGTGCACCCCGAGACCGTGCTCGGCGGCTCCATGTTCCCGCCCGAGCTGGCCTACCGCTTCGACGCCCTCTTCGCCGACGCCGGCGTCCGTCAGCGCCCCGCCGTGCGGGTCGATTCCGGCACGGTGCGCGAGGACGGCGTGGACCTCGACCTCTCCGACGGCACGACGCTGAGCGCCGACCTCGTCGTCGTCGGCCTGGGCATCGAGCCGGCCACGGGGTTCCTGGCCGGGGTGGTCGACCTCGACGACGCCGGCGGTGTGCTGGTCGACGAACGACTGGCCACCTCGGCGCCCGACGTGTGGGCGGCCGGCGACGTGGCCTCCTACCCCGACCCGGTGCTGGGGCGCACCCGGGTGGAGCACGTCGACAACGCCACCTCCATGGGGGCGGCGGCCGGGCGGATCATCGGCGGCTCCGCGGAGGTCTACGACCACACCCCGATGTTCTACTCCGACGTGCTCGGCCTCGGCTACGAGGGCGTCGGCACCCTCGACCCGTCCCTCGAGACCTACGTCGACGTCCTCGACGACCAGGCCGGGGTCGCGGTCGCCTACTACCTCGACGCCTCCTCGGTGCGCGGCGTGCTGCTGTGGAACGGCGCCGAGGGGCTCGACGCGGCCACGGCCCTCATCGCCTCGGGCCGTCGTCCGGCTGCCGCCGAGGCGCTCGCGGGGGCGGTTCACTAGCCCGAGCGCCCGATTCCGAGGTGGCTCAGACGTTGCGCCGGTACTGTCCGCCGACCTCGAAGAACGCCTCCGTCACCTGGCCCAGCGAGCACACGCGAGCGGCGTCCATGAGGACGGCGAAGACGTTGCCGTCGCCCATCGCGACCTCCTTGAGCCGGGCCAGCGCTGCGGCGGCCTCCTCGGTGTGCTCGGCGCGGAAGGCCTCGACACCGTCGAGCTGGGCCTGCTTCTCCTGCTCGGTGGCCCGGGCCAGCTCGACGTGCTGCGGCGTCGCGTCGTCGGAGTCCGGCGCGAGGAAGGTGTTGACGCCGACGATGGGCAGGGAGCCGTCGTGCTTGCGGTGCTCGTAGAGCATCGACTCGTCCTGGATCCGACCCCGCTGGTAGCCGGTCTCCATGGCGCCGAGCACGCCGCCGCGCTCGTTGATCCGGTCGAACTCGGCGAGCACGGCCTCCTCGACGAGGTCGGTGAGCTGGTCGATGATGTAGGAGCCCTGAAGCGGGTTCTCGTTCATCGCCAGCCCCCACTCGCGGTTGATGATCAGCTGGATCGCCAGGGCGCGCCGCACCGACGCGGCACCCGGCGTCGTCACCGCCTCGTCGAAGGCGTTCGTGTGCAGGCTGCCGGCGTTGTCGTAGATGGCGATCAGGGCCTGCAGCGTCGTGCGGATGTCGTTGAAGTCCATCTCCTGGGCGTGCAGGGACCGCCCCGACGTCTGGACGTGGTACTTCAGCTTCTGGCTGCGCTCGCCGGCCCCGTACTTCTCGCGCATCGCCACGGCCCAGATCCGACGGGCCACGCGGCCGATGACCGAGTACTCCGGGTCCATGCCGTTGGAGAAGAAGAACGACAGGTTCGGCGCGAAGTCGTCGATGTCCATGCCGCGGGCGAGGTAAGCCTCGACGTAGGTGAAGCCGTTGGCCAGGGTGAAGGCCAGCTGGCTGATCGGGTTCGCCCCGGCCTCGGCGATGTGGTAGCCGGAGATGGAGACGGAGTAGAAGTTGCGGACCCGGTTCTCGATGAACCACTCCTGGATGTCAGCCATCATCCGCAGGCTGAACTCGGTCGAGAACAGGCAGGTGTTCTGGCCCTGGTCCTCCTTGAGGATGTCGGCCTGGACGGTGCCGCGCACGGTGGCCAGGGCGGTGGCGGCGTCGATGCCCCGCTCGGCGGCCTGGTCCAGGACGGTGTCGAGGAAGAACGCCAGGACGGTGGGGGCGGGACCGTTGATCGTCATCGAGACCGACGTGGTCGGGGAGAGGAGGTCGAACCCGTCGTAGAGCGTCCGCATGTCGTCGACGGTGGCCACGGAGACGCCGGAGGTGCCGACCTTGCCGTAGATGTCCGGGCGCGGGTCGGGGTCGCGGCCGTAGAGGGTCACGGAGTCGAAGGCGGTCGAGAGCCGCTTGGCCTCACCGTCGGCCGAGAGGACCTTGAAGCGCCGGTTGGTGCGCCCGGGGTCACCCTCCCCGGCGAACATCCGGGCGGGGTCCTCGCCGTCCCGCTTGAAGGCGAACACCCCCGCGGTGAAGGGGAAGCGCCCCGGCAGGTTCTCACGTCGCCAGTAGCGCACCAGGTCGCCGTGGTCGGCCAGGACCGGCAGCGCCACCCGGGGGACCCGGGTGCCCGAGAGGGACTCGCGGGTCAGCGTGGTGACGATCTCCCGGTCGCGGACCGTGACGACCTGCTCGTCGCCGGAGTAGGAGGCCACGACGTCGGGCCACCCCTCGATCTGCTCCCGCAGCTCGGTCGGGACCTCGCGGTGGCACTTCTCCAGCAGCTGCGGCACGTCACCCTGGTCGCCCTCGCCGAGGGCCTCGGTCACGGCCTCCACCTGCTGCAGGCGGCGGGCGGCGGCGGCGAGCCGCTCGGTCTCCGCGTGGTAGCCGCGGACGGTCTCGGTGATCTCGGCGAGGTAGCGGACCCGGTCGGTGGGCACCACTGCCCGGATGCCCGAGGAGTGGCGCACCTCGACCCGCGGCAGCACGCCGTCCTCGACGGCCAGTCCGTGGCCGGCCAGCAGGCCGCGCAGCTCCTGGTAGAGCGCGGTGACGCCGTCGTCGTTGAAGGTGGCGGCGCTGGTGCCGAAGACCGGCATCTGGTCGGGCTGGCTGCCGAAGGCCTCGCGGTTGCGGACCAGCTGGCGTCCGACGTCGCGCAGGGCGTCCTTCGCGCCGCGGCGCTCGAACTTGTTGATCGCCACCACGTCGGCGAAGTCGAGCATGTCGATCTTCTCCAGCTGGGAGGCGGCGCCGAACTCCGGCGTCATCACGTAGAGGGAGGTGTCGACGAAGGGCACGATCGCGGCGTCGCCCTGGCCGATGCCGGGCGTCTCGACGACGACGAGGTCGAAGCCGGCCGCCTTGAGGATGGTCAGCACGTCGTCGAGGTGCTCGGGCAGCTCTCGCGCGCCCCGGGTGGCCAGCGAGCGGAAGTACACCCGGTCGCCGTCCAGGGAGTTCATCCGGATCCGGTCGCCGAGCAGGGCGCCGCCGCCCTTGCGTCGGGTCGGGTCGACGGCCAGCACGGCCACGCGCAGCTTGTCCTGCTGGTCCAGGCGCAGGCGCCGGACGAGCTCGTCGGTCAGCGAGGACTTGCCGGACCCGCCGGTGCCGGTGATGCCCAGGACCGGCGTGGCGTGCTGGGCGGCCGCGTGACGTAGCCGCTCGAGCACGTCGGCGCCCAGGCGTCCGGTCTCGGCGCCGGTGATCGCGCGCGCGATGGCGGCGTGGTCGCCGCTGATGACCTCGTCGGCGCCGACGGAGCGGACCTCCCACAGGTCGCGGTCGCAGTCGGCGACCACCGAGCTGATCATCCCTGCCAGGCCCATCCGCTGCCCGTCCTCGGGCGCGAAGATGGTCACCCCGGAGCGTCGGAGCCGGTCGATCTCGTCGCGCACGATCACCCCGCCACCACCGCCGACGACCTGCACGTGGCCGGCGCCGCGCGCACGCAGGGACTCCACGAGGTACTCGAAGTACTCGATGTGTCCTCCCTGGTAGGACGACACCGCGACCCCCTGGACGTCCTCCTGGACCGCGGCGTCGACGACGTCGGCCACCGACCGGTTGTGACCGAGGTGGATCACCTCGCAGCCCTGGCTCTGCAGGATCCGGCGCATGATGTTGATCGAGGCGTCGTGGCCGTCGAAGAGGCTCGAGGCAGTCACCAGCCGGACCGGGTGGGTGGGGACGTGGAGCTCGGGCACGGTGCCTCCGGCGGGAGTGGGGACGTGGGGAGCCTCCAAGGTAGTTGGATGTCCTACTAATTGCCATCCGGCCCCCGCGGTGCCTTCTGCGGCGTACGGTGCTGCGTGCCCTTCTTCCCCCGCCCCGTCCTCCTGCTCGCGCTGCTTACCGGGTTGGTCGGCGGGCTGCTCGCGGGGCTGATCGGGGCTGATCGCGGGGGTGCCCGCGGCCGGCGCCGCCGAGGACGACAACCCGCTGGCGGCGCGCCCGTGGGGGGTCTACAAGGGTCCGGCCGACCAGGCCTGGCCGCCCTACGAGCAGGCGACCGGGGCGCGCAGACAGACCCTCGGCGAGATCGCGCTGCGACCCAAGGCAGCGTGGTTCGGCGCCTGGATCCCCGACGACGAGATCGCGACGAGGGTGCACGACTACGTCACGAACGCGCAGGACGGCGACCGCTCGGCCCTCGTGCAGATGACCCTCTTCCGGATGGTGCCCTGGGAGCACGAGGCCTGCGACCGGCTGCCCACCGGGAGGGAGCGCCGCTCGTACCGGACCTGGACCGACCGCTTCGCCCGCGCGCTGGGCGCCACCCGGGCCGCCGTCGTGCTCCAGCCGGACGGGCCGTTCGCCCGCTGCGCGCCCCGCGGGTCGGAGATCCCCTCGAGGCTGATCGCCTACTCCGCCCGCACGCTCTCCGCGCTGCCACGCACCAGCGTCTACCTCGACGCCGGTGCCGCCGACTGGCCCGCGCCCGGCCAGGGCGGCGTCCAGGAGGCGCTGAAGTTCCTGCTGCCCGCCGGCGTGCGCGACGTCCGTGGGGTGGCCCTCAACTCCACGCACTACTCCTCCACCGCCGACGAGGTCCGCCGCGGCGCGGCGATCGTCGACGCGCTGGCCGAGCGCGGCATCACCGGCAAGCACGTGGTCGTCAACACCTCCTCCAACGGCCAGCCCTTCGTCTTCGGCGAGTACGACGGCCCCGACCCCGACAACGCGCGCACCTGCCGCTCGGTCGACGACCCGCTGCGCTGCGTCTCGCTCGGCATCCCACCCACGACGCGCGTCGGCGCCGCGCGGTGGGGCCTTCCCCGCAAGGTCGACCGCCTGGCCCGGACCTACGTCGACGCCTACCTCTGGTTCGGCCGGCCCTGGCTCTACCGCCAGAGCTCGCCCTTCGTGGTGGACCGCGCGCTGGCTCTCGTGCGCTCCTCGCCCTTCCTGTAGCGACCGCGCGCCGGGCGCCCGCGAGACTGCTGCACCGATCCTTGCGCTTCTGGCCCGAAACTGCGGCACAGAAGCGCTGGGTTCACCGGTTGACCGGTGAAACCCACCTGACGTTGCGGGGTGTCGATCCTGACCGTTCGGCGGGGTCCGCGGAGGCCCGGGATCACTAGCGTGAACGGGACCCGTCCATCCCACCCCGTAGGAGTCTCGATGAACCCCGAGCACGCCCCGACCGACGCCGGCCTCGACGCCGGCGAGGACCTGACTGCCGAGACGCTGGTCGAGGAGGTCTCCATCGACGGCATGTGCGGCGTCTACTGATGCTCGACGAGGCCTGGACCCTGTCACCGTCGGTGGCGTTACGGCCGGAGCCCTTCGGGGCGCTGGCCTACCACTTCGGCAACCGCAAGCTGTCCTTCCTCAAGCGGCCCGAGCTGGTGGCCGTGGTCCAGGGCCTCGGCGCCCAGCCCGACGTGCGCTCGGCGCTCGTCGCGGCCGGCGTCCCCAGCACCCAGCACGCTGCCTACGAGCACGCCCTGCGCGGCCTGGCCGCGACCGACATGATCCGCCCCCGAGACGTTGGAGCCCCGGCATGACCCTCGCCCCCGAGCGCCCTGTGAGCCGTCCCCAGGGCGGCACCCTCGTCGAGCAGTTCGAGTTCGGTCTCGACGCGCCCATCTGCCTGACCTGGGAGCTGACCTACGCCTGCAACCTCGAGTGTGCGCACTGCCTGTCCAGCAGCGGTCGCCGCGACCCGCGCGAGCTCAGCACCGAGCAGTGCGAGGCCGTCATCGACGAGCTCCAGCGCATGCAGGTCTTCTACGTCAACATCGGCGGGGGCGAGCCGACGATCCGTCCGGACTTCTGGCACCTGCTGGAGTACGCGGTGGCTCACGACGTCGGGGTGAAGTTCTCCACCAACGGGGTCCGGATCACGCCCGAACGGGCCCGGTTCCTGGCCTCCACCGACTACGTGGACGTCCAGATCTCCCTCGACGGCGCCACGCCCGAGGTCAACGACTACGTGCGCGGTCCCGGGTCCTACGACATGGCCCTGACCGCGCTGACCAACCTGCAGGAGGCCGGGTTCGTCGACGCCAAGATCTCGGTGGTCTGCACGCGCGAGAACATCGGTCAGCTCGACGAGTTCAAGGCCCTCGCCGACCGGTTCGGCGCGACCCTGCGCCTGACCCGGATGCGTCCCAGCGGCCGCGGCGCCGACGTCTGGGACGAGCTGCACCCGCTGCCCGAGCAGCAGCGCGTGCTCTACGACTGGCTCGTCGCGCACGGCGAGGGCGTCCTGACCGGCGACTCCTTCTTCCACCTCGCTGCCTTCGGTGAGGCCCTGCCGGGGCTCAACCTGTGCGGGGCGGGACGCGTGGTGTGCCTCATCGACCCCGTCGGCGACGTCTACGCCTGCCCGTTCGCCATCCACGACGAGTTCCACGCCGGCAACCTGCTCACCGACGGAGGCTTCGGCCAGGTCTGGCGGACCTCGCCGCTCTTCCAGGACCTGCGCTCGCCGCAGACCGGTGGCGCGTGCACCAAGTGCCAGCACTTCGACTCCTGCCGCGGCGGGTGCATGGCCGCGAAGTTCTTCACCGGGCTGCCGCTCGACGGGCCCGACCCCGAGTGCGTCGTCGGCCACGGCGAGCAGGCGCTCCTCGCCGAGCGGACCATCCCGTCGGCCAGCCAGGACCACTCCAAGGCGAACCCCACCCGCAACCAGCCGGTGATGCTCCAGCTGCTGGTGCGACGCCCCGACGGCCCCACCGCGGCGCCGGTCTCGGCGTGCGCGGAGGACCCCCTGGCCGGCTTCGACCCCGGCGTCGCCCAGGGCGGGTGCTGCTCGTGAAGGTCGAGAACCCCTGGAAGCGCAACCCGTGGTTCGAGTCCGTGGCGGTCGCGCAGGAGCGTGCCCGCAAGCGGCTCCCCAAGCCCGTGTACGGCGCGCTGGTCGCGGGCAGCGAGCGCGGGCAGACCATCGACGACAACCAGCGGGCCTTCACCGAGATCCAGTTCGCGCCGCACGTCGCGGGCCAGCGGCCGGAGCGGTCGATGGCCACCCGGCTCATGGGCCAGGACATCTCGCTGCCCGTCGTGATCAGCCCCACCGGCGTCCAGGCCGTCCACCCCGACGGCGAGGTCGCCGTCGCGCGGGCCGCGGCCTCGCGCGGCACGATCATGGGCCTGTCCAACTTCGCCTCGAAGTCGATCGAGGAGGTCTGCGCGGTCAACGACAAGACCTTCTTCCAGATGTACTGGACCGGCGACCGCGACGTCATGGTGCAGCGGATGCAGCGCGCCCAGGACGCCGGCTCCCAGGGGCTGATCGCGACCCTGGACTGGTCGTTCTCGATGGGACGCGACTGGGGCAGCCCCGAGATCCCCGAGAAGGTGGACCTGCGCACCATGGTTCGCATGGCGCCGCAGGTGGCGACCAAGGTCGGCTGGCTGTGGCGGTTCGGCAGGACCGGCACCATCCCCGACCTGACCGCCCCCAACCTCGCAGCCCCCGGCGCGGCGAAGGGCCCCACGTTCTTCGGCGCCTACTACGAGTGGATGACCACCACGCCGCCGACGTGGGACGACGTGGCGTGGATGTGTGAGCAGTGGCGACAGATCAGCGGTGGGAAGCCGTTCATGCTCAAGGGCGTGTGCCGCGTCGACGACGCCCGTCGGGCCGTCGACGCCGGCGTGGCGGCCATCTCGGTCTCCAACCACGGCGGCAACAACCTCGATGGCACCCCGGCGACCATCCGGTGCCTGGCTGCGGTGGCCGACGCGGTCGGCGGTGACCTCGAGGTCGTCCTCGACGGCGGTGTGCGGCGCGGCTCCGACGTCGTCAAGGCGCTGGCCCTGGGCGCCCGTGCGGTGATGATCGGTCGCGCGTACCTGTGGGGCCTGGCCGCCAACGGCGAGGACGGTGTCGGCAACGTCCTGGACGTCCTCCGCTCCGGCATCGACTCGGCCCTGCTGGGGATGGGGCTGGCCTCGATCGACGAGCTCACCCCCGACCTGCTGGAGATCCCGGCCGGCTTCCACCGCAGCCTGGGCAGCCCGGCGTCCACGCCGTCGTGAGCCGGACGTCGTGGTGCTCGCCGCGCTGACCTCGCCCGAGGTCCCGCGGGGTGCCACGGTGCTCCTCCCGGTCGGGTCGCTGGAGCAGCACGGGCCGCACCTGCCCCTGGAGACCGACACCGTCGTCGCGACGGCGGTGACCGCACGGGCGGTGGCGCTGCTCGACGACAGCCTCGTGGTCGCGGCGCCCGCGGTGGCCTACGGGGCGAGCGGCGAGCACCAGTCCTTCGCCGGCACCTCCTCGGTCGGGACCGAGGTGCTCCACGCGGTGCTCGTGGAGGTGACCCGCTCGGTGCGCACCTGGGCCGACCGGGTCGTGCTGGTCAACGGCCACGGCGGCAACCTGACCGCGGTCACCGGCGCGGTCGAGCAGCTGCGCCGGGAGGGCCACGACGTGGCCTGGGTACCGTGCGCCGTGCCCGGCGCCGACGCCCACGCCGGGCGGACGGAGACCTCCCTGATGCTGCACCTGTCGCCCGCCGCGGTGCGCCTCGAGCGTGCCGCAGCCGGGCCCACCACCCCGGTGCGCGACCTGCTGCCCGGGTTGCGCGCGGGCGGGGTGGGTTCGGTCTCGGCCAACGGCGTCCTCGGGGACCCGACCGGCGCCTCGGCCGAGGAGGGCGCCGTCCTGCTCGAGACGATGGCCCGCCTGGTCGTGGAGGTCGCCCGCGGCCCGCACCAGACCGGGGTCGGGTCGCCCGCCGGGGCGAGGCCATGAGGGTCGCACTGGTGACCGGGGCCGCGCGCGGGATCGGTGCCGCGGTCGTGCACCGGCTGGCCGCCGACGGGTGGGCCGTGGTGGCCCTCGACGCCTGCGCCGGCCCGGACGCCTCGCCCTACCCGCAGGCCTCCCCGGCCGACCTCGAGGCCGTGGCCGCCGGGTACGAGCACGTGGTGAGCGTCGTCGGCGACGCCCGCGACCCCGCGGCGCTGCGCGGGGCGGTGGACGCCGCCCTGGCGCGGTGGGGCCGGCTCGACGCGGCCGTCGCTGGCGCCGCTGTCGTCGCCGGGGGACAGCCGTTGTGGGAGACGCCGGTCGAGGTGCTCGACCTGCTCCTCGACGCCGACGTCCGCACCGTGTGGCACACCGCGGCGGCCGCTGTGCCGGCGATGCTGGCCGGGCCGGACCCGGCCGGGTGCCGCTTCGTCGCGCTGGCCTCCGCCGCCGGCAGCCACGGACTGTTCCACCTCGCGGCCTACACCGCCGCCAAGCACGCCGTCGTCGGGCTCGTGCGCGGGCTGGCCGCCGACCTCGTCGGCACCGGGGTCACCGCGGTCGCGGTCTCTCCGGGCTCGACCGCCACCGCGATGCTCGACCAGACCGCGGCCCTGTACGGCACGACGGTCGACGACCTGGCCGAGCACCAGCTGCTGCGCCGGGTCCTCGACCCCGACGAGGTGGCCGCCACCGTCGCCTTCTGCTGCAGCCGCGAGGGTGCCGTCCTGCACGGCGGCGTCGTCGCTGCCGATGGCGGCTTCGGCGGCTGACCTGGTTGGTGGCGGGGTCCGGGGGCGGCAGGAATCCCCGGTCGGCCGGGGATTCCTGACGTTGTCGTGGTTCGCGAACCACGACAAGCTCGAACTTCCCCTGACAAGTCCTGGTCGGAAGCGACGCCGGGCCGCCGGGACGCCGACCGCCGCCGCCGTCGCCGTCGCCGCCGCCGCCGCCGCCGCCGCTCGAGACCTTGTCAGGTCGCCCCGGCCGGGCCATCCTGCTGGGAGGTGACCGGTGGAGGGTGACGGGTGACCCGGGACGGGGAGGACGCCGTGGCAGAGCCCAGGAGCAGGAGCAGGAGCAGCAGAAGCAGCAGCGCGCGGCCAGCGGCTCGAGGACGCGGCGGGGCCACCCGGCTTCGTCGTTCGCCGGGCACGGCGGCAAGCGACGAGCACGTGAGCGGAGCCTGAGACCGTGTCGACCGTCCGAGGCGCGGACGCCCTCGCACCAGCTGGGAGCCCTGCTGCACGGCGCCCCCCGATCCGGCGCCCACGCCGTGGGACCGACCGCGGGGACTCCGTCGGTCTCGTCCGGGACGGCCGAGGCGGTGGAGCCCAGCCCCTGGTTGTGGGGGGCCGACGAGACCCGGGTGCCGCCGCTGACCGACCCGGCGGCCTACCGCCTCGACGCCCTGCCGCCCGAGCAGCTGCACCGCGCGCCGGGCCGCGCTCGGACGGACCCGGCGTCGTTCGCCGCCTTCGCCCGGACGAGTGTCGACCTCACCATGCGAGGCGGCACCACCAGCGGCGTCGTCTACCCGCTGGCCGTCTGCGAGGCCGCGCGACGGTTTCGGCTGCGCAACGTCGGCGGGGCGTCGGCGGGTGCGATCGCCGCGTCGTGCGCAGCCTCGGCCGAGACCGGTCGCACCCGGTGGGACCTCACCGGACGGCCACTGATCCCACCGCCCGCGGACCCGGCGGGGGGCCAGGTCCGGCAGGGCTTCGCGGGCCTCGCCGACGCGGTCGCCTGGTACTGCCAGCTCGACGCCCCGGACGACCCCGACCAGCTGCGGATCGCCCAGCTCTTCCAGCCGACGCAGCCCGGACGGCGGCTGTTCCGCCTGTTCCTGACCTCGATGGTCGCGGAGCACCGGGCCCTTCGCCTGGCGGCGCTGTCCCTCGGGGTGTTCGGCCGGTGGACCAAGACGCTGAACCTGCTGATCATCACCGCAGCCCTGCTGTTCTTCGGGGTCTCGCACGAGGACCTGTGGGGCACCGGAGGAGGCGCCGCGGGGGTCGTCGGCGCCGTCCTGGCCGGCGCGGGCTGGCTGATCGGGCTGAGCCTGGTCGTCCTCTCCGCAGCCGTGACCGCGGCCGCGCTGGGCTCGGGCGCGCCGCTGTCCACGGGGCCACCCGAGCCGGTGCTGAGCCAGGAGGCACCCACCAGGACGCCACCGTGGCGCTCCGCCCTGCTCGGGGTGATCCTCATCCTCCCGGTCGCCGTCGGCGCCCTGACCCAGGACCCACGACCGGCCTTCCTCCTGGAGGCGGCCGTGGTCTGGCTCTCGACCCTCACGCTGCTCGCGGTCTCGGCGGCGCTCGGGCTGCTGCGGATCGTCCTGGTGCAGGCGAAGGCGCACCACTTCGGGATCGTCGCCGGCACCGGGGTGGCCAGGCCGAGCCTCTTCGGCCGCCTGGGCGACCGGATCGCCGCTCTGCCGCACGGATCGACCGCCCCGCCGCTGGTGGCGTGGCTGGACCGCACCCTGCGCGAGCTGGCCGGCCAGCCCCACGTGGTGACCTTCGGCGACCTGTGGAGCCCGCACGTCGACCTGGGCTCCGGCCCGGACGCGGCCGCCGAGCGCGCCGAGCTCCGTTCGGTCAACCTCGAGCTGGTCACGACCGAGCTGGTGCACGGCGTGCCGCACCGGCTGCCCTACACCGAGGACGTCGCCGCGTCGTGGTACTTCCTGCGCGAGGACGTGTGTCCTGAGGACCCGTCGGCCCGGATGTTCCCCGACGACGTCGCCGCCGTCCTGCTGGCGCCCGAGCGGCGCTACCCGCACCAGGTCCACGACGTCGAGACCGGCGAGCCCCTCGGCGACCTGTTCCGCGTGCCGCCCCCCGGCCAGCTGCCCGTCATCGTCGCCGTGCGGATGAGCATGGCGCTGCCGGGTCTCTTCCAGGCCGTGCGGCTCTACCGCCTGCTCGGCGACCCGCCTCCCGTGCGCGACGAGTTCGGCCGCGCCCTGGCGGTGGACGACGAGGTCATCGCGTTCCCGCCGCCGGACAGGGTCTGGGCCGAGGAGCTGTGGTTCACCGACGGGGGCGTGACCCAGAACTTCCCGATCCACCTCTTCGACAGCGTCCTGCCGAAGTGGCCGACGCTCGGCATCAACCTCGGCGCCCACCCGCGGGGCTTCCGCCACCAGGACGTCTGGGTCCCGGACGACACCGGGTCGCGGTCGAGCCCGCCCAGTCCCCTGGGCGCCTCGATGACGGGGTTCTTCGGGGCGATCGTCAGCACCGCTCGCGGCTGGTCCGACACCCAGCAGACCTTCATGCCGGTGATGCGGGGACGGGTGGCCTGGGTGCGTCAGACCAGCCAGGAGGGTGGCACCAACCTGCTGATGTCGCGAGAGACCATCGCAGCGCTCGCGCTCCGGGGCGCCCTGGCCGGCCAGCGCCTGGCCAGGAGATTCGGCGACGACGAGCACTGGCGCCGCCACCAGTGGACGAGGCTGCGGGTGGCCGGTCGCAACCTCGCCGAGCTGCGGGACGCGATGCGCCACGCCGAGGTCGCCGGGGACTACAGCGGTCTGCTCGACGAGACCGCGCTCGCCAGGCTCGGCGCCGACTTCGACCGACCCGACCCGAGCATGCCCGCCCAGTGGTACCCGCCGGAGGACGACACGTTCTGGGCCGACACCGCCGACCTGATCGACGCGCCACCGATCGACCTCGACGCGCAGCAGGGAGGGCCCGTCCCGTCGCCGAGCCTGCGTCAGGTTCCTCGGTCGTGACCGAGCGCCGCAGCCGGGGTCAGTCGACGGCCGCGGCCAGGCGGCGCAGCACCGGGTCCAGCCCGACGCTCAGGTCGTGCAGCACCCGCCCCAGGGCGTCATAGGTCGCCCGCGTCGACGGGTCCGCCTCGACGACCTCGCCGGGGTGCACCATCGCGGCCACCGCCGCGTCGAACGAGGCGTGGATCCCGGTGCCGACCGCAGCGCAGACGGCAGAGCCGAGCGCCGCCCCGCTGACCGCGCTCGGGAGCACGACCGGCAGTCCGGCCACGTCGGCCACCACCTGCTGCATCAACGGCGAGCGGGCCCCGCCGCCGCTGAGCAGCACGCGCTGCAGGACGAGGTCGTGGGTGGCGGCCAGGGCGCTGACGTGGGCGTACAGGGTCAGGGCCATGCCCTCCAGCAGCGACCGCCACAGGTGGGCCGGTCCGTGGCGTCCGTCGAGGCCGACGATCGAGCCCCGGCGGTGGGGGGCTCCGGGCGGGGCGAGCCACTCGGGCACCGTCAGCAGGCCGTGGGCGCCGGGCGGGACCAGCGCGGCGGCAGCGTTCAGGGCGTCCTCCAGCGCGGCGGGACCGTCCCCGGGCGCCCCGACGCCCCGCCCGACCAGGTCGCGCAGCCAGGAGACCGTCCACATGCCGCGGCGGATGCCCGCGCTCTCGTGCAGGTAGCGACCCGGCACGCTGGCCAGGTTGCTCCAGGACGCGCCCGTGCTCGGTCGGCGCTCGTCGCCCACGACCATGCCGGCGGCGTAGGTGCCGAGGGAGATCAGCACGTCGCCGGGCTCGCGCAGCCCGGTGCCGAGCGCCTCGACGGCCTTGTCGTTGGCGGTGGCGACCACCGGCAGCCCCGCCGGCAGCCCGGTGTGGGCTGCGGCCTCCTCCGTGACGCCGCCGATGACGGCGCCGGGGAGGACCAGCTCGACCAGCCGCTCGCGCTCCGCGTCGTCCGCTGCCTGCCCGGCGTCGGTACCCGGCCAGTCCCACCGGTCCGGGTCCAGCGGCCAGTGTCCCTGGTCGGCGGCGGCGGAGTCCGCGGCCCGGCCGGTGAGCCGCAACGTGAGGTAGCCCGAGGAGGCGGTGATCCAGCGGACTCCGGCCGGCTCGGTCTCGCGCTCGTGCGGCCGGGCGACCCGCTCGTCCATCCAGCTGATCACCGGTGCCGCCGGAGACCCGTCGGCGCGCACGAGGGCGCGGGTGTTGCGGATGCCGCACAGGCCCAGGCCGACCAGGTCCTCCGGCGACCTGCCGCCGGCGACCACGGCGTCCATCGCCTGCCGGGTGGCGGCGCCGAGTGCGTCCCACAGGTCGTCCTCGGGGTGCTCGACCGCGCCCGGTCTCGGGCTGAGGGTGGCCCGCAGGGACCGACGTCCCTGAGCGACCACCGCCCCGGCGGCGTCGTGGACGACGACCTTGGCGCTCTGCGAGCCCAGGTCGATCCCGACGAGCAGCGGGCCCGTCGCGGCCGTGGTCACGTGAGCGGGAAGATCGTGCCGGGGTTCATCACCCCGTGCGGGTCGAAGGCCTCCTTGAGGCCGGTGAGCAGACCCCAGGAGGAGCCGTGCTCCTGGGTCACCCACGGCGTGCGGTACTTGCCGACGCCGTGGTGGTGGACCATCGAGCCTCCGACCCGCAGCGCCTCCTCGACCACGATCGCGTTCAGCGGCGCGTGGTAGCGCTCGAGCTCCTCGCGGGGCTCGCAGCGGATGTCGTAGTCGTAGACGACGTAGAGGTTGGTGCCGGTCTGGTAGCTGTGCGAGGAGTGCGCGCCCAGCAGGGTGAGGTCGTCGAACAGCGGGAACTCCTCCCGCACCCGGCGCAGCACGTTCGCGTGGAGGGTGGCCACCTGCGACCAGCTCGCCGAGACCTCGGTGGTGTAGCCGAGGTGGTGGTCGGCGAGCATGGTGGCCGTCTCGGCCTCGATCTTCTCCGGCCCCCAGTTGAGCGCGGCGAACCACTGCTCGATCAGGGCGGGGTCGACCGGCTCGGCGCCGCGACCGGTGGCCACCCGGTCGATCGCCGCGGACGTCGCCTCGGCGATCCCGCGTGGCCCCTCGGCCACCAGCACCAGCACGCAGCGGCCCTCGCCCCGGTCGTGGCCGGCGAAGTGGGCGAAGTGCTGCCCGGCGTCGCCCTCGTCGTAGACCCGGGCGACCGAGGGGCGGTAGCCCGAGGTGACGATCTCGCGCAGGACCTCGACCCCGGTGGCGAGGTCGTCGACGAGGTAGCCGTGGAAGGACCGGAGCTCGGGCAGGGGGAAGACCTTGACGGTCACCTCGGTGACGAACGCGAGCGCGCCCTCGTTGCCGATCACGACGTGGCGGACGTCGGGCCCGGCCGCGCGGCGCGGCACGGCCCGGACCCGGCGCACGGCGCCGCCGGCGAGCACGGCCTCGAGTCCGGTGACCATGTCCTCGATGGCGCCGTAGAGCGTGGAGAGCTGGCCGATGGAACGCGTCGCGACCAGCCCGCCCATCCGCGCCAGGGGCTGCGACTGCGGGGAGTGCCCGGTGGTGAGGCCCTGGGCGTTGAGGGCGTCCTCGAGGTCGGCCAGGCGGACCCCGCACTGGACCACGGCCTGCATGTCGACCGGGTCGATGGCGAGGATCCGGTCCATCGCGGAGCCGTCGAGCACGATGGTGCCGGGCAGGACGACCTCGAGGCCGCCCTCGGTGCCGGTGCCGCCGGTCCGGGGGACCACCGGGATCCGCTGCTCGTGGGCCAGCGCCAGCACCGCGGAGACGTCGTCGGTGGAGCGGGCGCTCACGATCGCGACCGGCAGCGGACCCTCGAAGATGCCGTGCACGGCCTGGTACTTCTTGTAGCGGTCGACGCTGGCGGCCCGGAGCCGGTCCGGATCGGTGTCGACCTGCTCGGCGCCGAGCAGGTCGACGAGCCGGTCGACGACCTCGGTGGAGGGGATGCTCACAGGTGCTCCTGGGTGGCTGGGTGGCTGGGGGTCGGGGGCGTGGGAGGGCTCAGCGGACGAGGTAGCCGCCGTCGACGGTCAGCACGTGACCGTTGACGTAGTCCGACGCCCGGCTGCAGAGGAAGACCAGGGCGCCCATCAGGTCGGCCGGGTCGGCCCAGCGCCCGGCCGGGACCCGGGCCCGCACCTCGGCGTCGGCGTCGGGATCGGCGCGCCGGGCGGCGGTCATCGCGGTGGCCACGTAGCCCGGGGCGAGTGCGTTGACCTGGATGTTGTTCTCCGCGAGCTCGTCGCAGTAGGCCTTGGTGAACCCGGCGATCCCGTGCTTGGTGGCGGCGTAGGCCGGGGAGTCCCGTCCACCGAGGAAGGAGAAGAGCGAGGCCACGTTGACGATCTTGCCGTGGCCCTGGGCCACCATCGGCCGGGCCGCCTCGTGGGCCAGCTCGAAGGCGGCGGTGAGGTTGAGGGCGACCATCGGGTCCCACTGCTCACGGCCGAAGGACTCGACCGGGGCCACGATGCTCCTGCCGGCCGAGTTGACCAGCACGTCGATCCCGCCGTACGCCGCCAGGCAGCCCTCGACGACCCCACGGGGCACCCCGGGCAGGGTCAGGTCGCCCTGGACCTCCTCGTAGCGCCGGCCGCGCTCCTCGACCAGCGCCCGGGTCTCGCCGCCGTCGTCGGCGAGGGTCACGACGTAGACGTCGGCCCCGGCCGTGGCCAGCGCGACGGTGAACGCCTGGCCGAGGCCGCTGTTCCCGCCGGTCACCAGGGCCGTTCGACCTGCCAGGGAGAAGAGGTCCAACGAGAAGTCGGTGATCCGCACGAGCCGCAGCCTGACAGGCCGGGCGGCTGGACGGAAGGGTGAACGGAGGCGGGAGGGCGGTGCGGCCGCCGTAGGCTGCCCGGATGACTTCCGCCTTCGTCTATGCCGCCGTCCGCACCCCCTTCGGACGCTTCGGCGGAGCGCTGGGCGGTGTCCGTCCGGACGATCTGGCCGCCGCCGCGCTCACCGGGGTCCTCGCCGCGGCACCCGACCTCGACCCGTCGGCCGTCGACGACGTCGCCTGGGGCTGCGCCAACGGTGCCGGTGAGGACAACCGCAACGTCGGTCGGATGGCGGTGCTCCTGGCCGGACTGCCGACGTCGGTGCCGGCCAGCACCGTGAACCGGCTCTGCGGGTCGTCCCTGGACGCCGCGATGCTGGGCTCGCGCAGCATCGAGACGGGCGACGCCGAGGTCGTCGTCGCGGGCGGCGTCGAGTCGATGACGCGCGCGCCGTGGGTGCTGCCCAAGCCCTCGCGCGGCTTCCCGGCCGGCAACGTCACGGCCGTGTCCACGACCCTGGGCTGGCGACTGGTCAACGACCGCATGCCTGCTGAGTGGACGGCCTCCCTGGGGGAGTGCAACGAGCAGCTCCAGGAGCGTTTCTCCATCTCGCGAGAGCGGCAGGACGCGTTCGCAGCGCGCTCGCACAACCTCGCCCACGAGGCGTGGGAGGCCGGTTTCTACGACGACCTCGTGGTGCCCGTCGACGGGGTCGACCTGCCCCGCGACGAGGGGATCCGCGCCGGGTCGACCGTGGAGGGGCTGGCCGGGCTGAAGCCGGCGTTCCGCGCGAACGGCACCATCACCCCCGGCAACGCCAGCCCGCTCAACGACGGCGCCTCGGCGGTGCTGCTCGGCTCCGAGTCGGCAGCGGCGCGGATCGGCCGGACGCCCCTGGCGCGCGTGGCCGGACGCGGGGTCCACGCGCTGGACCCGCAGGCCTTCGGCTTCGCCCCCGTCGAGGCGGCCGAGCGGGCGCTGGCCCGGGCCGGCATCTCCTGGGCCGACGTCGGGGCGGTCGAGCTGAACGAGGCCTTCGCGGTGCAGTCCATCGCCTGCGTCGACGCCTGGGGTGTCGACCCGGAGATCGTCAACGCGCGGGGTGGCGCGATCGCGATCGGTCATCCGCTGGGCGCGTCGGGCGGGCGCATCCTCGGCACGCTCGCGCACCGCCTCGTCGAGAACCAGGAGCGCTGGGGCGTGGCCGCGATCTGCATCGGGGTCGGCCAGGCGCTGGCGGTGGTGCTGGAGAACGTCGCGTGATCGAGGTCTGCACCTCCTACGACGATGCCGTGGCCGGCGTCGAGGACGGTGCGACCGTGCTCGTCGGCGGGTTCGGGCTTGCCGGGATGCCGGTGGGGCTGATCGACGCGCTGCTGCGTCAAGGAGCCGGTGCTCTCACGGTGGTCTCCAACAACGCCGGCAACGGCGACACCGGTCTGGCCGCCCTGCTGGCCGCCGGGCGGGTGCGCCGGATGGTGTGCTCCTACCCCCGCCAGCACGACTCCTGGGTCTTCGACGGTCTCTACCGCGCGGGACAGATCGAGCTCGAGGTCGTCCCGCAGGGCAACCTCGCCGAGCGGATGCGCGCCGCTGGTGCCGGCATCGGGGCCTTCTACTGCCCGACCGGGGTCGGGACCCCCCTCGCGCAGGGCAAGGAGGCTCGCGAGATCGACGGACGGACCTACCTGCTCGAGTTCCCGATCCACGGCGACGTCGCGTTGATCGGTGCCCACCTCGCCGACGAGATGGGCAACCTCGTCTACCGCAAGACCGCCCGCAACTTCGGCCCCGTGATGGCCACCGCCGCGGCCCTGGTGGTGGCGGAGGTCGACCGGGTCGTCGCGCTCGGCGAGCTCGACCCGGAGCACGTCGTCACCCCGGGCATCTACGTCGACCGGGTGGTCCCGCGCGACGCGCCCGCGCTCGCGCTGGGCACAGCATGAGGTCCGCGACCGGCCGGAGCAGGGACGAGATCGCCGCCGCGATCGCCGCGGACATCCCTCGCGGGTCCTACGTGAACCTCGGCATCGGCCAGCCGACGACCGTGGCCGACCATCTGCCCGTCGGCTCGGGAGTGGTGCTCCACACCGAGAACGGGATGCTGAACATGGGCCCGGCCGCCACCGGTGACGACATCGACCCCGACCTGACCAACGCCGGCAAGTGGCCGGTGACCGAGCTGCCGGGGGCGGCGTACTTCCACCAGGCCGACTCCTTCGCGATGATGCGCGGCGGGCACCTCGACATCTGCGTGCTGGGCGCCTACCAGGTGTCCGCGACGGGTGACCTGGCGAACTGGACCACCGGCGAGCCCGGCGCGATCCCCGGCGTCGGCGGGGCGATGGACCTCGCCGTCGGCGCTCGGCGGGTCCTGGTCATGATGACCCTCTTCGCCCGGGACGGCTCGCCCAAGGTCGTGCCGCGGTGCACCTACCCGCTGACCGGGGTGGGCTGCGTCGACCGGGTGTACACCGACCTGGCGACCTTCGAGGTCGGTCCGGCGACCGGGGGAGCGGTCCGGGTGCTGGCCACCTACGGCACCGACCTCGACGAGCTCGCCGGGCGTCTCGACGTGCCGCTGGTCGGTGCGGTCGCGCGCTTTGACCAGGCAGCGCGCGGCGACCGCCCCGGACCTCGTGCCCTCCGCGCGCCTGGCCCCTCGTCGCGTGCAGGCTGAACCTCGTCGAGCGCCTTGTCAACGCCTCAGGCGACGAAGTCGTCCCAGTTGTCGGCGAGGTAGTCCACGAAGGCGGGGCCGACCGACTCGGCGGCGAGGTGCGCGCGCGAGACGGGGTGGGGGGTCGCCACGAACGACGGGTCCTGCTCGGCGCGGCGGGCGAAGTCGTGGTGGACGATCGCGCCCGTACCGATCAGGGTGAAGTCGGCGCCGCGGTCGCGGCACCACGCGGCGTCGGCGGCGGAGGAGATCGCGCCGGCGACACCGAGCCGGGCGCCGTGGCGGGGCAGGTCGGTGACGTGGTCGATCAGCAGGCCGTCGTAGGCGTCCCCGTGCGGTTCCTTGCGGACGTCCCACATCGACACGTCGAGGTAGTCGAGCTGCCCGGTGGCCAGCAGCTCGCCGGCCACGGTGCGGAACTCCCCGAGCTCGATGCCCATCCGCTCGGGGGTCAGCCGTAGGCCGACCTGGAAGTCGGGCCCGGTGTCGGCGCGGACGGCGTCGAGCACCTCGCGCAGGAAGCGCGAGCGGTCGTGCAGCGAGCCCCCGTACCCGTCGTCACGGTGGTTGTGCCGCCCGTCGAGGAACTGCCCGATCAGGTACCCGTGCGCGCCGTGCAGCTCGACGCCGTCGAATCCGGCTGCCTGCGCCCGTGCGGCGGCGAGGGCGAAGTCGTGGACGGCCTGGTGCACCTCGCCGGTGCTCAGCGCGCGGGCGCCGGTGGCCTCGTCGGTCCAGGGTGCGGTCGTCGGGACGCCGGAGACCTCGGCGCTGGCGCGGCGGCCGCCGTGGTGCAGCTGGACCGAGGAGACCGTGCCGGCGGCGCGGAGGCCCTCGGCGAGCCGGATCAGCCCCGGGAGGTGGGCGTCGTCGGCGATGCCGAGCTGGCCGGACCAGGCCTTGCCGGCCTGGCTCACGTAGGCCGCGCAGGTCATGACCAGGCCGAAGCCGCCACCGGCGCGCGCCACCAGCCACCGGTACTCGTCCTCGGAGAGGGACCCGTCCGGCTCGGACTGCTTGTTGGTCAGGGGCGCCAGGGCGTAGGCGTTCGGCCACCGGGGTCCGCGGGACAGGGTCAACGACATGGGGCCAGTCAACCGCGCAGGGCCGCGGGCCGCCCGGCGGGGCCGTAGCCTCGGCGCGTGCCCGTCGCCCAGGAGACCCCGTGATCACGGCCGTGCGCTTCGGACGCGGCGCCGCCTCCGACAGCAAGCCGTTGCTGGTGCTCGGCCCGTCGCTCGGCACGTCCGCCAGCACGCTCTGGTCGTCGACGGCGGCGCTGCTCACCGACCACCTGACGATCCTGGCCTGGGACCTCCCGGGCCACGGCCTCAACTCCTGGGTGCCACCGGGCCCGCTCGGCGTGGCCGACCTCGCCGCCGACGTCCTCGCCCTGGTCGACGACGCCGGGGGCGGCGCCTTCCACTACGCCGGCGACTCGGTGGGTGGTGCGGTGGGCCTCCAGCTGGCCCTGGCCGCACCGCGGCGGGTGCTCTCGGCGACCGTGCTGTGCACCGGTGCCCGGATCGGCAACCCGGAGGTCTGGGGCGAGCGTCTGGCAGCGGTGGGTGACGGCGGCACGGCGTCCTTGCGCGAGGCGTCCGCCGGTCGGTGGTTCGGCCCCGGGTTCGCCGAGCGGGAGCCCCAGCGCGCCGCGTCGTTGCTGGACGCGCTCGAGGCCACCGACGACAGGGGCTACGCCGCGGTGTGCGGTGCGCTGGCGGACTTCGACGTGCGGGCGCGGCTGCCCGAGATCCGGGTGCCGGTGCTGGCGGTCGCCGGAGCCGAGGACGCCGTCACCCCGACCGCCGGGCTGCGCGAGATCGCCGAGGGCGTCCGCGACGGTCGCCTCGTGGTCCTCGACGGCGTCGCTCATCTCGCCCCCGCCGAGCGCCCCGAGCAGGTCGCCGCCCTGATCGCCGAGCACGCCCTCGGCGTCCGCCTCGACCTGTCGCCGGACGCCTCCGAGGAGGCACTCCGGCGCGTGGTGGCCGAGCACCCGTGGGCTGGAGGCGACCCTGGGTTCGACCGCCGGACCCGCGCGATGCTGACGGTCGCGGCGCTGGTCGCGCTGGGCGACCCGGAGGAGCTGGCGCGTGGCGTGCTGGCCGCTCGGGACGACGGGCTCGGCGCAGCGGAGATCGGCGAGGTGATCCTGGCCACCGTCGGACCGTGCGGGGTCCGCGCCGCCGCCGGCGCCCTGCTCGTGGCGCAGCGTGAGCTGATCGCCCGCGGCGACCTCCCGGTCCCGCCCGGCTGAAGCGGACGGGTGCTGGTCAGGCCTTCTTCGAGCTTGTCGTGGTTCGCAAACCACGACAACCCCGGGATTCCCCGGCCAACCGGGGATTCCTGCCCGGCGGCCTCAGCGCAACGCCATCGACCCGCTGACGGGAGCGGGGAGGCTGAGGGCGGCGTGCTCGGCGACGCGGGCGTCGAGCATCGCGGCGACGTCCTCGGGCCACGGGGCCGTGCGCCGGCTGTCCATGTCGACGTGGAGGAAGATCTCCTCCATCACGTAGCTGATGCGGCGGTGCGTGTCGTCGAGCAGGTAGACCAGCACGTGCATCGCGCGCTCGGAGCGGGCGAGCAGGCGCACCCGGACCGAGATCTGGTCGCCGGTGCGCAGCTCGGCCAGGTAGAGCATGTGGTGCTCGGCACTGAAGATCCCGGAGCCGGCCACGGTGGGCCAGTTCTGCGGGATCCCGCAGGCGTTCAGCGACTCGTCGAGGCCCTCGCTCGCGATGCCCACGTAGTGGCGGATGTTGAGGTGGCCGTTGACGTCCTCGAACGCGGCGGGGACCGACTGGACCGTGTAGGCCGGCAGGGCCGCGAGGTCCTCGTAGAGGGGCTGGGCGGACGGGGAGGCGGAGGAGGTCACGGAGGGCACCTTAGCGCTGATGCAACCGAGTCCTCGATGGCTCGGGGCTGAGGCCGCCCTGGCCGGCCACGACGAGCCTGGTCCGGCCTGGGGCGTCGCCGCGCCTAGCTGGCCCGGGCGGCCACGGCACCGAGGGTGGAGCCGCCTGCCGACTCGCCCGGCCCGGCCGCGACCTCGCGGAGGGCCTCGGGGGCCTCGACGTCCTCGCCGGTGGGTCGCGAGGTCCTCGGGCAGCGTGGCCCCGAGGCCGTTGGTCATGCCCCAGGCCACGGCCTGGGCGCGACGCTCCACGTCGATCTTGCGATAGGCCTGGCGGATGTAGGTCTTGATCGAGTTGATGCTCAGCGTGAGCTGCTCGCCGATCTCGGCATTGGTGAGCCCGTTGGTGATCAGCACCAGGATCTCGTGCTCGCGGCGGGTCAGCCGCATGCCGGTCGGGGTGTGGGTGTGGACCGGGGCGGTGGGTCGCGCCGACGCGGGGCTCGTCGAGCACCTCGGGTGTCATCGCGTGCTCGGCCTCGGCGGTCGCCTCGACCTCGGTCCGCGTCGTCGGCACGTGCTCGCCCCGCCCGCTGACGAGCTCCTCCAGGGTGACCACGAGCTGGGAGGCGGTGAGCTGCTTGGACAGGTAGGGGCGCGCCGTGGCGGTGGGGAGGTCCTCCAGCCGCGCCCAGCTCCAGACGACGGCCAGGGCGTCGCCGGCGCGCTGCAGGTCGCGCAGCATCGCGTCGCCGAAGGCCGACTGGCTGACTGGCTCGTAGAGAACGACGTCGACGTCCTTGGCGCGACCGACCGCGGAGCGGAGGTCGAGCAGCTCGACCCGCCCGGCGAAGGGGCGGAGCATGCTCTCGAGGCCGGCCACGGAGAGGTCGTGGTCGTCCACGAGCGCGACGGTGAGCGGGCCCGGGTGGGCGATGGTGGTGTTCATCTGGTTCTCCTCAAGGGCCGGGCGGTGCAAGTGGGGCTGGGACGAGGCAGGGCCGTTCATGGCGTTCCTTCGGTCGTTCGGAGGCGGCTGGGGCTTGGATGGGTGCTGCAGGCGGGTGGCGCGCTCACACCGGACCAGCACGTGGCGCAGCAGGACCCGTGTCGGGCGGGGCGGCCTGGTCCGGCCGGTGCGGGAGCCGTCTGGGAGAGCAGGCTCCGGGCAGCCACGACCGGGTCGCCGACCAGGTGCGTGACGCCCCAGGACGCGGCCAGCGCGGCGTCGGCGCCGGCGCCACCGATGGCTACCGGCCACTGCGATCTCAGCTCGCGCAGGTCGTCGTCGTCGATGACGAAGGCGGAGCGCCGTGTCGCCGCGAGGACGACGAGGTCGGGCCGCAGGGTGCGCGCCGAGGTCAGCAGGGCGTGGGAGGGGGTGTTGGGCCCGAGGTAGCAGGTGCGCCAGCCCGAGCGTTGGAGGATGACCTCGAATCCCTTCAGGCCCAGGTCGTGCGACTCCCCGGCGGGGCAGGCCAGGAGCACGAGGGGGCCGGTCGGGGCGTTGCCGCCGGCGCTCAGGGCCGCCAGGCGGGACCGCACGACCTCGGTGGCGAAGTGCTCGTCCGCGATGTCGACCTCGCCTGCCGCCCAACCCCGGCCGACCTCGTGCATGAACGGCAGGAGGACGTCCCGGATGGTCGACTCCACCGAGGCCGCACGCAGCACCCGGTCGATCGTCTCGTGCATGGCTGCGGCGTCGTAGGTGGCCATCGCGGCGTGGAGCTGGAGGCGGGCGCGCACGGCGTCGTGGTCCTCGGGGTTGCCGCTGGCGTGGGGATCGAGGTCGGGCGACACGTCGCCGAACGTCCCGGTGCGCTCGGCGGCCAGGACCTCGGCGGCGGCGCGACCAGCCGGCACCCCGCGCCCGCGCGCCTCGACCATCGCGCGGATGCGACGCTCGTCCTCCGGGCCGTAGAGCCGGTAGCCCGACGTGCTCCGGACGGGGCTCAACAACCCGTAGCGCATCTCCCAGGCCCGCAGCAGGCTCTCGCTCAGCCCGACGCGCCGGGCAAGGACTCCGATGCGCCACCGTTCCCCGCCCGGGGAGCGGGAGGCGGGGACGTCGGGGCCCGGGACCGTGTCGTTCACCGGAGGCCACCGGCCAGGTGGCCTCGGCCGGTCCGGGCCGGCCTGTGGTGACGGTCGTGTCGCGCGTCCCGATCGTTCACGGTCCGCCTCCTGTCCGTCCGGTCTCGGCTCGTTCGCTTGTTGAAGGTCGTGTGGATTCTTGTGCAACGTAGGACAACCTTGCACAAAGGTTCTACGAAGCGCTAGTCCCCGACGGGTTTTCCACCCATGGGGGTGAGCGGTGGCCCCGGTCGGTGGGACCGGTCGCGAGATGCGCTCCCGGCCACCCAGCGCGCCGGACCCCACTAGGTTGTGCGCATGCCGAGGAGCGAGGGGGCCGGTCGGGAGACCGCCTTCGAGTCGGTCCTGCTCGGGCCCTCCGACCAGACCCCGCGACGGCTGCGGGTCCGGCTCCAGGTGCTGCTCACCGCGATGCTCGTGACCACCCACCTGATCGGTGCCGGGATCGTGACGGTCCTCTCGGTCCTGGTGGTCCCGACCACGGGCCTGACCGCGTCCAGCGGGCTCGGGCTGGCGATCACGCTTCCGGTCTACGTCGCCTTCGCGGTGGTGGTCGGCGGGTTCTGGGCGACGCTGAGCGCCCTGCGGGCGCTGCGATGGGTCAACGCCGGTGAGGAGCCGAGCCGCGGCGGAGCGTCGCACTGCCCTGCGGCTTCCGCTGCGACTGACGCTCATCCAGGCTGTGATGTGGGCCGGGGCCTTCGTGCTCTTCACCGGCCAGGCGGTCGTCCTCCAGCCCGAGCGCGTCCTCGGCTCGGCGTTCACCATCGGCATCGCCGGCCTCGTGGTGAGTGCGGTGGCCTACCTGCTCAGCGAGTTCGGTCTGCGCCCGGTCGCCGCTCGGGCCTTGTCCGGCGACCTCGTGCGGGACGGGCGCGGCCTGGTCGGGGTCCGGCGCCGGATGGTCGTCTTCTGGGCGATCGGCACCGGCGCGCCGGTGATGGGCCTCGTCGTCGCCGCGGTCGTGTTCCTCAGCGACGACCAGATGACCTCGACCCGGTTCGCGGTCATCGTGCTGAGCCTGGCCGGCATCGTGCTGGTCTTCGGCCTGCTCGTCACCGTGCTGACCGCCCGCGCGGTCGTGGCGCCGATCGCCTCGGTGCGCCGAGCCCTGCTGCGGGTGGGGGAGGGCGAGCTCGACACCGAGATCTCGGTCTACGACGGCACCGAGCTCGGGCTGCTCCAAGCCGGTTTCAACGAGATGGCGCGGGGCCTGCGTGAGCGCGAGCGGCTGCGCGACGTCTTCGGGCGCCACGTCGGGCGGGAGGTGGCCGCGGCCGCCAGTGAGGGGGAGGTCGAGCTCGGCGGGCAGACCCGGACCGTCTCGGTGCTCTTCGTCGACCTGGTCGGCTCCACGGCCTATGCCGCCGAGCGCGAGCCCGGTGAGGTCGTCGAGACCCTCAACCGGTTCTTCAGCGTGATCGTGGCCGAGGTCGCGCGCGAGGGCGGACTGGTCAACAAGTTCATCGGGGACGCGGTGCTGGCGGTCTTCAACGCGCCCGTCGACCTCGACGACCACGCCGGGGCGGCCCTGCGTGCCGGCCGGAGGGTCGCGGCCCGGCTGGCCGAGGAGGTCGGCGAGATCACCGCCGGCATCGGCATCGCCACCGGGCCCGCGGTGGCCGGCAACGTCGGGGAGGAGTCGCGCTACGAGTACACCGTGATCGGCGACTCGGTGAACTCGGCCGCGCGTCTGTGCGACCTCGCCAAGGACCCGCCGGGCGGCCGCGCGGACGGTGACCCGATGGTGCTCGCCGGGTGGAGCAGCGTCGAGGCGGCCGACGCCGCCGAGCGCGGCAACTGGCGTCGTGCGGGCGCTGCGACGCTGCGGGGACGCCGGGAGGAGACCGAGCTGGCCACGCTGGACGGTCCGCCCCACACCGACTGACTAGTGCGCAGCGACCAGCTCGCCGAGCGCGGTGAGCAGCCGGTCGACGTCCTCGTCGTCGGTGTAGGGCGAGATCCCGATCCGGAGCCCGCCGCGCTCTCCCAGCCCGAGGTGCTGCGAGGCGTGCCGGGCGTAGAAGTGACCAGCGGGCGCGTTCACACCGCGCTCGGCCAGGAACCGGTAGGCGTCCGCCGGTTCCACCCCGGGCACGCCCTCGAAGGTCACCAGGAGCGTCGGCGTGCGCCGGCGGGCCCGCGAGCGGACGGTGAGTCCGAGCGCCAGCAGCCCCTCCTCGGTCCGCTCCCGCAGCCGCAGCTCGTGGGCGGCCACGGCCGACATCGAGCGCTCCAGCCGGGCGCGGCGGGTGAGCCCGGGCTCACCCGGTCCGGTGGGTGCACCCGGCCCGGCGGACTCGCCGCCGGCGGGGTCGGCGATCGCGGCCAGCACGTCGACCATCGCGGTGACGCCGGCCAGCAGCTCGTAGGGCAGGGTCCCGGTCTCGAAGCGTTCCGGCACCGCGTCGGTCGAGACCTCGAGCTTGTCGGGGTGGATGGTCTCGAGCAGTGCCGGGTCGCCGTGCAGCACGCCGCAGTGCGGTCCCATCAGCTTGTAGGGCGAGAACGCGAACAGGTCGGCGCCCAGCGCGGTGACGTCGACGCTGTCGTGGGCGCTCAGGTGGACGCCGTCGACGAAGAGCAGGGCGCCGACCGCGTGGGCGGCCGATGCGACGGCGGCGACGTCCGGGCGGGTGCCGAGCAGGTTCGAGGCGCCGGTGATGGCCACGAGGCGGGTGCGGGCGCCGATCAGCGACGCCACCATCTCCGGGTGCAGCTCGGCGGTGGACGGGTCGAAGTCGGCCCAGCGGACCTCGGCGCCGGCGGCGCGTGCGGCGAGCACCCACGGTCGGACGTTCGCATCGTGGTCGAGCCGGGTCACCACGACCTCGTCGCCGGGACCCCATCCCTTGGCGAGCGCCCGGGACACCTCGAGGGTCAGCGCGGTCATCGACCGGCCGTGCACCACCCCGCCGGGGACCCCGCCGACCAGGTCCGCGACCGCGGACCGGGCGGCCAGGACGACCTCGTCCGCCGCGCGCTCCGAGGCCGTCGTCGAGCCTCGGTTGGACAGGCCCCGCGTCATCGTGGCGGCCACCGCCTGCGCGACCGCGGTCGGCGTCTGCGAGCCGCCCGGTCCGTCGAAGAACGCCGTGCCGCCTGCCAGTGCGGGCAGCTGAGCGCGCAGGGCGGCGACGTCGTAGGACGGGCCGATCACGACGCGGCGCCCGGCGTCGGGCCGGTGAGGGCGGCGGCCAGGCCGACCGGGTCGGAGACGGTCAGGGTCGCCCCGGGGTGCAGCAGTCGACCGGTCGGCTCGATCGCCCGCACCGGCTCGTGGAAGCGGATGCACAGGCCCTGTCGGCTGGTCGTGGCGAAGGTGACGCCGCGGTCGGCGAAGGAGAGGTGGGCCGGCCCGGCGGTCTTGGCGAAGGCGAACGGTCCGGTGACCTCGGAGCCGACGACGTTGGTCAGGGCCGTCCGCAGCGACCAGGGCCCGAAGCGGACCCGCAGCTCGGGCACCTCCACCTCCGGTCCGTCCACCTCGGCCCAGACCCGGGCCGGGGTCACCCCGAAGGGCAGTCCGGCGAGCCGGTAGCGGCGTTCGAAGGCGAAGGCGAAGCGGCGGGTACTCATCCCGCGACGCTACCGACCGGCGGGCGGGTGGCCGAGGGGACGCTCCGTGCGCGCCGTCGAGTCCCAGTGCCGAGCCCGCTCGAGGCGGCCCTCGAGGGCGGCGTCGCCGGCGAGCAGGTCGAGGGCGCGGCCGACCTGCTCCGCGTCCAGGCGGTGGGCCAGCGTCACGTGGGGCACCCACCTCCCGGGGGCGACGTGCTCGCGCGCCGGCTCGCCGAGCTCGGCGCCGACGGCCTCGTGGAGGGCCAGCAGCCCGGTCGTCACCACGAGCGTGCGGACCAGCACGTAGGGGCCGCGGCCGAAGCAGGTCAGGGCGTCGGCCCGCGCCGCGAGCGGCAGGCCGGGCAGGGTCGGCGCGTCGAGCCCGTCGGGCCAGGCCTCGGTCATGGCCAGGGTGACGTGCGGCGCGTTGCTCGGGCTGCGGTGGTGGGCCAGGCTCGGCAGGTCGGCCTCGGCCAGCCGACGCCACTGCTCGCGGACCGCGGCGTCCGTCTGCGCGTCCCACAACAGCTCGACATGGTGCATGGCAGCCATCCTGCCCGCTGGTGGGGGCCGGCGCGCCGGCCCGACCGCTGCCGGGTCTGGGACGGCAGGCGCAGCGTCGAGGCGCCGGGCGCCGGTCCGCGTCGGTCTAGGGTGAGCCATTTGCGGGGTCACCCGTCCCGCCCGGCGAAAGGATGGCGCTTGAGCCGGCCCACCGACCGCACTCCCGGACCGGTCCGCCTGGCGGTCGTCGACGACCACGAGCTGGTCGTGGCCGGGGTCCGCGCGATGCTGGCGCCCTATGCCGATCGGGTGCAGGTCGTGGACGCCGATCTCGCCGCTCCCTCGACGAGCGGGGTCGACCTCCTGCTGGTGGACCGTCTCGCCCGGGTCGCGGACGCGCTGGAACCCGGCGAGGCCGGCGGGCCGCGGATGGTCGTCTACAGCTGGGACCTCGAGCCCCGGCTGGTGCGCGAGGCAGTCGTCGCGGGTGCAGGCGGCTACCTGAGCAAGGGGCTGCGGGCCAACGTGCTCGTCGCGGCGCTCGAGCAGGTCCACGCCGGCATCGTGGTGGTCCCCGAGGCCGCGCTGACCTGGCCGGGCCGGGCCGAGGGCCTCAGCGCGCGCGAGGCCCAGACGATCACCGAGATCACGCAGGGGTTCAGCAACCAGGAGATCGCGGACCACGCCGGGCTGTCCATCAACTCGGTCAAGACCTACATCCGCAGCGCCTACCGCAAGATCGGCGTCCAGCGTCGTGCGCAGGCGGTGCTGTGGGGGCTCCAGCACGACCTCACCGGCCCCGACGCCGGGTGCACGACGGGGGACCCCAGGGGCCACGACCTCACCCGGCGTGCCCCGAGTCACGAAGATTCTTGAAAGTTTTAGGACCGAAACCCTTACCTCCCCGCGGGTGGTCTTCGTACGATGGCCTGTTCAGCACTCGAGCCCGTACGGCATAGTGGGGCCTGCCGGCGGTCACGCTCGGTGGCCCGACTCACGCAGACTGGCCCCGAGCATGACTGCCGGTTTCGTGCGGCGCCTGCCCGCCCGCGGCGACGGGGGCCCGGCGGGGTGTCTGCACGGGTGCGGCCGGGCTGGCAGGCTGGGCGGGTGACTTCCCACCCCGAGGCGCTGCCTCCCCACGTGCTGGTGCTCTTCGGCGCCACGGGCGACCTCGCCGCCCGCAAGCTCTTCCCCGGGCTCTACCGCCTCGCGGCCGACGGTCGCCTGCCCAGCGACTACGCCATCATCGGCAGCGGGCGGCACAGCCCCGGGACCGACGACGAGTTCCGGGACCGGGTACGCGACGGCCTGCGGCGCAGCGTCGACGACCTCGACGAGACGACCCTCGAGGACCTCGTCGGCCGGGTCTCCTTCCAGACCTCCTCGGCCGACGACGGCGCAGAGCTCGCCGAGGCCGTCTCGTCCGCCGAGCGCGCCCTGGTCGGGTCCGGTGGCCAGAGCGACGACCTGGCCGACGTCCGCCGCCTGGTCTACCTCTCCGTGCCGCCCTCGGCCATGCAGGACATGATCGCGATGCTCGGGCGCGAGGGCCTCGTCGAGCGGGCCCGCCTGGTCGTCGAGAAGCCCTTCGGCCTCGACCTGGCCTCGGCTCGCGAGCTGGACGCGTCGCTGAAGGAGGTCGTCAGCGAGGACCAGGTCTTCCGCATCGACCACTTCCTGGGCAAGGAGGCCGTGCAGAACATCCTCGCGCTGCGCTTCGCCAACGGCCTCTTCGAGCCGGCCTGGAACGCCACCCACCTCACCTCGGTCCAGATCGACGTGCCCGAGGACCTCGGCATCGAGGGCCGCGGCAGCTTCTACGAGTCGACCGGCTGCCTGCGCGACATGATCTCCACCCACCTCTCCCAGCTGCTCGGGTTCGTGGCGCTCGAGGACCCCGGTACGTTCACCGCCGACGCCGTGCGCAACGCGAAGGCCGCCGTCTTCGAGTGACCTGCGGCCGCTGACCAAGGACAACGTCGTCTTCGGCCAGTTCGACGGCTACCGCGACGAGGAGGACGTGGCCGAGGACTCCCAGGTCGAGACGTTCGTGGCCATCGAGGCCTACGTCGACAACGACCGGTGGCGCGGCGTGCCCTTCTACCTGCGTACGGGCAAGGCGCTCGCCCAGGGGCGACGCACGATCACGCTGCGCTTCCGGAGCGCCGAGAGCCTCATCTTCGGGGTGGACCCCGGACCCAACGAGCTCGTCCTCGAGCTCACCGACGACCCCCAGGTCAGCGTCGACATGCGCGCCAAGCTGCCGGGCCCCGACATGGTCCTGGCTGAGGCGACGATGCACCTCGACTTCGCCGAGGACTTCCCCCACGCAGACTCGCTGGAGGCCTACGAGCGGCTGCTGCTCGAGGTGATCCGCGGCGAGCAGACCCTCTTCACCCGCGCCGACGAGGTCGAGCGGCTCTGGGAGGTGGTCCAGCCGATCCTGGACGACCCGCCCGACCTCCAGCCCTACGCGAAGGGGTCGTGGGGCCCGCAGGCCGCTCTCGACCTGCCCGAGGGCGGCTGGCGGCTCGGCCGCGACGACGCCAGGTCCGGGAATGAGTGAGTAGCACCGATGAGCGAGCAGGAGCAGGTCCCGTCCGGCCAGGAGGGGGCGCGGGCCGCTGGGACCGGCGGTCCGCAGCGGGTGCAGGGCGACCGGGAGTTCCTCGCCATCGCCGACCACGGCCTGATCGGTGACCTGCGCACCTGCGCACTGGTGGGTTCCGAGGCCACGATCGACTGGTTCTGTGCCGGGCGGTTCGACTCTCCGAGCGTCTTCGGCGCGCTGCTCGACCCCGACCAGGGGGGCGCCTGGCGCTTCGAGGTGATCGACGGGCACGTCTCGACCGCGCAGTTCTACTTCCCCGACTCCAACATCCTGGTCACCCGCTTCCTCACCGAGGAGGGCGTGGCCGAGGTCCACGACTTCATGCCGATCCTGCGCGCCCACGACCCCGACCACCGACAGCGGATCGTGCGTCGGGTGACGGCCGTGCGCGGTTCGACCCGGCTGCGCATGCAGCTCGCGGCGCGTCCCGACTACGGGCGGGTGACGCCGGACGTCGAGCTGCGGGGCAACGATGCGCTGCTCACCGGTGGCGGACTGAGGCTCGGCGTCGTGTCGACGGTCGACCTGACCTCGTCGGGCGGCGAGCTCGGCGCCGACTTCACGCTACGAGCCGGCGACGAGGCACTCTTCGTGCTCCAGGTCCTGGACGAGCACGACGACCTGCATCCCGAGGACTGCGAGGACCCGGCGCTGCTGTTCGGGCAGACCGCCCGCTTCTGGCGCGAGTGGTTGGCGACGTCGACCTATCAGGGCCGTTGGCGCGAGATGGTCAACCGCTCCGCGCTGACCCTCAAGCTGCTCACCCACGAGCCCAGCGGGGCGATCGTGGCAGCACCCACGACGAGCCTGCCCGAGGAGGTCGGGGGCCCGCGCAACTGGGACTACCGGTACGTGTGGATCCGCGACGCCGCCTTCAGCCTCTACGCGCTGCTGCGCCTGGGGTTCACCGACGAGGCGCACGCCTTCATGGGCTGGCTCTCGCGCCGGCTCGAGAAGGGCGACGACGTCGACCCCGAGCTGGGTCCGCTGCGGGTGCTCTACGACATCGACGGCAACGTCCCCTCCCAGGAGGTCGAGCTCGACCACCTTCGCGGGTACCTCGACTCGCAGCCCGTCCGCGTCGGCAACGCCGCCGCCGGCCAGCTCCAGCTCGACATCTACGGCGAGCTGATCGACTCGGTCTACCTGTTCAACAAGTACGGCAACGGACTCTCCTACGACGCCTGGTCGGACCTGACCCGCGTGCTGGAGTGGCTGATGGACAACTGGGACCGTCCCGACGCCGGGATGTGGGAGGTCCGCGACGAGCCGCGCCACCACACGACGTCGCTGCTGATGGCCTGGGTGGCCCTCGAGCGGATGATCCGCACAGCACGCCAGCGCGGGCTGCCGGGCGACGCCGGCGCCTGGTCGCGTACGCGCGACGAGATCTACGAGCGGCTGATGGAACGCTGCTGGGACGCCGAACTGGGCGCCTTCGTCCAGCACGAGGGGTCCGACACCCTCGACGCCGGGGTCCTGCTGATGCCGATGGTCAAGTTCGTCGCCCCCGACGACCCGCGCTTCGTCTCGACGTTGGCGGCGATCGAGGAGCGGCTCGTCTCCGACAGCCTCGTGTTCCGTTACGACCTCGGTCGGTCGACCGACGGTCTCGAGGGCCCCGAGGGCACCTTCTCACTGTGCTCCTTCTGGTACGTCGAGGCGCTCACCCGGGTCGGGCGGCTCGACGACGCGCGGCTGGCGCTGGAGAAGATGTTCACCTACGCCAACCACCTCGGCCTGTACGCCGAGCAGATCGGACTGACCGGCGTCCAGCTCGGCAACTTCCCCCAGGCCTTCACCCACCTGAGCCTGATCAGCGCAGCCCTCAACCTCGACCGCTCGCTCGGCTGACTTACGCGCCTCGGTGATCGAGGAGGAGGGCGCCCGCGCCCGACCCGGGGGCTGAGGAGGAGGGCGTTCTGCGACCGCCTGCAGCGCCTTGAAGTTCTGCACCCATCCGAGCGCTTCTGCGGTGATGCAGCGGTGCAGAAGCGGCAGTTTCACCGGTGAACCGGTGAAACTGCGGATGTCGGACGCGGGGCGCACTCCTCCTCAACCTTGTGGTCGCTGCGCTCGCCCCTCAACCCCCGAGGGGGGTGTCGGCGAGGTGGTCGAGGAGGTCGCGGGGGGAGTCGAAGACGGCGATCGCGCCGGCTTCGCGCAGCTCGGCCTCGCCGAAGCCGCCGCAGAGCAGACCGATGCACGCGACGCCTGCCTTGGCGGCCGCCTCGACGTCCCAGACGGAGTCGCCGATCATCACCGCCGAGTCGGCGTCCACGGCCTCGAGCGCGGTCTCGACGAGGTCGGGGTCGGGCTTGCTGTGCTCGGCGTCGCCGCCGGCGACCGACTCGTGGAGGTGCCGTCCGGCGCCGTCGAGCAGGTCGAGGAGCCGCTCGGAGAGCTCCTTGTCGGCCGAGCTCGCCAGCACCACGGTCAGGCCGCGCTCGCGCAGGGCCTCGAGCAGCTCACCGGCACCGTCGGTGGGGGTGATCTCGGAGAACCGCTCGTCGATGCACTGCTGGTGCCGCTCGCGCAGCTCGTCGCCCATCGCGCTCTCCACCGAGTCGCCGGCCACGTGGGCGACCAGACGGTCGCCACCCATCCCGATCGCTCGGTGGATGCGGTGGCTCGGGGCGGTGACGCCTACGTCGCGGAAGGCGGCCTTCCAGGCCGTGGTGTGCAGGAAGACGGAGTCGACGAGCGTCCCGTCGAGGTCGAGCAGGACGGTCTCGATCGCAGGCACAGGCATCCTCGGGAGTTCGGCGGTGGGACTCCCACCCTCCCAGTCGCAGCCGAGGGCGGCACCACCCCGGGGGCCGGTGGCGGCGGTACCGGCTGGTCGCTAGCGTGCGGACGACCCGCGAGCGCGGTGGCCGTCATCGAGAGGAGCACGCCATGCCCGAGCGTCAGGATCCCCGACCCAGCGTCAAGGACGACGGGCTCTACGAGAAGCTCCGGGACGAGGGCAACAGCAAGGAGAAGTCGGCGCGCATCGCCAACGCCGCCGCTGCGTCGTCGCGCTCCGAGGTCGGCAGCCGCGGCGGCCACTCCCCGTCCTACGAGGAGTGGACCGTCGAGGAGCTGCGCGCGCGGGCCGCCGAGCTGGAGATCGACGGGCGGTCGTCCATGGTCAAGGCCGACCTCGTCGAGGCGTTGCGCGAGCACTGACCAGGGCTGGGTCCGGCGGCCCTCGGCCGACCGCCGGACAGCGAGGTCAGCTGGTCTTCACCGTGATCGTCGCGACGCCGACCAGCAGGCCCGCCTTGACGGCCTTGGTCTGGAAGGTCTTGTTGAGCAGCGGCGCGGCGACGTCGGAGATGGCGACCTTGGTGCCGGTGAGGATCGCGGTGCCCTTCTCGGTCTTGACCGGCTTCAGGGTCCGACCGTCGAGCGCGAAGAGGTAGGCGCTGGTCGCGGCCGTCTTGCCGTTGACCGCGACGTCGCCGTAGACGCGGGACGCGCCCGGGTCGACGTTGAGGTTGGTCAGCGCGACGGTCGTGCCGCCGGCCGACAGCGTGAGGCCCGAGCCCTCGTGCTGGACCTGACCGATGACGTAGGGGGAGACCTCGCCGGGCTTGAAGAGCGTCACGTTGCCGCCGGTGATCGGGAAGACCAGGGAGCCGTCGGTCAGCTTGGCGCCGCCGACGACGCCCGGCGTCAGGCCGAGCTTCTTCAGGGCGCCGGCGAATCCGCTGTCCAGCTTGATCGCGGTGTCCTCCCCCTTCAGGTTGGGGACCGTGGCGACCGGGTCGGGCGAGCCGCCGCCGGTGATGTCGTCGACGGCTCCGCAGGCGCTGAGCGGCAGGGCGAGCAGGGCGGCGGCCGCGGTGGCGGCGAGGCCTCGGCGCAGGGAGTGGGAGCTGCGGAGCATGGGGACGTCCTCGGGAGATCGGGTCAGCGCGGTGAACGCACGGTCAGTCCTGGTTCGGAGCCACCGCGTCCCCGGATGGGTCCGAGCGTCCTGCCGGACGGCGCCCGGTCGCGGCGGTCGCGTCGAGGTCGTCGTCGGTCTCGACGCCCGCGAGGAGCCCGGCCCGGTGCAGCAGGTCCCGGGTGGCGGGCGCCTGGCGCCGGCTGGTCTCGACGACCAGCACCCCGCCCGGAGCGAGCCAGGCCATGGCTCCCCGGGCCACTCGGCGCTGCACCTCGAGCCCGTCGACGCCTCCGTCCAGCGCCACGCGGTGCTCGTGGTCCCGGGCCTCGGGCGGCATCAGGGCGACCTCCCCGGTCGGCACGTAGGGAGCGTTGGCGAGCACCACGTGGACGCCGTCGCGCAGGCTCCCGGGCAGCGGCTCCCACAGGTCGCCCTCCAGGACCCGGTCGGCCGGCAGGTTGCGCCGCGCGCACGTCACCGCGTCCGGGTCGACGTCGACCGCCCACACCTGGGCGTCGGGACGCCGCGCCAGCACGGCCGCCGCCAGCGCTCCGGTGCCGCAGCCGAGGTCGACCAGCACCCCGTCCGGAGGGAGGGCGGCCACCGCCAGCCGCACCAGCAGCCCGCTGCGGGTCCGTGGGACGAAGACGCCGGGCGCGACGACCACCCGGGTGCCGGCGAGGTCGGCCCAGCCCAGGACGAGCTCGAGCGGCTCCCCGGAGGTGCGTCGCGCCAGCAGCACCGCACGCTGGTCGGGGTCGGGGGCGGCGCTCAGGAGCAGCGCGGCCTCCTCCTCGGCGTACACGCAGCCGGCCGCGCGCAGCGCCGCCACGAGCGCGGTCGTCTCCGGGTCGGCCGACGGGGTCACGTCCCGACTCTCGCAGGCGCGGCGGCCTCGCCCGGGCGTAGCCTGCCGGGCGTGAGCAGCCAGCCTCCGGCGAGCACCTCCCGCGCGGTCTCCGAGGACTCCGGCCTGCACTGGACCGAGCCCGGCGCCTGGCCGGTCGGCGACGGCGTGCACCGCATCCCCCTCCCGCTGCCGCAGGACGGGCTGCGGGCGGTCAACGTCTACGTGCTGGAGACCGAGCAGGGCCTGACCCTGGTCGACGGTGGCTGGTCGATCACCGAGGCGCGCGAGCTGCTCGAGAGGTCCCTGGCCTCGATCGGCTTCGGCTTCGCCGACATCCGCCGCTTCCTGGTCACCCACGTGCACCGCGACCACTACACGCTCGCCTCGGTCATCGCCCGCGAGGTCGGTGCGGAGGTGTGCCTCGGCCTCGGCGACAAGGCGACCCTCGACCTGATCCACGCCAGGCCCGACCGGAGCGGGACCGTCCGGCTGCTGCACGCGGCCGGAGCGGGCGACCTCGCCGAGCGCTGGGCCTCCCTCACGGGCAGCCCGACCCTCGACCCGACCCACTGGGCCTACCCCGACACCTGGCTCGAGCACGACCACGACATCGCGGTCGGCTCGCGCACCCTCGCCGCGGTCCACACCCCCGGCCACACCCAGGGCCACTTCGTCTTCGCCGACCACGCCGCCGGGCTCCTGTTCGCGGGCGACCACGTCCTGCCGACCATCACGCCCTCCATCGGCTTCGAGCCGGTGCCGGTGGAGCAGCCGCTGCGCGACTTCATGGGCTCGCTGAGCAAGGTGCGCGCGCTTCCCGACCTGCGGTTGCTGCCGGCGCACGGGCCCCTCGCCCCCTCCAGCCACGACCGGATCGACGCGCTGCTCGCCCACCACGAGGAGCGGCTGCGGCAGTGCGCGGAGGCGTTGGGCGGCGGTGCCCTGACGCCGTGGGCCGTGGCCGGTCTGCTGCCCTGGACCCGGCACGCGTACGCCCTGACCGACCTCGACGTCTTCAACGCCGCCCTCGCGACGATGGAGACCAAGGCGCACCTCGAGCTGCTCGTCGCCCGGGGCCAGGCCGACCGCGAGGAGACCCCCGAAGGCGTGGTCTTCGCGCTCCTGCCCGCGTAGCGCTGCTAGGGGCGCTAGGGGGGTAGGTGGCGCTGGTCAGCCGGACCGCGAGCCGGGCCGGCAGGTCCTCGCCCCTCCGGGCGGCGACCAGCGTCGCCGGACCGGGGTGCAGGGTCGTGGGCAGGACCACCTCCCAGGCGACCTCCCCGAAGCCGTCACCCGTCGCCCCGTCCGCGTCGGCGGTGGCGAGCTCGACGCTGCGACCGCCCTGGTGCACCTCCAGCACGACGTCCTGCTGGGGCTCTGCCTCCGGCTCGGCCGGCGCCGAGCAGCCCCCGGCCTGCCCACCCGTGTCGTCGCAGCCGTCCACGAAGAAGCGACCCTCGACCACGACGCCGGAGCCGAGCGTCACCGTGGGTCGTGGCTCGGCGCCGATCATCAGCTGCGGGCCGGCGCACGAGGCCGCGACCGGGCTCGCGCCTCCGGGCCAGCTGAGCAGCGCGGCAGCGCCGGTCAGGACCAGCGCTGAGCGCGTTGCCCGCGGCAGAAGAGCCGTCATCGGAGTCCTCTCGTCCATGGTCCGACGTCCCGGCGACCGGCGCGGTTCCCCCAGCCCTGGAGCAGGGCTCGGCTCAGCCCGCTGGGCGGCGCATCGGCAGGTGCGGGATGCCGTCCTCGAGGAACTCGGGGCCGCTGACCACGAAGCCGTGGGAGGCGTACCACCCGGCGAGCGGTGACTGCGCGTCCAGCACGCAGGCCCGACCGGCGGTCTCGGCCACCCCGGCCGCCATCAGGACGTCGGCCAGCCCGCGGCCCCGGGCCGTCCGGGCCAGCACGACCCGGCCGATCCTGGCGTGGTCGCCGTCGTCGAGGACGCGCAGGTAGCCTCCCAGGTCGGCGTGCTCCAGCAGCAGGACGTGGCGCGTCCCGGGCTCGAGGTCGCGGCCGTCGAGGTCGGGGTAGGGGCAGTCCTGCTCGATCACGAACACCGCCTGGCGCAACCGCCAGCAGGCGTAGGCCGTGGCGGGGTCGAGGTCGGCGAAGGAGCGCGCCTCGGTGCGCACCCCGCCGGGGACCGGAGCGCGGCCCGTCACGGGCGCGCGGGGGGCTGGCAACGGTTCGAGGTCACGCCCGCAGGGTGGCACACCTGCCGCCGTCGGGGCCGGGGCGAGACCCGGTGCCTCCCGGCGTAGGGTGACGGCACAGACAGGGGAGCACGCCATGCGTGCTGAGAGTGCGGAGAAGCCGCAGACCCTCCGAACCTGCTCCGGCTAGCACCGGCGAAGGGAGTCCAGATGATCGTGCGCGCACGCCGAACCGCTGTCCTGGTGGGGGTGCTGACCGGCCTCTCGCTGGCGACCTCCTGCAGCCTGGCTGGAGGACGGGACACCGCCGGCGCCAGCAGCGCGGGCGACCCGTCGGCCCCCTCGGGAGGCGGCACGGTCACGTTGGTCACCCACGACTCCTTCTTCCTGCCCAAGTCGGTGCTGCGCGACTTCGAGGAGTCCTCCGGCTACACCGTCGAGCAGCGACCCCTGGGCGATGCCGGTGCCCTGACCAACCAGCTGGTCCTCGCTCGAGGGCCAGCCGCCCGGGGACGTGGCCTACGGCGTCGACAACACCTTCGGCTCCCGGGCGCTCGAGAACGACGTGTTCACCCCGTACGCCCCGACCGACGAGCCTGCCGGGGTCGCCGACTACGCGCTGCCGGGGGACGACGCCGGCGCGCTGACGCCGGTCGACGAGGGCAACGTGTGCGTCAACGTCGACGACACGTGGTTCGCCGCGCGCGACCTCGACCCGCCGGCCTCGCTCGACGACCTGACCAAGCCGGCCTACGCCGACCTGCTGGTCCTGCCGGCCGCGACGACCAGCTCGACCGGGCTCGCCTTCCTGCTGGCCACGGTCGCCGCCTACGGCGAGGACTGGCCGGTCTACTGGGAGCGGCTGATCGAGAACGGCGCCCAGGTCACCCCCGGCTGGGAGCAGGCCTACCAGTCCGGCTTCACCCAGGGCGGCGGCGACGGCACCCGCCCGATCGTCGTGTCCTACGACTCCTCGCCGGCCTTCACCGTCGAGGACGGCAGGTCGACGACCAGCGCCCTGCTCGACACCTGCTTCGAGCAGGTCGAGTACGCCGGCCTCCTCGCCGGGGCCCAGAACCCCACCGGCGGGCAGGCCCTGATCGACTTCCTGCTCACGCCACCGGTCCAGGAGGCGCTGCCGGCGAGCATGTACGTCTACCCCGTCGTCGAGGGCACGCCCCTGCCGCGCGACTGGGCCCGCTGGGCCGAGCAGCCCGCCGACCCCTACGCGGTCGACCCGGCCGAGGTGGCCGCGAACCGCGACGACTGGCTGCGCGAGTGGGCCGACCTGACCAGCTCGTGATCCGATGACCAGGAGGCTGCTGGGCACCGCGGCCCTGGCAGCGCTGCCGCTGGCCGTGTTCGGGCTGTTCTTCGTCCTGCCCGTGGTCGGCATCCTTGGACGAGGGTTCCGCCCCGACGGGGTCCTCGATCCGGGGGCCGTGCTCGAGGTGCTGACCCGTGCGCGCACCGGCAGGGTGGTGTGGTTCACCGTGTGGACCTCGACGGTGGGCACGGTGCTGGCCGTCCTGCTGGGCCTCCCGGCGGCCTACGTGCTCCACCGGCTGCGCTTCCCCGGGCGGGGCCTCGTGCGCGCGGCGCTGCTCGTGCCCTTCGTGCTGCCGACGGTGGTCGTCGGGGTCGCCTTCGACCTGCTGATCGGGGAGGCCGGCCCGCTGGCCGGGCTCGGCCTGGCCGGCACGCCGACGGCGATCGTGGCCGGTCTGGTCTTCTTCAACGTCGCCGTGGTGATCCGCACCGTCGGCGCCTCGTGGGAGTCGCTGGACCGTCGGCCCGGTGAGGCAGCGGCGGCCCTGGGCGCCAGCCCGTCGCAGGTCTTCCGCACCGTCACCGTGCCGGCCCTGCGGCCGGCCGTGGTCTCGGCGGCGAGCGTCGTCTTCCTCTTCTGCGCGACCGCCTTCGGCGTCGTGCTCATCCTCGGCGGCGTCCGCTACAGCTCGGTGGAGACCGAGATCTACCTGCTCACCGCGAACCTGCTCGACCTCCAGGCGGCGGCGGCGCTCTCGCTCGTCCAGCTGCTGGCCGTCGTGGTCCTGCTCGCGATCTCGGCCCGGCTGCGCAGCGACGCCGACCCGACCCGGGTCCGGGTCCTCGCCCCGGCGCGGCGCCCGGCTCGCCACGACGTCGGCCCGGTGCTGGCCACGGCCCTGCTGCTCGTGGCGGTCGCGGCCCCGGTGGCCGCCCTGGTCGTCGGCTCCCTGCGCGACGACGGCGCCTGGAGCCTGGTCGGCTACCGCGCGCTCAGCACGCAGGGCTCCCAGCAGGCCCTCGTGGTGCCGGTGACCGAGGCCCTCGGCAACTCCCTGCGCACCGCCGTCGACGCCACCTGGATGGCGCTGCTGCTGGGGGTGCTGGTCGCGGCGGTGGTCACCCGCCGGTCCCGCTCGCGCGCCGAGCGCCGGGTGCGCAGTGCCCTGGACGGCGTCTTCATGCTCCCGCTGGGCGTCTCGGCGGTGACGCTGGGCTTCGGCTTCCTGATCACCCTGGGCCGTCCGCCGCTCGACCTGCGCGAGAGCCCCCTGCTGGTGCCGGTGGCGCAGGCCCTGGTCGCGCTGCCCCTCGTCGTGCGCACGCTCGTGCCGGTCCTCGCTGCCGTCGACCCGCGCCAGCGCCAGGCGGCGGCCTCGCTGGGTGCCGGACCGCTGCGCGGCGTGCTCACCGTCGACCTGCCCGTGCTGTGGAAGCCGGTCCTGGCCGCCGCCGGCTTCGCGTTCGCGGTGTCGCTCGGCGAGTTCGGGGCCACTTCCTTCCTCGCCCGCCCCGAGGCGCCGACCGTCCCGGTCGTGATCTTCCGCCTGCTGGGACATCCCGGCCAGCTCAACTACGACATGGCCCTGGCGGCCTCGGTCGTCCTGGCCGCGACCACGGCGGTGGTCATGCTGGGCGTCGAGCGCCTGCGCGTGCCGTCCCTGGGAGCGTGGTGACGGTGCTGGGGGTCGAGGGGGTGAGCGTCGCCTACGACGGCGTGCCGGCGCTGGTCGAGGCCAGCCTCGAGGTGCCCGACGGGTCGGTCCTGGCCGTGATCGGCCCTTCCGGCTGCGGCAAGTCGACCCTGCTGCGCGCCGTCGCGGGGCTCGAACCGCTCGCCGCGGGCCGGGTGCGCTGGGACGGCGAGGACGTGACGGGCGTCCCCACCCACCGGCGCGGGTTCGCGCTGATGTTCCAGGACGGGCAGCTCTTCGCCCACCTCACCGTGGCCCGCAACATCGCCTACCCGCTGCGTCTGCGCCGGGTGGGCCGCGCCGAGCGTCGGTCCCGGGTCGAGGAGCTGCTGGCCCTGGTCGGCCTGGAGGGATACGGCGACCGCCTGCCGACGACGTTGTCCGGCGGGGAGCGGCAGCGGGTCGCCCTGGCCCGCTCGCTGGCCGCCCGGCCCCGGTTGCTGCTCCTCGACGAGCCCCTGTCCTCCCTCGACGCGAGCCTGCGCGAGCGGCTTGCCGGGGACCTGCGCCGGATCCTGGTCCGGGCCGGCACCACGACGGTGCTGGTCACCCACGACCACGAGGAGGCCTACGCCGTCGCGGACCGTCTCGCCGTGGTGCGCGCGGGCAGGGTGGTCCAGGAGGGCGCCACGGCCCAGGTGTGGAGCGGGCCGGCCGACCCGGCCACCGCGCTGTTCCTCGGCTACGCCCGCGTCCTCGAGGGTGCGGCCGCGGCCCGGGTCCTCGCCGCCGCAGGGCTGGCCGGGCGGACGTCCGGCAGCGGGGGACCGGTCCTCGCGCTGCGCCGCTCAGCGCTGGTCGTGCGCTCCGAGGGGCCCCTGCGGGGCCGGGTCGTGACCTGGCGACCGACCCCCGACCAGGTCCGGCTCGTGGTCGAGGTCGACGGCGTCGGCGAGGTCGACGCCGTCGCCGCGACCCCGGCCGGTCTGGACCACGGGGCGTCGGTCGCGCTGAGCGTCGAGCCGACCCGGCTGGTGCGGTGGTGACGCGCCGCGGGCCGACCCCGCGCGCCCCGGTCCTAGACTGCGCATCGTGTACCGCCGTGCCTACGTCCTGCTCGTAGGCATCGCCACCACGATGGGGCTGCTGGCCCTCGTCGTGTCGAAGATCTACGACCGGCCGCTGCTCGACCCCGAGGGCAGCTTCCTGGGGCCGACCGTGGTGCGGCTGCCCCTGCTGCTCCTCTTCGCGGTGCTGCTCGACCTGCTGCCGCGCGCGCTGTGGGGCTCCCGGCTGCGGCCGGCACGGATCGTCCCGGTGGTCCGGGAGCGGCTGCGCACGCACTGGGGCCGTGACCGGTTGACCCTGGTGGTGCTGGGCGTCGTCTGCTTCTACGTGACCTACGTCAGCTACCGCAACCTGAAGTCCGCGCTGCCGGAGGTCATCGACACCAAGTACGACCGCGAGCTGCACCTCGTGGACCGCGTGCTGATGTTCGGCCACGAGCCCTCGACGGTCCTGCACGCCATGCTCGGCACGGGCTTCTCGGCGCACGTGCTGTCCTACGTCTACCTGTGGTTCCTGCCGCTGGTGCCGATCGCGCTGACGGCCTGGCTGGTCTGGTCGCGCAACCTCTCCTACGGCTACTGGTTCGCCACCTCGCAGTGCATCGCCTGGACCCTCGGCACGGCCTCCTACTACGCCCTGCCCACCCTCGGGCCGGGCTTCGAGTACGCCGCGCGCTACGTCGACCTGTCCTCGACGCCCAGCGGCGACCTGATGGCGTCGCTGTCGCGCACCCGGGGCAACGTGCTCTACCAGGCCCAGGGCGCCGAGGGACTGGTGAACTCCGTCGCCGGGTTCGCCAGCCTGCACTGCGCGATCACCCTGCTGGTGGCGCTGATGGTGCAGTTCACGCTGCAGTCCAAGGTGCTCAAGTGGGTCTTCTGGGTGAACTTCGCCATCACCGTCGTGGCGACCATCTACTTCGGCTGGCACTACATCGCCGACGACATCGCCGGGGTGTTCATCGCCTTCATCGCCTTCTACGTCGGGGGGCTCGCCAGCGGCCAGAAGTTCGAGAAGCGGAGCCTGCGCTCCCATCCCACGACGACCACCGCAGCTGTTCCCGTCGAGCCCGCCGGGGCCGCGCAAGCAGAATGACATTGATGTAGTTTGCAAGCCGACACGCCGTGCCGTCGAAGGTTTTCTGAGGTTTTTGTTTCTTTTGGGGTTTCTGAGCATTAGCGTGACGTGAGTGTCGTGTGGTGATCGCCGCGTGACGACCCGAACGCCGACCTCTGGAGACACGCTGTGCGCCGCCCCCGCGGGATCGCTCCCTGCCTCGCCCTCGTCCTGACCACCGGCACGCTCGCCGGCGGCCTCTCCGCCTCCCCGGCCAGCGCGGCCGACCCCGCCGTGCCCAGCCGGGCCGAGGTGTCCCTCGCCGAGCAGCAGGTCCGGGCCGGCGAGCTCGACCTGGCCGGGGCGCAGGCCGCCCTGGCCGCGGCCACCCAGCGCGCCGACGACGCCGCCGTGGTCGCCGCCCGCGCCGCCGAGGCCTACAACGGTGCGATCTGGCGCGCTCGCCGAGCCGGGCGTGCGGCCGACGCTGCCGAGCGTCGCGCGGCCGGCGACGCCCTGCGCGCCGCCGACCAGCGCACGGCCTACGCCGGCACCGTGCTGGACACCTACCAGCAGGCGCCGAGCCTGGGCGCCCTCGCGTCGGTCTCGCGCGCCGACGGCATCACCACCGTGGTCGATCGGACCAACGCGATGCGGATGGCCGAGTCGGGCCTCGACGGCCGCTACCGCGACGCCGAGGCGACGGCCCTGGCTGCGTCCGCGACCCGCACGGTCGCCACCCAGCGGCGCTCCCGGGCCGACGCCGCCGCCGGGGAGGCGCGTGCCGCGCGGGACCTGGCCCGGGCCACCGCCGAGGCAGCGTCCGCCGAGGCGCAGCTGGCCGAGCAGCAGACCAGCGCCCTCGTCGCGCGGGTCGCCCAGCTGCGCGACCTCAGCGTCGCCCTCGCCGCCCGTCGTCAGAGTGCCCTCGAGGAGCGCCAGCGCGAGGCCGCACGCCGCGCCGCGGAGCAGGCCGCTCTCGCGGCGGCACCCGACGCGCCGGCGTCCTCCCCGGCCAGGACCCGCACGCCGCAGCCCGCGGCCGAGGGCGCCCCCGACCCCACCCCGTCCCCGGCTCCCAGGCACTCGGCATCGCCCTCCGCGCCGGCGCCGGCGCCGGACCCGGTACCCGCGCCGCCAGCGCCCGCCCCGGCCCCCGCTCCAGCGCCGGCGCCCGCCCCGGCCCCCGCGCCGGCCCCCGCGCCGGCTCCAGCGCCGGCACCCGCGTCGACGCCCGCGCCGACACCGTCGTCGGGTGCGGCGGCCGCGGTCGCCTTCGCGCGCGCCCAGATCGGTGAGCCCTACATCTGGGCCGCTGCGGGACCCGATGCCTGGGACTGCTCGGGTCTGACGATGGGCGCCTGGCAGGCCGGTGGGATCGCTCTTCCCCACTACTCCGTGGCGCAGTACGAGCAGTCGACCCCGATCTCGATCGGTGACCTGCGTGCCGGCGACCTGGTCTTCTGGGGGGACTCCTCGAGCCCGGCGTCGATCTTCCACGTCGCCCTCTACTCCGGCGACGGCATGATGATCCACGCACCGCGCCCGGGTCGGCCGGTGGTGGAGGAGTCGATGTACTACTGGCGTCTCCCCGACTTCTACGCCCGCCCCTAGCCGTCGCGGCCTCGGACCTGTGGCGCTCGGGCCGTCGCCTCGTCCGGAGGCGACGCCGGCGCTACGCGCCGGTAACATCAGCACATGGCCACCGACACCGCCAGCACGTCCGACTCCCTGAACGCGCCCGGGCGCCCTCTGCCGGGGGACGGGGCGGCGGATCGCATCGACGTCGCCGCCCTGACCCGGCTCCTGGACGGGCGCTACGCCGAGGTGCGCCACCTGGTGCGCGTCAGCCTCGCCGAGCACGCCTCGGTCCTGGAGGACCAGGAGACGATGAGTCACGCGGACTTCCGCGAGCGGGTCAAGGACGTCGTCGTCGCGATGGCCGAGGCCGGCCAGACCGGTCTGGGCTTCCCGGTCGAGCACGGCGGGGGTGGTGATCTCGGCGCCTCCGTGGCCGCCTTCGAGACGCTGGCCTTCGGTGACCTGTCGGTCCTGGTCAAGACCGGCGTGCAGTTCGGCCTCTTCGGCGGCGCGATCCTCAACCTGGGGACCAGCCAGCACCACGACGCCTACCTCGCGGACCTGGTCAACGGGAGGCTGATGGGCTGCTTCGCGATGACCGAGACCGGCCACGGCTCCAACGTCCAGGCCCTCGACACCGTCGCGACCTACGACGTGGCCACCCAGGAGTTCGTCGTCCACACCACGACCGAGCAGGGCGGCAAGGACTACATCGGCAACGCCGCGGTCCACGGCGAGGTCGCCGTCGTCTTCGCCCGGCTCGAGGTGGCCGGCGAGGACCAGGGCGTGCACGCGTTCGTCGTCCCGATCCGCTCCGGAGGCGTGGTCTGCCCGGGCGTCCGGGTCGAGGACGACGGGTTGAAGATGGGGCTCAACGGCGTCGACAACGGGCGGTTGTGGTTCGACCACGTGCGGGTGCCGCGCGCGGCGCTGCTCGACCGCTTCGCCACCGTCAGCGCGACCGGGGTCTACGAGAGTCCGATCGAGAACGTCAACCGACGGTTCTTCACGATGCTGGGCACCCTGGTCACCGGTCGGGTCTGCGTCGGCGGCGCGGCCATCAACGCCTCGAAGGTGGCGCTGACCATCGCGGTCAAGTACGCCCTGCGCCGGCGCCAGTTCGAGGCCGTGACCCGCGACGAGGAGCAGCTGCTCCTGGACTACGGCATGCACCAGCGACGGCTCTTCCCGCTGCTGGCCCGGACCTACGCGCTGCACGTCGCCCAGGAGGTCCTCGCCGCCGAGCTGCACGAGGTGCTCAGCGGCGAGCTCGACGAGGACAAGCGTCGCCGCGAGCTGGAGTCGATGGCCGCCGGCGTCAAGGCGCTCGGGACCTGGCACGCCACCCGCACGATCCAGGAGTGCCGTGAGGCCTGCGGCGGGGCCGGGTACCTGGCCGAGAACCGGTTCACGGCGCTCAAGGCCGACACGGACGTCTTCACCACCTTCGAGGGCGACAACCACGTCCTGCTCCAGCTGGTGGCCAAGGGGCTGCTGACCGACTACGCCAGCGAGTTCGAGGAGATGGACCAGCTCGCCATGGTCCGCTTCGTGACCGGCCTGGCGGTCGAGACGGTGGTGGAGAGGACCAGCGTGCACAAGCTCATCGAGCGGGTGCGCGACGTGCTGGGGGGCGGTGACGACGGCGATCCCGACGCCGGCCTGCTCGACCCCGGCTACCAGCTCGCGATGCTGCGGTTCCGCGAGGAGCACCAGGTGGGTGGGGTCGCGCGCCGCCTCAAGCGAGGCATCGACGACGGCCTGAACGCCGGTGAGGTGTTCTCGCGGGTGCAGGACCACGTGATCGCGGCGGCGCGCTCGCACGTCGAGCGGACCGTGCTCGAGGCGTTCGTCGCCAAGTGCGCGCAGATCCCGGACGGGCCGGTGCGCGAGGGCGTCGGCCTGCTCTGCGACCTCTACGCGCTGAGCACGATCGAGGCCGACCGCGCCTGGTTCATCGAGCACGGGCGTCTGAGCGTGCAGCGCTCGAAGGCGATCAGCCGCGAGGTCAACGCGCTGTGCCGACGGATCCGACCGCTCGCCGAGGACCTCGTCGACGGCTTCGGGGTCCCGCCCGAGATGCTGCGCGCCCCCGCGCTCGTCGGTCCGTACGCGAACGCGACGTGAGGCTGATCGGCCCCTGGGCCAGCGACCCGGCCTGGGCCAGCGTCTACGACTGGATGGTCGAGCACCCGGTGGCCGGCGGTGCGGTCTTCCGCGTGGGGATGGGCTCACCGCTGCGGCTCCTGCACGAGGCGGCCGACGAGATCGGTCGGCTGCCGGCCGGGGCCCGGGTCCTGGACGTGCCGTGCGGCGGAGGGGTGGCGTTGCGCGGGCTGCGCCCCGGCCAGGGCGTCTCCTACGTCGGGGTCGACGTCAGCCCCGCCATGCTCGACCGGACTCGCGCGGCCGCGCGCGAGCGTCGGGTCGAGGACCAGGTCGCCGTCCGGCGGGCCGACGTCGCCAACCTGCCCTACGCCGACGACACCTTCGACCTCGTCGTCTCCCTGACCGGGCTGCACTGCTTCCCCGACCCCGCCGCCGCGGTCGTCGAGATGGCGCGGGTGCTGCGCCCCGGAGGCGTCCTGACCGGCAGCACCCTGCTCAACGACTCCGGCCTGCGCTGGCTGCCGATGCGCGTCGGTGGCCGTCTGGGCGGCCTGCTCGGCCCCGGCGTCACCGCCGACCAGGTCGAGCACCTCCTCGGCGCCCACCGGATCGGCGAGACCACCGTGCGCGTCAGCGGCGCCCTCGGCTACTTCCGTGGCACCAAGGCCCCTCGCTAGCCCCACCCACCGCGTCGGCCGACGTCCGGGCCGTGCGGCCCGGGGGCGCGGGACGGAACTGGTCAGGGGAAGTTCGGGGTTGTCGTGGTCTACAAACCGCGACAACGTCGGGAATCCCCGGTCAGCCGGGGATTCCCAGCCGCCCGGCCCCGGTCCGGCCCACGGGGCCCCGGAAGCTCGTGAAGCTCAGTGCTCCTCAGGCGGGACGTAGCGGTCGAAGGAGGCCCGGACCTCCTGCTCGGCCTCGACGCGGCCGACCCAGTCGGCGCCCTCGACGGACTTGCCGGGCTCGAGGTCCTTGTAGACCTCGAAGAAGTGCTGGATCTCGAGCCGGTCGAACTTGGGGACGTGGTTGATGTCGCGGATGTGCTCCGAGCGGGGGTCGGTCGCCGGCACGCAGAGCACCTTGTCGTCGCCGCCGGCCTCGTCGGTCATCCGGAACATGCCGATCGCGCGGCACTTGATGAGGCAGCCGGGGAAGGTCGGCGCCTGCAGGAGCACGAGGGCGTCGAGCGGGTCACCGTCCTGGCCCAGGGTGTTCTCGATGTAGCCGTAGTCGGCCGGGTACTGCGTCGAGGTGAACAGCATCCGGTCCAGACGCATGCGTCCCGACTCGTGATCGACCTCGTACTTGTTGCGCTCCCCCTTGGGGATCTCCACGAGAACGTCGAACTCCAGCACCAGGGCCGCCCTTTCGTCGGTGGTTGCGCCGGCCCCGCGGGCCGCGCACGTCACTGGCCCCGCGCGGTCGGAGGACCGGTCACAGGAGCCGGGCCCAGTGTCCCGCACAATGGGTCCGCACGCACGACCAGGGAGGTGAGCGTGGACGCCGAGCCCCGTACCGCCCACGGCTCCGGGCCGGCCCGTCGCGCCGCGGCGGTCGTCGTCGTGATGGTGCTGGCAGCGGCTCTCGCGCTGGTCACCGACCTGGGTCTGCGCCGCCCGCCCACCCAGCCCGTGGGCGCCGAGCCCGTCGACGTCGCGCCGCCGCCCGGGCTCGACCTCCCCCGGGGCAGGACCCCCGACCCCGTCGCCGCGACCCCCCCGCCGACGCCGCTGCGCCCCCGGGCCGTCGGCGACACCCTCGACCCGTTCCTCGGCGACGGCGCGCTCGGGCGCCACGTGGTGGCCGCCGTCGAGCCCCTCGAGGGGAACGGGCCGACCTGGCGGCGCGGCGCTGCCGGCGACGTGGCGACGCCGGCCTCGACCACCAAGCTCTTCACCACGAGTGCGGCCCTGCTGGCGCTCGGCCCCGACCACCGGTTCACGACCCGGGTCGTGGCCACCGGTGCGCGCAGCCTGGTCCTGGTCGGCGGGGGCGACCCGCTGCTGGCCAGCCAGCCGCCGGCGCCCGACCCGTCCACCTACCCCCAGCGCGCCGACGTCGTCACCCTCGCCGACCGCACGGCCGCCGCGCTGCGCGACGACCACGTCCGCCGGGTCCGCCTGGCCTTCGACGACTCCCTGTTCAGCGGGCCCGACGTCAGCCCGCAGTGGCCCGCCACCTACGTCCCCGAGGACGTCGTCTCGCCCGTCCACGCGCTGTGGGTCGACGAAGGACGCGACGCCAGCGGACCGGTGGCCGACCCGGCCGCCACCGCCGCCGCGGTCTACGCCGACGCCCTGCGCGCCGACGGCGTCCAGGTCACCGGGTCGCTGTCGCGCGCCGACGTGGGGGAGCGTGCCCGCACGGTTGCCAGCGTCACCAGCGCCCCGCTCGCGGGCATCGTCGAGCGGGTCCTCGAGGTCAGCGACAACGAGGCCAGCGAGGTGCTCCTGCGCCACGTCGGGTTGGCCTCCGGCGGTGAGGGCTCCTTCCTCGCCGGCCAGGCCGGCGTCCGCCAGGTGCTCGGCAGGGCCGGGATCGACCTGGCCGATCCCGAGGTGCTCTACGACGGCAGCGGGCTCTCGCGGGAGAACCGCGTCCGGCCCACGACCCTGGTCGAGCTGCTCCGGCTGGCGGCCTCCGACGACGTGCCCGACCTGCGCCCGGTCGTCACCGGGCTCTCCGTGGCCGGCTACCTCGGCTCCCTCAGCGACCGCTTCGACACCGGCGACCAGCGCGCCCCCGGCCGGCTGCGGGCCAAGACGGGGACCCTGACGAACGTCTTCGCGCTCGCGGGCCTGGTCACCGGCACCGACGGAGCCCCGGTGGTCTTCGCCCTCATGGCCGACCGGATCAAGGTCGCGCGCACCGCCGAGGCCTTGACGACGATGGACGAGGCCGCCGCAGCGCTGGCCGGCTGCCGCTGCGCCCGCTGATTCCCGGTGGCGCACAGCGAGCACCGGGCGCTGGTTCGGGCGCCCCTCCCCGACCGGACCCCGGATAGGTTGCACGCCATGAGCGCCCTCCCCGTGACCCCCGGCCCCGAGACGCCGCAGATGATCGACTGGGACCTCGCGGTCTCGCTCGCCTCGCGCCTGGCCGGCGAGGGACCCCAGGTCACGGCGCGGCAGGCGGCCGACGCCGTCGACGAGCTGCGCGCCGACGCCGACCGCTCGACCGGGCTGGTGCGCGAGTTCACCGGTCTGGAGGCCGGCGAGCACACCGCCCCGGTGCTGGTCGTCGACCGGCCGGGCTGGATCCAGGCCAACGCCGACGGGTTCAAGAAGGTCATCACCCCGCTGGCCGACAAGCTCACCGCCGACAAGCCGCCCTCGGCCCTGACGCGGGCGGTCGGGTCGCGGATCACGGGCGCGGAGGTCGGGGGACTGCTCGGCTTCCTCGCCGGCAAGGTCCTCGGACAGTTCGACCCCCTCCACGACCCGACCGGTCGGTTGCTGCTGGTCGCGCCCAACATCGTCCACGTCGAGCGCGAGCTCGGCGCCGACCCCACCGACTTCCGGCTCTGGGTCTGCCTGCACGAGGAGACCCACCGGGTGCAGTTCACAGCCGTCCCCTGGATGCGCGACCACCTGTTCTCCGAGATCGAGGCGATCTCGGCCACGGTCGAGCCGACCGCCTTCCTCGACGACGGGTTCAAGCGCCTCGTCGAGGGCCTGCGCAGCGTGCGCCGCGACGGGGTCGCCCAGAACGGCCTGCTCGACCTGCTCGGCAGTCCCGAGCAGAAAGCGGTCCTCGACCGGGTGACCGGGATGATGTCGCTGCTCGAGGGGCACGCCGACGTGGTCATGGACGGCGTCGGGCCCCAGGTCATCCCCTCGGTGCGCGCGATCCGGACCTCCTTCGACCAGCGCCGGAAGGGAGTCGGCACCCTGGACCGCGTCCTGCGACGCCTGCTCGGTCTCGACGCCAAGATGGCGCAGTACCGCGACGGCGCTGCGTTCGTGCGCGGGGTCGTCGACACCGCGGGGATGGAGCAGTTCAACGCCGTGTGGGAGCGGCCCGAGAACCTGCCGTCGAAGGCCGAGCTCGGCGACCACGCGGCCTGGATGGCGCGCGTCCTGTAGGCGCTGTGGCCCTGCATCCCGCCGTCGCCGCCGTCCGCTTCGCGGTCCGGCCCGTCCTGGCCGCCCTGCCGCCCGGACCGGTGGTGGTCGCCTGCTCCGGTGGAGCCGACTCACTGGCCCTGCTGGCGGCCACCGTTGAGGAGACCCGCGACCGGCGCCGGGTGATCGGTGCGACGGTCGACCACGGCCTCCAGGACGGCTCGGCCGAGCACGCCGCGACCGTCGTCGCGCAGATGGCCTCCCTCGGCGCGGACGAGACCCTTGCCGCGCGGGTCCGCGTCGAGGCGGACGGGCACGGACCGGAGGCCGCGGCCCGGCAGGCGCGCTACGCCGTCCTCGAGCAGGTGGCCCAGAGCACCGGGGCCGTGGGGGTGCTGCTCGGGCACACCCTGGACGACCAGGCCGAGACCGTCCTCCTCGGGCTGGCCCGGGGGTCGGGCGGCCGCTCGATCGCCGGGATGCGCTCCGCCTACGGCCCGTTCCACCGACCGCTGCTCGACGTGCGCCGCAGCCAGACCGAGGCGGCCTGTGCAGCGATGGGCGTCGAGGCGTGGCACGACCCCCACAACACCGACCCGCGCTTCACGCGCTCCCGGGTGCGCCACCACGTGCTGCCGGTGCTCGAGGAGGACCTCGGCCCCGGGGTCGCCGAGACGCTGGCACGCACGGCCGCCATGCTGCGGCCCGACATGGAGGCCCTCGACGACCTCGCCGCGCGACTCCTGGGTCGAGCCTCGGACGCCGAGGGGCTCGCCGTCGTAGCGCTGACCGACGAGCCGGCCGCCCTCGTCACCCGCGCGCTGCGCCTGGCCGCCCTGGCCGCGGGCGCGCCCGCCGGCGAGCTCTTCCACGTCCACGTCACCGCCCTGCACCGCCTGGTCCGGGGCGACCTGCGAGGTCAGGTCCAGCTGCCGGGCCACCTGACCGCGCAGCTGGAGCTCGGCCGCCTCCGCTTCTCGCGCACCCCGCCTGTCCAGTCCACCCCGGCCGGCTGAGCCGGATCCCGGGCCGACCTCAAGGTCGGCCCTCGGCCGTCCGAGGTTCCTGGTGCCATCCGCGCGCGCCGCGACCACCCCTCCCCCGAGGACCGTCATGCCCGAGATCGAGCTCACCCCCACCCGCCGCCCGAACCGCACCGCCCGGCGCGGGGCGGTCGCCGCCCTGTTCGCCGGCGCCGTCACCGCCGCGATCCTGCCGAGCGTCGGCGGAGCCTCGCAGGCCGCGGCGCCGTCGTCCCTCGACGCCGCCACCGTGGCCGCGCTCGTGGCCGCCACCCCCAGCGAGCCGGCACCCGGTCGTGCCTGGATCCAGGGCGTCGTGATCGACCAGGCCGGACGCCCGCTCGACGGCATCCAGGTCAGCGCCACCAGCACCGTCCACCCCGAGGACGGGCCGGTCGCCTCCTGGCTGACCTACGCCGCGCCGGCCGACGGCCCCCAGCACGGCTTCTTCCGCCTCTACGTGCCCCGCGGCAAGGCTGCGACCTACGACATCGACTTCTCCAGCCCGACGGACGCCGCCGACCCCTACCGCGCCCGCTCCCTGCCGGACGCCGTCGACGTGGGGCGCGGGTCCCGCACCGGCCTGATCGTGAAGACCGGCCCGGTCGTGATGCGCCTGCAGCGTCAGGCCGCCGCCCGGGTCTCCCTGGACCCCAGCCGGAACGTGACCCGACCCGGCAGCGACGCGACCCTGGCCACCGAGGTGGTCAGCCGCGAGGTCGACCCCGTCACCGGGCGCCTCCAGCTCGAGGTGGACGGCCGCGAGCGGGGCGTGCGCACCCTCACGGCGCAGTCGCACGGGCGGGCGGTCTTCGCGCTGCCCGACCTGCGCCCGGGCCGCCACACGCTGGCGGTCTCCTACGCCGGCTCCCGCGACGTGCGGGCCGCCCGGTCCACGACCACCGTCCGGGTCGAGCAGCCCCCTCACCACGGCTCCGGCCACGGCGAGGGCCACGGCCACGGCCGCTGAGCCTCGCTGTGGGAGGCTGAGGCCATGGACTCGTCCCAGGTCGAAGACGACCTCGTCAACGTCTTGTTCACCGAGGCGCAGATCCGGGAGCGGCTGGCAGAGATGGCCGTTCAGATCGAGCAGGACTACGTGGGACGTGACCTGGTCATCGTCGGCATCCTGCGGGGCGCGGTGATGGTGATGGCCGACCTCGCGCGCGCGCTGGGCCGCCACGTGGAGATGGACTGGATGGCCATCTCCTCCTACGGCTCCGGGACCAAGTCCAGTGGCGTCGTGCGCATCCTCAAGGACCTCGACTCCGACATCTCGGGGCGGCACGTGCTCGTCGTCGACGAGATCATCGACACCGGCCTGACGTTGTCGTGGCTGACCGCCAACCTCTCCTCGCGCAGCCCGGCCAGCGTCGAGATCGCCACGCTGCTGCGCAAGCCGGACGCCCTCCAGATGCCGGTCGAGGCCCGCTACGTCGGGTGGGACATCCCCAACGAGTTCGTCGTCGGCTACGGCCTCGACTTCAACGAGCGCTACCGCAACCTGCGCGACATCGCGACCCTGGCCCCGCACGTCTACTCCTGAGCCGGTCCCGGCTGGGTCTGGGCCAGCTCTCGGGCTGGGTCCCGTCCCTGGCTGGGCACCCCGTTGCCGGTGACGTGTACCGTCGGGAGTTCAGTCCACCGTGCACCTCTCCCCGCCGAACCGGCTCGGCCGGGGTCGGCGCGCCCCCGATGCACGAGGTCGAGAGAAGTCCGTGAAGCGAGTTTTCAAGGGTCCCTGGGTGTGGATCGTGATCGCCGTCCTCGGCGTCCTCCTCGCCCTGCAGTTCCTCCTCCCCGGTACCGGGTCCGACGAGGTCCCCACCTCGCAGATGGAGGCCTACATCACGGCCGGCCAGGTCAAGGACATCACCTTCGTCGACGGTGACCAGCAGATCGAGGCCACCCTCGACGACGGCGTGCGCGACGAGGGCGCCGACGTGACGTCCTTCTACGTGCTCGGGCAGGCCCAGGGGATCATCGCCGAGGTCGACAAGCAGATCGCAGCCGGGACCATCGATGAGTCGAACTCCGAGAACCCGCAGCCCAGCTTCGTGGGCCAGCTGCTCGGCGCGCTGCTGCCGGTCCTGCTCATCGTGGGGCTGTTCCTCTTCCTGATGAACAACATGCAGGGCGGCGGCGGGCGCGGCGTCATGCAGTTCGCGAAGTCCAAGGCCAAGCTCATCTCCAAGGACATGCCGAAGTCGACCTTCACCGACGTGGCCGGCTGCGAGGAGGCCATCGAGGAGCTCGGCGAGATCAAGGAGTTCCTGGCCGAGCCGGCCAAGTTCCAGGCCGTCGGCGCCAAGATCCCCAAGGGCGTGCTGCTCTACGGACCGCCGGGGACCGGCAAGACGCTGCTGGCGCGCGCGGTCGCGGGCGAGGCCGGCGTCCCGTTCTACTCGATCTCCGGCTCCGACTTCGTGGAGATGTTCGTCGGCGTCGGCGCCTCCCGGGTGCGCGACCTGTTCGAGCAGGCCAAGGAGAACGCCCCGGCCATCGTGTTCATCGACGAGATCGACGCCGTCGGCCGGCACCGCGGCGCCGGCATGGGCGGGGGTCACGACGAGCGTGAGCAGACCCTCAACCAGCTGCTGGTCGAGATGGACGGCTTCGACGTGCGCGGCGGCGTCATCCTGATCGCCGCGACCAACCGCCCCGACGTCCTCGACCCGGCCCTGCTCCGCCCGGGCCGCTTCGACCGTCAGATCGCCGTGGACGCCCCCGACCTCAAGGGCCGCCACGCGATCCTCAAGGTCCACTCCCGGGGCAAGCCGATGTCCGAGGGCATCGACCTGCTCTCGGTGGCTCGTCGCACACCGGGCTTCACCGGCGCCGACCTGGCCAACGTGCTCAACGAGGCGGCCCTGCTGACCGCCCGCAACGACGAGAAGATGATCAGCGACCTCTCCCTCGACGAGGCGATCGACCGGGTCATCGCCGGCCCGCAGCGCCGCACCCGGCTGATGAGCGAGCACGAGAAGCTCATCACCGCCTACCACGAGGGCGGGCACGCCCTGGTCGCCGCCGCGCTGCCCGGCACCGACCCCGTGCACAAGATCACGATCCTTCCGCGCGGGCGGGCCCTGGGCTACACGATGGTGCTGCCCGACGAGGACAAGTACTCCCAGACGCGCAGCCAGATGCTCGACCAGCTGGCCTACATGCTCGGCGGCAGGGCCGCGGAGGAGATGGTCTTCCACGACCCCACGACCGGCGCCGGCAACGACATCGAGAAGGCCACCGGCCTGGCCCGCGCCATGGTCACCCAGTACGGCATGACCGAGACGCTCGGCGCCATCAAGCTGGGCGACGCCGCCTCCGAGCCGTTCATGGGCCGCGACATGGGCCACCAGCGCAACTACTCCGAGGACGTCGCGGCGATGATCGACGAGGAGACCAAGAAGTTCCTCACCGCCGCCCACCAGGAGGCCTTCGACATCCTCGAGGAGAACCGCGACGTCCTGGACAGCCTCGTCCTGGCGCTGCTGGACCGCGAGACGCTGAACAAGGCGGAGGTCGAGGAGGTCTTCGTCCCCCTGCTGCGCCGCCCCGAGCGTCCGGCCTGGACCGGCTCGTCCTCGCGCAACCCCTCCGAGATCCCGCCCGTCGAGATCCCCCAGGAGGTCCGCGACCGCGTCGAGGCCAACGGTCACCGCCCCGAGGCCGGCGTGGTCCTGACGCCGCCCGGCGCCGGCGGCGACGTCCACGGCGACCCGCACCTCCCCGCCGGCGGGCCCACCTCGCCACCGGAGCCGCCGGCCCCCGGCGTCCCGCCCGCGGGAACGCTCTGAGCGACCCGGACCGATGACCGACCCGATCACCCTGCCCGAGGTCGACCCCGCCGACGTCCCCGCCTTCGACCACCCCCGGGCCGAGGCGGCGGTGCGCGAGCTGCTGGCCGCGATGGGTGAGGACCCGGCGCGTGAGGGGCTGCGGGAGACGCCGGCGCGTGTCGCCCGGGCCTACGCCGAGCTGACGCAGGGCCTGCGCCAGGCGCCGGAGGAGGTGCTGAGCACCACCTTCGACCTCGGGCACGACGAGATGGTCCTGGTCCGCGACATCGAGCTGTGGTCGATGTGCGAGCACCACCTCGTGCCCTTCACCGGCGTCGCCCACGTCGGCTACATCCCGGCGGTCACCGGCAAGATCACCGGCCTGTCCAAGCTGGCCCGCCTCGTCGACGTCTACGCCAAGCGGCCCCAGGTGCAGGAGCGGCTGACCACGCAGGTCGCCGACGCCCTGGTGCGGCTGCTGGACGCCCGCGGCGTGATCGTCGTGATCGAGGCCGAGCACCTCTGCATGACCATGCGCGGGGTGCGCAAGACCGCCGCCCGCACCGTCACCTCCGCCGTGCGCGGCCAGATGCTGAACCCGGCCACCCGCGCCGAGGCGATGGGACACATCCACCACCGCTAGCGTCACGTCATGCTCGCGCTGCCGCGGCCCCCGTCGGGCCGGCCCCTGGTGATGGGGGTCATCAACGTCACGCCGGACTCCTTCTCCGACGGCGGCCGCCACGCCGACACCGACTCGGCCGTCGCCCACGGCCGGCGGCTCCTGGCCGAGGGCGCCGACCTGCTCGACGTCGGGGGCGAGTCGACCCGTCCCGGGGCCACGCGGCCGGTCGTCGGTCAGGAGCTCGACCGGGTGGTCCCGGTGATCGCCGCCCTGGCCGCCCACGGTGCTGTGGTCTCGGTCGACACGATGCGCGCCGAGGTCGCTGCCGCCGCCCTGGCGGCCGGCGCCGTCGTGGTCAACGACGTCTCGGGCGGGCTGGCCGACCCCGGCGTCCTGGAGGTCGTCGCGGGCTCGCAGGCGACCTACGTCGCGATGCACTGGCGCGCCCACAGCGACACGATGGCCGACCTGGCCACCTACGAGGAGCCCGGCGGGGTCGTGGAGGCGGTGCGTCGCGAGCTGGGGCAGCGGGTCGACGCCGTGGTGCGCGCCGGCGTGCCCGAGGGTCGGCTGGTCCTCGACCCCGGCCTGGGGTTCGCCAAGCGGGGCGAGCACAACTGGACGCTGCTGCGGGGCCTCGAGGCGGTGGCCTCCCTCGGGCTGCCGCTGCTGGTCGGCGCGAGCCGCAAGTCCTTCCTGGGCGCGCTGCTGGCCGACGACGCCGGCCGTCCGCGGGGCACGGAGGGACGCGAGGTGGCCGGCCACGCGGTGAGCGTCCTGCTGGCCGAGCGCGGCGTGTGGGGCGTGCGGGTGCACGACGTCCAGGGCACCCGGGACGCGCTCGCGGTGTGGGAGGCGCTAGGTTCCGCCACGTCCCACGACCCGCAGGGAGCGCCGCGATGACCGACGAGCTCGCCGTGACCGGCATCGAGTGCTTCGCCCACCACGGGGTGCTCGAGCACGAGCGTCGCGAGGGGCAGCGGTTCGTCGTCGACCTCGTCCTCGGACTGGACACCCGGGCCGCGGCGGCCTCCGACGACTTGCACGACACGGTCAACTACGGGAGTCTCGGCTCCGCGGTGCACGCGGCCGTGGAGACCGATCCGGTCGACCTGATCGAGACGCTGGCCCGACGAGTTGCGGACGTCTGCCTCACCGACAGTCGTGTTCAATGGGCTCGGGTGACCGTTCACAAGCCGGATGCCCCCCTGACCGTGACGTTCTCCGACGTCGCTGTGACCATCACCCGAAAGCGTGAGGGCCGATGACCGAGACCCCCAACCCCAACATCGTCGACGCCGACACCCTGACCGGCGAGATGCGCCCCATCCGGCGCGTCGTCCTGGCCCTCGGGTCCAACCTGGGGGAGCGGCTCTCGAGCCTCCAGGGCGCCGTCGACGCCATCGCCGACACCCCGGACGTGTGGGTCACCGGCGTGTCCCCCGTCTACGAGACCGCGCCGGTCGACGCCCCCGCGGGCTCCGAGAGCTTCCTGAACGCCGTGGTGCTCGCCGACACCACGTTGGCCGCCCACCGGCTGATGGAGCGCGCCCTGGCCATCGAGGACGTCTACGACCGCGAGCGCACCGACGTGCCCAACTCCCCCCGCACCCTCGACGTCGACCTGATCGTCGTCGGCGACCGGCGCAGCAACGAGGACAGCCTGCGCCTGCCGCACCCGCGGGCGGCGGCTCGTCCCTTCGTGCTGCAGCCGTGGGCCGACCTCGAGCCCGACGCCGTGCTGCCCGACCACGGGCCGATCACGCGGCTGCTGGCCGACCTCGACTCCTCCGGCATCGCGCGGCGCGACGACCTCGAGCTCGACCTCGAGTGACGTCGGCCGGCGGCCCGCAGGACGACCCGCCGCACGCCACAGGGCACGCCCCAGGGCACGCCACCATGGGCCCCACCTCCGCGGGGTACCTGGTCGCCTGGGCGGCCGCGGGCCTGCTGCTGGGGCGGCTCGCCCGCCCGGTGGTGGAGTGGCTGGGCGGCACCGCCCCGGTCGTGGTCTGGCCCCAGCCCCTCGCGCTGGGCGCCGTCGCGCTGACCCTCGGGCTCACCGCACGCGCCACCCACCGCGCCGTCCGTCCGCCGCCGGCCTCGTCCTCGCGGCTGCCTGGATCGCGCGGGTCGGCCGGGTCGCCCGGGTCGACCGGGTCGACCGTGGGGCCGGTGCCGCTGACCCCGCAGCGCGCCGTCAACCGGCTCCTGCTGGCCCGGGCGTGCGCCGTGGTCGGTGCCCTCGTCGCGGGGGCCTACCTCGGCTACGCCCTGGCCTGGGCGGGCAGCGACGCGCTCCTGGCCGACCAGCGGGTGCTGCGCTCGCTGGTCACGGCCCTGGCCGGCGCCGCGGTCGTGGTGGCCGCACTTGCGCTGGAGCGCGCGTGTCGCGTGCCCCCCGGCGAGCCTGAGCCCTAGCCTGGCGGGCATGTCGACCTCGTCTCGTCCTGACGCCCCCGCCCGCCGACGTCAGCGCTCGGCGCGGGTCGTCGTCGCCTCGGTGCTCGTCGCGGCGTCCGCGGCGGGTGTCCTCGGCGCCGCCGTCGTCGACCAGCGGGTGGTGCTGCTGCTGGCCGGCGTGCTCGCGGTAGCGCTCGGTGCGGCAGCGACCCGGATCGTGACCACCGAGCTCACCGACTCCCACCGCGAGGCGGCGGCCGACCGTGCCGCCCAGGCCCGCGCCTACCAGGTGATCACGGCCGAGCGCGTGGCCGAGCACGCCGTCTTCGTCGCGCGCAACGAGGCCCGCCTGACCGGGCACCGCACCACCATCGCGGGCCTCGAGGACCGCCTCGTCCTGGCCGCGAAGCAGGCCGAGGAGGCCGACCGCCAGCTCCTTGACGCGCAACGGCGCGCGGGCCGCGCCGAGGTGCACTCCCAGGAGCTCACCGAGCGTCTCGACCGGGCCGAGAGCAGGGCGGCGGAGGCGATCGTGCGCCTCGCCGAGCTGGAGCAGGAGCTCGACGTGCTGACTGCCGACCTGCACGCCGACCGGGTGGCGGCCCGTCGTCCGGCCTGAGCCCTGGCTGAGTCCTGACACGTCCGTCCGGCGGCGTACGGCATGATCAGTGCCCGTGATGCCCGAGGACTCCCGCTTCGAGAACGATCCCGAGCAGCTTCGTCCCTGAGCAGCCCGGCCTGCCCGACGCGTGGACGGTGGGCGTGCCCGAGCCCTCCGAGCCCGACGACGTCCTGCGCCTGACGACGTTGCTGCGGGCGCACGAGCGCGCCGGGCGCGGGTGGGCGGGCGCCGCCGAGGAGGACGTGCTCGTCGAGGTGTCCGAGCGCGGCCTGCGGACCCGCTCCAACGTCGTCGTCCGCGACGCGCAGGGCCTGATCCGCGCCTGGGGAAGCGTCCACGACCGCGCCGGCGGACGGATGCTCTTCGTCCACGTCGTCGAGCGGGGGCTGCCGGACGCGCTGGCGACCGCCTGCTCCGACGTTCTCGTCGCGTGGGCGGTGGGTCAGGCCCGCGAGGTGGGCGCGGCCAGGGGGCTGGAGGTCCAGCAGATCGACACCGGCGCCTTCCACGGGGACCAGCGGCAGGCGACCTGGCTCCGCGCGGCCGGGTTCGCCCGGGTGCGCACGTGGTGGCAGATGAACCGCGAGGTGCGCCCCGACGAGGCCGACCTGGTGCCGGACCCCGGCCTGTGGGAGCGGCCCGAGAAGGGAGTGCGGTTCCGGCTGGTGCGCCGGGCCGGCGGCGGGCTGCCCGACGAGGACGACCTGCGCGACGTCCACGACGTGCTCGAGGAGTCCTTCACCGACCACTTCAACTCCTGGGAGGAGACCTTCGAGGAGTTCCTGCACCGGCTGCGCGAGGACCCGGGCCACCGCTGGGACCACTGGTGGTTGGCCGAGATCGTCGACGCCGGGCCGGCCGTGGCCGTCGGCGCCCTGGTCGGGACCGTCTCGGAGTCCAGCAGGGGGCCGGACGGGTCCTACGTCTCCTACATCGGGGTGCGCGAGGCCGCGCGCGGCCGCGGGGTGGCCACCGGCCTGCTGCGCACGATCATCGCCGACGCTGCCTCCCGCGAGCGCGACCACGTCGGCCTCGAGGTCGACGCCGACTCCTCGACCGGAGCCGACGGGCTCTACTCCTCCCTCGGGTGGCGGACCAAGTACGTCACGGAGTCCTGGCACCGGGACGTCCCGGTCTGAGCGCCATCTCGACGCGCGGCGAGCGCCATCTCGACGCGCGGCGAGCGCCATCTCGACGCGGGGTCAGACCTCGTGCGGGCGGACGGCGAGGACGTGCGGCAGGACGCTGCCCGGTGCGAGCACGGGGACGTCGATGAGCACGCCGTCGGGCGTGGTGATCCGGGGGGCCGGCCCGCCGAGCCCGCTGGCCCAGGTCATCACGGCGGCCGCCTCCTCGCGGCGCTCCTGCTCGACCAGCCACCCGGCGAGCCGGTGCACCGGCGGCAGCCCCGAGCTGACCAGCGACCGTCCGCCCCACATCTCGTGCACGCCCGCGACCAGCAGGTCCCACCAGGCGTCGTCGCAGTCCGGGATGTGCTGGAAGTAGCGCCACAGGTCGCCGGCGAGCACCCGGTCCAGGAAGACCGGAAGCACCAGCGCGGACTGCTCGGAGGCGGTGACGGCGGCCAGGGCCCGGCGCTTGGTCGCCCACCGGTCCTCGAGGTCGCGCAGGCTCCCGCGCTGCTGGGTGATCGAGGTGCCGTCGCGCCGGGTGCGCCAGTGGTAGACCGGCGTCGGGAGGACGTCGAAGGTCCCGGCCAGGTAGGCCTCGGTGGTGGCGGGCTGGTCCTCGTAGTGGACCCCCTCGGCGAAGACCAGCCCCTGCTCGTCCCACCAGTCGCGGCGGAAGAGCTTGTTCCACGCGAAGACGTCACCCAGGATCTCGGGGTGCTCGCCGGCCCGGATCCCGCTGCGGCGCGGGTTGTGCAGGCGGTGCATCCACCGCGGCTCGCTCAGCTCGGGCCCGGCCCACCGCAGCAGCGAGCCCGTGACGAAGTCCGAGCCGCTGGCCTCGAGCGCGGTGAGCATGGCGGTGTACGCCCCGGGCGGGACGGCGTCGTCGGAGTCGGCGAACGTCACGAGGTCGCCGCGGACCTCGGCCAGCCCTGCGTTGCGGGCGGCCCCGAGCCCGAGGTTGGCGGTGTGGAGGACGCGGACCCGGGGGTCCCGGGCGGCGTAGGCCTCCGCGATCTCGCCGGAGCGGTCGGTCGAGCCGTCGTCGACCACCAGCACGTCCAGCGAGCGGTGCGTCGAGGAGAGCACGGAGTCCAGGCACTCGGGCAGGTACGCCGCGACGTCGTAGACCGGGACCACCACACCCACCAGGGCGCCAGAGCCCGCCAGCGTGCGCCGCCTCCACCTCACGAGCGAACGGTAGCGGGTGGCCTAGGCTGGCTGATCATGAGCGAGGCCCCTTCCCCCGCCCCCCGTCGTGAGCGGCGTGCACTGTTCATCGCCGGCACCGGCCGCAGCGGGACCTCCACCCTCTCGGGACTGATGCGGATCCTGGGCCTCTACGTCCCCCAGCCCGAGCTCGTCGCGGACGCGACCAACCCGCGGGGCTTCGGTGAGCCCCAGTGGATGGTCGACTTCCACTACGAGGTGCTCCGCGAGGCGGTGGTGCAGGTCAGCGACAGCCGTCCGGCCGCCTGGGCCCGGACGGCGGAGGTCGGCGAGCGTGAGCGGGTACGGGAACGCACCTCCGAGTGGCTGGCCGAGCAGTTCCAGCAGGCCGACGAGGTGGTCCTCAAGGACCCCCGCCTGGCCTGGTTCCTGCCCCTGTGGCGCGTCGCGGCCGAGCGGGCCGGTGCGACCCCGGTCTTCGCCACCATGCTGCGTGCGCCTGCGGAGGTGGTGACCAGCAAGCAGACCTACTACGAGAACAAGCTGGGCCCGGCCCACCTGACGGCGTCCTGGCTGAACATGCAGCTGCACGTCGAGCACGCCACCCGACCGGTCGGCGAGGGGGCCCAGGCCCGGGTCTTCCTGCGCTACACCGACCTGCTCGAGGACTGGGTCGGGGCCACGCAGCACGCCGGGCGCGTGCTGGGCCTGCGTCGGGTGCTGGAGGCGACGCCCGACCAGCTGGCCGCGGGCCACGGGTTCGTGGACCCCTCCCTGCGCCGCATGGACCAGACGCTCGACGGTCTCGGGCTGCCGGTGCGGCTGCGCGAGCTGACCGAGGAGACCTGGGCGGCGATGAGCGGGCTGGCCGACCCCGACGGCGACACGCCTGCCGCGCACGCCACCCTCGACGACCTGCGCGGCGCCTACGTCGAGCTCTACGCCGAGGCCGAGGCGATCTCCCGCTCCTCGGTCGTCGCGGTCGAGCAGCTGCACCGCCTCCAGGCACGGCGTGCCAGGAAGGCCGCCGCGGCCGACCCCCCGGCCGACCGCCCGGCCGACCCCCGGGTCGCCCCGCCCGCCGGCGCGTCCCCTGCGCCGCACCGCCCGCCCCGCGCCCGGGGCGCGGACCGGGTCCCGCACCGGGTCCGGGCACTGGTGCCCGAACGGGTGCGTCGCGGCGTCCGCCGAGTCCTCGGCCGGCCGCGGTGAGCGCGCCGGGCCTGCGCGGCAGATGTGGCAGATGTAGCAGAGGTCACCCGGGAGAACGGTGTCGCGCTGCGGGGTGACCCGCGTAGATTCAGCACCAGTAGCAGCACGAGCACACACGTCCGGTACCCACACCGGCCCCGTCCGCGGGGTGGTCGGAGGGACGGGAACGAAAGGGTTCGACATGGTGCACCACTCTGACGAGCGGTGGCGAGTGGGTGTCGTCGGCGCGGGCCGCGTCGGTGCCGTCCTCGCCGCCCGTCTGCGCTCCGCCGGTCACGACGTCGTCGCGGTCGCCGGGGAGTCCGACGCCTCGCGCACGCGGATCAGCGCGTTGCTGCCGGGACTGGAGCCCGACCGCCCGAGCGCCGTCGCCCGCGCCTGCGACCTGCTCCTGCTGACGGTGCCGGACGACATGCTGGCCAACGTCGTGCAGGTGCTGGCCGACAGCGGTGCCCTGCGTCCCGGTCAGGTCGTCGTGCACACCTCCGGCCGGCACGGGCTCGCGGTCCTCGCGCCGGCCCTCGCGCTGGGCGCTCGTCCGGTGGCGCTGCACCCGGCGATGACCTTCACCGGGACCGCCCTCGACCTCGATCGTCTGCCCGGCTGCGTGTTCGGCCTGACCGCCGCCGAGCCCGAGCGGGCGGTGGCGCAGAGCCTGGTCGACGACCTCGGCGGACGCTCCACCTGGGTGGCCGAGGAGATGCGCTCGCTCTACCACGCCGGCCTCGCGCACGGCGCGAACCACCTGGTCACCCTGGTCAGCGAGGCGCTCGAGATGCTCGCCGCCGCCGGTTGCGACGATCCCTCGGCCACCCTGCGACCGCTGCTGGGAGCCGCGCTCGACAACGCGCTGGCCCACGGCGACGCCGCGTTGACCGGTCCGATCGTGCGCGGCGACGTCGGCACGGTGCGGGCCCATCTCGCCGACCTCGCCGCCAGCGCGCCGCAGACCCTCGGCTCCTACCTGGCCCTGGCCCGGGCCACCCTGGCCCGCGCGGTCACCGACGGCCGGATCCTGCCGATCCGCGCCCGGGCGATCCGCGCGGTGCTCGACGACGCGCAGCGAGCCGAGGCCGGTACCGCGTCGCAGGCCAGGTCCGCACGCCGCGAGCGGCGGTGAGCGCAGCGGCGACCGCTCCGGTCGTGGCCGGCACCCGCGCCGAGCTGGAGGCCGCGCTCGAGCAGCGGCGCCACGCGGGCGAGGTCGTGCTCGTGCCGACCATGGGCGCGCTGCACCAGGGTCACGCAGACCTGCTGCGCGCCGCCCGGGCGCGGGCCGGCACGGGCGCCGCCCGCGGGGCGGTGGTGGTCTCCGTCTTCGTCAACCCGACCCAGTTCGCACCGGGGGAGGACCTGGACCGCTACCCGCGGACGTTCGCCGCCGACCTCGCGCTGTGCGCGGAGGAGGGCGTCGACGTCGTCTTCGCCCCCGGCGTCGAGGAGGTCTACCCCGGCGGCGTCGGGCCGCAGGCCACGGCGGCGATGGTCACCGTCGACCCCGGCCCGCTGGGCGGGGTGCTCGAGGGGCGCACGCGGCCCACGCACTTCCGTGGGGTGCTGGGAGTGGTGGCCCGGCTCCTCGGCCTGGTGCGCCCCGACGCGGTCCTTCTCGGGGAGAAGGACTACCAGCAGCTGGTGCTGGTCCGCGCGATGGCCGCCGACCTGTGCCTGGGCGTCGACGTCGTCGGTGTCCCCACCCGGCGCGAGCCCGACGGGCTGGCCCTCTCCAGCCGCAACGCCTTCCTCGACCCGGCCGAGCGGGCGCGCGCGGTCGCGCTGCACGACGCCCTGTCGGCGGCTGGGTCCGCGGCCCGGCACGGCCTCGCGGCCGCCCACGACGCCGCCCGCGCCGTCCTGGCCGCCGAGCCCGGGGTCGACGTCGACTACCTCGCGATCACCACCCCCGCGCTGGGTCCGCTTCCGGACGACCCCGCGCCGGGCACCCCCGTCCGGATCCTCGTGGCCGCCCGGGTGGGGGCGACCCGCCTGATCGACAACGTCCCGGCCGTCCTGGGTGCCGACGGCCCCGCACCCGCGCCTGCCGGAGCGGCGTGATCCGTCGCGGTGGCCCCACCCGTGCGGCGCACTAGCCTGACGAGGTGACGCCGACCCCTGCACCCGCCGCGCGACGGGTCCCCGCCCGGCTGGACGCACCGGCGCCGGGCTGGACCACCGCCGCCGACGTCGTGGTGATCGGCAGCGGGATCGCCGGCCTGAGCACGGCGCTGCTCCTGCGCGAGCACGTCGAGAAGGTCCTCGTCGTCACCAAGGACGTGCTGGCCGCCGGCTCCACGCAGTGGGCCCAGGGCGGCATCGCGGCCGCTCTCGGCCCCGGCGACAGTCCGGCCGAGCACGAGTGGGACACCCTGGTGGCCGGCGCCGGTGCCTGCGACCGCGAGGCCGTCCGGGTGCTGGTCACCGAGGGACCCGAGGCCGTGCGCGAGCTGATCGCGCTCGGCACGCAGTTCGACCACGGCCCGGACGGGGTGCTCTCGCTGACCCGCGAGGGCGGCCACCACCGCGACCGGATCGCGCACGCCGGGGGCGACGCCACCGGCGCGGAGATCCAGCGCGCCCTCATCGCGGCGGTCGCCGCGGCGCCCGAGATCGAGGTCGTCCAGCACGCCCTGGCGCTCGACCTGCAGCGCGGGGCGGACGGCGGGGTCGCCGCGGTGACCCTGCACGTGATGGGCGAGGGGCAGCGCGACGGCGTCGGCGCCGTTCGCTGCCGCGCCGTGGTGCTGGCCAGCGGGGGTCTGGGGCAGGTCTTCTCGCAGACGACCAACCCCGGGGTCTCCACCGGGGACGGCGTGGCGCTCGCCCTGCGGGCCGGCGCGACGCTGCGCGACCTGGAGTTCGTGCAGTTCCACCCGACCGTGATGTACCTCGGACCGCACTCGCGCGGTCAGCAGCCGCTGATCTCGGAGGCCGTGCGGGGGGAGGGGGCCTTCCTCGTCGACGCCGAGGGGGACCGGTTCATGCGAGGGGTCCACGACCTCGCCGACCTCGCGCCCCGGGACGTGGTGGCCAAGGCGATCACGCGGCGCATGCACGAGACCGGGCTGCCCCACCTCTGGCTCGACGCCCGCCACCTCGGCGCCGCCTTCTGGGAGCGTCGCTTCCCGACGATCCTGGCCACGGCTCGCGGCCACGGCGTCGACCCGGTCACCGACCTGATCCCGGTCGCCCCGGCCTGCCACTACGCCTCGGGCGGCGTGCGCACCGACCTGCACGGACGCAGCGACCTGCCCGGGCTCTACGCCACCGGCGAGGTGGCCTGCTCGGGCGTGCACGGCGCGAACCGGCTGGCGTCGAACTCGCTGCTGGAGGGACTGGTCTTCTCCCGGCGGATCGCCACCGTCCTGCCGGGCGAGCTGCGGGCCTGGACCGACCCGGTGGCGGGCACCGGGGAGGCGGGGGCGCTCGACGGCGCAGCCCGTGGCCGGATCCAGGAGGCGATGACCTCCCAGGCAGGGGTGCTCCGCTCGGCCGGCGGCCTGGTGGAGACCGGCGACCTGCTCGAGGGGCTCGCCAGACGCACTCCGGCGGCCGTCTCGGTCGACACCTGGGAGACCACCAACCTGCTCACGGTCAGCACCGCACTGGTCGAGGCGGCGCTGCTGCGCGAGGAGACGCGAGGCTCGCACTGGCGGGAGGACCACCCGGAGCGTGACGACGTCGCCTTCGCCGGCCACGTCGACCTCCGGACCGCCGGCGACGGGCGGCTCGTGATCGCCTGGACCCCGGCCCCGGCGAGCGACCTCGCGCCCAGCGACGTGGACGAGATGGCGCCGTGATCGCGCGCACTCCCTTCGAGGCCCTGCCGGCGGTGCTCCTCGACGAGCTCGCAGCGGCCGGCCTGGACGCGCGCGCGGCCTACGAGGTGGTGGTCGCCGCCCTCGAGGAGGACCTCACCGGGGGACCGGTCGCCGACGACGTCACCAGCGCCGCCACGGTGCCGGCGGCGGCCCGTGGCCTGGCCGTCGTGGCCGCCCGGGACGAGGGCGTGGTCGCCGGGCTCGGCCTGGCCGCCCTGGTCGTGCACTACGTCTGCGGCGACGAGGCGGTCGTCACCGACCGCCTCCCCGACGGCTCGAGAGTCTCCCGCGGCGACGTGGTGATGCGGGTGGCGGGACCCACCCGCGGCCTGCTGAGCGCCGAGCGCACCGCCCTGAACCTGGCCTGCCACCTCTCCGGGGTGGCCACCGCCACCGCCCGGTGGGTCGACGCCCTCGCCGGCACCGGTACCCGGGTGCTCGACACCCGCAAGACGCTGCCCGGCCTGCGGTCCCTGCAGAAGTACGCCGTCCGCTGCGGCGGCGGCACCAACCACCGGCTCAGCCTGGCCGACGCGGCCATGGTCAAGGACAACCACGTGGTCGCCGCGGGCGGCGTCGTCGCTGCCTACGAGGCGGTCCGTGCTGCCCACCCCGACCTGCGGGTGCACGTCGAGGTGACCGACCTCGACCAGCTCGCCGCCCTGCTCGGGGCCGGGTGCACCACCGTGATGCTCGACAACATGAGCGACGCGACGATGGCCGACGCGGTCCGCCTCACCGCCGGCCGCGCCACCTTGGAGGCCACCGGACGGATGAGCATCGACCGCGCCCGCGCGGTCGCCGCGACGGGGGTGGACTTCGTCTCGGTCGGCGCCCTGACCCACTCGGTGCAGGTCCTCGACCTCGGTCTCGACCTGGTGGAGCAGTGAGGCTGCTCGCCGTCGACGTCCGCGACACCCACACCGTGCTGGGCCTGGTCGAGGCCGGCGTCGTGGGGGCTACCTGGCGCGTGGCGACCACGGGACGCACGGCCGACGAGTGGGAGGTGCTGCTGCGGGGCCTGCTCGGCGAGCACACGGCGGACCTGCGCGGCATCGTCGTCTGCGCCACCGTGCCGGCGGTCCTGCACCAGTGGCGCGAGATGCTCGCGCGGCACTTCGCCGGCACCGCCAGCGTGGTCGTCGAGCCGGGTGTGCGCACCGGTGTCCCGGTGCTGACCGACAACCCGCGCGAGGTGGGCACGGACCGCATCGTGAACGCTCTCGCCGCGCTCCGGGCGTTCGGCGGACCGCTCGTCGTCGTCGACGTGGCCGACACCGCCACGACCTTCGAGGTCGTCAACGCGGCCGGGCAGTACGTCGGTGGCGCGATCGCCCCGGGGTTGCAGCTGTCCTTGGAGGCTCTCGGTCGACGGGGTGCCCGGCTGCGCGAGGTCGAGCTGGTCCGCCCCCGCACCGTCATCGCCCGCAACACCGAGGAGGCGCTGCAGTCGGGGATGGTCTTCGGGGCCGCTGCGCAGGTCGAGGGCATGGTGGCGCGGATGACCGCCGAGCTGGGGGCGGAGCCGGGCTCGGTGAGCGTCGTGGCCACCGGTCACCTCGCGCCCCTGGTGCTCGCGGAGTGCTCGTGCTTCACCCACCATGTCCCCTGGCTGACCCTGCAAGGCCTCGAGATCGTCTTCGACCGCAATAGCTGAGATATCGTCGCCGCCCGCCGGTGGCCCGTCCTGTGGAATACCCGTGAACTTTCTATCTGGTCATCCGGCGAAATGATCGGTGTTATGGTGCTGGGGCCGCCGGCGAATTGCTCGCCCTGCGCTCCGCGGTGTTTATCCGATCGGCTCGGCCGATATCTCTCGACTTTCACGAAGGAACAATCATGGCGCAGAAGGTTCATATCGTCCTCGAGGACGACCTCGACGGTGGTGGCGCCACCGAGACGGTGACGTTCGGCCTCGACGGCACGACCTACGAGATCGACCTGAACGACGAGAACGCCGCCGCGCTGCGAGACGCGCTGGCCTCCTACGTCGGCCACGCCCGCAAGGTCGGCAGCGGTCGTCGACCGGCGCGGCGCTCGTCCTCCGCCGGGTCGTCCGCGGCCCCGAACGGCACCTCGGCCAAGGAGGTGCGCGAGTGGGCCCGGTCCAACGGCCACACCGTGCCCGACCGCGGTCGCATCCCCGCCGACGTGCGCGAGGCCTACGACGCCGCTCACTGATCCGGGCTCAGTCCCGCACCACGACCGCCCGCCGCGAGACCTCGCGGCGGGCGGTCGTGTTCGCTGACAGCGGATGCCCCTTGGGCCTGCAGCGGGAAGGACTACGCTGTGGGAGGGGTTAGTGAAGTCGTAGCCCAGCCGTCAGACCAGGTGGTCCGGGCCCCCCGTAAGCCCCGAGGAGCGTACGCATGTTCGAGCGGTTCACAGACCGAGCCCGCCGGGTGGTCGTGCTGGCCCAGGAAGAGGCCCGCATGCTCTCCCACAACTACATCGGGACCGAGCACATCCTGCTCGGCCTCATCCACGAGGGCGAGGGTGTCGCCGCCAAGGCCCTCGAGAGCCTCGACATCTCGCTGGAGGCGGTGCGCGCCCAGGTCGAGGAGATCATCGGTCAGGGCCAGCAGGCCCCCAGCGGTCACATCCCCTTCACGCCGCGCGCCAAGAAGGTCCTCGAGCTCTCCCTGCGCGAGGCGCTGCAGCTCGGGCACTCCTACATCGGCACCGAGCACATCCTGCTCGGCCTGATCCGCGAGGGTGAGGGCGTCGCCGCCCAGGTGCTCCAGAAGCTCGGCGCCGACCTGAACCGCGTGCGCCAGCAGGTCATCCAGCTCCTCTCGGGCTTCCAGGGCAAGGAGTCCTCCGCGACCGCTGCCTCCTCCGGTGGCGGCGGGGAGTCCCCGTCGTCGTCGCTGGTCCTCGACCAGTTCGGACGCAACCTCACCCAGGACGGTCGCGAGGGCAAGCTCGACCCGGTGATCGGGCGGGAGAAGGAGATCGAGCGGGTCATGCAGATCCTCTCGCGACGCACGAAGAACAACCCGGTCCTCATCGGGGAGCCCGGCGTCGGCAAGACCACCATCGTGGAGGGTCTCGCCCAGGACATCGTCCGCGGGAACGTGCCCGAGACGCTCAAGGACAAGCAGATCTACACCCTCGACCTCGGCGCCCTCGTCGCCGGCAGCCGCTATCGGGGTGACTTCGAGGAGCGACTGAAGAAGGTGCTCAAGGAGATCCGCACCCGCGGCGACATCGTGCTGTTCATCGACGAGATCCACACCCTCGTCGGGGCCGGTGCGGCCGAGGGCGCGATCGACGCCGCCAGCATCCTCAAGCCGATGCTGGCCCGTGGGGAGCTGCAGACGATCGGTGCGACCACCCTCGACGAGTACCGCAAGTACCTGGAGAAGGACGCCGCGCTCGAGCGCCGGTTCCAGCCGATCCAGGTCGCGGAGCCCTCCATCGCGCACACCATCGAGATGCTCAAGGGCCTGCGCGACCGCTACGAGGCACACCACCGCGTCACGATCACCGACGAGGCCCTGGTCTCCGCGGCGACGCTGGCCGATCGCTACATCTCCGACCGGTTCCTGCCCGACAAGGCCATCGACCTCATCGACGAGGCCGGCTCGCGGCTGCGGATCCGTCGCATGACGGCTCCCGAGGACCTGCGCGAGTACGACGACAAGATCGGCGCCGTGCGGGTGCGCAAGGAGGCCGCCATCGACGGTCAGGACTTCGAGGCCGCCGCGCGTCTGCGCGACGAGGAGAAGCAGCTCATCCTGGCCAAGTCCGAGCGCGAGAAGCAGTGGCGCGCCGGCGACATGGACGACGTGGCCGAGGTCGACGAGGAGCTCATCGCCGAGGTCCTCGCGGTGGCCACGGGCATCCCGATCGTGAAGCTCTCCGAGGAGGAGTCCTCGCGGCTGCTCAAGATGGAGGACGAGCTGCACAAGCGCGTCATCGGCCAGGACGAGGCCGTCAAGGCGCTCTCGCGCGCGATCCGTCGTACCCGCGCCGGGCTCAAGGACCCCAAGCGTCCCGGTGGCTCGTTCATCTTCGCCGGCCCGTCGGGCGTCGGTAAGACCTGGTTGTCCAAGACGCTCGCCGAGTTCCTCTTCGGCGACGAGGACTCCCTGATCCAGCTCGACATGAGCGAGTACGGCGAGAAGCACACCGTCTCGCGGCTATTCGGATCGCCTCCCGGTTACGTGGGATACGAGGAGGGTGGCCAGCTCACCGAGAAGGTGCGCCGCAAGCCGTTCTCCGTGGTGTTGTTCGACGAGGTCGAGAAAGCGCACCCGGACATCTTCAACAGCCTGCTGCAGATTCTCGAGGAAGGCCGCCTGACCGACTCCCAGGGTCGTGTGGTCGACTTCAAGAACACCGTGATCATCATGACCACGAACCTCGGTACGCGCGATATCGCCAAGGGCCAGAACCTGGGCTTCGCGCAGACCGGTGACGTCGCCGGCTCCTACGAGCGGATGAAGAACAAGGTCAAGGAAGAGCTCAAGCAGCACTTCCGCCCCGAGTTCCTCAACCGGGTCGACGAGACCATCGTCTTCCCGCCGCTCTCGCAGGACCAGATCGTCGCGATGGTCGACAACATGGTGGCCGGCGTCGAGCTGCGGCTGCGCGACCGCGACATGAAGCTGGAGCTGACCGACCCCGCCAAGCGCCTGCTCGCCGAGCGTGGCTTCGACCCGGTGCTCGGGGCGCGTCCGCTGCGTCGCACGATCCAGCGCGAGATCGAGGACGTGCTCGCCGAGAAGATGCTCTTCGGCGAGGTCGGCCCCGGTCAGATGATCCTGGTCGGCGTCGAGGGCGAGGGGGCCGAGGCCACCTTCACCTTCCGCGGTGAGAAGGTCGGCGAGCTGCCCGACCTCCCGCCGTTGGAGACCGCCGAGGTCGGCGGGGTGGAGGAGAGCGGCCCGCGCGACGTGCCCAGGGCCCCCGGTGACGACGGCGACACCGGTTCGGCCGGCGCGGTGGCACCTCCGGCCTGACCACCCACCATCGTCACCGGGGGTTCGAGGCTCCAGGCGCTAGCGCGCCTTGCGCACCTCGACCTCCGTGGCGGGGTCGGGGTCAGGGGAGGGCGTACCGGTCGTCGGCGGACCGCACGGCAAGGCCGTCGGTGACGAGGCTGGCCAGGCAGCGCATGCGCTGGGTCGTCGGCTCCCACGCGGCCTCCAGCCGGGTGGCAGACACGGACCCCTCGTGCTCGCGGAGCACCGCGAGCAGCCGGCCGCGACACTGACGGTCGGTGCCGGCCCAGGCCTGGGCCCTGCGCGGTGGGCCGTCGTAGGGCGGTCGCCCGGCCAGGACCCAGGCGCAGCTCTCGCGCACCGGGCAGACGGGGCACCGGGGTGCCGCGGCGGTGCAGACCAGGGCGCCGAGCTCCATGAGCGCCACCGACCAGGTGGCGGCCGTCGCGGCCTCGACGGGCAGCAGGGCGCCAGCCCGATCACGCTCGGCCCGGTTGACGGCGGACGCCGGCAGCTCGTCGCCGCCGACCAGCCTGGCCAGCACCCGCCGCACGTTCGTGTCGAGCACCACGTGGCGCTGGGCGAAGGCGAACGACGCCACGGCGGCTGCGGTGTACTCCCCGACCCCGGGCAGCAGCAGCAGGGCGGCGTGGTCCTCGGGCACCTCACCGCCGTGGTCGGCCACGATCGAGGTCGCTGCCGCGTGCAGCCGCAGTGCGCGCCGGGGGTAGCCCAGCCGGCCCCAGGCCCGGACGGCCTCCCCGGGGGGCTCGTGCGCCAGGTCGGTTGCCGTCGGCCATCGCTCCAGCCAGGCCGCATGGACCGGCAGGACGCGGGCGACCGGGGTCTGCTGGAGCATCACCTCGGAGACGAGCACCGACCAGGCGGTGGCGTCGGGGCCGCGCCACGGCAGGTCGCGGGCGTGCTCGTCGTACCAGTCCAGGATCGGTGCGTGCAGGTCGTCCATCGGCGTCATTGTCACCCCCGGAGTGGCAGCCCCACGGCCGGGGCCCGCCTGGTTAGCGTGGCCCCATGAGCTCCCTCACGCGCGGATCCCTGCCCGCGCGCGTGTACTGGCGGCGCAGGCTCGTCACGGTGCTGCTCGTGCTCAGCGTGGGATTCGTCCTCGTGAGGGCGCTGGTCAGCGACCCCACCCCTGCTCCTGGCGCCGACGGCGCGGTGAGCCCCGCCGGTTCCTCCAGCCAGGCCCCTGCCGTCGAGGACGGGTCCGGTCTGACCCCCGAGAAGCGGGCGGCGCGTCGCCAGGCCCGCAAGGACGCTGCCGTGCCGGAGCCGCTGCCCGAACCGGTGGGTCGCTGCGCCGACGCCGACGTCGTGGTCAGCCCGGTCGTCGACGAGGCGGTGGCCGGCGCCGAGGTCAGCGTGGTGCTGAACCTGCGCACCCTGTCCGCGCCGGCCTGCACGTGGCGGATGAGCCCGGCGCACCTGACGGTCAAGATCACCTCCGGCGACGACGACATCTGGTCGACCCGGGAGTGCCCCGGCCAGCTCGACAAGCAGCGCCTGGTGGTGAGGAGCGAGACGAGCACGACGACCTCGGTGACCTGGAACGCCCGCCGCTCGGAGGCGGAGTGCCCCGGCAACACCACGTGGGCCGAGCCCGGCTACTACTACGTGGACGCCTCGTCGCTGGGCGGCGAGCCGAACGACGTCCAGTTCGAGCTGGTCGATCCGGCCGAGCTGTCGCAGCCGCAGGTCCGGGCCAACGAGCGCGCCGCCCGGGAGGCTGCCCGCCAGGAGCGCCGGACCGAGGCACGACAGGAGCGGCGTGCGGCGGCGCGTGCCGAGCGCCAGGACCGGCAGGACCGGCAGGACCGCAGCAGCCAGGAGCGCAGGTCGGCGAAGGGCCCTCAGACGTAGCGTTCGAGGATCGTGGACTCCGCCAGCCGGGACAGGCCCTCACGCACGCTGCGCGCGCGCAGCTCGCCCACGCCGCCCACCGTCTGGAGGTCGTCGATCCCGGCGGACAGCAGCTTCTGGAGCGACCCGAAGTGGTCGACGAGCCGGTCCACGATCGTGGAGGACAGTCGGGGGACCCGGGCCAGCAGGCGGTAGCCACGCGGCGCGACCGAACCGTCGAGGTGGGCCCCGCTGGCCAGCCCCAGCACGGAGGCGATCGCCGAGGGGTCCACGAGCTCGGTGGCCGAGAGGGACTCGAGGTCGGCCAGCAGGGTGTCGGCCGGCTCGTGGCGGCGCTCGGCCGAGACGTAGTCGCGCACCAGCAGCAGGCGCTCGGTGTCGACGCCGGTGATCAGCTCCTCGAGCTGCAGCGACAGCAGGCGACCGTCGGTGCCGAGCTGCAGGACGTAGTCCTCGATCTCCCGGGCGATGCGGGTCACCATCTCGAGCCGTTGGGCGACGACGGTGACGTCGCGGACCGTCACGAGGTCCTCGATCTCGAGCGCCGAGAGCGTGCTGGAGACCTCGTCCAGGCGCAGCTTGTACCGCTCGAGCGTGGCCAGGGCCTGGTTGGCGCGCGAGAGGATCTGACCGGAGTCCTCCAGCACGTGCCGGGTGTCGCCGACGTAGGCGGCGATGATCTGCATCGACTGCGACACCGAGATCACGGGGAACCCGGTCTGGCGCGCGACCCGGTCGGCGGTGCGGTGCCGGGTGCCGGTCTCGTCCGAGACGATGGTGTGGTCCGGCATCAGGTGCACCGCGGCCCGCAGGATCCTGGTGATGTCGCGGTCCACGATGATGGCGCCGTCCATCTTGGCCAGCTCACGCAGACCGGTGGAGGTGAAGGGCACCTCGACCTCGAAGCCGCCCGTGGCGATGGACCGCACGACGTCGTCGACGCCGAGCACGATCAGCGCACCCGTGCGCCCGCGCAGGATGCGCTCGAGGCCGTCGCGCAGGGACGTTCCGGGGGCCAGCGAGGCGAGCGTCTCGCGCAGCCGCACGGCCTCCTCGGAGCGATCGGTGGACACCATCGTCGAAACCCTTCGCTCGGGCCGGCCAAGGACGGGGGGCCGGTCCTGGGCGAGTCTAGGTCATCGTGGCCGCGTTCTAGCGGTCCTCCGCCGCGGTGAGCGTGAGGTGCGGCTTGCCCATCAGACCCATCAGCCGCAGCGCCGAGGCGACGTCGGGCGCCTCGACGACCCGCAGGCCGTCGACCAGCCGGCCCGGGTCGCGGCGCGGGCTGCGCCGGGCGCCGGGCTCCATCGGCACCACCGCCATGGTGAACCCGAGCCGGGCCGCCTCGGCGATGCGCTGGGGGAGGTCGCGCACCCGGCGCAGCTCGCCGGCCAGCCCGATCTCACCCATCGCGACCAGTCCCACCGGGGGCGGGGTGAGGCTGGTCGCCGAGACGAGGGCGGCGGCGAGGGCGAGGTCGCTGGCCGGCTCCGAGAGCCGCGCCCCGCCCACGGTGGAGGCGAAGACGTCCTGCTGGTGCAGGCGTACCTTCGCGTGCTGCTGGAGGACGGCGATGACCATCGCCATCCGGGAGCCGTCCAGGCCCGAGGTCGTGCGCCGGGGCCGCTCGAGGGAGGAGGGCGTCACCAGGGCCTGCACCTCGGCCAGCAGCGGGCGGCGGCCCTCCATCGTGACGGCCACGCAGGTTCCCGAGACCCGGCCGTGGTGCTCCTCGATGAAGAGACCGGTCGGGTCGGCCACCGCCCGGATGCCCTCGGCGGACAGGTCGAAGCAGCCGACCTCGTCGACGGGGCCGAAGCGGTTCTTCATCGCCCGGACCATGCGGAAGCGGCTGTCGCGGTCGCCCTCGAAGTGCAGCACGACGTCGACGAGGTGCTCGAGCACCCGGGGTCCGGCGATCGAGCCGTCCTTGGTCACGTGACCGACGAGCACGGTGGTGATCGCATGGGTCTTGGCCACCCGGACCAGCGCCGCCGCGACCTCCTTGACCTGGGTGACCCCGCCGGGGGAGCCCTCGGTGCCGGCGGCGGAGATGGTCTGCACGGAGTCGACGACCAGCAGGCTGGGTCGGACCTGCTCGACGTGGCTCAGCACCGCTCCGAGGTCGGTCTCGGCGGCGAGGAACAGCTCGTCGTGCACCCCGTCGGTGCGGTCGGCGCGCAGCCGGACCTGGGAGGCGGACTCCTCCCCGGTCACGTACAGGACCCGACGGGGTCCCCCGGAGCGGCGCGAGGAGCCCTCGGCGGCGGCGGTGCGAGCGGCCACCTCGAGCAGCAGGGTGGACTTGCCGACGCCGGGCTCGCCGGCCAGCAGGATCGCCGCGCCGGGCACCAGCCCGCCCCCGAGCACCCGGTCGAGCTCGTCGACGCCGCTGGGCCGGAACGCGGACTCGGAGACCGAGACCTGGCCGATGGGCACGGCCGGGCTGGACACCGCGGTGGCGACGGTGCGCGTGGTCGTCGCGGCGGCCTCGGCCACCGAGCCCCAGGCCTGGCACTCGCCGCACCGACCGACCCACTTCCCCGTCTCCCACCCGCACTCGCTGCAGCGGTAGACGGCGCGGACGCGGGCGGAGGACTTCGACATGCGACGAACCTAACCGGCGCCGACGACAGGGGGCGGGACCGTCCCCCGCCGCGTCGATCACCGCGTCAGTCGCCCGTCACCCACGGGGAGGGACGACGCTCGGAGCGGCGCCGTCTATCATTCTTGGAACGATCCAGAGAGGGGGCCGAGGTGAGTCGCACGGGTGCTGCACGCCAACCGGCCGCGCCGCCGACGCTGGCCGACGTCGCCGACCTCGCGGGCGTGTCGCGTCAGACGGTCTCCAACGCGGTGAACAGCCCGGCGCTGCTGCGCCCCGACACCCTCGAGCGGGTCCAGGCCGCCATCGCCGACCTCGGCTACCTGCCCAACCGCGCCGCCCGCAACCTGCGCACCCGCTCCTCGCACCTGATCGGGCTGCGGATCAGCCGTGGCCTCGAGGGCACGGCCGAGGCGACGATGGACCGCTTCGTCGCCTCGCTGGTGGAGGCCTCACGCCGGGTGGGCTACCACGTGCTGCTCTTCGCGGGCGAGGACCGCGACGACCCCCTCGCCGGGTACGAGGACCTTCTTCGCTCCACGGCGGTCGACGCCTTCGTCCTCACCGACACCTACCTCGGCAACCCCCAGGTCGGGTGGCTCGACGAGCGCGGCGCCCCGTTCGTGGCCTTCGGTCGCCCGTGGGAGGACCCGACGGCGTCGCACCCGTGGGTCGACGTCGACGGTGCCGCCGGGACGGCGCTGGCGACCACGCACCTGCTCGAGCGCGGCCACGAGCGCGTCGCCTGGATCGGGTGGCGCAAGGACTCGCGGATCGGCGAGGACCGTCGCTCGGGATGGAGCCGGGTGCTCCGGGAGCGGGGTCTCTCGACCACGGCGATGGCCTCCCGGGTGGAGGACACCGTCGCCAGCGGCCGCGAGGCCACCGACGTGCTGCTCGACGAGGCCCGTCCGACGGCGTTCGTGTGCGCCTCCGACACCCTGGCCATGGGGGTGCTGCACGCCCTCGAGGACCGCGGCCTGGCGCCCGGACGCGACGTCGCGGTGGTCGGCTTCGACGACTCCCAGGCCGCCCAGCTGGTCCGACCGGGGCTGACCTCGGTCCGTCAGCCGCTCGAGCAGGTCGCCGTCGAGGTCGTGGGTGCGCTGGAGGGCGTCCTGACCCACCAGCCGCGGGCCGAGCCGGGTCTGCTGCTGACCCCCACCCTCAGCGTGCGCGCCACGACCTGACCGCCGAGATGGCGCTCGTCGTCGGTCGAGGTGGCGCTCGTCGTCGGTCGAGGTGGCCGGTCGCGGCCTCAGAAGTGCTTGACCCAGAGGTTGACGGCGTAGTCCACGACGAGACCGTCGTGCTCGGCGAGGAAGGCCTCGGCGTCCGCGGGCCGGAACTCGATGCGCACGACGCTCTCGAGGTCGGCACGCGTCTCGAAGCGCCAGCCCATGTCGACCGGTACCCGCTCCCAGCCCCGCGAGGACCAGAAGCGCTCGACCTCGAGCGGTGGCGGAAGGTGCGGGTAGCCGCGACGGAACCAGTCGCCGAAGGTCGACCGGGACCCGTCGTTGTCGACGATCAGCGCCGTCCCGCCGCGGCGCACGACGCGGTCCAGCTCGGCCAGCCCGGGCTCGCAGCCCGGGCCGAAGAAGTAGGCCCAGCGGGCGTGGACGACGTCCACCGAGGCCTCGGGGAGCGGGACGCGCTGGGCGACGCCCTCCCGGACGTCGACCGCTGCCAGGCCCCGGGTCCGCCGGCGCGCCAGGGCGACCAGGGACGGGTGCGGCTCGACCCCGATCACGCTGGCGGCGTCCTCGGCGAAGCGGGGGAGGTGGAAGCCGGTCCCGCAGCCGAGGTCGAGGACCGTGCGACCGGTCCACGACGCGGCGCCCTGCAGCGCCGCCCACAGCCGGCCGTCAGGGTCGACGGCACGGTTCTCGACCTCGTAGGTCTCGGTGTGGTGCCAGATGTTGGGGCTCGGGACCGCTCCCTCGAGCACGACCGGGGCCCGGTCAGATCCGGACGAGGCCCGCCGGCGTCTGCACCTGCACCGCGAGGATGCCGGGGGTGCCGTGCGGGGCGACCCAGTCGACCTTGATGTCCTCGAGCGGGGCCTCCACGGACTCACCCAGCCACGCGCTGACCCGCTGCGGGTCGCCGGCGATCTCCAGGCAGGCCAGCGAGAGCGAGCCGTCGGCCGCGGTGCTCGGGTGCAGCGCCGGGGTCTCCCAGCAGATGAAGAACGGCAGCTGCGGGTCGGCGATCAGCCCGTTGACGCCGATCTGCTTCCACCGCAGCTCGACCCCGTCGGGACGGTGGCGGCTGCCGGTCGCGGCGGCGCGGCCCAGCCGCTTCTCGACCGGGGCGATGTCGTCGACGGCGACCACCCAGCCCAGCCAGCCGCCACCGAGCTCGGAGCGGGCGCGCACGGCCTGGCCGAAGGGCGCCTTGTCCGAGGCCGGGTGGTCGAGGACCTCGACGACCTCGAGGTAGGTGCGGTCGGCCAGCGGCAGGATCATGTTGCGCGTGCCGAAGCGCGGGTGCACGCCGCCATCGAGGAAGGAGGCCCCGAGCAAGGCACCGATCTGCTCGGCGGTGGCGGCGAGGCCGTCAGGTCCGGCAGCGAAGGAGAGGTGGTCCAGGCGCATGCTGCGATTGTGCGCAACGGCCGATGTCCCGCGGACACCGGGGTCCCGATCCCTCGATGTCGAGAGGCCGGTTAAGCGAGGCTCAGCGGGGATCGGCGGGGTGACGCACGCGGGCCGACCGGGCTGCCAGGTGCTCCTCGCAGTGCCCGACGAGCAGGTCGTAGGCGCCGCGTCCCATGAGGGCCACCAGCTCGGGCTCGTGGGTGAGGTAGACCGGACCCGGCGCGTCGTGCGCCTCGGTGTTGCCCGAGCAGTACCAGTCCAGGTCGTGCCCGCCGGGTCCCCAGCCGCGCCGGTCGTACTCGCCGATGCCGACCTCGGTGTAGGAGGTGCCGTCGCCGCGCTCGACCTCGCGGAAGGTGCGCCGGATCGGCAGCTGCCAGCACACGTCGGGCTTGGTCTCGAGCGGCTCGCGGCCCTGCTCCAGGGCCAGGGCGTGCAGTGCGCAGCCGGCGCCGCCGCTGAAGCCCGGACGGTTCTGGAAGACGCACGCCTGCTGGCCGTCGACCTCGACGACGCGCGTCTTGCGCTCGTCGTCCTCGAGCTCGACCCAGTCCTCCTCGACGACCGGTCGACCCGGGTGCAGCTGCCAGACGCGCTCGTCGAGCTGGGCCACGAACCCGGCCACGCGGCGCTCGTCGTCGTCGTCGGCGAAGTGGGCGCCGAGGGTGCAGCACCCCATGTCGGGGGCGTCGGCGTAGATGCCGGCGCAGCCCTGACCGAAGATGCAGCGGTAGCGCGAGGTCAGCCAGGTGAGGTCGCAGCGCATCGTCTCGGAGGCGTCCTCGGGGTTCTCGAACTCCACGAAGGCGCGGGGGAAGACCAGGTCGACCTCGGGCACCGGCACAGGGTACGGGCCGCCCCGGCCCGGCGCTTCGCCGAGTAGGTTGTGCGCATGCGCCTCGGCGTCCTCGACATCGGCTCCAACACCGGCCACCTGCTGGTCGTCGACGCCCACGACGGCTCGGCGCCCCTCCCGGCGTCGAGCCACAAGCAGCGGCTGCGTCTGGCCGAGCACCTCGACGAGCGCGGCGCGGTGACCCCCGAGGGCATCGAGGCCCTCACGCTCTTCACCGCCCAGGCGGTCTCGGTGGCCGAGGACAAGGGGTGCGAGGAGATGCTGCCGTTCGCCACCTCGGCGGTGCGCGACGCCCGCAACTCCGAGGCCGTGCTGGCCCACGTCGCGAAGAAGACCGGGGTCCGGATCCCCGTGCTCTCCGGCGAGGACGAGGCGCGGTTGACCTTCCTGGCCGTACGACGCTGGTTCGGGTGGTCGGCAGGTCGGCTGGCCGTCTTCGACATCGGGGGTGGCTCGCTCGAGATCGCCGGCGGCACCTCCGAGCTGCCCGACGTCGCCTGGTCGCTGCCGCTCGGCGCGGCCCGGCTGGCGCGCGCCCACTTCTCCGAGCCGATCAGCGGGCCCGCCCTGCGCGCGCTGCGCAAGGAGATCCGCACCGAGATCGCCCGCGACGCCGGCAACCTGCTCCGCGCCGGCACCCCCCATCGTGCGGCGGCGACCTCCAAGACGTTCCGGTCCCTCGCGCGCATCTGCGGCGCCGCGCCCTCGGTCGACGGTCCGCTCGTGCCGCGCTCGCTGTCGCTGGCGTCGCTGCGCGCGACGATCCCCGACCTGGTCAGCCGCGGGCCGGACGCGCTCGCGGACCTGCCGGGGGTCTCGGCCAGTCGCACCCACCAGATCATCCCGGGCGCGCTCGTGGCGGAGGCCTGCATGGACATCTTCGACCTGGCCGAGCTCGAGATCTGCCCATGGGCGTTGCGCGAAGGCGTGATCCTCGAGCGCATCGACCGGTTGGCGGGCTAGGCGCATGACGCCCCCGGCGCACCCCCGGCGCCCTGTGCGGATCGGCCTGTCGACGTCCTCGGTGTACCCCGAGTCCACGGCGCACGCCTTCGCCTACGCCGCCGACCTCGGCTACGACGCCGTCGAGGTCATGGTCGGCATGGACGCCCTGAGCCAGCAGGTGGCCGCGGTCTCGCAGCTCAGCGAGCACCACGACGTGCCGATCAGCGCCGTCCACGCGCCCTGCCTGCTCTTCACCCAACGCGTCTGGGGCACCGAGCCCTGGGGCAAGCTGGAGCGCTCCGCCGAGATGGCGCACGAGGTCGGGGCCCGCACCGTGGTGGTGCACCCACCCTTCCGCTGGCAGAAGGAGTACGCGCGCGACTTCGTCAACGGCATCGCGGCGCTGGAGGAGTCGACCGGGCTGAGCTTCGCGGTCGAGAACATGTACCCGTGGCGGGCCTCGGCCAAGCGCGGCGTCGAGATGTACGCCCCCGGCTGGGACCCCTCCGAGGAGCCGTACGCCAACACCACCGTCGACCTGTCCCACGCCGCCATCGCAGGGTCCGACCCGATCGCGATGGCCCGGCGGCTCGGCGACCGGCTCCGTCACGTCCACCTCACCGACGGGAGCGGCTCGGCCAAGGACGAGCACCTGGTACCGGGACGCGGCAGCATCGGGGCCGCCGCCTTCCTGCACCACGTCCGCGACACCGGCTTCGACGGTGAGGTGGTGCTCGAGATCAACACCCGCCGCTGCCGCACCCGCGGTGAGCGTGAGGACGACCTGCGCGAGTCCCTCGACTTCGCCCGCGAGCACCTGGCCTGAGCGTGGGCTCGCGCGTGGAGGTCGCCGTGGTCCGCGGGCTCACCGTGGACCGCGGCGGGCGTCGGGTCCTGGAGGACCTCGACCTCGACCTCACCCCGGGCGTGACCGGTCTGCTGGGTCCGTCCGGCTGCGGCAAGTCGACGCTGCTGCGCTCCCTGCTGGGGGTCCAGCGCACGACGCGGGGAGTCGTCACGGTGCTGGGCGAGCCCGCCGGCAGCCGGGCGCTGCGCGACCGGGTCGGCTGGGTCGCCCAAGGGGTCGGCGTCTACGACGATCTGAGTGTCGAGGAGAACCTGCGCTTCTTCGCCCGGGTCCTCGACGCCCCCGCCGACGACGTCTCCCGCGTGCTCGCCACGGTGGCCCTCGAGGGTCGCGAGGGCAGCGTCGTGAGTGCGCTCAGCGGCGGCCAGCGGGCCCGGGTCGGGCTCGCCGTCGCGCTGCTCGGTCGCCCGGAGCTGCTGGTGCTCGACGAGCCGACCGTCGGCCTCGACCCGGTGCTGCGCCGCGACCTGTGGGTGCTCTTCCACCGGCTCGCCGCGCAGGGGGTCGCGGTGCTCGTGGCCAGCCACGTGATGGACGAGGCCGAACGCTGCGACCGGCTCCTGCTGATGCGCGACGGGGCGGTCCTGGCCGACGGCACTCCCGAGGCGGTCCGGGCCCGCGCCGGCTCGGCCGCGACGATGGAGGAGGCGTTCCTGCGCCTGGTCGAGGCGAGCCCGTGAGCCCGCGGATCACCGCAGCGATCGCCGGTCGGGTGCTGCGCCAGCTGCGCCGGGACCGCCGCACCGTCGTGATGCTCCTGCTGCTGCCGTGCCTGCTGGAGACCCTGCTGTGGTGGCTCTACCGCGACTCCGGTGCGGTCTTCGACCGGGTCGGGCCGGGCCTGCTCGCGGTGTTCCCGTTCATCGTCATGTTCCTGGTGACCTCGGTGACCACGCTGCGGGAGCGCGCCTCGGGCACCCTCGAGCGACTGCTGACGATGCCCACGGCGAAGGCCGACGTCCTGCTCGGCTACGCGCTGGCCTTCGGTCTCGTCGGGCTCCTCCAGTCCTGCCTGGCCGTGGCGGTCTCGGTGGTGCTGCTCGACCTCGACGTCGCCGGACCGGCGGCCCTCCTGGTGGTGGTGGCGATCGCGGTCGCCGCGCTGGGCACCGCGACCGGGCTGCTCGTCTCGGCCTTCGCCCGGACTGAGTTCCAGGCGGTGCAGTTCATGCCGCTGGTGGTGGTCCCGCAGCTGCTGCTCTGCGGGCTCCTGCTCCCGCGCGAGCAGATGCCCCCCGTGCTCGAGGCCGTCTCGGACGCGCTGCCGCTGTCCTACGCCGTCGAGGCGATGTCCGGGCTCACGGCGTCGTCCGCGACCGGCGCGGTCTGGGCAGACGTCGGCATCGTCGCGGCGTTCGGCCTGGCCGCGCTCGCGCTGGGCGCGGTCACCTTGCCGCGGCGCACGCCGTAGGGTCCGGGGCCGTGGACGAGCAGAGCGGACCGACCGGGGCCGGAGCCGACGGGCAGCGGGCGCCGTACGACCCGATGCCCTACGGGCCCGAGGAGGTCGGGGTCGGACCCTGGCCGGGGGGACCGGACGCCTGGCCCACCGACCCCCGCTACGACCCGGACCTCCTGCGCGACGGCGACCGGCGCAACGTCGTCGACCGCTACCGGTACTGGCGGCTCGAGGCGGTCGTCGCCGACCTCGACACCCGGCGTCACGACTTCCACGTCGCCATCGAGAACTGGCGCCACGACTTCAACATCGGCACCGTGGTGCGCACGGCGAACGCCTTCCTCGCCGCGGAGGTGCACATCGTCGGCAACCGCCGGTGGAACCGGCGCGGCGCCATGGTCACCGACCGCTACCAGCACCTGCGCCACCACGAGAGCGCGGAGGACCTCGCCGCCCACCTCGCCGGGCGCGCCGTCCCCCTCCTGGGCATCGACAACCTGCCGGGCTCGGCACACCTCGAGACGATGGCCCTGCCGCGCCGGGTCTGCCTGCTGTTCGGCCAGGAGGGACCCGGGCTCTCCGAGGCCGCGCGCGCGGCCTGCGACGGGACGTTCTCGATCGCCCAGTTCGGCTCGACGCGCTCGATCAACGCCTCGGCCGCCGCCGCGATCGCCATGCACGCCTGGGTCAGGACCCACGCCGACGTCGCCGGCGAGGGCGCCTGGCGGGGGTGAGCGGCGCGGGTGAGCGGCGCGGGTGGGTCAGCCGTTGCCCAGGGCCCGCTCGGCCACGGCCGGTCCATCGGTGCGCGAGTAGCACACGAGGTAGCGCGACCCGGCGCGGTAGGCCGGCCGGCCCACGAAGCTGAAGCGCCAGCCGGGTCCCTCGGTGCGGCTGGGGCACTTGCGGTTGGCGATCCGGCCGATCTTCTGAGCGCTGGGGTAGGAGCCGGTGACCAGGTAGGTGCCGTCGGCGCGCAGCACGTGGGTCTCGGAGCAGGTCGTGAAGGCGTCGTCCGACTGGACGCAGCGGCGGATCTCGTCGCGGGGCGGCATCTCGCCGTCGGCGAGGGTCAGCTCGCCGGGTCGTTCGGCCAGCTGGCCGCCGCGGGGGAGCACCAGGTGGCAGCTGACCCAGCGGGCGCCGCGGGCGCGCTCGCGCCGGGTCGGGACGAAGGTCCGGATCTGGAAGTTGGTCAGCGCACGGGCCCGGTCGCGGCCGCCGACGGTCTGCGCCAGCGCGTCGAGGCACGGTCGCGCGACCGAGGAGTAGGTGGCGTCCCGGTCCTCGAAGTCGGTCGACCTCGGCACCCGGGTCACCGCCAGGACCTGCGTGGTCACGTCGTCCGCGCCCATCGAGTCGCAGGCGACCTGGAGGCTGCGCGGCGCGCTCGGGGCGTTGGCCTGGGACAGGCTCAGCTCGTAGCAGTCGCCGACCGAGGGGCGGTGGAAGTCGGGCCGGGCGGCGGCGCTGGCACTGCCCGGCGCCAGCGCGGCGAGGAGGCCGACGACCAGGGCGGAGACGAGCGCGAGCACGGAGGGGATCGCCGAGGACGATCGCACGGAGCGGGTGGTGTGGGGCACGGTGAGGTCCTTCGCGGAACTGGAGCAGAGCTCGCGGGGACCGGTCGGGCGACCGGAGGCCTCGACCTTACGTCGTCGTGACGTCGGTCGTCTGCCCCGTGACGGCGTCGGCGTCGGCACCGGCATCGGCATCGGGCGGCGGACGGAGAGGGCTGCCAGCAGGCGTCGGTGCGTCAGCTCGATGACCAGCTCGCGCGCGGGCAGGTCGGTCACGACGTAGACCCGACCGAGCACTCCCCGCGGCTCGAAGGAGATCGCCAGCGTCACCACGCACGACTCCGGGCCGTACTCGGCCGCCGAGACCTCCATCCGCACCACGCCCGGTGCGCGCACGGACGCCGTCATCGCCAGTCGTCGGGCGCCCGGCAGGTGGGCGGCCTCGACCACCTCCCAGAACCCGGCGCGGTCCCCGCCCCGGAGCAGGTCGTGGTCCGGGAGCGGCCAGCGTCGCCCCTTGCCCAGCACCAGCCGGTCGAGGGCGCCGCGCACCACGAACGGGGCGGCGTCGGCGTACCAGGACGTGCCGTCGGCGTCGCCGCGCCCGGAGGCCACGGCGGCCCAGGCCTGCGCCGCCGGGAGGGCGACGACACTCGAGCGGGTGCTGCGGTGCAGCGTCGGGAACGGCCTCATGGCGCGAGCCTACGGCGCTCGGGCGCACCCGTTCGGTCGGCGTCGGCCCACCCCGGGCCGAGCCCGGGCTCAGTGGGCGTGCGGTGCCGGGGCGTGGTCGACGTTGACCGTCGGCACCCCGCTGCCGGCGCGGGCGATCACGGCCAGGGACGGCTCGTCGCCGGGGTTCGACTCGCGGTGCACCGTGTGCGCCGGGACCTGCACGAAGTCGCCGGGGTGGGCGTCGACCCAGCCGTCGACGCCCTCGCACTCCAGGCGCAGCACGCCGCGCACGACGTAGAGGCTCGAGACGTTGGTGTCGTGGTGGTGCCAGCCCGAGACCGCGCCCGGTGCCGTCGTCACCTGGCCGGCCCAGAGGCCGGGCACGCCCGGCACCTCGAAGGCGAGGCTGCGCTGCATGCCGGGGGTCGGGTCCGCGCCGACGAGGTCCGCTGCGCGCACGACCTGCACGGGTCCAGTCGCTGGGCTCACCGCCCCATCATAGGTCCGGCGCGCACTAGGGTGGTCCGCGTCACGCCGGAGCAGCAGGAGGAGCACCCATGCCCATCGCCACCCCCGAGAAGTACGCCGAGATGCTGGACGCCGCGAAGGGTGCCGCCTACGCGTTCCCCGCGATCAACGTCTCCTCCTCGCAGAGCCTCAACGCCGCCCTCAAGGGGTTCGCCGACGCCGGCTCCGACGGCATCATCCAGGTCTCGACCGGTGGGGCGGAGTACCTCTCCGGGCAGGGCGTCAAGAGCATGGTCACCGGCTCGGCCGCGTTCGCGGCGTTCGCCGCCGAGGTCGCTGCCGCCTACCCCGTCAACATCGCCCTGCACACCGACCACTGCCCCCAGGACAAGCTGGACTCCTTCGTGCGGCCGCTGCTCGAGCTGTCGGCCGAACGGGTCCGCGGCGGAGCGGCGCCGCTGTTCCAGTCGCACATGTGGGACGGCTCGGCGGTGCCCCTGGAGGAGAACCTCCAGATCGCCGAGGACCTGCTCGCCAGGTGCATCGAGGCCAAGATCGTCCTCGAGATCGAGGTCGGCGTGGTCGGGGGCGAGGAGGACGGCGTCGAGGCCGAGATCAACGACAAGCTCTACTCCACGCCCGAGGACGCGATCGCGACGGCCCGAGCGCTGGGCCACGGCGACCAGGGCTACTACATGACCGCGCTGACCTTCGGCAACGTGCACGGCGTCTACAAGCCGGGCAACGTCAAGCTGCGTCCGTCCGTGCTCAAGGACGCCCAGGAGGCCGTGGTGCGGGAGTTCGGGCTCGAGGAGGGCGCCAAGCCCTTCCACCTCGTCTTCCACGGCGGCTCGGGCTCGACGGCCGAGGAGATCGCCGAGGCGCTCGACTACGGCGTGGTGAAGATGAACGTCGACACCGACACCCAGTACGCCTTCACCCGGCCCGTGGCCGACCACATGCTGGCCAACTACGCCGGCGTGCTCAAGATCGACGGCGAGGTCGGCGACAAGAAGAAGTACGACCCGCGGGCCTGGGGCAAGGCCGCCGAGGCCGGGATGGCCGCCCGCGTCGTCGAGGCGTGCGAGAACCTGCGCTCCGCTGGTCGGTCGCTCGGCTGAGCCGAGGCCTCTCGCCGATGCGGTGGGCGGTGCGTCGGCGCGCGAGGATGAGGCCATGAGCTTCCAGGACCTGATGGCCGGACCCCCGCCCACCCACCTGCCCGAGGACCCCGCCGCGGCCGAGGTCGCGGCCGGCGCCGCACCGGCCGACGTCGTGCGCCACCACCCGGACTCGCCGTCCGCCTGGGCCGCGCTGGCCACCGAGGCCGGACGCGACGGCGCCGACGTCGTGACCGTCTACGCCTACGCCCGGGTCGGCTACCACCGCTCGCTGGACATGCTGCGTCGCAACGGCTGGAAGGGCCACGGGCCGGTGCCGTGGGAGCACGAGCCCAACCGCGGCTTCCTGACCTGCCTGGGCCTGCTGGCGGTCTCGGCGCGCTCGATCGGCGAGACCCCCGAGTGGGAGCGCTGCTCGGAGTTCCTGCGCGACTCCAGCCCGACCGCCTACGACGTGCTCCTCGGCGACCCGGCCTGACATCTCGCCCGGCCGCGGACGTTGCTTGTAACGCGGAGTTACTTCCTCTGGGACGGCGTCGCGCCGACGCACCAGGCGAAGTAACTCCGCGTTACATCCATCTCCGCCGGCGCGCGCTGGCGCGCAGGCTCAGCGCGCCTCGGGGCGGAAGTGGGGGAAGAGGATCGTCTCGCGGATGCCGACGCCGGTGAGCAGCATGATCAGCCGGTCGATGCCGAGGCCGAGGCCGCCCATCGGGGGGGCGCCGTACTCGAGCGCCTCGAGGAAGTCCTCGTCGAGCTGCATCGCCTCGGGGTCGCCACCGGCGGCCAGCTCGGACTGGCGGGTGAGGACGTCGCGCTGGACGACGGGGTCGACCAGCTCGCTGAACGCCGTGCCGCGCTCGACGCCGCCGACGATCAGGTCCCAGGCCTCGATCAGGCCGGGCTCGGAGCGGTGCGGGCGGGCCAGCGGCTGCGCCGAGGGCGGGTAGTCGTAGAGGAAGGTCGGCTGGACCAGCGTCGGCTCGACCAGCTCGGAGAGCAGCTCGAGGACGACCTTCTCGGCGTCCCACGCCGGGTCGACCGCGACGTCGAGCGCTGCGGCCCGTGCGCGCAGCCGATCCACCGGCGTCGCGGGGGTGACCTGCTCACCGACGGCGGCCGAGACCGCGTCGTAGACCCGGAGCCAGGTCCACTCGCCGTCGAGGTCGACCACGCCGGCCGGGGTGGTCACCTGGCGCGAGCCGATCGCGTCGGCCGCGGCCAGGAACATGGCCTGCATCAGCTCGGCCATCGAGTACTGGTCGCCGTAGGCCTGGTAGACCTCGAGCATCGTGAACTCGGGGGAGTGGGTGGAGTCGGCGCCCTCGTTGCGGAAGATGCGGCCGATCTCGAAGACCTGGTCGACGCCGCCGACCACCGCCTTCTTGAGGTTCAGCTCCAGGGCGATGCGCAGCGTCATCTCCTGGTCGTAGGCGTTGAAGTGGGTGCGGAAGGGCCGCGCGGCCGCGCCGCCGTGGATGCGCTGCAGCACGGGCGTCTCGATCTCGAGGTAGCCGCGGTCCTCCAGGGTGCGGCGGACCGCCCGGGTGATCAGGGAGCGCCGACGGACCATGTCCCGCGCCTCCTGCCGCACGATGAGGTCGGCGTAGCGCCGGCGCACCCGGGACTCCTCGGAGAGGTCCTTGTGCAGCACCGGCAGCGGACGCAGCGCCTTCGCGGCCATCTCCCAGCGACCGGCCATCACCGACAGCTCCCCGCGCCGCGAGCAGATGACCCGGCCCTCGACGAAGACGTGGTCGCCGAGGTCGACCAGGCGCTTCCAGTCCTCCAGGCCCTGCTCGCCCACCTCGGCCAGGCTCAGCATGACCTGCAGCCGGGTGCCCTCGCCCTCCTGGAGCGCGGCGAAGCAGAGCTTGCCGGTGTTGCGCACGAACATCACCCGACCGGCGACCCCGACCACGTCCTGGGTCTCCTCGCCCACGTCGAGGTGCTCCCAGCCCGCGCGCACCTGCGCCAGGGTGTGGGTCCGCGCCACGGCGACGGGGTAGGCCTCGCGGCCCTCCGCGAGCAGCCGGGCGCGCTTCTCGCGCCGCACCGTCACCTGTGCGGGCCAGTCGTCGGCGGTCTGCTCGGTCTCGTCCACGCCCGAAGGCTAGTCGGCGCGCCCGTCGGCGCCGCCCTCGGCGCCGGTGCTCAGCGTCTGAGTGGCTCCCGGCTCAGGGCAGCACCATCTCGTAGGCCGCCTGCTCCAGGCGCCAGCTGCGGCGGCGCTCCGGCCCGTCGATCTCGCCGTCGGCACTGACCCAGAACTCCTCGCCCACGACGGTGACGCTGGTGCCGCGCCAGGAGTCGACGTCGTCGCGGGCCTCGTGGGTGCCCAGCCCCAGCCGGGCGGCGTAGGTCAGGCGCGCCAGCGGGCCGGCCGCCCGCGAGACCATGACGTCGAGCAGGCCGTCAGCGGGGTCGGCCTCCGGCGTCAGCTCGGTGCCGCCGCCGACCGAGCGGCCGTTGCCGACGGCCACCATGAGCACCGGACGGTCGAAGTCGTTGACGACGCGCCCGTCGACCTCGACGCGCAGCCGGACCACCGGTGGCTTCCAGGCCGTGATGAGGGCACCGATGGGGTAGCCGAGCCGGCCGAGGTTGACCTTGCCGAGACCGACGGGCCGCAGCCGCTGCTTCCAGCGCACCGAGCGACGGCTGGCCGCGGCCCCGGCGCCGACGTGGACGTTGTTGACCACGATCGTGCCGACCTCGTCGATGATGAGGTCCATCGGGCGTGGCCGCCCCTCGACGACGACGGCCGCGGCGTCCTCGAGGTCGAGCGGGATCTGGTTGCTGCGGGCGAAGTCGTTGCCCGTGCCCAGGGGCAGCAGGCCGATCACGTTGCGTCCGAGGTCGTGGCGCTTGTGCAGGGCGGCCAGCACGGCGTGCAGGCTCCCGTCGCCGCCGGCCACGACGATCCGTCGCGACCCTGCCCGGTGCAGGACCCCGTCGAGCTCGCCGGGGTTCCTGGTCGTGGCGACCTCGACGGAGGTGTGGTGACGCAGGACGGAGAGGGCGAGGTCCAGCCGTTGCTCGTCGGAGGTGCCGGCATCGGCGTTGGTGATCACCAGCAGTGGGTCGGGCATGGCGGCCATGGTGCCAGCCCGGGTCGCGGCGGACGGGGCAGACCGCATTCTTGGTAGGTTGGGGACGAGGAGCTCCGGTGCGTCGCGCCCGGGGCTCTCGGCATGACCAGACCGCAGCGCCCCTGACGAAGGAGCACCACCATGCCCGCGATCGCCATCATCGGCGCCCAGTGGGGCGACGAGGGGAAGGGCAAGGCGACCGATCTTCTCGGCAGCCGCGTCGACTTCGTCGTGAAGTTCAACGGCGGCAACAACGCCGGCCACACGGTCGTCATCGGCGAGGAGAAGTACGCGCTGCACCTGCTCCCCAGCGGCATCCTGTCGGCCAACTGCACGCCGGTCATCGGCAACGGGGTCGTGGTCGACGTCGAGGTGCTCTTCGAGGAGCTCGACGCGCTCGAGGCTCGCGGCGTCGACGTCGGCAAGCTGAAGGTGAGCGCCAGCGCCCACGTCATCGCCGGCTACAACCGCAGCGTGGACAAGGTCGCCGAGCGGTTCCTCGGCTCGCGCAAGCTCGGGACGACCGGACGCGGCATCGGGCCGACCTACGCCGACAAGATGAACCGGATCGGCATCCGGGTGCAGGACCTGTTCGACGAGAAGATCCTCACCCAGAAGGTCGAGGGTGCCCTCGAGCTCAAGAGCCAGATCCTCACCAAGATCTACAACCGTCGCGCTCCCGAGGTCGACGCCGTCGTGGAGGAGCTGCTCGAGCACGCCGAGCGGCTGCGGCCGATGGTGTGCGACACGGGGCTGCTGCTCAACCAGGCCCTCGACCGCGGCGAGATCGTCCTGCTCGAGGGCGGACAGGCGACGCTGCTCGACGTCGACCACGGCACGTACCCGTTCGTCACGTCGAGCTCGGCGACCTCCGGCGGGGCGTGCACCGGCTCCGGGATCCCCCCGCGCCGCCTCGACCGGGTCGTGGGCATCGTCAAGGCCTACACCACCCGCGTCGGCGAGGGCCCCTTCCCGACCGAGCTGTTCGACGACTTCGGCGCCCACCTGAGCAAGGTCGGCGCCGAGTTCGGCGTGACGACCGGACGCGCGCGGCGCTGCGGCTGGTTCGACGCCGTCATCGCCCGCTACGCGGCGCGGGTCAACGGGGTCACCGACTTCGTGCTCACCAAGCTCGACGTGCTGACCGGGCTCGAGCAGGTCCCGGTGTGCGTGGCCTACGACGTCGACGGCGTGCGCCACGACGAGATGCCGGTCAACCAGACCGACTTCCACCACGCGCGTCCGGTCTACGAGTACTTCCCCGGCTGGTGGGAGGACATCTCCGAGGCGCGCACCTTCGAGGACCTCCCGCAGAACGCCCGCGACTACGTCCTGGCCGTCGAGGCGATGTCCGGCGCCCGCATCTCCGTGGTCGGGGTCGGCCCGAGCCGGGCGGCGACCATCGTGCGCCACGACCTGCTCTAAGAGCTGGATGCCAGCCTCGCTGGGCCCCGCTCAGTCCGTGCCCGGTCCGTAGCGCTGGATGCTGTGGTGGGCCTCGCCGAGGCGGCGCAGCACCTCGAGCAGTCGCCCGTAGACCACCTGGCCCACCACCAGCTGGGTCAGGAGCGCGGTCGGCTCGGCGTCGTCGAGCGCGGCCACGTCGTGCCGGGCGACGTGGTCGGCCGCCTCGACGTAGGGCGCCAGGTCGGCGCTGCGCACCGGCAGGCCGAGGTCCTCCCAGCCCAGGACGGTCTCGAGGACGCCCGCGCAGCGCCGCCCACTCGGCGCCCCCGCGCAGCAGCATCGGTCCAGCCGGCGGTGTCGGCCAGCTCGACGGCCAGGGCCTCGGCGCGTTCGGCCATCGGCCCGGTGCCCCGCGACCGTGCCGGCCAGGGCGCTCGACCCCGCGGCCAGGAGCGTCAACCGGCCTGTCTCGTCGCCGTCGGCCAGCGCCGTCACCAGGTCGCGCAGGCGGTCCACCGGCACGGCACCGACCTCGCGCAACAGGCGGAGCAGGCGCAGCCGCTCGAGGTGGGCAGGCCCGTAGTCGGCCCGGGTCGGGCTCCGCAGTCGTCCCTGCGGCAGCAGGCCCTCGCGCAGGTAGTACTTGACGGTGCCGATCGGCAGGTCCGCGGCCCGCGCCAGCTCGCCGAGCCCGTAGGTCGTCGTCTCGGTTGACGTCATTGTTGGATAGTGCCACTCTCCTTATTGGGAACCACGACTTACCAATAGGAGGTGTCATGTCCGAGAGTCGATCCACGACCGAGCATGGCCCTGCGGCGTACCGCGGCGCGAGCGATGCCTCACCCTCCGGCGTGCAGGCCGGCGCATGGTCGGCCGACGTGGAGGGCGAGGTCGTCCTGTTCGTGATCGGGATGCGGATCAACCGGCTGCGCAAGGTGCGTCAGTGGGCCTACGTCGCGCGTCAGATGCCGCGGATGCTGGCCGAGCTGTCGGCGCTGCCCGACAGCCCGCTGCTGTCCTACCGCAGCTGGGTCTCGGGCCGGGACGTCATGGTCACCCAGGTCTGGCGCTCCGCCGAGGAGCTGGGTCGGTTCGCCCGCGACCCCGACCACCCGCACGCGGAGGCCTGGCGCGTGTTCAACCGGCGCATCGCGGCGACCGGCGACGTGGGCATCTGGCACGAGACCTACGCCGTCCAGGCCGACGACGTCGAGACGCTCTACGGCAACATGCCGCCGATCGGGCTCGGGCGCGGCCTTCGGCCTGGGACCGGTGGGCGCGCGCCGCTCCACGGCTGCCGTGCGCCGGGTGCACGGTGCGGCCGGCGACCACGAGATCGGTCTCGTCGACTGATCCGGGAGCGTCAGTCGTCGACGTCAGTCACGGGCGTCCGGCTCGCGAGCCGCGGCCAGCAGGCCCTCGAAGTCGGAGCCGCAGGGCGGGCAGCTGCGCAGGTGCGCGGTGATGCCGGGGTAGGTCTGCTCCGGGTCGCCGCCGGCCGCCACGAGGTCGACGTAGACGTCGATCGCGGCGAACACCGCGTCGCAGCCGACGTCGCGCGGGTCGGTGGTCAGCAGGGCGCCCAGCGTGTCGTGGACGGTCATCGGTCCTCCTCGGTCGTGGCGGGCCAGAGGCCCTCCGCCTCCAGGTGACGGCGCAGCTTGCGCCGGGCGTCGAACATGGTCTTGTAGACGGCGTTGCGGTTCGTCCCGAGCTCGACGGTCAGGGCGTCCAGCGGCACGCCGTCGATCACGAGGGCGGCGAAGACGCGACGCTGGTGCTCGGTCAGCACCTGCGCGACCGCCCGGGTGACGACCGCGACCAGCTCGCGGGACTCCGCGACCTCCTCCGGGCCGGCACCCAGTCGCGCGGGGAGCCGCTCCCAGGCCGCCCCGTCGAGGTGGACCCCGTCGCGACGCCACACGTGTCGACCGACGGTGGTCGAGACGCCGAGGACGACGAACTTGCAGGCCCAGGTCGTGAACCGGCTCTCGCCGCGGAAGTCGTCGAGGCGGCGCAGCACGGCGACGACCGCGTCGTCGGCGGCCTGCTCGGCCAGGTCCTCCAGCTCGCGACCACCCAGGCCGTAGGTGCCCGCGCGACGAGCGGCCTCCCGTCGCCCCACCCGCCGCAACAGGGTGTGCAGCGCGCGGACGGCCTCGTGGTGGGCCGCGCCGTCACCCCCGAGGTCGCGGACCCAGCGCCGAGACTCCTGCTCGGCCCCCGAGCCGGGATCCGGCCCGGTGGAGGACTCGCGGGAGCTCACCCGGTGATGCTAGGCCCCTCCCGGTCGGCGTCCGCAGCATCGAGGCTCGGCCCGGGTGCGCGCTGCGCCGGCAGGGCGGCCGTGGCGGGCGCGGCGGGCACGGCGGGCTGGGCGGGAGCGGCGGGTGCTCGGGGGGTCGCCGCCGACATCGGCTTGCCGGTGTCGCGTGCCGCCAGCACCCGGATGGTGGACATCGCCGCGACGGCGATCAGGGCCGCCACGGCCAGGACGGCCACGGCCAGGCCGACCATCGTCATGCTCATGTCCATCTCGATCTCCTCTGCCAGGGTCGGCGGCTGCCGACACCAGTTCAGTGACACCCGGCCGCAGGTTCTTACCGCCCCCCGCCGAGATGGCGCTCCGCGCGCGTCGAGATGGCGCTCCGCGCGCGTCGAGGTGGCGCTCCGCGCGTGTCGAGGTGGCGCTGCGCGCGTGTCGAGGTGGCGCTCCGCGCGCGTCGAGGTGGCGCTCCGCGCGCGTCGAGGTGGCGCTCCGCGCGCGTCGACGATGGCAGCCCCGTCGGTACGCTGTCGCGACGTGAGCCCTGCCGAGCGACCCGACCCGTCCCCACGAGCCGGACTGACGGTGCTGGTCGTCGGGCCGGGGGGCCGCGAGCACGCGCTGGCCCGCGCGCTGCGACGGGACCCGCACGTCGGGGCAGTGCACGCCGCGCCGGGCAACCCGGGGATGGCAGCAGTGGCGACGCTGCACCCGGTCGAGACCACCGACGGCACTGCGGTCGCCGACCTCGCCGTCGGGCTCGGCGCCGACCTGGTCGTCATCGGCCCGGAGGCACCGCTGGTCGCGGGAGTGGCCGACGCCGTGCGCGCCCGCGGGGTGGCCTGCTTCGGCCCGAGCGCCGCGGCCGCGCGCCTCGAGGGGTCCAAGGCCTTCGCCAAGGACGTGATGGCCGCTGCCGGCGTCCCGACCGCCCGGGCCCACGTGTGCACGACGCCCGCGGAGGTCGAGGCCGCGCTCGACGACCTCGGGGCGCCCTACGTCGTCAAGGACGACGGCCTGGCCGGCGGCAAGGGCGTCGTGGTCACCACGGACCGCGAGGAGGCCCTGGCCCACGGCACGGCCTGTCGACGGGTGCTGGTCGAGGAGTTCCTCGACGGCCCGGAGGTCTCGCTCTTCGCCGTGACCGACGGGACGACCGTGGTGCCGCTGCTGCCGGCCCAGGACTTCAAGCGGATCGGCGACGGCGACCTCGGCCCGAACACCGGCGGCATGGGCGCCTACACGCCCCTGCCCTGGGCCCCGACGGGTCTCGTCGCGGACGTGCTGAGGGACGTCCTCCAGCCCACCGTCGCGGAGATGGCGCGCCGCGGCACCCCCTTCGCCGGGCTCCTGTACGCCGGTCTCGCGCTGACCGAGCGCGGGGTGCGCGTGGTGGAGTTCAACGCCCGCTTCGGCGACCCGGAGACCCAGCCGCTCCTGGCCCTGCTGGCCTCGCCGCTCTCCGACCTCCTGCTCGGTGCCGCCACCGGCACCCTCGTCGACGTGGCCGCGCCGGCGTGGCGCGCGGGCAGCGCCGTGGGGGTGGTCGTCGCAGGCGGCGACTACCCGGCCTCGTCCTCGCACGGCGAGGTGATCACCGGCCTGGCGGAGGCGGAGGCGCTCGCCGACGTGCACGTCGTCCATGCCGGCACCGCCGCGCAGGGTGACGACGTGGTCACGGCCGGCGGACGGGTGCTGGCCGTGGTCGGCACCGGCCCTGACCTCGCCGCCGCCCGCGCCGCGGCCTACGCCGGCGTCGACGAGATCCACTTCGCGGGTGCCCAGCACCGCACCGACATCGCCCGCGAGGCCGCCGAGGCCGCGCAGGCCGCCGGGGCCGCACGGCGGCCGCCGGAGGCCGCGGCAGGGGAGAGGATGGCGCCGTGAGCGTCCCCAACGTCCTGGCCACCCGTTACGCGAGCGCCGACCTGGCGAAGATCTGGTCGCCCGAGCACAAGATCGTCCTCGAGCGGCAGCTGTGGATCGCCGTCCTGCGGGCTCAGCGGGACCTCGGGGTCGAGGTCCCCGACGGAGTCGTCGAGGCCTACGAGGACGTGGTCGACCGGGTCGACCTGTCCTCGATCGCCGCCCGCGAACGGGTCACCCGCCACGACGTGAAGGCTCGCATCGAGGAGTTCTCGGCCCTCGCCGGCCACGAGCACATCCACAAGGGGATGACCTCGCGCGACCTGACCGAGAACGTGGAGCAGCTCCAGGTGCGCCAGTCCCTCGCCCTGCTGCGCGACCGGGCGGTCGCGACCCTGGCGCGGTTGGCGCGGCTGGCCGGCGAGCACGAGACCACGGTGATGGCCGGACGGTCGCACAACGTCGCCGCGCAGGCCACGACGCTGGGCAAGCGGTTCGCGACGGTCGCCGACGAGCTGCTGGTCAGCCTCGAGCGGGTCGAGGAGCTGCTGGCGCGCTACCCGCTGCGGGGGATCAAGGGCCCGATGGGCACCTCGCAGGACATGCTCGACCTGCTCGACGGCGACGAGTCCCGCCTCGAGGAGCTCGAGCAGCGCGTGGCGGCCCACCTCGGGTTCACCCGGGTGATGACCTCGGTCGGCCAGGTCTACCCCCGCTCGCTCGACTTCGACGTCCTCTCGGCGCTGGTGCAGCTCAGCGCCGCACCCTCGAACCTGGCCACGACGATCCGGTTGATGGCCGGCAACGAGCTGGTCACCGAGGGCTTCGTGGCCGGCCAGGTCGGGTCCTCGGCGATGCCGCACAAGATGAACACGCGGTCGTGCGAGCGCGTCAACGGTCTCGCCGTGGTGCTCCGCGGATACCTCTCCATGGTCTCCGAGCTCGCCGGCGACCAGTGGAACGAGGGTGACGTCTCGTGCTCGGTCGTGCGACGGGTCGCGCTGCCCGACGCCTTCTTCGCCGCAGACGGCCTCTTCGAGACCGTGCTGACCGTGCTGGAGGAGTTCGGCGCCTTCCCGGCGGTGATCCAGCGCGAGCTCGACCGCTACCTGCCGTTCCTGGCCACCACCAAGGTGCTGATGAGTGCGGTGCGCAACGGCGTCGGCCGCGAGAGCGCCCACGAGGCGATCAAGGAGGCGGCGGTCGGCACGGCCCTGGACATGCGGGCCGGCCTGGACCACAACGACGTCCTGGAGCGGTTGGCGGCCGACGAGAGGCTCGGTCTCACGCAGGCGCAGCTGGCCGCGCTCGTGGCCGAGCCGATCACGTTCACCGGCGCCGCGCGAGCCCAGGTGCGATCGGTCGTGGGTCGGGTCGAGGCCGTGGTCGCGCGTCACCCCGCGGCCGCCGGCTACGTGCCGGGCGCGATCCTCTAGCGCGTCGCCGGAGCCTTCAGGGCCAGCACCGCCATCGCCAGTGCGAGCCCGAGGAGCACGGCGCCGACCGCCAGCGCGACCCGGAAGGCCGCGTCCGGCGAGGCGACGCCGGCGGTGAGCTGGTAGGCCGTGATGAGGAGCGCGGCCCCGATCGAGGACCCGATCCGCTGGCCGGTCTGGAGCGCACCGCCCGCGGCCCCACCCATCCGGGGCGGTACGTCGGCCAGGGTCAGCGTGATGTTGGGCGAGACGACCGCCCCGCCGCCGACGCCGGCCAGCAGCAGGGTGGGGGCCAGCCACGGCCAGAGCGGGTCGTGACCGGGTGCCACGATCGCGACGAGGAGCACGCCGACGATGGTGGCGACCAGTGCGCCGACGGTCAGCCCGCGCCCGACGCGGGTGACGAAGCGGCCGGCGACCGGCGCCGCGACCGCCGACCCGGCGGCGAACGGCACCAGCAGCAGGCCGGTCTGCAGGGGGGAGTAGGCCAACCCCTCCTGGAGCCAGACCGACAGCACGAGCAGGAGGCCGGTGAAGCCGGTGAAGTAGAGCGCGCCGACGGCCAATCCGTTGGTGTAGCCGGGGATGGTGCGCAGCAGGGCCACGTCGAGCAGGGGCGGGTGGCCGCGGCGCGCGGTGCGCCGTTCCCAGTGGACGAAGGCCAGGGCGAAGGCAGGGACGCCGAGCAGCAGCACCAGGGGCAGGCGGGCGCCGCTCTCCAGGCGGACGACCGGGTAGAGCAGGCACAGGACGGTGAGGCCGAGCAGTGCCGCGCCGGGCAGGTCGAGCCGTGGGTCGCCGACGTCCGCGGCCTCGGCGCGGGTCTGGCGGGGGACCAGGCGGTGCACGGCGAGCATGGCCGCGAGGCCGATCGGGACGTTGATGAGGAACAGCCAGCGCCAGCCGTCCTCCTCGCCGGCCGCCGCGATGATGAGGCCCCCCAGCACCGGGCCGGTGGCTGCGGCCGTCGACACGGTGAAGCCGAAGAGGCCGAAGGCCCGACCACGCTCCTCCCCGTGGAAGAGCTGCTGGATGAGGCCCGTGTTCTGCGGCGTGAGCAGCCCGGCCGTGGCGCCCTGGAGCAGCCGCGCGGCGACCACCAGCTCGACGTTCGGGGCCAGTCCGACGGCAGCGCTGGAGAGCGTGAAGCCGGTCAGCCCGATCAGCATCATCCGCCCGCGCCCGTGGGTGTCCCCGAGCCGTCCACCTGCCACGAGGGTCAGGCCGAAGGTGAGGGCGTAGCCGGAGACGACCCACTGGATCGTCCCGCCGGTCGTCCCCAGCCCGGTCTGCATCGAGGGCACCGCGATGTTGACGATCGAGACGTCGAGCAGCGACATGAAGCCCACCACCAGCGAGACGCCGAGGATGCGCCATCGTCTCGGGTCCGGTTCGGGGGGCTGCTGGCTCACGCCGTCACCCTCCTCGACCGACGCGGCCGCGCCCACCCCCGCTGCCCACCCACCCCCGCTGCCCACCCCCGCTGCCGATCCCCGTCGAGGTGGCGCTCGTTGCGTCGCCGAGGTGGCGCTTAGCGTGCGTCGAGGTGGCGCTCGTGGTGAGTCGAGGTGGCGCTCAGCGCCGCCAGGGCGGGGGATCGCCGGCCAGCCACCAGCCGAGGAGGCGGGTCATCCAGGGCAGGGCGAGGTAGGTCATCACCGGCGTCATGATCACCGTCGTGCCGAGCACCCGCAGCAGCACCGCCAGGTCGGGGGCGACCGCGCCCAGGAGCAGCGTGACGAGCAGGCTGAGTGGGAAGAAGACCGACCAGATCACCATCGCCTGTTTCCAGCGTGGGGGCGCGGGAGCCGGCGGGCGCAGGTCCTGGACGTCGTGGGTGGCGGGTTCGTCGAACCACCCCTCGATGCCGGTGCGTCGTTCGAGCCGTGACTCACCGACCAGCCCCTGGGCCGCCCCGAGCCACCACTGGCGCTGGGAGGAGCCTTCCCAGCCGGCCAGCGACGCATCGTCGGAGAAGCGGTAGAGCATGTGCCACTCGTCGGAGTCCGCGCTGGTCCGTACCCAGCCCGTGCCAAGGAACCCGGGGAAGCGCACGGCCAACGCACCTCCGGCGCGAATCCAGGCGAGCATCTGGTCAGCGTGCGCCGGGTCGACGTGACGGGTGATCGAGACGGTGACCGGAGAGCTCATGCGTCCATCGTCGGGGTGGGGCGAGCCCACAGCGAACTTCCGGACGGCGCGACAAGCGCCACCTCGGCCCGCGGCAAGCGCCACCTCGGCCCGCGGCGAGCGCCATCTCGACTGACTGCGAGCGCCATCTCGTCAGGGGTGGGCGGTGCCGCCCCAGTTGGCGAGCCGGGCAGCGACGTGGGCGAGGTCGGCGCGCCAGACGTCCTCGGGGCCGGGCGGGATCAGGTCGTCCCACTCCGCGGCGGGCGAGCCGAGGACGCCGGCGAGTCGGGCGGTGCGCGCGAAGAACCACACGTGGAAGTGCGACCCGCCGTCCCCCCAGCGGCTCACGTGCACCCGGCCGATGTAGGGCAGGTGCTCCACGATGCGGACCAGCCGGTTGGCGATCCGGCCGTACTGCGAGGCGAGGTCGTCGTCGAGGTCGCCGAAGTCACGGTGCTCGCGGGTGTGCAGCACCAGCACCAGCGGCAGGCCGGAGGGGGCACCGGCGTGGCTGAGCACCCAGTCGTCGTCCTGCCAGACCACGCGCGCAGGGTCGAAGCCGTCGACGCACGCGCTGCACGGCCGGTCGTCCTCGCCCCGCCGCGGCGGCTCGTCCTCGACGCCGCGGAGCACCCGCGGGACGATCTCGTCGTCGACCGACTCCCAGGGAAAGATGTCCCACGCACCGACCGGCGACATCGGGAGCCGACCGTCGGCACCGACGGCGGCGACCACGCGTGCATGGACCTCTTCGGCTGACTCAGGCATGGGTCCATCGTGGCACCGGCGCCGCCCGCAGGCCCGCCCTGGGCACCGATAGGCTCACGGCATGGCGTCGAGCACCGAGCCCGCGGCCCCGGTCCCCGGCGCCACCCACCTGCACTCCGGCAAGGTCCGCGACCTGTGGACGCTGCCCTCGGGCGAGCTGTTGATGGTGGCCAGCGACCGTCTCTCGGCCTACGACTACGTGCTCGAGACGACGATCCCCGACAAGGGCGAGGTCCTCACCCGCATGTCGCTGTGGTGGTTCGACCAGCTCTCCGACCTCGTGCCCCACCACGTTCTCTCCACCGAGGTCCCCGACGCCGTCCGCGGACGCGCGGTCGTGTGCGAGCCGCTCACGATGTGGCCGGTCGAGTGCGTGGCCCGCGGCTACCTGACCGGGTCGGGCCTGCTCGACTACCGCGCCCGCGGCGAGGTCTGCGGGCTGCCGCTGCCGGACGGCCTCGAGGACGGCTCGCGCCTCGAGCGCCCCTTGTTCACCCCGGCCGCGAAGGCCGCCCTCGGCGAGCACGACGAGAACATCGACTTCTCCGGCGTCGTCGCGACGGTCGGCCGCGAGACCGCCGAGCACCTGCGCGAGCTCACCCTGGCCGTGTACGCCCGCGCCGAGGCCCTGGCGCGAGAGCGCGGCATCATCGTGGCCGACACCAAGCTCGAGTTCGGCGCCCGTGCGGACGGCACCGCGGTGCTGGCCGACGAGGTGCTCACCCCCGACTCCTCCCGCTTCTGGCCGGCCGAGGACTGGGTGCCGGGCCGCGCGCAGGCTTCCTTCGACAAGGACGTCGTGCGCCGCTGGTTGACCTCCGAGGCCTCCGGCTGGGACCGCGCGTCGGGCCAGGCGCCCCCACCGCTGCCGTTCGAGGTCGTCGAGCGCACCCGAGCCCGCTACGTGGAGGCCTACGAGCGCCTCACCGGCCAGTCGTTCTGACCCGACCCCAGGAGATCTGATGGTGACCGTCCACCTGCCCGTGGCCCCCGAGGTGGCCTTCGACTACCTCGTCGACCCCGCGAACCGTCCGCAGTGGCAGTCGAGCCTGGCGACGGTCGTGGACGTCGAGGGGCCGGTCGGCGTCGGCCAGTCGTGGACCGACGTCACGAGGCCCGGTGTGCGGCCCCGCATGCGGACCACCGCCTACCAGCGTCCGAGCCTGTGGACCGAGACCGGTACCTGGCGCGGTATCGAGGCCGAGCTGACCCTGCGCTTCACCGCCTCGGGCGCGGGCTGCGCGGTGGCGGTCAGCACCCGCTTCTCGGGTCGTGGCGCGTGGCTGCTGGTGCTGCCGGTCGTACGGGCCACGGCGCCGCTCGCCGCGCGGGCCGACCTGCGGGCCGCGGGCAAGGCGCTGACCAAGCGCTGAGGCTCAGGCGAAGGGGTTCGGCAGGGCGCCGGGCAGCCGCGTCAGCAGCTCTCGTGCCTGGGCGGCGGACTTGTGCTCGACGAGCACCTCGTAGCGGGTCGCGACGATCTGCGTCACCGAGGTGAAGTCGCGCCGGCCGCGGGTCAGGCCGTAGCCGACCAGCGCCCAGATCAGGCCGAAGACCGCGCCGACCAGCACCGTCGAGAAGATCGTGGCCAGCCCCTCGGCGGAGACGATGCTGAACACCAGCCCCACGAAGAGCCCGAGCCACACCCCCGAGAGCACGCCACCGAGGGCTACCTTGCCGGTGGTGAGGCGTCCCGTGATCCGCTCGATGCGCTTGAGGTCGGTGCCGACGATCATGCACTGCTCCACCGGGAACTGCTCGTCGGAGAGGAAGTCGACGGCCTTCTGCGCGGCCGCGTAGTCGTCGTAGACGGCGAGGGACTGGGGGAACTCCAGACGCAGCGGGGGGGTGGAGGTCGCGGGGGACCGGCCGGCGCCGGCGGGCATGCTCATGGCTCCATGGTGCCTCGCTCACCTGTGAGTCGGCTGAGGGGGCGCCGCCACTACGATGGCGTCGTCCGAGCCCGTGCGCCCACCGGCGCCCACCGCCAGGAGCAGCAGTGCCCCGTGTCGTCGTCGACGTGATGCCCAAGCCCGAGATCCTCGACCCGCAGGGCAAGGCGGTGCTCGGGGCCCTGCCACGGCTCGGCTTCTCCGGCGTCGTCGACGTGCGCCAGGGCAAGCGCTTCGAGCTGCAGGTCGACGGCGAGATCACCGAGAGCGTCCTGGCCGACGTCCGGGTGATGGCCGAGACGCTGTTGTCGAACCCGGTCATCGAGTCCTTCACCGTGCACGTCGACGAGGCGGTCGAGGTCGCGCCCGAGGTGGTCCTCCCGTGAGGGTCGGGGTCGTCACCTTCCCCGGCTCCCTGGACGACGTGGACGCGCGCCGCGCCGCGGTCCTCGCGGGTCACGAGGCGGTCGCGCTCTGGCACGGCGACGCGGACCTGCACGGCGTCGACGCGGTCGTGCTCCCGGGCGGCTTCTCCTACGGCGACTACCTGCGCTGCGGGGCGATCTCGCGGTTCGCGCCGGTGATGCGCGAGGTGGTGGCGGCGGCGGGCGGGGGGCTGCCCGTGCTCGGCATCTGCAACGGCTTCCAGATCCTGTGCGAGTCGCACCTGCTGCCCGGGGCCCTCATCCGCAACGACCACCGCCGCTTCGTGTGCCGCGACCAGCGCCTGCGGATCGAGAACGCGCGCACCGCCTGGACGTCGGCCTACCAGGACGGTGCGGAGGTCACGATCGTGCTCAAGAACGGCGAGGGCGGCTTCGTCGCCGACGAGGCCACCCTCGACCGGCTCGAGGGCGAGGGACGGGTCGTGGCCCGCTACCTCGGCGGCAACCCCAACGGCTCGCTGCGCGACATCGCCGGGGTGAGCAACGAGCGCGGCAACGTGGTCGGGCTGATGCCCCACCCCGAGCACGCGGTCGAGGCGCTGACCGGTTCGGGCACCGAGGGCCTCGGCTTCTTCACCTCGCTCGCCGCGACCGTCTGGGCCTGAGCCCCCGAGCGGGCACCGCCCCTCCGGTCAGCGGCCCTGCTGCAGCCGCGACCAGGTCGCCGAGGTGGCGATGCCGGTCCGGGACTGGCCGGCCCGGTCCTGGTAGGTGCGCAGGAGGTCGTCGGTGCGCTCGTTGAGCACACCTCGTGGACGCAGCCCTTGCGCGGGCATCGCGGCGCTCAGCGCCCGCTGCAGGCGGCGCACGGCACCGCCGGAGGAGCCCAGCTTGAGCACCGGGCGGGGTCCGGCCGCGAGCAGTGACGTCCAGGCGTGTGCGCCGAAGGACCCGCTGGCGGGCAGGCCGTGCTGGGAGCGCCAGGCCCGCGCGGCGTCCGCGAGCCGGTCGCCGTAGACCCCGTCGATCGGGCCGTCGAAGACGCCCCGCTCGCTGAGCAGGCACTTCAGGGCGGTGACCCGGCCGGCGGGAGGGGTGGAGGAGCCCCGCGGCGGACGCACGCCGGGGTAGGTCGCGAAGTTGACCCGTACGCCGCCGCAGTGCTCCTCGTGGGGGGCTCGTGAACGGCCGAGGTCGAGGTAGTTGCTGTCGATCTGGATGGTCGTCCCGCCCCAGGTCTCGGGGTGCCCGCCCTGGTACTGCTTCATCCGCGAGTTCGGACGCCAGCCGTCCTCCCGCAGGTAGCTGGTGCTCGTGTTGGCCACGCCGTCCCAGCGGGCGATCCAGATCCGGTCCGGCAGGGTGAAGGCGTCCGGACGGCTCACGCGCGCGTCGTCGAGGGCCTTCAGGCCCGAGCTCGCGCTGGAGTAGACGCCCGAGACCCAGCCGAGCTCGTGCAGGCGGTAGCTCCACCCGGACAGGAAGGCGAGGGCGGACTCGCGACAGGCGGTGTTCGTGGAGTCGAACCCCTCGAGGTCGTACCAGAGCGTGCTGCCCGGGCGCAGACCCAGGTCGCGGGCCACGCCGACGGTCTTCTCGGCCTCGTGGCGGCCCATCGAGCGCGCCCTGTCGTAGCGGCCACCGTGGCCGGCCGTGGGGTCGATGGTGTGGTCGTCGGAGTAGCGAGGGAACGAGGGGTGGCAGGAGGCCTGCGGGCCGAGCGTGATGGGCAGGAGCCGCCAGCCACGGTGCAGCTGGTGCCGGATCCAGGACGGCGTCAGGTTGGGCTGGCTGCGGCAGCCGCGGGAGTCGCCGGAGATGTAGATCCCCGCCGCGAGGAAGGGCGAGGTCTCCAGCCAGCGGTCCATCGTCGACTGCGTGGGGGCCAGGCACTGGTCGAAGCCGTAGCCGGTGATCGCGCCGGGCGTGACCGGGTTGCGCGAGCCGGCCTGCGCCGCGGGCGCCGGGCCGGCGAGGAGGCTCGCGCAGACCAGGGCGGTGCCGGCGAGGCCGACGAGGGCGGTGCGGACGGGTGCGGCGGCGGCTCGGAGCCGGTGGTGGGGCAGGCGCATGAGGGGTCTCTCCGGGGGAAGGGTCGGGCCGGGGCTCCAGCACTGTAACCACTTCAGTCACACCAGTAACAGGGATCCCAGCGAACTACAGATGTGTAGTTTCCGCAGGTCAGCGGCGGTGCGACCAGCCCCAACCGCCGCCGTACGCCGACGTCGCGCGCCGAGGGCCGTCGTCGATCAGGCGGTGGCCCGCCGGTAGGTTGGCGGCGTGCAGGAGACGACGCCGACCGCGCCCGCGACCGACCAGCCCACCGGTGCGGGGGTCGACACCGTGACCGTCGCCGCCGGCGACCCCGGGCGCGAGCAGCCCTACGCCGAGCTCGGTCTGGGCGCGGACGAGTACGCCCGGATCCGCGGGATCCTCGGACGGCGTCCCACCAGCAGCGAGCTGGCGATGTACTCGGTGATGTGGAGCGAGCACTGCTCCTACAAGTCCTCGAAGGTGCACCTGCGCCAGTTCGGCGAGATCCCCCAGGTCACCCCGGTCGGCCCGATGCTGGCCGGCATCGGGGAGAACGCCGGCGTCCTGGACATCGGCCAGGGCTACGCCGTCACCTTCAAGATCGAGTCGCACAACCACCCCTCCTACGTCGAGCCCTACCAGGGTGCCGCGACGGGCGTCGGCGGGATCGTGCGGGACATCCTGGCCATGGGCGCGCGCCCGGTCGCGGTGATGGACCCGCTGCGCTTCGGGCCGCTGGACGCCCCGGACACCCTGCGCGTGCTGCCGGGCATCGTGGCCGGCGTCGGCGGCTACGGGAACTGCCTGGGCCTGCCCAACATCGGGGGCGAGGCCGTCTTCGACCCCTCCTACCTCGGCAACCCGCTGGTCAACGCGCTGTGCGTCGGGGTGCTGCGCCACGAGGACCTGCACCTCGCGCAGGCCGTCGGGCAGGGCAACCTGGTCGTCCTCTACGGCGCGCGCACCGGGGGGGACGGTATCGGCGGCGCCTCGATCCTGGCCTCGGTCACCTTCGACGAGGACGGGCCGGCCAAGCGCCCCAGCGTGCAGGTCGGGGACCCCTTCATGGAGAAGCTGCTCATCGAGTGCACCCTCGAGCTCTTCGCCGCCGGGGTCGTGGCCGGCATCCAGGACTTCGGCGCCGCCGGGATCTCGTGCGCGACCTCCGAGCTGGCCGCGGCCGGAGACGGAGGGATGCACGTCGAGCTCGACCGGGTGCTGCTGCGCGACTCCTCGCTGTCCCCCGAGGAGATCCTGATGAGCGAGAGCCAGGAGCGGATGATGGCCGTCGTCGCGCCCGGCGACGCCGCCAGGTTCCTGGAGATCTGTGCGCGGTGGGACGTCGAGGCGACCGTGATCGGCGAGGTCACCGGCGACGGCCGCCTCGTCGTGGACTGGCACGGCGAGACCGTCGTCGACGTCGACCCGCGCACCGTGGCCCACGACGGTCCCGTCTACGAGCGACCCTTCGCGCGCCCGGCCTGGCAGGACGCCCTGCAGGCCGACCGGGCCGAGGCGCTGCCGCGTCCGGCCGGCGCCGAGGAGCTGCGCGCGACCCTCCTGCGGATGGTCGGCTCGGCGAACCTGTGCGACAAGTCGTGGATCACCGACCAGTACGACCGCTACGTGCGTGGCAACACCGTGCTCGCCCAACCGGCCGACGCGGGCATGCTGCGCGTCGACGAGACCACCGGGCTCGGGGTCGCGGTGGCCACCGACGGCAACGGCCGCTACGCCAAGCTCGACCCGTACGCCGGCGCCCAGCTGGCGCTGGCCGAGGCGCACCGCAACGTCGCGACCGGCGGGGCCCGGCCGCTCGCGGTGAGCGACTGCCTCAACTTCGGCTCGCCCGAGGACCCCGACGTGATGTGGCAGCTCGTCGAGGCCTGCCGCGGCCTCAAGGACGCCTGCCTCGCCCTGGGCGTGCCGGTCACCGGCGGGAACGTCAGCCTGTACAACCAGACCGCCGAGACGCCGATCCTGCCGACGCCGGTGGTGGCAGTCCTCGGGGTGATCGAGGACGTCGCCCGCCGCACGCCCCCGCACTTCGCGCGCCCCGGCGAGCGGGTGCTGCTGCTCGGGGAGACCCGCGAGGAGCTCTCCGGCTCGGAGTGGGCCCACGAGGTGCACGGCCACCTCGGCGGGCTGCCCCCCTCGGTCGACCTGGCCGCCGAGCAGGCCCTCGCGGCCCTCCTGGTCGAGGCCTCGGCCGGCGCGCTGGTCACCAGCGCGCACGACGTCTCCGACGGCGGTCTGGCCCAGAGCCTGGTCGAGTCGTGCCTCGGCGGTGACATCGGCTGCCGCATCTCGCTGGCCGACGTCGCTGGCGGCGACCCGTTCGTCGCCCTGTTCTCCGAGTCGACGGCGCGGTGCGTGGTCACCGTCGCCGAGGCCGGCGTCGACGCCGTCGTCGCGCTCGCCGCGCGCCACGGCGTCCCCCTGACCTCCCTCGGGGTCACCGGTGGCGACGCCGTCGTCGTCCACCTTCCCGACGACGACCTCGACGTGGCCCTCCCCGACCTCCGCGCCACCTGGTCCGCGACCCTGCCGGCCGTCCTGGGCTGAGGCGCTGCGCGGCGCGGCGCCGGGACGCTGGGAATCCCCGGTCAGCCGGGGATTCCCAGGGTTGTCGTGGTTCGTAAACCACGACAAGCGCGAACTTCCCCGGCCAGCCGGGGATTCCCAGCGTCCGGCCGCGCGATCAGGCGAAGACGCCCTCGGGGAAGGCGCCGGCCGCGACGGCCTTCTTGGCCAGCGGACGGGCCAGCTCGCGCAGGCGGGTGGCCGACTCGTCGCCGAGCGCCGCCCACGGGGCGTGGCCGAGGCGGTCGGTCTCGGCCTCGACGTCGGCTCGCTGGCGCTCGCCGGCCTCGGTCAGCGTCCCCTCGGAGGTCATCAGGCCCCGCTCGGCGAGGCCGTCGACGGCTGCCTGCCACTCCGCGGCCGACCAGCCCCGGGTCGCCTGGGCGGCCGGCACCGTGAAGCCCTTGCCGGTCGCGGTGTGGCTGACCAGGGCCTCGATCCCGCTCAATCCCGGCGTGCAGGAGGGCCGCCACGTGGCCGTCACCCCGGTGCTCGCGCAGGAGCGTGAGGGCGTGGAAGAGCACCAGGTGCGGCTCCTCGGGCCAGTCCAGGTCGGCGTGGGCGGCGTGCAGGGCGCGGCCCTCGGGGGTGCAGGCCTCGGCGGCGGTCCGGGCCAGCTCGGCGGCCTCGGCCATCTCGGCGGAGTCGAGGGCGTCCTCGCCGAGCAGCGTGCGGTAGGCCGCCGAGACGCCGCGGTAGCGGGCCTCGTGCACGTCCTCGGGAGCGACGAGCTCCCAGGCGGCCGGCACGAAGTGGGCGACCAGTGAGGGGTTGAAGACGTAGAAGGTGGCGGTGACCGGGCCGGCGCCGACCCTGCCCATCGCGGCCGAGCGCGAGGCGAAGTAGGGCATGCGGCCCTTCTTCAGGCCCGCGGCGACCAGCGAGCCCTCGACCTCGGCCGAGAAGTAGCTCAGGGCGTGCAGGGTCTCCAGGGAGCGGGCGGTGCGACCGGCGTCGTGGGCGTCCATGAGGCGTTTCTACACGTCCACCCCGCGCGGCTCAGGACCGGACGTGCATCCGCTCACCCTGCGGACCGTAGATCGCCAGCGCCTCGACCGGGTGCGGCCCCGGGTTGCCGACCCAGTGCGGCGCACGGGTGTCGAACTCGACGACCTCGCCCGGTCCGAGCACCAGGTCACGCGTGCCGAGCACGAGCCGCAGGCGCCCCGAGAGCACGTAGAGCCACTCGTAGCCGTCGTGGGTACGAGGCTCGACCACCTCCTCGGGCCGCGCCGGGATCACCATCTTGAACGCCTGGAGCCCACCGGGGCGCCGGGTCAGCGCGAGGAAGGTCCGCCCGTGCCGGACGACCGGGCGGGTCCGCACCCGCGGGTCGCCGGTCTCGGGGGCGTCGACCAGGTCGTCGAGCGCGACGCGGTGGGCCCGGGCCAGGGGCAGCAGCAGCTCCAGGGTCGGCCGGCGGCCGCCGGACTCCAGCCGGGAGAGCGTGCTCACCGAGATGCCCGTCTCCTCGCCGAGGTCGGCCAGCGTGGCGCCGCGCTCCAGGCGCAGCTGGCGCAGGCGGGGGCCGACGCGGCCCAGGGCGTCGTCGAGGTCGTGGTCCATCGTCGCAGTTTGCCAGAGTCGGCAACAGTGTTTGTCAATGCGAGATTGTCCGCGCAGACTCGAGCCATGGATCAGATGACGGACGACCCCTACGACGTGATCGTGGTCGGCGGCGGCCCCGCCGGCCTCAGCGCAGCACTGGTGCTGGGCCGCTCCCGGCGCTCGGTGCTGGTGCTCGACGCCGGCGAGCCTCGCAACGCAGCGGCCGGACACGTGCACAACTACCTCGGCCGCGAGGGCACCCCGCCCGCCGAGCTGCTGGCCGCGGGACGCGCGGAGCTGGCGCCCTACGACGTCACGGTCCTCACCGACCGCGTCAGCACCGTGACCGGTGCCGCTCCGTCCCTGGTGGTGCACACCGAGGGCGGCCGGGCGGTCCCTGCGCGGCGCCTGGTCCTCGCCACCGGCGTGAGCGACGACCTGCCCGACCTGCCGGGCCTGGCCGCGCGTTGGGGCCGCGACGTGCTGCACTGCCCCTACTGCCACGGCTGGGAGGTGCGCGACCGGGCCGTGGCCGTGCTGGCCAGCGGCCCGATGGCAGCTCACCAGGCGCTGCTCTTCCGCCAGCTCACCGACGACGTCGTCGTGGTGCCGGCGCCCGGGGCGGCCCCTCTCGCCGACGCCGACCTCGAGCAGGTGACCGCCCGGGGCGTCCGCGTCCTCCACGAGGCCGCTACCGAGGTCGTCGTGGAGGACGACCGCCTCGTCGGCCTCCTGCTGACCTCCGGCGAGGTGCTGCGCTGCGACGTCGTCGTCGTCGCCTCGGTGCCGCGGGTGCGTGCCGGCTTCCTCGCCGACCTCGGGCTGGTCCCCGAACCGGTCGAGCACGGCGGCCACCTCCTCGCGACCCGGCTCGCCACCGGCCCGACGGGCCTGACCGCCGTGCCCGGCGTCTTCGCGGCCGGCAACGTCGCCGAGCCGATGGCCCAGGTCGTCTCCTCGGCGGCGGCGGGGCTGATGGCCGGCGCCCAGGTCAACGCCGACCTGGTCGCCGAGGAGGCCCGGACCGCCGTCGCCTCCGAGCGGGCGTCGCTGTTCGAGCGTCCGGCCTGGGAGGAGCGCTACGCCGCCCGCGACGCCGTGTGGAGCGGACAGGTCAACGCCCAGCTCGCCGCCGAGGCCGCCGGGCTGGCTCCCGGACGGGCGCTCGACGTCGGCAGCGGGGAGGGCGGCGACGCGCTCTGGCTGGCCGCGCGCGGCTGGGAGGTGACCGGCCTGGAGTTCAGCGCCGTGGCCCGCGAGCGCGCCGCGGCGCACGCGGCCGCAGCGGGGCTGACGGGGCGCACGACCTGGCGCGACGCCGACCTGCGTGACTGGGACCCGGGGGCCGAGCGCTGGGACCTGGTCACCTCCCACTTCTTCCACCAGCCCGACGGCGGGATGGTCGACGTCGTGCGACGCCTGGCCGAGGCCGTCGCCGTGGGCGGCACCCTGCTCGTGGTCGGGCACCACCCGGCCGACCACGACCACCAGGGCGTGCGCCACGGCTCGCCCGGCTTCCTGCACCGTGCCGAGGACCTGGTGGTGGCCCTCGACCCCAACGCGTGGGAGATCGAGGTCCTCGACGCGCGCCCGCGCACCGCCCCCCACCCTGACCCGGATCGCGCCCACGAGGGCGACCTCACCGTCACCGACGCGGTGCTGCGCGCGCGGCGCCGCGCCTGAGCCCGAGAGACGACCCGCCGCACCGATGAGTCCGGGCGAGGGTGCCGGTCGGAGAGCATGAGCAGGCGCCGACCGGGCGCCCCACCCGACAAGGAGCACCCCCGCATGGGCCGCATCGTCGCCACCTTCTTCATGAGCCTGGACGGGGTCGTCGGTGCGCCGCACACGTTCCACTTCCCCTACCACGACGCGGAGCTGGAGGCGGCCATGGACCAGCACCTCGGGCAGGTCCGGGCCCAGCTGATGGGCCGCCGGCTCTACGACGAGTGGGCGGCCTACTGGCCGGGCAACACCGACGACGCGTTCGGCGACCACATCAACTCCTTGCCCAAGTACGTGCTCTCCGACTCGCTCACCGAGGCCTCCTGGGCCGGCACCACGATCATCCGTGGTGACCGGGCGGTGGCCCGGGTGGGAGAGCTGCGGGAGTCCACCGACGGCGTGGTCGCACTCTCCGGCAGCGCCACCACGGTGCGCTGGCTGCTCGAGCAGGACCTGCTCGACGAGATCGAGCTGCTCGTGGACCCGGTGCTGGCCGGCACCGGCCAGCGTCTCGTCGAGGGCATCGGGGCGACCCCGCTGCGGCTGCTGGCAGGGGAGACCTTCGGGTCCGGCGTCCAGCACCTCCGGCTGGCCCCCACGCGCTGAGCGGGCCGACCGGGCTGGAGCCCCATCATGGGCAGGTGCGTGACGACCTGGTGGTGAGTCCGTCGCTGGTGATCCCGGCGGCCGAGCTGACCGAGCGCTTCTCGCGGTCCTCGGGCCCCGGCGGGCAGGGCGTGAACACCGCCGACAGCCGCGTCGAGCTGTCGTGGGACGTCGCCGGCTCGGCGGTCCTGCCCGCGGCCGTCCGGGCGCGGCTGCTGGACCGGCTGGCGCCCCGGTTGGTCCGCGGCGTGCTGACCGTCGCCGCGAGCGAGCACCGTACCCAGCTGGCCAACCGGCGCACGGCCCGCGACCGGCTCGGCGGACTGGTGCGCGAGGCCGCGGCACCTCCGTCGCCGGGCCGACGCGCGACCCGGCCGACGCGGGGCTCCAAGGAGCGGCGGCTCAGCGCGAAGAAGCGCCGGGGCGAGACCAAGCGGGGCCGCGGGTCGGACTGGTCCTGAGGCGGCGGCACCCCGCCTGGTTCGATGGAGCCGTGGACCGCCGACGCTTCCTCGCCCTCCCGGCCCTCGGGCTCGCCGGCGGCGCGCTCGGTGCGGTCCTCACCGCCTGCGACGAGGAGCCCACCGTGCCCCGAACGGCCGCCGCGACCGGCACCGACGCCTCGGGACAGGGTCGTCTCGCCTACGGCGGCGACCCCAGCCAGTTCGGCGAGCTCACCCTGCCCGACGGCGCCCCGCGCGGCGTGGTCGTCGTGATCCACGGCGGGTTCTGGCGCGAGCAGTACGGCCTCGACCTCGGCCGACCGCTGGCGGCGAGCCTGGCCGAGCAGGGGTGGGTCGCGTGGAACATCGAGTACCGGCGCGTCGGGAACGGCGGCGGGGTCCCCGAGACCCTCGACGACGTCGCCGCGGCCCTCGACCTGCTCGCGGACCCCGACCTGGGTCTGGACCTGGACACCGTGGTCACCCTCGGGCACTCCGCCGGCGGGCACCTCGCGACCTGGGCGGCCTCGCGAGGTCGCTTCGAGGACTGGCGCGGCGGGGTCGGGGTCACCGCGGTGGTCTCCCAGGCCGGCGTGCTCGACCTGGCCGCCGCCTCGCGGGAGGGCCTGGGTGGTGGCGCCGTCGAGGCCTTCCTCGGTCACCCCGCGGGAGCCGGGGACGCCGCCGTCGACCCTCAGCAGCAGCTCCCCCTCGACGTCCCGGTGTGGTGCGTGCACGGCGACGCCGACACGATCGTGCCGCCGAGCCAGTCGCAGGGCTACGTCGACGCCGCCACCGCGGCCGGGGCCCGCGCCGAGCTGGTCGCCGTCGAGGGCGACCACTTCACCCTCATCGACCCGGCCTCGCCGGCCTGGTCGCGCACCCTCGAGGTGCTCGACGGGCTCTGAGCCACGTCCCCTACCGCGCGCCGGCCCGGACTGCGGTTCTCGCGCCGGCTCGGACGCCGCACCTCCGGCCCCGGGCCGGGCTGGCAGCGTGGGCACCACCACGTCCGCCGGTGCGCGGGGTCGTCCGGCAGCTCGTCGACCGCGAGCACCTCGGTGCCGCAGCGCAGGCACGGGCGGCCCTGACGACCCGCGACCCAGTGGTCCTCGCCGCGGCGGCTCAGGCCGGTGGTGACCTGGTAGGCGCCCGGCACGGTCGCGGAGTGGCGTAGCGCCGTGGCCGCCCGGGCCACCAGCCGCTCGACGTCGACCTCCCCGACCGGCGTCCACGGGCTGGCCCCGACCAGGAAGGCGAGCTCGTTGACCCAGAGGTTGCCGAGGCCGGCCATCCGCGTCTGGTCGAGCAGCGCCGAGACCAGGGGCACCCCCGGGTCGGCCCGCAGCCGCCGCCCGGCCTCGGCGGCGTCCCAGTCCGCGCGCAGCGGGTCGGGCCCGAGGTGGCCGACCAGCCGGTGCTCGTCTGCGGTCGCGACGAGGTCGAGCTGGTGCAGCCGCAGCCCCCACGCGGTCGTCCCCCCGGCCGTCTCGAGGACCACGCGGACCTGGGCCATCAGCCGGGTGGGGAGCCGCTTGCCCGGGCGGGTCACGCTCCACTCGCCGTCCATCAGCAGGTGGCTGTGCAGCGTCGCCCCTGGCCCGCCCCCGGGGCCCCCGTCGAAGCGGGTCAGCAGGTGCTTGCCGTGGGTGGCGTGCTCGAGGACGGTCCGGCCGGCCAGGTCGCGGGTGGCCAGGCGCGGCACCCGCAGGTCCGACCGCACGACCCGCCGTCCCAGCAGACCGCGGTCCAGGCGGCGGGCCAGCACGTAGACGCTGTCCCCCTCCGGCACCCGGCCAGTCAACCAGCCGCGCCGCGACGCCCCGGCTCCTGCACCCGAACTAGCGCTTCTGCACCGCAGCAACGGCGCAGAAGCGCGGGCTTCACCGGTTGACCGGTGAAACCGCAGCGGCTGGCAGACTCCCCAGGTGCCCGCCCGCCTACGCCCCGCCGACCCGGCCGTCGTGGCGGCGGCCCTGGGCCGGGTCGGGGACGGCACCGAGGAGCCCACCGACCGGCGGGTGCTGGTCAAGCACTTCCTGGCCGTCCTGGAGGGGCGGGTCCCGGGGCGCTCGGTGGAGGTCCGCGTGCCGCCCTACGCCGCGGTGCAGGTGGTGCCCGGCGTGCGGCACACCCGCGGCACCCCTCCGGCCGTCGTCGAGATGGACGCCGCCACGTGGATCGCGCTGGCCACCGGCGCGCTGACCTGGACCGGAGCCGAGCAGGCCGGGCGGATCAGCGCCAGCGGCCAGCGCGCCGACCTGACGCCGTACCTGCCCCTGACCTGAGCGCCAGCGCGGCACTAGCGTGAGCGGCATGAGCCTGAGCACCGACAGCCTGAGCACCGACGACCTCCGCGCCCGCGTCCACTCGATCCTGCCGGCCCTGCGCGCAGACCTCGAGGACCTGGTCCGCATCGAGTCGGTCAGCGCTGACCCCGCCCGGGCCGGCGAGGTCCGGCGCAGCGCGGAGGCCGTCGCCGCGCTGCTGCGAGCCGAGGACTTCGAGGAGGTCGAGGTGGTCTCGGCCGACGGCGGGGCGCCGGCGGTGATCGGACGCAAGGCCGGTCCGCCGGGCGCACCGACGGTCCTGCTCTACGCCCACCACGACGTCCAGCCCGAGAACGACCACGCCGACTGGGACAGCCCGCCCTTCGAGCCGACCGAGCGGGACTCGCCCTCGGGCCCGCGGCTCTTCGGGCGCGGCGCGGCCGACGACAAGGCCGGCATCGCCGCCCACCTCGGGGCCGCCCGGGCGCTCGGCGCGGACCTGCCGGTCACCCTCGTGGTCTTCGTCGAGGGGGAGGAGGAGGTCGGCTCCGCGAGCCTGTCGGCGCTGCTCGCCGAGCATCGCGAACGGCTGGCCGCGGACGTCATCGTCATCGCCGACTCCACCAACTTCGACGTCGGGGTGCCGGCCCTGACCACCAGCCTGCGGGGCCTGGTCCGCATGGACGTCACGGTCCGCACGCTGACCCACGCGGTGCACTCCGGCATGTGGGGCGGCCTGGTGCCCGACGCGCTGATGGCCCTCACCCGCCTGCTGGCCTCGCTGCACGACGACGTCGGCGACGTGGCCGTCAGCGGCCTGCACGCCGGCCCGGCCGCCGCCCTCGACTACCCCGAGGAGCGGCTGCGGGCGGAGTCCGGCGCCACCGCCGAGGTGTGCTGGATCGGCACCGGCAGCGTGGTCGAACGCCTGTGGACCAAGCCGTCGCTGTCGATCACCGGCCTCGACGCCCCGCGCGTGGAGGGCGCCAGCAACACCCTGGTGCCCACGGCCCGGGCCCGGATCAGCCTGCGCATCGCGCCGGGGGACACCACCGAGAACGCCGTGGGCGCCCTGCAGCGACACCTGGAGCGGCACGTCCCCTGGGGGGCCACCTGCGACGCGGTCGTCTCCGACACCGGCGAGGCCACCCGCATCGAGGCGACCGGACCGGCCTACGACGCCGCCCGCGCAGCCTTCACCGAGGCCTGGGACGGCACCGAGCCGGTCGACCTGGGCGTCGGCGGGTCGATCCCGTTCATCGCCGAGTTCCTCGAGACCTTCCCGCAGGCCAGCGTGCTCGTGACCGGGGTCGAGGACCCCGACACCCGCGCGCACGGCGCCAACGAGGGTCTGCACCTGGCCGAGTTCGAGCGGGTGGTGCTGGCCGAGACGCTGCTCCTGGTGAGTCTCGGGAGTCCCACCATGTGAGACCCCGGGGGGTGTCCGTCACCCGGGGCTGCCTGAGACGTTGGACCTTCAACCAACCTCGGGGAGGTCTGACGATGACGTCGTCACCCGGCACACCCACGCACACACCCATGTCCACGCCTGTGGCTGCGCCCACGTCCACGACGGACGAGCCGCAGGACCGGACCGGTCTCGCGGTCCGCCGCCGCAGCTTCATCGGCTACGTGCTCGGGGGCACCACGCTCGTGGCCGCCGCCGACCTGAGCCTCGCCGGGCCGGCCCGGGCCGAGCCCGTCCCGTCGGGCCCGCAGATCCCCGAGCTCTACGACCTCGAGGACCTGCAGACCGACTCCGCAGCCCCGACGGCCCAGCTGATCACGGTCACGGTGCACGAGGACGGCACCGCCTCCTTCGCGATCCCGCGCATGGAGGTCGGCCAGGGCATCCTGACCTCGACCGCGATGATCCTCGCCGAGGAGCTCGACCTCTCTCCGGACAAGGTGGTCGTCACCCTCGCCCCCGCCCGCCCCGAGCTCGTCTACAACCAGCTCACCGGCGGCTCCAACACGACCGTGTCGACCTACACCCCGATCCGCGTCGCCGCGGCCATCGCCCGCGGGGCGCTCCTCGACGCCGCCGCCATCGAGCTCGGCTACGCAGCCTCGCGGCTGACCACCAGGAGCGGCATCGTCGAGGCGCCCGACGGCACCACGATCACCTACGGCGAGTTGGCCCGGTCGGCAGCGAGCCAGGTGCCTCGCACCGTCGAGGGCGTGCAGCTCAAGGACCCCAGCGAGTTCCGCGTGGTGGGGCGCTCGCGCAACCGTGACGACGCCCGCGCCGCGGTCACCGGCAAGAAGGACTTCGCGATGGACCTCCAGGTCCCGGGCGCGCTGCCGACGATGGTCTGTCGTCCGCCCCAGCTCAACGGCTCGCCGAGACGGCTGCGGAACCGGTCGACGATCCTCGCGATGCCCGGTGTCACCGACGTCGCCAAGGTCCCGACCGGCATCGCGGTGCGGGCCCGCACCTTCGGGCAGTGCATCGACGCGATCCGCGCGATGAAGGTCGAGTGGAACGCCGGGAGCGTCGACGGCGAGAACGACGAGACGATCCTGGCCGGCCTGCGCCGCGCCGAGAAGCCGCTCGCCACCCCGGACGTCCCCCTGCTGGCCACCACGGTGGAGGGCGACTTCGAGTTCATGTTCCGCAGCAGCGCTGCGCTGGAGCCGTACTGCGCGGTCGCCGACGTCCGAGCCGACTCGGCCGAGATCTGGGCCGGCCTGAAGGTCCCGATCCTGGCCCAGCAGGACATCGCCGAGCTGCTCGGCCTCAGCGACGAGCAGGTCACCGTCAACGTCGTCACCGGCGGAGGGTCCTTCGGCCACAAGCTGTTCAGCGACCACGCCATCGAGGCCGCCAGGATCTCGCGGGCGATGGGCAACAAGAAGGTGCGCCTGATGTGGCACCGGGCCGACGAGCCCCGCCAGGGACGGCTGCACCCGATGGTCACCTCGCGGGTCCGCGCCACCGTCCTCAACGGCGACGTGCTCAGCTTCGAGCAGCGCAACACCAGCGTGGTCACCGACTTCAGCCACGGCCTCGGCGAGCGGCTCAGCGCGATCGCCTCCGAGGACCTGCCCGCGGGCCTGAGCCAGCTGAGCCTGTCCCAGTCGATCTTCGCGCTCACCCAGGAGCTGCCCTACAACTTCGGGGCCGTCACCCAGCAGCTCGACGAGACCGACGAGCGCTTCAACACCGGCAGCATGCGCAACATCTACTCCCCGGACACCGCCGTGGCCGCCGAGCTGGTCATCGACCGGCTGGCCCAGGAGGCCGGCCTGGACCCCTTGGAGTTCCGGCTCAAGTTCCTCAAGAGCCGCATCGTGCGGGCGGCCCTGGAGAAGGTCGCCGAGGAGGGCAGCTGGGGGCGCACGATGCCGCCCGGCACCGCCCAGGGCATCGCGGTCCACAAGGAGTACAAGGGGGCGACCGCCACCCTGGTCGAGATCGACTGCCGACCCGCGACGGTCAACCGCACCATCCGGGACGCCGTCACCGGCCCCCGGGTCACCAAGGCCGTCATCGCGATCGACGCCGGCCGGGTGATCAACCCGCGCGGGCTCGAGGCGCAGATGATGGGGGGCGTCTCCGACGGCATCGCCCTGACCCTGACCAGCAGCTGTCACCTGCGCAGCGGCCACTTCCTCGAGGCCAGCTGGGACAACTACTTCTACACCCGCCAGTGGAACGTGCCCCCGGCCTTCGAGTGCCACGTGATGCCCTCGGACGCCGACCAGCCCGGCGGTGCCGGCGAGGCAGGGGTGGCACCGACCGCCGCCGCGGTCGCCTGCGCCTACGTGCGGGCCACCGGGACCACGCCGACGCGGTTCCCGATCAACCACGACGACCCGATCGCGTTCGACGTGAAGACCTTCGTGCCGCCCGTCCCGCGCTCGCCCGTCAACGGGCTCAAGCTCACCTACTGAGGAGAAACCGATGCCCAAGCAGACCTTCATCCTCAACGGCAAGAGCACGACGGTGAACATCAACGACGACGTGCGGGTCCTCTGGGTCCTCCGCGACGTCCTGGGGGTGACCGGGCCGAAGTACGGCTGCGGGATCAACGTGTGCAAGGCGTGCACGTCCCACGTCAACGGCCGCGCCTTCAACCCGTGCTCGGTGCGGGTGGGGGACCTCAAGTCGACCGACCGGGTGACCACGATCGAGGGCCTGCCCGGGGAGAGCGCCGACGGCAAGGGGCTGCACCCGATGCAGCTGGCCTGGATCGACCGTGACGTCGCCCAGTGCGGCTACTGCCAGCCGGGCCAGATCATGGCCGCGGTGGCGCTGGTGCGCAAGGTGCGTCGGGAGGGCGGCGACATCACCGACGTCGCCGACGCCGACCTCGACACGATCCGCAACATCTGCCGCTGCGGGACCTACAACCGGATCCGCGAGGCGATCGTGCAGGGCGCCCGCAACATGGGGCCCCAGGACTGATCGACCCGCCCCTGATCAGCCGCGCCAGGCGCCCTCGGGCTCGAAGCCGTCGGCCTCGTGGGCCTCGATCCGCAGGGACTCCGCCAGGCTGGGCAGCACCACCCGGAACGTGCTGCCCACACCGACCTCGGAGACCAGGTCGACCCGGCCGCGGTGGCGGTCGACGATGCGCCGCACGATCGCGAGCCCGAGGCCCGTGCCGTGCTGGCGGCGGACCGCCGGGTCCGGCGAGCGGTAGAACTCCCCGAACACCGCTGCCTGGTCCTCCGGCGCGATGCCCAGCCCGGGATCGCTGCAGGTCACCACGACCTCGTGGTCGTCCTGGGTCAGTGCGACCTGCACGGTGGCGCCGTCGCGGCTGTACTTGAGCGCGTTGCTGAGCAGGTTCGACACGACCCGGTCGAGGTCCTCGGCCATCCCCAGGACCCGGACCGGGACGTCGGGCACCGTGACGACCACCCGCTGGTCGCGGCTGCGGGCGCTGAGGTCGTGCAGGTCGCGCACGTCGCGCACGACGTCGCGCAGGTCGACCTCGGCCGGGGTGAAGGTCCGGTTCGGGTCACCGACGGTGGACAGCAGGAGGAGGTCCTCGATGATCCGCTCCAGGCGCCGGGTACCCCGGGCCATCGCGGCCAGGGAGCGCTCCCCCTGCGCGGGCAGCTCGTCGGCCATCGCGCCGAGCAGCTCGAGGTGGCCGGAGACCGCCGTCAACGGGTTGCGGAGCTCGTGCGACACGGTCGCGATGAGACCGCTCTTGTAGGCGTCGAGCGCCCGCAGCTCGACGAGCAGCTGTTGCTCGTGGCGCCAGGCGCGGGCGTTGAGGATGGCTTGGCCGAGGTCGTGGCCGATGTCCAGCGCGGTCTCCAGCTCGGCCTCGGTCCAGGTGGGGTCGCCGGCCTCGCGGGTCATGGTGAGGCTGCCCAGGCAGGTGGCGCCGACCCCGACGGGCACGAACAACAAGGTGTCGACCCCGAGGCCCGCGAGGAAGGGGAGCAGGTGGTCGGCCTCGGGCTGGCTGAGCCACTCCGAGAGCAGCGCGTGGTGCTCGTCGAGGATCGTGCCGCGCTGCTGGCTCCAGCCCATCCGGGCGTCGCGCTCGGAGGTCTCGAGCACCTCGGTGGGGACCGCGAGCTCGCGGCCGTCCTGGGTGTAGACCGTGCCGACGCCCGGGTGTCCCGGCTCCTCGAGGAGGTGGATGAACAGCGCGCGCGAGCGGAAGCCGTCCATCACCGCGTCGCGGCAGCGGGTGAGGATCGCCGGAATGCCCTGGCGGCCCGAGCTGCTGCGCAGGACGTTGCGCGCGGTCAGCGCCAGGCGCGCCTGGACCGCGAAGCGCTCCCGGTCGCAGGCGGCGACGACGGCCTGCTCGACGATCGCGCAGCGCTCGGCGATCTCGCGAAGGCGCCCAGGTCCCGGGCGGAGGGAGTCGACCGGGAGGTCGAGCTGGATCAGGCCGACGACGTCACCGGCCGCGGAGCGCACCGTCACCGAGAGCCAGTCGAAGGCGTTCCAGCCGTCGGGATCGGCGGGCGGCTCCATGAGCGCGGTCCAGCCCCAGGCCGGGTCGAGGGTGTTCTCCTCCGCCGTCACGAACGAGATCCGAGGGTCGGCGGGCCGACCGGCCCCGCCGGTGTCCCCGCCGGTGTTGCCGAGGTCGTCGCCCTCGCCGGTGGCGCCGTGGCGGCGGTGCAGCAGCAGCAGGTCGAGGGGCACCCGTCGTCCGAGGAGCTGGCTGCGACTGTCCTCGTCGCCGGCCACGGCGACGTTCTCGAGCCGTCCGCGGTCGTCGACGACCGACAGCACGGCGACGTCGAAGCCCGTGCCGTGGCGCAGCGAGTCGGCCAGCAGGTGCAGCGAGCTGCGGGCGGCCTCGTCCGACCACACGGATCGTCCGGGGCTCCCGGGGAGGCCAGGACTCAGGGGCGCCGGTGGCGGGGTGCTGGGCAGGAAGACCTCGCAGAGGGCGGGGCGCGGCGGAAGGCGCGGGGGCGGGGGCGGGTGCTGGACGTCCTCGGACCGGAGGTGACGCCCTCCGGGTGCGCCCACCCTAGGTCCTGCGAGCCGGCGCCGCACGGTGTCCCCGGGTTCGGCCCTAGACTCGCGGGGTGCCCCTCTCCAGCAGCCCTGGCCGTCGTCCGGGTGGCGACGGCCGCCTCTCGACCGATCTGGACCCCCAGGACCGCGGGCCCCAGGACGCCTGCGGCGTCTTCGGGGTGTGGGCGCCGGGCGAGGACGTCGCCAACCTGACCTACTTCGGGCTCTACGCGCTGCAGCACCGCGGCCAGGAGTCGGCCGGGATCGCGGTCAGCAACGGCCGTCAGATCCTCGTCTACAAGGACATGGGGCTGGTCTCGCAGGCCTTCGACGAGCCCACCCTGGCCTCGCTGCAGGGCCACCTCGCGATCGGCCACTGCCGCTACTCCACCACCGGTGCCAGCACCTGGCACAACGCCCAGCCGACGTTCCGGCCCACGGCCGGCGGCTCGATCGCGCTGGGCCACAACGGCAACCTCATCAACACCCACGAGCTGCGCCAGCAGGCCGAGGCGCTGCCGGGGGGCGAGGGCGAGCTCGACCTGAACGTGCGCAACCGCGAGCCGTCGACCAACGACACCGGCGTGGTGACCGCCCTGCTGGCCCACCACCCCGACAGCACCCTCGAGCAGCGGGCCCTGGAGGTCCTGCCCACCCTGCGCGGGGCGTTCTCGATGGTCTGGATGAACGAGGACTCCCTCTTCGCGGCGCGGGACCCCCAGGGGATCCGCCCGCTCGTGCTGGGGCGCCTGGACCGCGGCTGGGTCGTGGCCAGCGAGGACGCGGCCCTGGCCACCATCGGCGCCAGCGTGGTGCGCGAGATCGCGCCCGGGGAGATGGTCGTCATCGACGCGCAGGGCCTGCGCTCGCACACCTTCGCCCAGCCGGAGCCCAAGGGCTGCGTCTTCGAGTACGTCTACCTCGCCCGCCCCGACGCGACCATCGCCGGTCGCAGCGTCCACGAGGCGCGCGTCGAGATGGGCCGGCGCCTGGCCCGGGAGTTCCCGGTGGAGGCCGACCTCGTGATGCCGGTCCCGGAGTCGGGGACACCGGCAGCGGCCGGGTACGCGGAGGAGAGCGGGATCCCGTTCGGTCAGGGCTTCGTGAAGAACGCCTACGTCGGGCGCACCTTCATCCAGCCCTCGCAGACCCTGCGCCAGCTCGGCATCCGGCTGAAGCTGAACGCCCTCGAGCACATGATCCGCGGGCGCAAGATCGTGGTGGTCGACGACTCGATCGTGCGCGGCAACACCCAGCGCGCCCAGGTCCGGATGCTGCGGGAGGCCGGGGCCCTGGAGGTCCACGTGCGGATCTCGAGCCCGCCGGTGCGGTGGCCCTGCTTCTACGGCATCGACTTCGCCACCCGGGCCGAGCTGATCGCCAACGGGCTCGACGCGGCGGAGATCGCCGCCAGCGTCGGGGCCGACAGCCTCGGCTACATCTCGCTCGAGGCGATGGTGGAGTCCACGCGCCAGCCGTCGTCGGCGCTGTGCCAGGCCTGCTTCACCGGCGAGTACCCCATCGAGCTGCCCGACGAGCACCTCCTCGGCAAGCACCTCCTGGAGACGTCCCTCACCTCGCCGGTGCACGGCAAGGCGCTCCCGGTCCTCAACAACCCCTGAGCCACCCACCGACCCGGGAGCCGCATGAGCCAGACCCCCGCCCACGAGCCCAGCCCGAGCGGCCCGACCTACGCCGACGCCGGCGTCAGCATCGAGGCGGCCGACACCGCGGTCGAGCTGATGAAGGGCTGGGTGGCCAAGGCCAGCCGGCCCGAGATGATCGGGGGGATCGGCGGCTTCGCCGGCCTCTTCGACGCCTCCGCCCTGACCCGGTACCAGCGACCGGTCCTGGCCACCTCGACCGACGGGGTCGGCACCAAGGTCGCCATCGCCCAGGCGATGGACCGCCACGACACGATCGGCTTCGACCTGGTCGGCATGGTCGTCGACGACCTCGTGGTCTGCGGAGCCGAGCCCCTCTTCCTGACCGACTACATCGCGACCGGTCGCGTCGTGCCCGAGCGGGTCGCGGCCATCGTCAAGGGCATCGCCGAGGCCTGCGTGGTGGCCGGCTGCGCCCTGGCCGGGGGCGAGACCGCCGAGCACCCGGGCCTGCTGGAGCCCGACGAGTACGACGTCGCCGGGGCGGCGACGGGGGTCGTCGAGGCCGACCGGCTGCTCGGACCGGGTCGGGTCCGACCCGGGGACGCCGTGGTGGCCATGGCCTCCAGCGGGCTGCACGCCAACGGCTACTCCCTGGTGCGCCACGTGCTGCTCTCCGAGCACGGGCTCGGCTGGTCGCTGGAGCGGCACGTGCCCGAGCTCGGGCGCACCCTCGGCGAGGAGCTGCTCGAGCCGACCAGGATCTATGCGAAGACCTGCCTGGCCCTGGCCGACCGCACCCGCACCCATGCGATGGCCCACGTGACCGGGGGAGGGCTGGCGGCCAACCTCGAGCGCGTGCTGCCGGAGGAGCTCAGCGTCACCCTCGAGCGGGGCACCTGGACCCCGGGGCCGGTCTTCGACCTGCTGCGCACGGCGGCGGGCGTCGACGAGGCCGACCTGGCCTCCACCGTGAACTGCGGGGTCGGCATGGTCGCCCTGGTCGCGGCCGAGGACACCGACGAGGCGCTGCGGGTGCTCGCCGAGCACGGCACGCCGGCCTGGGTGGCCGGCGAGGTGGTGCCGGCCGGGCAGGACGCCGCCGGCGACACGGGCGGTCGGGTCCGGCTCGTGGGCGCTCATCCCGGGTGGCGGGACGGGGTCGCGCACCGTCCCGTGACGCTCCGGGCGACGAATCGCCCGCCCGGACGTGCAGGAACAGCCGGTCATTGGGTAGCGTTGGGCCTACGAGAGTTCACCCGTTGGAGACAGCCCGGGAACTTCGGCCTTCGTGGTCGGGGCCCGGCCAAACGTGCGAGGGGGCTGACCCTATGGGGCGCGGCCGAGCGAAAGCCAAGCAGACCAAGGTCGCCCGCGACCTGAAGTACCAGACCCGCGAGACGGACTTCGGGGCCCTGGCACGCGAGCTGCACGGCGACGAGGACAGCAGCGAGAGGGTCGACGAGCCCGACGAGTGGTCGGGTCACGCCGACCGCCCTCACAGCTGAGCCAGCCCACCTCGGCGCGGACGAGGGCCGACGGCTGGCCGATGGCTGGGCCAATGGTTGGGCCGACGTCAGTGCGTCCAGATGCCGCGGAGCCGGCCGATCTCGTGCATGCGACGCTCGGCGAGGCGGTCCGCGGCCACGGCCGGTGGGACGCCGTCGCTCGCCGACCGCTCGAGCACCAGCCGGGTGGTCTCGTAGATGCGGGAGGCCCGCTGGTGGGCGCGCTCGAAGGAGAACCCCTCGAGCTCGTCGGCGACCTGCACCAGTCCGCCGGCGTTGACGCAGTAGTCCGGCGCGTAGAGGATCCCGCGGTCCTCGAGCATCTTCTCGACGCCGCCGTGGGCGAGCTGGTTGTTGGCCGCGCCGCACACGATCCGCGCCGAGAGGACCGCCAGGACGTCGTCGTCCAGCGCGCCGCCCATGGCGCACGGTGCGTACACGTCGAGCCGCCCGGCGACGAGCTCGCCGGTGGTCGCCGCCACCCGGACGGTGGGGTGCTCGTCGCGGACCCGGTCCACGGAGGGCTGGTGCCGGTCGCTGACCACGACGTCGGCGCCGTCCTCGATCAGGTGCCGCACCAGGTGGCGCCCGACCTTGCCGGTCCCCGCGACGCCCACGACCCGCCCGGCCAGGCTGGGCGAGCCCCAGGCCACCTCCGCGGCGGCACGCATGCCGCAGAAGACGCCCCAGGCGGTGAGCACGGAGCTGTCGCCCGCGCCGCCGTGGGCCGTCGTGCGTCCTGTGACGTGGTCGCACTCGCGGGCCACCACGTCCATGTCCTCGCTGTAGGTGCCGACGTCGCAGGCCGTGCGGTAGCGACCACCGAGCGTCGAGACGAAGCGCCCGTAGGCGCGCAGCAGGGCCTCGGACTTGTCGGCCCGGGGGTCGCCGATGATCACGGCCTTGCCGCCGCCGAGGTCGAGCCCGGCCAGGGCGGCCTTGTAGGACATCCCGCGCGAGAGCGCCAGCACGTCGCGCAGCGCCTCGTCGGTGGTGGCGTAGGGGTAGAAGCGGGTGCCGCCGAGCGCGGGCCCGAGGGCCGTGGAGTGGATCGCGATGATCGAGCGCAGCCCGCTGGCGGGGTCCGAGGAGAACACGACCTGCTCGTGGTCGGCCCCGAGGGCGAAGACGTCGGTCGGGGTGGGGTGGTCGGCCATGGCGTTCGTGGTCCTCCAGGAGGGGTCGGTCGGGCCCGGGGGTGGTGGGCCGCGCGGTGACCGCGGGGTGGTGCGGTCGGGGGCCCAGTCTCGCAGAACCTCGGTGCCCCGGGCGGCGTGGCTCGAGCGGCGGTGGGGCCGTCCGACAGACGGGTCAGGGTGCCGGTCCGGGCTCGGCCGCCAGCTGGAGCACGAGGTCGCCGTGGGTCCCGTAGCCCAGGAGCGGCCCGCCGGCCGGCGTCGAGTCGAAGCCGACGAGCAGCCAGCCCTGCTCGGTCGCGGCGAGCGTCGGCCAGGGCAGGTTGGTCGGGTAGGCGGCCGCGAGCCGACCGACCTCGCGCAGGTCGAGGTCCAGCACGGGGTAGGTCGCCGGCTCGCCGACCCGGTCGCGGCGAGCGTCGCGGCCGTTGCTGGCCAGCACCCGCCAGCCGTCGGCGGTCTCCAGCAGGGTCGGGCCCTCGCAGGCCGTGCGGCCCGTGGCGGCCGCACGGAGGGTCAGCGCGTCCAGGGTCGGCCCGCCGGCCAGGACCGGGTGGAAGCGGAAGAACCGCGAGGCGCTGACGTAGGCCACCAGCCAGCCCTCCGCCGTGCGCACCAGGTGCGGGTCCCAGGTGCCCACCGAGGTGAACCCGGTGGTCGGCAGGGCCAGCGGCGCGGTGTCCAGGACGTGGGTGCCGCGCAGGACGTCGTCGGCGGTGACGGCCACGGTGACCCCTACCTCGGCACGGGTCTCCTCGTCGAAGTCGCCCCAGGTGCTGGTCGCCACCAGCCACCGGTCGCCGTCGCGCACGACGTGGCTGGCGTGGTCGGTGAACACGCCGGGTCGCTCGGAGCGTCGGAAGAACAGGTCGGCGCGGTGCTCGAGGTCCAGCGACCCGGGGTCCAGGCGCCACAGCGAGGTGTGGCCCGACCCGAAGCCGCCGGGCCCGGCGCTCGTCGCGCTGAGGACCAGCGCGCCCTCGAGCAGGTACGGGGTGCCGTCGGCGTGGCTGACCAGTCGCGGGTCCCGCAGACCGAGCTGGCCGAAGGTGCCCGCGCGGGCGGCGTCCCCGGTCGCGTGCAGCCCCGCCAGCCAGCCCTCGTCGCGCACGTCGGGCGCCTCGAGCCCGGGGGTGTGCTGCTCGTCGAGGCGTAGCACCGCCCGGGCGACCCACCGTCCGCCGTCGCGGGTGAGGGCGGTGACCAGGTCGCCGGTCAGGCTCAGCGCCACCCCGGAGGAGCGCGGCGCGCGGGCGTGGCGTCTGCTCTCGTGGCGGGTCGTGCGGCCGGCGCGGGTCAGCTCGATCCAGGCCCGGCCGCCGACGCGGTGGGCGCGCAGCTCGGTCGACCCCGAGGCGAGGCCGACGACGGCGTCCTGGTCGGGTCCGTCGAGGTCGGTCTCGACCGCGGCGCAGGGAGCCCCCGGCAGACCGGTGCCGGGCTGCACGATCGAGACCGGTCGGTGCCGTCGGACGACTGCGAGCCCGGGCCCGTCGGTCAGCTCGGCGAGCGCGGGTCGACCGGTCGGGCTCACGGCGCCGGGTCGGCCACCTCGGCGCCCGTGGCCTCCTCGTGGCGGCGGCGCGCCTGCTCGATCTGCTCCATCAGACGCGGTCTCGTCGCGCATCATCGAGCGGTACGCCGGGCCGAGCCGCCGCACCTGCTCACCCTCCTCGACGAGCGCGGCGTAGATGCGCTCGCGCTCGGCGTCGTCGGCGGTGTAGTGCAGGTCGAGGTAGTCGCGGGCGTGGCGGCGGGCGCTGCCGATGGCGGTCTTGGCCCGTCCCTTCCGGCTCAGCAGCGACGCGGCGACGGTGACCACCAGGAGCCCGACGATGACGCCCAGCGAGAGGCCGGTGCCGATCTCGGTGACCTCGACGTGCTCGCCGTTGTTGATGAAGGGCACGTTGTTCTCGTGCAGGGCGTGGAGCACCAGCTTGACGCCGATGAAGCCGAGGACCGCGGCGAGGCCGTAGGAGAGGTAGATCAACCGCTCGAGCAGTCCCTCGATGAGGAAGAACAGCTGGCGCAGGCCGAGCAGCGAGAAGGCCGTGGCGCTGAAGACGATGAAGGTGCTCTGGGTGAGCCCGAAGATGGCGGGGATCGAGTCGAGCGCGAACAGGATGTCGGTCAGGCCCAGAGCCACCATGACCAGCAGCATCGGGGTGAGCACCCGCTTGCCGTCGACCTCGGTGAAGATCCGGTCCCCGTCGTACTCCTCGGAGGTCCGGATCAGCTTCCGGGCCAGCTTGATGAGGACGTTCTGGTCCTCGTGGGAGTCCTCGTCGCTGACCTCGCCCTTGAGCATGTTGCCCGCGGTGAGGATGAGGATCAGCCCGAAGAGGTAGAAGACCCAGGCGAACTGGTTGATCAGTGCGGCGCCGACGAAGATGAACCCGGTCCGGGCCACGAGCGCGAAGGCGATGCCGAAGAGCAGCACCTTCTGCTGGTCCTCGCGCGGGACCCGGAAGCTGCCCATGATGATGAGGAAGACGAACAGGTTGTCCACCGAGAGCGCCTTCTCGGTGATGTAGCCCGCGAAGTACTCGCTGCCCAGGGTGGCGCCGCCGAAGACGAGGACCGCCAGGCCGAAGAGCACGGCGAGGCCGACGTAGACCGCCGACCACACCGACGCCTCCTTCAGCGAGGGCACGTGCGCCTTGCGCGTGTGGAAGAGGAAGTCGTAGACGAGCATCGCGAGGATCGCGGCGATCGTCAGGGCCCAGACCCAGACCGGGACGTCCATGGTGTGCCTCCTGCGGCGTGCGTGACGGGTCGTGGGCAGCCTAGTGAGGTCGGGAAAGGCGGCCCCGAGCCCGAGGCGTCAGCGCAGCCGGGCCAGCAGGGCGCCCCCGCGGCGCAGGTCGGCCATCCGGTGCTCCCAGGTCACACCCCCCAGCGTCAGCGCGGCGCCGGCGAGCCCGAGGAGGACCCACTGCGGCGTGGCGGCGGCGTACGGCGCCAGCTCGGCCAGGGCGAGCACCCCGCCGGCGACGGTGCCGACGACCACCGGGGCCGCCCAGCGGGCGAGCGCACCGCCGAGGGTCAGCGCCAGGCAGGCGGTGCCGAGCAGCAGCGCCCGCAGGGAGACCGGGTCGGTCGCCAGCACCCACAGCAGCGACGGCGTGACGGCCAGCACCAGGCCGGGCACGAGCGCGGTGCGGGTGCTCGCACCGGGGTCGCGGGCGAGGCGGAGCACGCCGACCGCGACGAGGACGAGCGCGGTGGGCAGCGTGTAGGCCTCCGGGGCGCTCACGCCGAGGTCGGCGAGCCGCACCCAGGTGGCGGCGGCCAGCAGCAGTCCTCCGGGCCAGGCGAGCACCCGTCGGTCGCGGTGCGCCAGAGCACCGAGGCTGACCAGGGCGCCGGCCACGGTCAGGTGCACGGCCAGCGAGGTGGAGGCCGGGCCGACGGTGGCGTCGAGAGCGACGAGGGTGCCCACCGTGCCGGTCACCGCGGCGGCCACCTCGGTCGGCACCCGCGGTCGGGCCACGGCGAGCAGTCCGACGACGAGGAGCACCGGCAGCGCACGCTGCGCCTGGTCGACCTCCGCGAGCCCGGCCCACGACCACACCAGTGCGCCGGTCAGGACGGGCAGGGCCGCGCCGGCGGCGGCGCGCGGCACGGGGCGCACCTCGCGACAGCCAGGCGCCGGCGACCACGACGGCCAGCAGCAGGACGCCGCTGGTCAGGGCGAGGCTGGGCAGCGCAGCGACCAGCGCGCCGAGGAGGAGGCCGGTGCCACCGAGTGCGGCGAGGTCGGCGGAGCGCGACCCGGCCGCCGGGTGCCGGGCCGCTGCGAGCGCCGCGAGGGCCGCCGGCCCGGCGACCAGCGCGACCACGCACCACAGCGGCACGGGGTAGCAGGCCAGCGTCGCCGTCCCGGCGACGAGAAGCACGGCCGTCGCGGGGGCTGCGCCCGCTGCGAGCCGTCCCCGGGGCAGGTGGACCGCCACGGCCAGCACGAGGGCGGCGGCCAGGGCGAGGAGGACCAGCGGTTGGGCCGGCGCGTCGGGGCCGGAGAGGCGGACGTCCACCGGACGCGACGCCACGGGGCCGACCTCGAGGACCCGTACCGCGGCCAGCGCGGCGAGGGGAAGGGCGGTGACCAGGGCCGGCACCAGCCCGACGGCCTGGGGTGCGAGCAGGACCGCCCGCCAGCGCGTCGGCACGACCGCAGCCAGCACGCTCGCCACGACCAGCAGGGCGATCCCGGCCGCCGCCCGCTCGGTGGCGCCCTCGTCCAGGGCGGGGACGAGCAGGGTGGTGCCGACCAGGACGGCCGCGGCGGCGGCGCCGGCCTGGCGGAGCGCGAGCAGGTGCGCGGCGACCACGACGGGGACGAGCACGGCCAGGGCGGCGGCGACGAGCAGGCCCGCGGCGTGCGCCTCGAGCCACAGGGCCCGCGCGGTGGGGTGCGTGGTGACCTCGACGGCGCCGGCGGCGACGAGCCAGGACCACCACAGCCCGGCGCTGCACCGTGCCGCCACCGACAGGGCCCCCAGGCGGAGGCGGACGCCGAGGGCGCTCAGGCCCAGCGCCGCGACCACCGCCGTGAGGCCCTCGAGCGCCAGCCGGCTGCCGGACCCGTTCGAGCCGGTCTGGTCCACGAGGACCAGGGCGCCGAGCGTGGCCAGCGTCAGACCCAGGGCGGCGACGAGCTGCGGCGCCCGGAGCGGGCGTCCGGCCCCGGAGAGCGGCGGCGGCCGGGATCGACCGCGCTCAGGGCGAGCCCGCTGCCGAGCAGGCAGAGCCCGAGGACGACCAGGAAGCCGCCAGGCTCGAGGCCGCCCCACCAGCCGGCGCGGTCGGCGCCGACGACGTCGAGGGCGACCAGCCCGAGCGCGACTGCGGCCAGCGCGTCCGCGCCGACCCGCAGGCCGCGGTGCGCCAGGAGCAGCGCCGTCCCGGCGGTCAGGCCGCTGAGCGCGACCAGCACCGCCGTCCGCCCCTCGACGCCGAGCCAGGACCAGGCGACCGCGAGGAAGGTCGTCGCGGCGACGAGCAGGCACAGGGCGCCCAGGCCGAGGAGCAGGCGCGGTACCGAGGCCCCCTTCAGGCCGGTCCGGGGCGGCTGGGCGGGCTGTGGCGGTCGTGCCGGTGGCCACGAGGCAGCAGGCGCGACGGGCACCGCGGGTGAGCCGACGCTCGCGCGCAGCTCGCCCAGCAGCAGGTCGGCCCGGGTGAGGGTCTCCAGCAGCGACACCGCGACCGGGCCGCGCAGCGGCAGGGCGCAGCGCGGGCACGACGCGGGTTGCGGCGGGAGGGCGGTCCGGCAGTCGGGACACAGGGCGGGGTCGGCGTAGCGCGGCATGCCCCCAGTAGGCCCGCAGTGACCCCGTCCGCGCGCCCGCCGACCTACTCACCACGCTGAGTACCCGGCACCAGGGTGGTACGCGCGCGACGAGCGCCACCTCGGTGCGCGCCGAGCGCCATCTCGGTGCGCGCCGAGCGCCATCTCGGCGGGTGGGGGGCGGACTGGGGGGAGGTGGGGGGCAGACTCGGGGGATGGACACCCCCGGGGACGGCGTGGAGGAGCCGGACGCACGACCGGTCGAGCCGGTCAGCGCGCAGGCGCCGCCGCTGCGCGGGCCGGTGCTGATGAACCAGGACTGGCGCGACCTCACGGCCCTGCACTGGGCGGTGCCGGCCGAGCGCGTCGCACCGCTGATGCCGGCCGGGGTCCGCCCCGACGTGCACGACGGCCTGACCTACGTCGGGCTGGTGCTCTTCCGGATGGTCGGCGCCGGCTTCGGGTCGACCCGCTCGGTCCCGTGGGCCGGCACCTTCCTCGAGACCAACGTCCGGCTGTACTCCGTCGATGCCGAGGGCCGCCGCGGCGTGGTCTTCCTCAGCCTCGACGCCGACCGGCTGCTGGTCGTGCTGGGGGCGCGGGCGACGCTGGTGCCCTACCGCTGGGCCCGGATGCGCTACGCCGAGGAGGCCGGCGGCGTGCGCCGCTACACCGCGACGCTGCGCTGGCCGGGCGTCCGCGCCTCCAGCGACGTCGCCGTCCGGGTGGGCGAGCGGCGCCTGCCGACCGCGCTGGACCACTTCGTCTCGGCGCGCTGGCGCCTGCACACGCGTCGTCTCGGGACGACGCTGCTCGTGCCGAACGCCCACGAGCCGTGGCCGCTGCACGACGTCGAGGTGGTCACGCTCGAGGACGGGCTGCTGGGCTCGGTCGGCTTCGCGGACCTGGCGCTGCGTCCGCCCGACCAGGCGGCCTTCAGCCCCGGCGTCCACACCCGCTTCGGCCTTCCCCAGCGGGCCTAGCCGGGTCCGTCTCGGGCGCGGGTCCCGGTCGAGGCCGCGGGCACTGTCGCGGGCACGGTCGCGGGCAGGCCCGCCACTCGGCGTAGGTTTGGCCCATGCAACGCGCCCTCACCCCCGACCTGGTCGAGCACCTCTCCAAGGAGTTCGAGTCCGAACCCCGCAACCGGCTGCTCCAGAACGCCCTCACCCGCAACCAGGTCGACCAGGTCGCCCTCGACCACCAGCTGGCCCGTTCGATCGACAAGACGATGAGCCACCAGCTCGACGACTGGGCGGCGACCAACCAGAAGCAGTCCGGCCGCTGCTGGATGTTCGCCGGCCTCAACCTGCTGCGGGTCGGGACCGCGGCGCGGCTGGAGGTCAAGGAGTTCGAGTTCTCGCAGAACTACCCCTTGTTCTGGGACAAGCTGGAGAAGGCCAACCACTGGCTGGAGTCGATCCTCGCCACGGCCGACCGCGACGTCGACGACCGCACCGTGGCCCACCTGCTGGCCACCCCGGCCGAGGACGGCGGGCAGTGGAACATGTTCGCCGCCCTGGTGGCCAAGCACGGGCTCGTGCCGCAGTCGGTGATGCCCGAGACGGTCTCGTCGTCCTCGACCCGCCAGCTCAACCGCGACCTGTCCCACGTGCTGCGACAGGGCGCCACCGACCTGCGTGCCCGGGCGGCAGCGGGGGCCGATGACGCGGCGCTGCGCGAGCTGAAGGCCGACGTCGTCCGGGTCGTGCACCAGATGCTGTGCCTGCACCTCGGCACCCCGCCCACCAGCTTCAGCTGGCAGTGGCGCGACAAGGACCAGGGCTTCCACCGCGACGGCGAGCTGACGCCCCAGGAGTTCGCCGAGCGCTACGTCACGGTCCCGCTCGAGGAGTACGTCTGCCTCGTCCACGACCCGCGCCCCACCAGCCCCTTCGGGCGGACCTTCACCGTCGAGCACCTCGGCAACGTCGTCGACGGCCCCGACGTGGTCTACCTCAACGTGGAGATGGACGTCATCAAGGACCTCGCGATGCGCTCCATCACCGGGGGCTCGGGGCCGGACGCCCCGACGGACGCCCCGACGGGCGAGCCGGTCTGGTTCGGCTGCGACGTCGACCCGATGCGCGACATGGAGCACGGCTACTGGGACGCGGCCCTCTTCGACTACGACTCCCTGTACGGGTCGACCACGACGATGACCAAGGCCGACCGCCTCCACCACCACGCGACGGCGATGACCCACGCGATGCTGCTCACCGGCGTCGACGTGGTCGACGACGCGCACGGCTCGACCCCGCGCCGCTGGCGCGTGGAGAACTCGTGGGGCACCGACAAGGCCGACAAGGGGTTCTGGACGATGAACGACTCCTGGTTCGGTGACTACGTCTTCGAGATCGCGGTCCGCCGCGACGCCCTTCCCGAGGAGCTGCAGACCGCCCTGACCCAGCCGCCGATCGTCCTGCCGGCCTGGGACCCGATGGGGGCCCTGGCCCACCGCGCCTGACCCACCCGTCGAGATGGCGCTCCGCGCGAGTCGAGATGGCGCTCCGCGCGAGTCGAGATGGCGCTCCGCGCGAGTCGAGATGGCGCTCCGCGCGAGTCGAGATGGCGCTCCGCGCGAGTCGAGATGGCGCTCCGCGCGAGTCGAGATGGCGCTCCGCGCGAGTCGAGATGGCGCTCCGTCGCGCAGCGCCTGCCACCTCGAGGCGCAGCGAGCGCCATCTCGGCTCGCGGCGGCTGCCATCTCGCGGGGGCGGGTGGCGGCGCGGCGGTGTTACCTGGTAGTAACAAGCCCATGAGTGCTCCCACCGTCCTGATCACGGGCGCGGCCGCCGGCATCGGCCGCGCCACCGCTCTCACCTTCGCCGGCCACGGCTACACCGTCGGGGCCTACGACCTCGACGAGGAGGGTCTGGCCAGCCTGGCCGGGGAGATCGAGGCCGCCGGTGGCGCGGCCCACACCGGCCACCTCGACGTGACCGACGCGGAGGAGTTCGCGACGCGGGTCGGCGAGCTCGTCGCCGCGACCGGCCGCCTCGACGTCCTGGTCAACAATGCCGGCATCCTGCTGGCCGGCGACTTCGTCGACATCGACGTGGCCCGTCACCACCGCGAGATCGACATCAACACCAAGGGCGTCGTCAACGGCGCCCACGCCGGCTTCGAGGCGCTGCGCGAGGCCGCTCGGAACGGGGGGACCCCGACGTTGGTCAACCTCGCCTCCGCCTCGGCCATCTACGGTCAGCCCGAGCTGGCCAACTACAGCGCCACCAAGTTCTTCGTCCGCGGGCTGACCGAGGCGCTCGACCTCGAGTGGGGCCGCCACGGCATCCGGGTGGTCGCGCTGTGGCCGCTCTACGTCAAGACCGCGATGACCCACGGCATCAGCACCGGCACGACGCGCTCGATGGGGATCCGGCTGACCGCCCAGGACGTCGCCGACGCGGTCTACGCCACCACCGTGCCCTCGCGGGCCAGTCAGGCTCTGCACCAGGTGCACTTCCCGGTGGGCCTCTCGACCAAGGCGCTCTCGCTGGGCTCACGGTTCTCCCCGGGCTGGCTGACCCGACGGGTGAACAAGAAGTTCGCCGGCTCCTGACGCCGGGCTCGAGGTGGGCTCGAGGTGGGCCAGAGGTGGGCTGGAGGCCACCTCGGGCACCCGTCCGGGTGGGACGAGGACGGTGACGGCGGCCCCTCCGCGGGACCGGAGGCCCCGCGCCACCCCTTGAGGGGAGCCCGGCCCCAGGGACCCCTGAGAACGTCGGGAGACGCCCCAGCGCATCCCACGGTGCCGGTCGGGCGCTCCCGCCTCTCGCCTCCCGCGCCGCCTCCGCGGCGAAGATCGGACCACGACCATGACCGCGATCCTCTTCGGTTCCATCAGCACCATCGCCGACACCTCCGAGCTGCAGCGGGAGTCCTTCAACCAGGCCTTCGCCCAGCACGGCCTCGACTGGCAGTGGAGCCGTCAGGACTACCTCGCCATGCTCGAGCTGAACGGGGGCCGCGAGCGCGTCGCGGCCTACGCCGAGGAGCGGGGCCAGGACGTCGACGCGGCGGCCGTGCACCGCACCAAGTCCGAGCTGTTCCAGCAGAACCTCGCCGGCTCGACGATCACCCCCCGCCCCGGCGTCGCGGAGACCATCCGCGACGCCCGCCAGAACGGGATCAAGGTCGCCCTGGTGACGACGACCTCGAAGGAGAACGTCGCCGCGCTGGCCGAGGCCGTCTCCTCCCACTTCTCCACCGACGACCTCGACCTGATCGTCGACTCCTCGCAGGTCGAGAAGACCAAGCCCGACCCGGAGGCCTACGCCTACGCGCTGGGCCGGCTCGGCGAGACCGTGCGCAGTGCCGTCGCGGTCGAGGACAACGTCGGCGGGGTCGCGGCCGCGACCGCGGCCGGCCTGGCCTGTGTCGCGTTCCCGAACGCCAACACCGCGGAGCACGACTTCGCCGAGGCCGTCGAGCGCCGTGAGCGCCTCGACCTCGCCGACCTCAGCGGCTTCATCCCGGCCGGCTGACCCGGGCCCCCGCCCGTCCACCTCGCCCGTCCCCACCCACCTCCCTCAGGACGAAGACCACGACATGAGCAACCCCCAGGCCACCCTCCAGGCCACCGAGAACGCCTTCCACGTGGAGGCCTACGAGAAGATCGACTACTCGCTGCTGCTCACCCCGGGTGTCTTCGACCCGGCCCACCGCGAGCTGGCGGACACCTTCGCGCCCTTCGGCCGCTGCCTCATGGTCGTCGACGAGCAGGTCCAGGCCCTGCACGGCGAGGCGATCACGGCCTACTTCGCGCACCACGGGATCTCCCTGAGCGTCGTCGAGGTGCGCATCGCCGAGACGGCCAAGTCGTTGCGGACGCTGGAGGAGATCGTGGACGCGTTCTCCGACTTCGGCCTGCTGCGCAAGGAGCAGGTCCTCGTCGTCGGCGGTGGCCTGACCACCGACGTCGCCGGCTTCGCGTGCGCCTCCTACAAGCGCAGCACCGGCTACGTGCGGGTGCCCACGACGCTGATCGGGCTGATCGACGCGAGCGTCTCGATCAAGGTCGGCGCCAACCACGGCGCGTTCAAGAACCGCCTGGGGGCCTACCACGCCTCCTCGAAGGTCTTCCTCGACTTCTCCCTGCTGCGCACCCTGCCGCTGGACCAGGTGCGCAACGGCATCGCGGAGATCATCAAGATCGCGACGGTCTCCCACGCCGGGATCTTCGAGCACCTCGAGAAGTTCGGCGAGGAGCTGCTGCTGAGCTGCTTCGGCTACGCGGAGGGCGCCGAGCACCTGCGCGAGGTCTCCGAGGCGATCACCTACGACGCGATCCGCACCATGCTCGAGCTCGAGGTGCCCAACCTGCACGAGCTCGACCTCGACCGGGTGATCGCCTACGGCCACACCTGGAGCCCCACGCTCGAGCTCACCCCGCACCCCCCGCTGTTCCACGGCCACGCCATCAGCATCGACATGGCCTACTCGGCCACCATCGCCGAGCAGCGCGGGCTGATCAGCACCGCCGACCGTGACCGCATCCTCGCCCTCTTCAGCGGGCTCGGCCTGGCCATCGACAGCCCCTACTTCACCGCCGAGCTCGTCGAGCGGGCGACCGCCTCGATCCTCCAGACCCGGGACGGGCAGCTGCGCGCCGCGCTGCCGGCACCGATCGGCACCTGCGTGTTCGTCAACGACCTCGACGTCGCCGAGCTGACCGCCCTGCTGGCCGAGCACAAGCGGGTCTGCGCGGACTACCCGCGCGGCGGACAGGGCATCGACCAGTACACCGCTCCCGAGCCTGCCGCGCCCCAGGTGCCTGAGCACCCCGAGGTCGCGGCCAGTGCCTGAGCGGCCGGTGCCTGAGCCCCGACCGGTCACCCCGCTCGGGATCGCCGCGGACCTGCTGGCCTCGGTCGCGCACGACCTGGCCGGTCTCGACGCCCTCGACCCGGTGGTCGGGTCCCGGCTCGACCGCGCCCGCGCCCTGGTCGCCGGGCTCGACCCCTACGTGGCGGCCTCGACCAGCCCCGCGTCAGCAGCGCTGACCGCGCTCGAGGAGCGGACCCGACGGCGAGGACTGGGCCTCCCGGTCCTCCCAGGCCGCCGGCGGGCTCGAGCAGGAGATGCTCTCCGGTCACGTCGAGGGCCGGTTCCTGGCCTTCCTGGTGCACGCGACCCGCGCGCAGCGGGTGCTGGAGATCGGCATGTTCACCGGCTACTCGGCGCTCGCCATGGCCGAGGCCCTGCCGGCCGACGGGTCGCTCGTGGCCTGCGAGATCGACCGGGCCACCGCCATGCTGGCCCGGGACTGCCTCGACGCCTCGCCGGCCGGCCAGCGCGTCGAGATCGTCGTCGGACCGGCCGAGACGACCCTGGCCGACCTGGCCGCGGCGGGGGAGCGCTTCGACCTCGTCTTCATCGACGCCGACAAGACCGGGTACGCGGGCTACCTCGACGCACTCCTCGACGGCCACCTCCTCGCGGACGGGGGGGTGATCTGCGTCGACAACACCCTGCTCCAGGGCGAGCCGTGGGTCGGCGAGCCCGGGGTGAGCGGAGCCGCCATCGCGGACTTCAACCGGCGGGTGGCCGCCGACCCGCGCCTGGAGCAGGTCGTCGTCCCCCTGCGCGACGGCGTCACCCTGATCCGGAGGGTGTGAGGGGTGGACCCGCTCGCACGGGCGCGGACCGCGGGCCGCACCGCTCGGCGCGCTGGCGCTGCTGCAGGTGACCCTGCCGATCGACTCGGTGGTCACCCTGGCGGCCCTGGTCAGGAAGCCCGCCCCGGTCGCGACCCCCTCGCGTCGCCGGACCGTGCTGGTCAGCGGGGGCAAGATGACCAAGTCGCTCGTCCTGGCCCGCGCCTTCCACGCCGCCGGTCACCGGGTCGTCCTGGTCGAGTCGCGCCGCTACCGGCTCACCGCGCACCGCTTCTCCCGGGCCGTCGACGCCTTCCACGTCGTCCCGCACGAGACCGAGGCCACCTACGCCGACGGCCTGCTGCGCGTGGTGCGCGAGGAGGGCGTCGACGCCTACGTGCCGGTGTGCAGCCCGGCCTCCAGCCAGGCCGACGCCGACGCGGCGGCGGCCCTGGAGGCCGCAGGCTGCGAGGTCGTCCACCTCGGCCCCGAGGACCTGCGCCGCGTCGACGACAAGCACGCCTTCCACCGCGCCGCCAGCGAGCTCGGCCTGCCCGTGCCCGAGACCCACCGGATCACCGACCCCGAGCAGGTCGTGGACTTCGACTTCGCGGCGAACCCCGGCCCCTACGTGCTCAAGAGCATCGCCTACGACCCCGTGCACCGCCTCGACCTCACGCCGCTGCCCCGCCCCACCCCCGCCGAGACGGCCGCCTTCGTGCGCAGCCTGCCGATCTCGCCCGAGCGGCCCTGGATCCTGCAGGAGCTGCTGGTCGGGCAGGAGTACTGCACGCACGGCACGGTGCGCGACGGCCGCCTCCAGGTCTACGTGTGCTGCGAGTCCTCGGCCTGGCAGCTGAGGTACGAGATGGTCGACAAGCCGGCGATCCGGGCCTGGGTCGAGCGGTTCGTCGCGGCCGGCCACCTGACCGGGCAGCTGTCGTTCGACTTCATCGAGGACGCCGCCGGCGTGGTCCGCGCGATCGAGTGCAACCCCCGCACGCACTCCGCGATCACGCTGCTCGAGGGTCACCCGGACCTCGCCGCGGCCTACCTCGAGGACGCCCCGGACGGCGCGGTCCCGCTGGAGCCGCCGACAGGCGCGCCACCGACCCACTGGACCTACCACGAGCTCTGGCTGGGCCTGCGGCACCCGCGCACCCTGCGGACCCGGCTGCGCGTCCTGGGTCGCGGCACCGACGCCGTCTTCCGGGCCTCCGACCCGGTGCCGTTCTGGGTGCTGCACCACCTCCACGTGCCGTCGCTGCTGCTGGGCAACCTGCGCCGGTCGCGCCCGTGGCTCAAGATCGACCTGAACATCGGCAAGCTCGTCGAGCCGGCGGGGGACTGAGATGGCCCGCACCGCGCCGCGCCGGGTGCTGCACCTGGCCGGCTCGTCGGACGGCGAGCTGCTGGCCGACGTCTCGCGGCTCTACGCCGAGGACTGCCTGCGGGCCACCGCCGACCCGGAGCGCTACGAGTTCCACGTGGCCTACGTGACCCCCGACGGGCGCTGGCGCTTCCCGGTCGACCTGTCGGCGCAGGCGATCGCGGACGCCCCCGCGGTGCCGCTCGCGGACGCCGTCGCACGGATCGTGGCGCTCGCCCCCGACGTCGCGGTGCCGCAGATGTTCTGCCGGGCCGGCATGACGCACTACCGGGCCCTCCTCGAGCTGCTCGGCGTGCCCTGCCTCGGCAACCGCCCCGAGGTCATGGCGCTCGGTGCCGACAAGGCGAAGGCCTCGGCCGTCGTGGCCGCCCACGGCGTCCGGGTGCCCGAGGCCCGGGTCGTCCGAGCCGGCGACGAGGTCGCCCTGTCCGGGCTCACCGGCCCGGCCGGGCTGGCGTTGCCGGTCGTGGTGAAGCCGGTCGACGCCGACAACTCCGTCGGGCTCAGCCTGGTGCGCGACCCCGCCGACCTGCCCGCCGCGGTCGCCGCGGCCTGCGAGCACGCCGACCGCGCGCTGGTGGAGACCTACGTCGAGCTGGGGCGTGAGGTCCGGTGCGGGGTGGTCGACCTCGGAGGCCGGCTGGTGTGCCTGCCGTTGGAGGAGTACGCCGTCGACGCCGCGACCAAGCCGGTGCGCGACCAGGCCGACAAGCTGCGCCGCGACGAGGACGGAGCGCTCTCGCTGGTGGCCAAGGACGCGGCCCACGCCTGGATCGTGCCGGTCACCGACCCGCTGACCGAACGTGTCCACGCCGCGGCGCTGCGCTGCTACGAGGCGCTCGGCTGCCGTCAGTACGGCCTGTTCGACTTCCGGGTCGACCCGACCGGGGAGCCCTACTTCCTCGAGGCCGGCCTGTACTGCTCCTACGCACGCTCGAGCGTCGTCGCGGTGATGGCCGAGGCCGCCGGCATCCCCCTCGCCGAGCTCTTCGCCCGCGCCGTCGACGACGTGCTCGGCCCGACCAGCCTCCCGACGAGCCCCCCGACCAGTCCCCGACCAGTGCCCTGACCAGCTCGACGAAGGAGTGACCATGCAGCACGACGTGCTGGACCCCGTAGGCGTCCGCGTGACCGGGGTGTCGCTCGCCGACCCCGCCCCCGACCTGTGGGCGCGCCTGCGGGCGCTGCTGGCCGAGCACGGCGTGGCCGTCCTGCCCGGCCAGGAGATCGACGACGACGACTTCCTGGCCTTCCTGCGCGGCTTCGGCGACCTCGCCTTCACCGCGGGGGAGACCCCGCTGCCGGGCTACCCCGACCTGAACCTGATCAGCAACGTCGGTCGCGAGACGGCGCCGGTGAGCAACTTCCACGTCGACACCTCCTACGTCGCCGACCCGCCGGCCTACACCGCACTGCGGGCCGTGAGCATCCCGGCCCAGGGCGGCGCCACCCAGTTCACCAACCAGTACCGCGCGCTGGAGACCCTCCCGGAGGACCTGCGCGAGCGGGTCGAGGGCCGCAGCGTGACCCACGTCGTCACCGGCGTCGACCTCGGCCCCGACGACGAGAGCGCGGCCGAGCACCCGCTCGTGCGCCCCCACCCGGTGACCGGCCGCGCGGCGCTGTACCTGACCAGTCCCAAGCGGTGCGCGTCGGTCAGCGGCCTCGACGAGCAGGAGTCCGCCGACGTGGTGGCCGCCCTGCTGGCCCACTCGACCCGGCCCGAGAACACCCTCGACCACGCCTGGGCGCCGGGCGACGTCGTCATCTGGGACAACGCCTGCGTCCTGCACCGCGCCGACCACGCCGGCGTGGTCGGTGACCGGGTGATGCACCGCGGCATGGTCTCCGCGTACGGCACGGCCTGAGGATCAGCAGCAGCGGCCCTGGGTGGACCGCTCGCGGTGCTCGTCGCGGTGCCGCTCGAAGTCGCGGCGGGTCATGGGGGTGTGCCCCACGCGAGCGCAGTCCGCGAGGTAGGCGTCCCACCGGCCCTCGCCGCTGAGCTCGCGGGCGTACCACCGCACGCCGGACAGGGCGCGCCGCAACCCGGCCGCCACCGCGTGCGTCCTCATCGCCCGGCCCCGACGTCGTCGCGCTCGCGGCGCCGGGCCTCCCAGTCCAGGGCCTCCTGCTTCTCCTCGGCGGTGGCCACGAACCCGGCCGGCGCCACGATCTGGGATCGCTGGGCCGGCACCTCGGTGGTCGGCAGCGAGCCGGCGCGCACGGCGCGCACCCACACCAGGACCGCGTTGCCGACCACGACGAGCACCAGCAGCGCGAAGGCCGACTGCAGGACGCCGTTGACCGTGGAGTTGAACACGATGGTGTCCATCTGGCCGGCGTCGGCGGCCGGTGCGAGGACCTCGCCGGCGTCACGGGCGGCGCTGTAGCGGTCGGCCTGCGCGAAGTAGCCGATCAACGGGTCCGAGGAGAAGACCTTCTGGTAGCTCGCGGTCATCGTCGTGACCAGGTCCCAGGCCAGCGGGAGACCCGGCACCCAGACGTAGCGCAGCCAGCCGTGCTTGAGGAACAGCGTCACGCACAGGGTCAGGGCGATCGCGGCGAGCAGCTGGTTGGCGATCCCGAACAGCGGGAACAGCTGGTTGATGCCCCCGAGCGGGTCGGTGACCCCGACGTAGAGCATGTAGCCCCAGCAGGCCACCACGGCTGCCGAGGCCAGCCAGGCGCCGGGCTTCCAGGCGGTGTCGCCGAACCGCTTCCACACGTTGCCCACGGTGTCCTGGAGCATGAAGCGGCCCACGCGGGTGCCGGCGTCCACGGCGGTGAGGATGAACAGCGCCTCGAACATGATCGCGAAGTGGTACCAGAACGCCGTCAGTGAGCCGCCGAAGGCCTTGCCGAAGATCATCGAGATGCCGAAGGCCAGCGTGGGTGCGCCGCCGGTCCGGGAGACCAGCTGCTCCTCGACCGAGGCCGAGGCGGCCTGGAGCTGGTCGGGGCTCAGGGTGAACCCGAGCCCGGTGACGAAGTCGGCGGCTCCCTGGACGGTCCCGCCGGTGGCGCCCATCGGGGCGTTGATCGCGAAGTACAGTCCCTGGTCGATCACGCTGGCCGCGATCAGGGCCGAGATGGCCACGAAGGACTCCATCAGCATCCCGCCGTAGCCGATCAGGCGGACCTGCCGCTCCTTGGCCAGCATCTTCGGGGTCGTGCCGGAGGCGATGAGGGCGTGGAAGCCCGACAGTGCCCCGCAGGCGATGGTGATGAACAGGAACGGGAAGAGCGCACCGGCGAAGACCGGGCCCTGCCCGTTGGTGGCGTAGTCGGTGATGGCCTGGTTCTCCAGGACCGGGCGGGCCACGACCAGGCCCACGGCCAGCAGCAGGATCACCCCGACCTTCATGAAGGTCGAGAGGTAGTCGCGCGGGGTGAGCAGCATCCACACCGGCAGGATCGAGGCGACGAAGCCGTAGAGGATCAGCGCGACGGTGAGGGTCTCGGGGGAGAGGGTCAGGGCGTCGCCGAGGGCCGAGCTCTCGACGTACCCGCCCCCGATGATCGCCGCGAGCAGCAGCACGACGCCGATGCCGGTGACCTCCAGGACCCGACCGGGTCGCCAGAAGCGGAGGTAGAAGCCCATGAACAGCGCGATCGGGATGGTCAGCGCGATCGAGAACACGCCCCAGGGTGAGGAGGCCAACGAGTTGACCACGACCAGGGCGAGGACGGCCAGGATGATGATCATGATGGCGAAGACCGCGATGAGGGCGGCGGTGCCGCCCACGACGCCGATCTCCTCGCGGACCATCTGGCCCAGGCTCTTGCCGTCGCGGCGCAGGGAGAAGAAGAGGACCACCATGTCCTGCACGGCTCCGGCCGCGACGACGCCGACGATGATCCAGATCGTGCCGGGCAGGTAGCCCATCTGCGCGGCCAGCACCGGTCCGACCAGCGGCCCGGCCCCGGCGATCGCGGCGAAGTGGTGCCCGAAGAGCACCCGGCGGTCGGTCACCTCGAAGTCCGCGCCGTTCTCGAGCCGTTCGGCCGGGGTGGCGCGGGCGTCGTCGAGCCGCAGCACCCGGCGGGCGATGAAGCGGGAGTAGAACCGGTAGGCGATCAGGTACGACGACAGGGCGGCGAAGAGGATCCACAGGGCCGAGACGGACTCACCGCGCGACAGCGCGAGCACGACCCAGCAGGTGGCGCCGACGAGGGCGACCAGGACCCACCAGGCGATCGCCAGGGGCGCCGGACGTGGTGCGGAGCGAGGTGGGGGCGGTGCTCCGTCGGCGGACCGCGAGGTGGTGGACGTGGTCATGTCGGACTCCTCCGCTGCGAGGTGGGTGAGCCCGGTCACCGTACCGCCGTCCTCCCGCGAGGACGAGGGTCGACGAGCCGCCGCGGCGCGCCGGGCGCGTCGTTGTACCCTGCCGCGTCCGGCTGGCCCTCATAGTGAGGGCACCACATCCACGACGAAGGAGCTCCCATGAGCCAGTACGGCACCCCTCCGCCCGGTGGCAACCCCCCGCCCGGCAACAACCAGCCCCCGGGCGGCTACGGCGGCTACGGTCAGCAGCCCGGCTATCCGCCCGCCAAGCAGGGCAGCGGCCTGGCCATCGCCGCTCTCGTCGTCGGCATCCTGGCGGTGCTCTCGGGTATCACGGTGCTCGGCGGCATCCTGCTCGGACTCGTTGCGATCGTGCTGGGCGCCATCGCCTCCTCCAAGGCCAAGAAGGGCACCGGGGGCGGGCGCGGGATGGCCATCGCCGGCATCGTGCTCGGGGTCCTTGGCCTGGTCATCGCGGGGGCGATCATCGCGTTGGGCGTCTCGATCTTCGGCGACATCAACTCCTGCGTCGACGACGCCGGTGGCGACCAGGCGGCGATCAACCAGTGCGAGAAGGACTTCAACGAGAAGTACAACAACTGACGCAGGCCTGAACCGGTCCCACGGGCCGGCACCGAGGCCCCCGCCGAGTCGGCGGGGGCCTCGCTGCGTGCCCGACGACGGCGGCCGGCGACGTCAGCCTCGTCACACCGGCGGCGTTCGGGGAACGATCCGTCGCCCCCGGGCGCTGAACCCGGTGTGGGCGTACCGCCCGCGCCCCCCGATGCCCCGCAAGGAGCCGATGATGACCATCACCACCGCCCCCTCCTCCACCGCCCCCCCAGCCCCTGCCGCCCTCTCGCTCGTCGACCAGCTCGACGAGCTGCACGACGCCTACGTCGCGGCGATCAACAACGCCGTGGCCCACGACGACGAGGCCGCCGTGGCCGAGCTGTCCGTCTCCTACGACGTCGAGGCCGTCGAGATGGTCGCTCGCCGCGAGGGCCGGATGCACCTGCTCTCGCTCTTCGAGAACGGCCGTCCGGTTCGCCGACGCCCGGGCCGGCACGCCGCCTGATCCGGGACTCACCTGGCCGACGACCGGCCCGCTGACGGCCGAAGGCCCCCGCCGGTGAACCGGCGGGGGCCTCGGTCCAGGTCATCGACCTGTGGTGCTCGTGGGCAGGGGCGGGGTCGAACCGCCGACCTTCCACTTTTCAGGCGGACGCTCGTACCGACTGAGCTACCTGCCCGAGCGACGGTCACCCTACCCGAGCCGGCCGGGCGCTCGGCAACCGACGTCGGACCCTCGTACGCGAGCCTGCGCGGTCTGCCTAGAATCGACCCCGGATCCGGCCCCCATCGTCTAGCGGCCCAGGACCCCGCCCTTTCACGGCGGTAGCACGGGTTCGAATCCCGTTGGGGGTGCTCGGAATTGCTGATGTGCTGGGCGGCGCTTCGGGCGGCGTCCATGGCGGAGCGCCCCTGTCGAGGCGGTCCTCGACGAGGTGGCCGTAGGTCTCCAGGGTCATCGTCGCTGAGGCGTCCCCGAGCATCTGCTGGACAACTGTGACGTCGGCTCCGGCGGCGAAGGCAAGGCCCCGCTGCGGTGTGCCGCAATTGGTGAGGGTGCAGTCCAGGGAGGCCGATCGCGTTGGCAAGGCTCGGTCTCATCAGGTCCGGACCGTGCTGACGCGCAGCGGAGCACCGCATCGGGATCCCTAGCCTGACCGTCCTAGCCGTGGCCATCGCCCTCGCCCGCGCCCGCCTCGCGGCTCTCGCTGACACGGCCGCCACGGTCGAGGAGTCAGTCCGCTTCGAGCGCGGCGTGATGCTGCCGCACCGGCTCGAGTGGGCCGTCGAGCGGCCGATCGACCTCGGCGGCGACGGACTCAGTCTCGAGCTGCTCCTCGCCCACGCCCTCGGCTGTCAGGACTGCTGTCGTGGTCGCGTTTACACCTCGGCATGAGTGTAAGAGTCGACAAGGAAGCCGATAATGCTCTCAAACACCTACACTCCCCGAGGCATCGGTAAGACCTCGCTGCTGCGTTCAGCTGAGCGGGACGCGGCAGACTCCACGTTCGTGCCCGTCTGGCAGTCGAGCCGAGGGATTGGGATGCCAACTGGCACGTCGTTGCTGGCGTCGTCGCATTGTCGGACGGCGCGACGTGGTCCTTCGAGGACCCGTGTCTGACAGGTGGGAAGCTGGGGTCTCGGTGACTCGGTCCGCGGCCGAGGCAAGCAGGTAGCCGGCGTCCACGTACAAAGCACAGTTCGCCCTCATGTTGCGGTCTTGCCAGCGACGTCCGACCTATGCCGAGAGTTCATGCGAACCCGGCCGAAGCGGGCGCTTGAGTGGCGCCTTTGCGCGCATCGGTTGCCCGAACTACGGCAGTGCCCGACGGATCTCACCGATGAGTGTCGGATACGGGTCCTCGAGCGGCTTCCTCTCGGCCCGAAGCTGTTCCCGGATCTTCCGAAGTGGCTCGCCGGCGACGTAGTGGCGCCCCCGGCGCTCGCCGCGCGCGTTCAAGAGCCCGAGCTCGGCCGCGTTGACGAGATCTCTCGTTGCGGTGCGTTCGTCGAGCTCGGTGAGCTTCACGTACGACGGCCGCGTCACCCTGAGCCCGAGGACAGCGTCGAAGAGTGCGGCGCCGATCCGGTCGTTCAGTCGGTGTTCGCTGGTGAGCTGATCGATTCTGCGCCACTGTGTCTCGGCCTCATCGAATCGGCGGCGCATCGTCTGTGCCTGCATGTGGTGCGCCCGCAGATTGAACTTCACCCAGAGGGTCGCGTCGTTGTCCGGGCGCCAGGATCCGCGTCCGGTGGCCGCGAGGACGTCGTAGTAGTCCTGCGTGTTGTTGCCGAGCCACTCCTCGATGCTGGAGAAGGTCGGCTCCACGACCTGGTCTTGTGCCAGCACCATGGTTTGCAAGGCCCGAGCCATGCGCCCGTTGCCGTCGCGAAACGGGTGGATCATGACGAGGTTCAGGTGTGCCATGGCGCCCCGCACCAGCGGGTCGTCGGGACTCGGTACGGCGAGCGACTGCGAGAGGGCGCGCATCAGCTCAGGCAACAGACCCCCGTCGGGGCCCTCGTACACGTTGACCCCGCGCTTGTCGTCGCGCACGAAGATCTCGTTGGTGCGGTACCGCCCCGGCGTCTTCGTGAGGTCGTGGTCGAGCAGCATGAAGTGCATGGACCGAAGGACCGCCTCGTCGATCACGAAGCCCGGCTCGGTCGCCACGTTGAGCACATACGTCAGCACGCGCCGGTACGCGAGGATCTCCGTCCAGGTTGCCTCATCCGCGCTGAGCGGCGGCTCGTCGTCGACCGCGGCGACGGCGTCCTGGTCGCTGACCGTGTACCCCTCGATGGTGTTGGAGCCCTGAATCGCTCGGGCCGTCGTCGTGCGGCGAAGTAGGCCATTCCAACGCTTGGGCACGCGAAGGAAGTCCGCGAGCGAGGCGCGGAAGGCGTGGATCTCGACGATGACCTGCTGGTCCTCGAGATCTGGGTCGGGGGTGGTGAAGAGAGTCGACATGTCCGTATGTCCTTTATTAAGTGCCAATGGTATGCCCGACTCTGTCTCTTTGTCACTTATCAAGCGACAAGCGAACGACCTGGTTCATCAGATCTGCTGCTGCGGCCCGGCACCCCGCAGCGATCAGTTGGACGCGTAGAAGTGCCGCAGATCGTGTGGCCGCACATGTGACAGGCCGGCTGAGGTTCGGGTCGCTCGCCACCGCCAGTCGATGTCGTTGTCGTACATCGGGCCGTCGCGAGTGGTGAAGAGCCACGCCTGCGCCGGTGGATCATCCGGCAGGCGCTCCTCCACGTGGGATCGCAGCATCTCGACGAGGTCGTCGGGCAGGTGCACGACCCGCCAAAGCCGTACGTCGGCAGCCGCACGGCGAACGTGTCGCCGTCCCCCTGCAGTTCCCGCGAAACGGCGAGTTGCCGCAGCGCGAAGTCGACGTCCCCGATCTGACGCCGGCCGACTCCTCCTAGCGCTGGAGCCTCGGCATGCGCCTCCTCGAGTCCTTGGAGGTCAAAGAAGCGGGTGTGGGCCAGGCGATCGACGACTCGGGCCGGAATTGGAGCGGTCCGGGGCATGGGCTAGAGTTCCCACCGCGTCGTCCGCGTGGCCCACCCGGCCCGCTGACGTGCTCACCTGGCCCCGTAGCGCAGTTGGTTAGCGCGCCGCCCTGTCACGGCGGAGGCCGCGGGTTCGAGTCCCGTCGGGGTCGCCAGCACGCCCCGGACCACCAGGTCCGGGGTGTCGTGCGTCCGGGTCCCTGTCGGGAGGCTTGCCCGGCCCGGGACGATGGACCTCGTGCCCCTCGACCTCTCCCGTGAGCGCTTCGAGCGCGCTCGTCGGCGCCGCGCTCGACGAGATCCCCGACGAGCTCGCCGCCCGGGTCGACAACGTCGTGGTCCTCGTCGAGGACGAGCCCCCCGAGGGCGAGCCGGCCGACCTGCTCGGTCTCTACGACGGCGTCGCCCTGACCGAGCAGAGCCTGCAGGACGGCGGTCGCCTGCCGGACCGGATCCTCGTCTTCCGCTCGCCGCTCCTGGCGTGGTGCGAGACCGAGGAGGAGCTCGTCGAGCAGGTGCGGATCACCGTGGTGCACGAGATCGCCCACCACTTCGGCATCGACGACGACCGCCTCCACGACCTCGGCTACGCCTGAGCCCGGGTCCTGGCCTGCCCGTCCTGTTCTCCCCGGTCCTGGATCGGGGGTCTCAGGCCGCGAGCAGGAAGCCGACCGTGCACAGCGCCAACGAGGCGCCCAGCGTCACCACGGCGTACGCCGCGCCGCGCCGCGGGCCGAGCCGGTGGGTCTGCACCGCGAGGCTGGAGTAGGTGGTCAGGCCCCCGCAGAACCCGGTCCCCAGCAGCGCTGTGCCCGCGCCGCCGAGAGCGAGCGCCGAGAGGACCCCGAGCAGGAACGACCCGACCAGGTTGACCAGGAGGGTCCCCCAGGGCCACCGGTCCGCTGCGTCGAGGACGGAGCCGCACACGAACCGGACCGGGGCGCCGATCGCGGCGCCGAGCCCGACCAGCAGCACGTCGAGGGGGCTCATCCGCCTTCACCCGCGTCCGCGGGGTCGGCCTCGGTGAGGCGACCGACGACCCGCGACGCCACGGCCACCGCCACGACGGCGGCTGCCAGGGTCCCGACCAGGTAGACCGCGGCCGTGCCGGTCCGGCCGGTGTCGAGCAGGTACCGGGCCTGCTCCGAGGTCGCGGAGAGCGTGGTGAAGCCGCCGAGCACCCCGGCCCCCAGGCCGGCTGTGAGGGTGGGGGAGCGCCGCACCGCCCGCAGGGCCGGCAGCGCGGCCAGCGCGAAGGCTCCGACGACGTTGATCGCGAACGTGATCCACAAGGCGCCGTCCGCCTCGGGCGCCAGGCCGCCGAGGACACCGCGCAACGCGGCGCCGGTCGCTCCGCCGATGGCCACCGCGACCACCAGCCGGGTGGCCGGCGGCCTCACGACACGCTGCTGCGCTGCTGACGGTCGGCGGCTGCGCCGCGCCAGGGCGTCGGGGCCGACCCGTTGCTCTGGCGCACGATCTCGCCGAGGAACCAGGTCTGGAAGGCCCGCTGCTCGTCGCTGCGGGCCAGCGACAGCAGTCGCTCGTTGCGGCAGAACGCGTCGGCGAGGTCGAGCAGCTCGCCGAGCTCCTCGAGGCGGGCGGCTGCCACCCGAGGCATCCACACGGTGAGGTCGGTGACCGCGACCCCGTGGTCGATGGCGTGGGTGATGACCTCGCTGTCCAGCCCGTCACGCAGCGGCGTCTCGAGCGCGCTGAAGAGCTCGGAGAGGCCCTTGGCGACCGGGTAGGACGACTTGTGGGCCAGCGCCAGCAGCCGCACCTCGCGGCGCAGCTCGAGGTAGTGACGCCAGAACGCCAGGAAGGTGCCGACCGGCACGTCGCGCAGGCAGAACTCCTCGACGTCGGGGCGGGACAGGGGCGCCGAGGAGGCCGGCAGCCCGGTGATCAGACCCTCCGGGCCGTCGTTCTCGGCCAGGGTCGCGGCCGGCTCGAACCAGACCACCTTGCCGGTCTCGTCGAGGTCGGCCCCCCAGGCGTCGGAGGCGCGGGCGACGATGGAGAGTCCTCGGCCGAAGGTGACCAGGGTGCCCGTCCTCGACGTCGTAGGTCCCGAAGGTGTCCAGGCGCGGCTGGTCGCGCTCGGGCAGCAGCGGGGGCTGCGGACCGCAGTCGCGAACCTCCACGCGCGGGTGGCCGCGGGTGCCGGCCAGAGCGACCTCGATGGGCGCGATCCCGTGCAGCAGGGCGTTGGTCACCAGCTCGGAGACCCCCAGCTCGGCGCACTCCGCGAGATCCTCGCGGCCCAGGTCGGCACAGCGGGCCACCACCCAGCGGCGGGCGTCGTGCACTCCCCGGGGAGCGGGTCCCAGGGCGAGCGCTGGTGGTGTCGACGGCACGGGGGGCACCTCGAGAAGGGTTAGGTCGGAGTTGTTCCTAGTCTCCCTCCTACCCCGCCGTGCGGTCCTGCAAACCGTCGAGGAGGCACCGGTTGGTTCTGGTCGGTCCCAGTGGCCTCACGCGCGGCTCGCGGCTGTGACCGGCAGGACACGGGTCTCGATTCGCCGCCGGCGCCGCGACGCGGGAGAATGGGATCATCAGGCAGCACGACGACGTCGCGCGACCTGGCCCTGCAGTGGACGGAGGACCCCTTGACCTCGATCGACGATGCAGCCCGGCTCCCGGTGGCCGACCTCGTCAGTGACCGCAGCCGCACCGATCGGCACCAGGTGGTGGTGATCGGCTCCGGGTTCGGCGGACTCTTCGGCACCAAGGCCCTGCGCCGTAGTGACGTCGACGTCACGATGATCGCCAAGACCACCCACCACCTCTTCCAGCCGCTGCTCTACCAGGTCGCGACCGGCATCCTCTCCGAGGGAGAGATCGCCCCACCGACCCGTGAGGTCCTCAGCAGCCAGAAGAACGCCCGGGTCCTCCTGGGCGAGGTCAGCCGGGTGGACCTCCAGGCCCGCACGGTCACCCACCACGTGCTCGGCCGCGAGACGGTCACCTCCTACGACTCCCTCGTCGTCGCCGCCGGCGCCGGCCAGTCCTACTTCGGCCACGACGAGTTCTCCGAGTTCGCGCCCGGCATGAAGACCATCGACGACGCCCTCGAGCTGCGCGGGCGGATCTTCGGTGCCTTCGAGATGGCCGAGGTCGGCGCGGCGAAGGGCGAGGAGATCGACCACCTGCTCACCTTCGTGGTGGTCGGGGCCGGTCCGACCGGGGTGGAGATGGCCGGCCAGATCGCCGAGCTGGCCCACCGCACCCTGCGCCGCGACTTCCACTCGATCAACACCCGCAGCGCACGCGTGGTGCTCGTCGACGCCGCCTCCCAGGTGCTGCCGCCCTTCGGCGCCAAGCTGGGGGAGAAGTCCAAGAAGGAGCTCGAGAAGCTCGGGGTCGAGGTCCGCCTCGGCGCCATGGTCACCGACGTCGACGAGCGCGGGCTGACGATGAGCTCGAAGGACGGGCAGGACGAGCACATCGCCTCGGTCACCAAGATCTGGGCCGCCGGCGTGCAGGGCAGCCCCCTCGGGCGCACCCTGTCCGAGCAGACCGGGGCGCCGCTGGACCGCGCCGGCCGGATCGCGGTGAACCCCGACCTGACCCTGCCCGGTCACCCGGAGGTCTTCGTGGTCGGCGACATGATCGCCCTCGACAACCTCCCCGGCGTGGCGCAGGTGGCCATCCAGGGCGCCAAGTACGCCGCGAAGGAGATCGACGGACGGGTCAAGGGCAAGCCGGCCCAGAAGTCGTTCCACTACTTCGACAAGGGCTCGATGGCCACCATCAGCCGCTTCCGCGCCGTGGCCCTCATCGGCCCGGTCCGGCTGACCGGCTTCCTGGCCTGGTTGATGTGGCTCGCGGTGCACCTGGTGTACATCACCGGCTTCAAGAACCGCACGACCGCCGTCCTGCACTGGTTCGTCTCGTTCCTGGGTCGCGGTCGCTCGGAGCGGACCTCGACCGAGCAGCAGATCTTCGGTCGCAGCGCGCTGGCCCGGTTGCGCGGAGGGGCCACCGACCTGGTCTCGGCTCCCGGCGCCTACGAGGCCGCCCGCGACCTCATGGAGGCCAGCCGGCGTGCCGACCTCGAGGCGGAGGCCGCCGAGCAGGTCCGCCTCACCGACGCCGGCGAGCGCGGCGTCACCGTCGCCGACCGCGCCTGAGCACCCCCCGCCCCGCCGAGATGGCGCTCGCCGCGCGTCGAGATGGCGCTCGCCGTCCGTCGAGATGGCGCTCGTCGCGCGCTGAGGTGGCGCTCGCCGCGGGTCAGCGACGCTGGAGGAAGGCGGTCATCGCCGCCTTGGCCTCCTCCGAGCCGAAGAGCCGGGCACTGAGCGCGGCCAGCTCGTCGCCGCGCTCGTCGATGCGCGCGAGGAGGTCACGCGTGAGCAGACGCTTGGTCTCGCGCAGGCCCTGGGGCGAGCCGGTGGCCAGCGAGCGGCAGACGTCGCCGACAGTGGCGTCCAGCTCGGAGGCCGGCACCGCTCGGGTGACCAACCCGTAGGCGGCCGCCTGGCGGCCGTCGAAGGTCTCGCCGGACAAGCAGGTCCAGGACGCGGCGCGGCTGGTCAGCCGTGGGAGCACGCTGAGCGAGATGGCGGCCGGCGCCAGCCCGAGCTTGACCTCGGTCAGGGCGAACGTGGCCTCCTCCGCGCAGATCACCACGTCGGAGGCCGCGACCAGGCCGATCCCGCCGGCACGCACCGCGCCCTGCACGCGGGTGACCACGGGCTTCTCGAGCGAGGCCAGGCGCCGCTGGAGACCGACGATCGTGCGCGCGCCCTCCTCCATGCCCTGGCTCGAGGCCTCGGTGAGGTCGGCGCCGGAGCAGAAGACCCGCCCGGTGGCGGCGAGCACGACCACGACCGCGCCGTCGTCCGCCTCGGCCTCGTCGAGCCGGGCGAGCAGCTCGCCCACCAGCTGGCGCGAGAGCGCGTTGCGGTTGGGCGGGGAGTCCAGCGTGATCGTCGCGACCCCGTCGCTCACGGACAGGTGGACCAGCTCGTCGGTGTCGGGCACGCACGTCATCCTGCCCCACCGACGGGTGCCGGCCGGCTGAGCGCCACGATGAGGCCCGGGGACGCCGGTCAGCGGTAGTCGGCGAACACCCGCTGCTCGACGTTGTCGAGGGTGACGGTGCCCCCGAAGGGCAGGATCCACTGCGGGCGCGTGTGCCCGAACGGGACCCCGACGCACACGACGGCGTCGGGGTTGTAGCGCGCGACGACGTCGACGGCGACGTCGCGCTGCCGCTCACGGTGCGCAGCGCGCGCCTGCGCGGTCGGCTGCACCTCGAAGCTCGACGCCGGTGGACGGGCGACGAGCACGGCGTCCACGGCCGCCAGCAGCCCCCGCTCGCCCAGGGAGCGCAGGATCCAGCCGAACTCGGTGTGGCCGATGATCTCCTCGCTCGTCTCCACGAGCAGCACTCCGCCGTCGAGCACCGCCGGGTCGGCCGGGAAGCGCCCCGCGGCGAGGATCCACTGCAAGACCTCGACACAGCCTCCCCAGGTCGGGCCGGTGACGGTGCGCGCCGGGCCGGCCCAGTGCCAGGGCTCGGTCGGCTCGCGCTCGCCGTACTCGCTCAGGGCGGCAGGGTCGGCCCAGTCCTTGCCGAGGTCCTCGGACTCGCCGGGGTCGGTGACCTCCAGCCGCTCGCCGCTGAGCAGCGCCGCCCGCAACGCGGCGCGGTGGCAGTCGTCGACGGCGGGACCGGGGCCGAGCTGGACCTGGGTCGAACCGCCGTAGAACCCGGCCACTCCCTGGGTCCACAGCCACGACAGGATGTTCGTGTTGTCGCTGTAGCCCAGGAACGGCTTCGGGTCGGCCCGGACCGCTGCGGCGTCGAGGTGCGGCACGACCGTGATCTGGTCCTCGCCACCGATCGTCGCGAGGACGGCGCGGATCTGCGGGTCCGCGAAGGCGGCGTTGAGGTCCGCCGCCCGGTCCTGCGCGGTGGCGTCGACCCGGCGGGTGGTCGGGTACTCGACCGGCACCAGTCCGGTCACCTCGACCAGCCGTCGCAGGGCCTGCTCGTGGACCTCGGGAGCGACGCCGGGCGCCGCGAAGGACGGCGACAGCACGGCGACCCGGTCGCCGGGCTCGGCCTTCGCGGGATGAACGAGGGAGTGAGCCATGTCGCTATCCGACCAGCCACGAGCCCGTCCGCCAAGCGGTTTCGCCGTCGCGTCCCGGGCCAGAGGCTTGCGAGGTCGTCCGGCGCTCCACCGCAAGGCGTCTCCTGCACCCTCCCGGGCGAGTCGGGCAGCGTCTCCTGCAGCCCTCCCGGGCGAGTCGGGCAGCGTCAGGACGGGGTGGCGTCCGGCGCGTGGCCGAGGCGGGCGAGCAGCCGCTCGCTGAGCACGACGTCGTGGGGAAGCCGGGCCAGCTCGAGGGCGTCTGCCTCGACGCCACGGCGCCGGAGCCGCGCAGCCAGCGAGGCCCAGTGCTCGGTCTCCAGGTCCCGTTGCGAGCGACCGTCGAAGGGCCCGTCCGGGCCGACGACCATGCGCGCGGTGTCCGCGATGTCCTCGATCGAGGTCAGGGCCCAGAGCTGCGGCGGGCCGGACGAGCTCCAGCCCCGGTCGCCGAGGAGCAGCACCGTCGTCCCGTCCGTCAGGACGGCCTCGTGCCGCGCCGACAGCGACAGGTGCCGGGGGTCAGCGAGGTCGTCATCACCATCGACGAAGGTCACCAAGCGAGTCACCCGAGCCACGTTCCCATCATGCCGCCCGTCCGGTCGTAGCCGGTTGGAGCATCCGGGGCCCGGCGGCGTGGACCGCCGCCTGACGTTCAGGGAACGAGTGGCGTCACCGCATCTGAGGACCGATCCCCTGCGAGCGGCCACCGTGATGACCCGGGGCCCGAGACCCTCATCCTCGGTCCCTGACTCCGGCGAGGTCGTGGTGAACGCGACGGGGCGTCCAGCCACCCCAGGTCTGTCGATGCAGGTCAGACACATCTTCTGTGGGCCCCGTGGGACTCGAACCCACAACCTAAGGAGTCCTGCGTACCGACCTCATCCGGGGTCATCGTGAGGCACCTTGCAGCGTGAATCCTTGCGAGAGAGCCACCTCGACTACATCAAGGATCATCGCTGATCATCGTATTTGTGGGGAGTAAGTGGGGAGTGGTGTCGAGGTCCTCGCGGAGGACTCGCAGCCCGCGCTTGCCGCAAGTGTAGGCCGGCAGTTGACCGATGCCCCTCCCGGATCGGCGCCGCTGCAAGCCGTCGCGCTCAACCAGCTCGCGTCCGGACCATCGCGGTGGATGCCGGCCGACGCCCCCGGACAGGCCCGGGTCGACAACGGTCCCAGATCGGTAGCGGCCCGCTGTCCGATCCGCCGCGTGACGGGTTGCTTCTCCGGAAACAGGTTCCCTCCAACCCGAGCAGGTGATCGTCGATGACCAACGTTCTCAAGATCAGCTCGCACGACGAGCTGATCTCGTCCATCCCTCACATGCTGGGGTTCACCCCACGAGGGCATGGTCTGCCTCGCCTTCGGCGACGGTCCCACCGCCCGACTCGACATTCCCGAGTCCCCCGAGGAGATGGGTGAGTTCCTCCAGGCGCTCACCGATGTCTACCTGCACCGGCACCACCCTCGCCGCCTCGCCCTCGTGGCGTACGGCGAGGACGGGCGCGCCTGCGTCCAGGCGCTGGCTGCCCTGGGTGAGGCTCTGGTCACCAGCGAGGTCCGCGGCCCCGAGGTAGGGCCGATGCTGTGGGTCAACGGCGAGGAGTGGACTGACCTTGTCGAAGGCACCCGCGGAACCGTCGACCCCGGCGCCCGCGCCCGGATCGACGCGGAGTTCGCCCTGTTGGGCCGGGTCATGCCTGTCGGCCGGCGCGAGGACCTCGCCGCCGGGATGCAGGGCGACCCCACCGCGGTTGCCGAGCACCTGCCTGCTGCCGAGGCTCGCGTACTCGACATGGATGTGGCTGCCCGCCGGGCCGAAGTCGAGTGGCTGAGCGCACGGCTCGACCAGTTCCGACACGATCGGGAGTACCTCTCCGACGGCGACGCGGCCCGGGTCCTGGCCGTGCTCCACGACAGCGGCGCCCGGGACGCGGCGGTGTTCAGCATGAGCCGCGAGGACGCGCCCGTCTTCTCCGAGTTCTGGCAGGACCTCGTCCGGCGCGCGCCGAGCGAGGTGCGCGACAGCCCGGCGACGATGCTGGCGCTGAGCTCGTTCCTGGAGGGCAAGGGCGCCCAGGCGTGGACCGCGCTCGACCAGCTCTCGGAGAGCGACCCGTTGGCCGACCTGGTGGCCGCTGCCCTCGAGCAGGCCGTGGACCCGCGCGAGTGGGACCGTGCGGTCCCCGCGGCCGCCGGCGCGCTGATGCAGCAGGCGGCGTTGCGCGACACGTTCGCGCAGGAGCGCAGTACCCACGACCAGGATGCCCGCAACGCCCGAGGCGTCAACGGTGCCGGCCCGGAGTCGTCGGCCCCGGGCCGCTGAGAAGGACGGAGACAGACCCGTGCAGAACACTCGCTCGCGACTGGAGAAGCGCCTCGCGAAGCTCCTCGCCGCCACTCCCCCACTCGCTGCCCGGCACACGGCGGGACACACGAAGGTCGACCTGGCCTACCTCGACGAGGCAACCCAGGACCGCCTGAACAGCAGCCTGCGCGAGTAGGCCACTGCCGCAGTTGTCAAGGTTCCGGCCCGCAGCCGGTGGATAGCGAACCGCTATCCACAGGCCGTCGGCGGTGCGGTTGCGCTGTCGGCGGTTCGGTACACACTCAGAGTGGAAGTGTCGGCACGATCGGGTCGTGCCGGCTGGGCGGGGATCCATGAGGGTCCCGCCCACGAGGGGACGTGAGGAACATGCGGACGTCGACCAAGCTGATCCGCCTCTGCGCCGTCGTGCCGGCCGGTCTCGCCGGCAGCTTCGTCGCTGTCATCGGCCTGGGCTTCCTGCCCGGCGCGGGTCTGGTGTTCGCGTTCCTGGGCACGCTGCTGGTGTCGCTCGTCCTGGCGTGCGGCGGGTTGGAGGCTCCGGCCGCCCGGCTCTTCGGGTTCGCCCGCGGCCTTCGCCCCGGGCAGCGCGCCGTACTCGAGCCGACGCTGGCCCTCCTCGAGAAACTCGACCTCGCCCCCGGGCGGGTGCTGGTGCGGCTGACCGACAACGACGGCCTGCCGGCCACTCCGATCGGCCGGGACACGGTGATCGTGGAGCCGTGGCTGGTGCAGGGCCTGTACGAGCGCCGGCTGACCGCCGCGGACGCTGCAACGGCGATCGGGCACGCGGTAGCGAGCCAGCGGGTCGGCCCGTCCCGGTTCGACCTGGCGGCCCGGCTGTGGGCGTTCCCCTGGACGCTGGTGTACGTCGTCATCCGGCAGATCGCGCGCATCTTCTCGTGGGTGCCGGCGGGCGAGTTCGCGTGGCACCTGCGGATCGTGATCGGTGTCGTCGCGGTCTACCAGGGTTTCCAGCCGGGCGGAAACCCCACGCTCGGTGTCGCGACCGGCGTGCTGGTCGCGATCAGCTACGTCGCTCCCGCGGCCGACCGGACCTGGCGCGCCGTGGTCGAGCGGGACGCCGACCGCATCGTGGCCCGGCGTGGCCTCGCTGATCCCCTGATCCACTTCGTGCAGTGGCACCAGGCTGCCGACTCGATGGAGCGGGTACACCGCATCCGAGCCGCTGCGGCCGACCGCCCCGCGTCGACGCCGACCGCCGAGGCACCGGCGCCCGAAGTGGTCGGCGCGCGGGTGCTGACTCACCCCACGGCCCTCAGGTGAGCCGGGAGGCCCCGTCGTGGATGACCTGCACCTCGAAGTCGACCGGATCTTCGGCCCCTGCAACGACCCGACCGTGCCCGGGCTCCAGTCCACGGCCGACGCCACCCGTCTGAAAGGACCACGCCTGATGGCGGTCCCCACCACTGATTGCACCGGTGATGCGTACGACGCGACCCCCGACTTCGTCTACGCGGTCTCGCTGCTCGCCGCGCTTGAGGACGCAACCGGGCAGGACGAGCACACCATCGTGTTGCCGTTCCTGGGCATGGCCCGCGCGGAACTCACCGACTTCGGGCAACGGCGGCCCTCGCACTACGTCCCGGTCGAGGTGGGTGACCTGCGCTCGGGGCTGGCCGACCTCGAGCAGCGCCTCACCGCGCTCCTCGCGGACTCGCAGGTGCTCCAGCACAGCCTCCGCCTCGACTCAGCCCGCAGGATGCTCCGTCTCGGGGTCGCCGCGGCGGCCTGAGCCTGCCTGGAAAGAAGTGAAGCGACTGGCAGGTGATGAAATGACGGCTGACGGCGGGGGCCGAATCCGTTCCGCTGCTACATGCGGCGCGGCATCTCCGCGCTCACGGCGGCCGCCTCGGACCGCCTTGGCTTGCCCTGGCCACGGCTCAGCCTCCGCGAGAGGATGAAGGGTATGTTTCGCCTTATACATACCTCACCATACCGAAGGCGACGGAATGCTTGAGAACCCCTACAGGCCCGGTTCCACCAGCCCCGGCTACCTCAGCGGCCGCGGGCAGGAGCTGGCAATCATCGATGAGCTCGGGGCTCGCGTACGCTCCTTGGGTCGACCGGGCGGTCCGCTTCTGGCCTTCTACGGCCCCCGGGGCACCGGAAAGACCTCTCTCCTTCGCCAGGCACAGAGCGACGCGCATCAGGCGGGAATGTTCACGGCATGGGTGACCGGCCGCGGGGACAAACCGATGGTCGAGTCGCTGGCGAAGTCGGTGAACCGCGCGGTGAGTGCGGCGTCGCTGGGCGAGAAAGCGAAGGCCATCGTGCACCGCATCGAGCAGGTCCAGGTCGAGTTCGGGGTCCCTGGTGCCAAGGTCGGAGCGCAGTTTGCCGGTTCGACGGGTTCCGCTGACGTGGTCCACGATCTCCTCGAGGACATTGCTCGGTTCGCGCGCAACCACGGCCACCACGGATTGCTGCTCTTCGTTGATGAGTTCCACGAGGCGTCGGTCGAAGACCGCAAGTCGTTGCTCATCGCCCTCCAGGAGTTCGACGGCGACATGATCAATCCCACGCCGGTCGGCATCGTGGCCGCTGGCCTGCCATCGATCCACGGCGCCATTACTGAGGCGGCGACTTTCGGGGAACGAACTCGCTTCGTCGAGGTCAGGGGCTTGACGCCGGCCGCGGCCGCCGAAGCGCTGCGCGTGCCGGCCGAGGCCATCGAGGGCGGTGGTGTCCGCTGGGATGACGAGGCGATCGATGCGGCCGTCGACCTCGCGGACACGTACCCGCACAAAGTGCAGGTCGTCGGCTCATGCGCGTGGGACTTCGCACGTCCCGAGCCCGGCTCCACGATCACGGTTGGCCATGTGCGCGGAGCCGCTGAGGCCATCGAGCACCGGATGGACGATCTGTACCGAACTCGCTGGGCAGCGGCGAGACCCGAACACCGCCGGTTCCTGCGTGCCATGGCTGCCGGCGGCGACGACAGCGCCTCGCGCGAGGAGATTGCAGCCGCCGTTGGCACCACCACGAACGCGCTCAGCCGGCCCAGGGATCAGCTCATCGAGCGGGGCCTCATCGCCCCGGCTGGCCGGGGCCGAGTTGCCTTCACCATCCCCGGCTTCGGTGCCTATATCCGACGGCAGGCCGACACGGACCGGGACGACTAACGGCCCGGAGGCCGTGCTCGGCCGCTGGTCGCCGAGCGGACCAAGGGAAGCGTGACACTCGAGGTGGCCGCTCGCCACGACGAGCCGCAGAGGGCCGCCCGGTCGCCCGACAACTTCAGCCGTCCCCGGGTCGAGCCTCCCGGACGGTGACCGGCGGGGCCCCCTGTTGCAGCACGGACGGTCTAATACTCGCAGGCGATTGCCGCCGCGGTGTCCGATGCGGCGCCGCGACGGTTGCTTGTCCGGGCATGACAACGACATCTCTCCGACAGTGGCTAGCTGGCCCTCGATGACGGTCACGACCTATGGCGAGCACGCCGAGAACGCGGCGCAGGCGCTCAACGCCCTGATCTGCGACGACGTGATCCCGGCCGCCGAGCAGGCGGTGGACCAGATGCTCCACTGTCGCGGGGCCGTGGTCGACGCGCTGCGTCAGCGCCTCTACGACATCGGCCAGGACGGCTGGTACCCGCCACCGGACCATCTGCCCGCCCGCACGCCGAAGCCGGTGCTGGCTGGCCTGGAGGAGAAGCTCGCCAGCCTGGTGGACAACATCGCCTTCGCCCTGCCCACGCTCCCCTTAAACGAGGGCCGTACCGACGCTGCCTACCTCACGTCGGCCTCGGACGATCAGACCGTCGAGTTGTGGCGGGCGGCGGCGATCGAGCTGATGTCGGCCTCGCACGCGCTGTCGGCGGCCGAGGAACAGCCGTGGCGCACTGATCCGGGTGACGGCTGGTGGGTGATGCGCGACGTCGCGGTGGCCCTGGAGGCGGTCCTGGTGCTCGACTCCCGCCTCGAGGAGGTCGGCCTGCTGGCTGAACATCAGCGTCCGGACTACGCGATGGGGTTGGGCGAGAAGCGCATGGTGCTGTCGCAGACCGCGCGAGTCGCGACGTGGCACGCCACGGGCGCGATCGCCGAGGAGGCCACTCCGCGGCTCCGACAATGCGCACCATCGGCCGCGGTCGAACCGGTCTCGCTGGTGTCCACGCCTGCCGACCTCGCGGCCGCGCAGCAACGACTGGCCCGGTTCCTGCGCCCGATGATGGCCAATGATGCGTTCTACGCCGACGAGCCGGAGATCACCGCCGACTCCGCGCGGCAGGTCACGGCAAGTCAGCTCTACCTGTGCCGGGCCTTCGCGATGGCCGCCGGCTACTCGTCCAGGACCAGCATGTTCGTGGCGTTCTTTACCGAGCGAGCCGAGGTGCTGGAGTCGTTGCAGCCCCAGATCAGCCACCTTGCCGACGTCACCGCCGCCCTGGAGCCGAACATGCGCCGCTTCTGGCAGCAGGGCGAACTCACGACCTCGGTCGCCCGCATGGACGACCGCGGCGTGCCGATCCGGCTGCAGCCCACGCAGATGGCCGAGCTGGCCAATGCGACCCACGAGGTCACCCACAACCTGGGTAAGGCACTGCGCCGCGAACTGCTGCGGGGAAACAGCAACCTCATCGACGCCCACCCCCGGCACCGCGAGGGCCCGGTCCGGGTCGGGCGCCGGTCCCGGCTGGAGACCACGCTGACCGACCTGGTCAACATGCCCGCACCCAACGAGCCGGTGGCCCGGCACAGCAACCCGCTTCAACGAGCGGCCCTCCAAGGGTCGCTGAACCTGACCCCCACCACGTCGTCGAGAACCCCGCCACCCTTCCCCGCCGCTCGTGCGGCGACATACGAAGCCCCGGCCTTCTGACCAGACATCGTTCGAGCCGAACGCCCATTCACATGGCACACGAGCAGTGGGCCGCACCCATCCGCCCCTGTCAGTCCACGGCGGCGCATGAAGGCGATGCCGCGACCGGTGACGTAGTCGTGGCCGACTTCCTCGGCTCTCTGGGGCCTGAGGCCCCACACCGGGCGACGCGACAGGTCAGGGCGAGCCACCGACGGAAAGTCCCTGGACGGTGTCCGATCCGGCCCGTCAGAGGTTGCCTTCACCAGTAGAGGGGATCGAGCGAGGGAAGGACTCACGGTGACACCGCATCGAAAGGCGACACCGTTTGCGGCCGGTCAACCGTGTTGTGGAGCCCAGGGCGTCTGGCCTGCTGGTCAGTCGACGTGGCTCCTCATGGGAGGAGTCCTCGGTTCCCGGCTGCCTCATCGAGTCGTGGACCCTGCACCTGCGGAGGCGTGGGACTCGCTAATGCTGAGGGCCGAACTCCTCAATTGCCCGGATCAGCTCGCGGAACCGGTCGCGGTTGACCTCGTAGGTCCGCTCCGGGCCACGGACCAGAACGCCGGTCTCCAACAGGGCTCGGACGTTGAAGGACACCACCGCTCGCTCCACCCCGAGGGCGCGGACGGCGTCGATCTGGCGTCCCGAGTGCTCGGCGTAGTAGTGGATCAGGTGGACCCGCAGCTCGCTGCCGAAGGCCTGAGTCGCGGCATAGACGCTCATCGGCGTGGGGACAGCGATCGGGAGACGCTTCGGCACGGGTGCATTGTGCCGCCAATTCCGCCGGGCATCGAAACTGAGACCCTCAGGCGTGATGACAAACCTAGATTGACAAACGACGATGGTATAATGTTCTCGACGAATGAAGGCGCCCACGGCGGCCAGCTAATTCAGGGATTGCCATGGCCGGCCTCGATCCCGGAGGGTGGGTCTCGAGCACAGCAGGACGTACGGGGAGATCTCGGCATGGACGCCAACTCGGAAGCGCGTCACCCGCAACTCACCTGGGCAGCGAGCGGCGGCCCCAGGCACTTCGACGCGGGCGCGGCCACCGTAACCACGGTGTTAGAGAAGGCAGCCGCGCACCGCCCTTGGAGCACAGGCTCCGGCGCATCCCGAGCTGCAGCCATGTCCACCGTCAAGCGCCAGCTGGCGTCCCTTCACGTCACCCGCGCAGCTGCACGCGGTGGTCGCCGGGGGCGCACCCATAACTGCTTCACCGAACCGGGCCGAGACCCTCAGCGTTCGATCCCATCTCGCCACCTACGCTCGGATAGCACGGCGCCGCCGCTCGGCAGGATCTGCTGATGTCCACTCTGCGTCCCACCGCCACTACGGCCGCCCTGTGCGCCACCCTCATGCTGGTCGCCGGCTGTCAGAGCGACGTCAACGATAGCGAGGCGCAGCCTCTGCCCCCGGCCGAGTCCAAGTCGTCGACGAGCCCCAGCAAGACCAGCTCGCCCAGCCCGACCGAGACTGAGCCCACCGAGCCGGCCTGGCAGGACAAGTACTCCCAGAAGGAGATCGTCGCCTACGAGGAGGCCCTCGACAGGTACGCCACCTACGAGCAGCGCTCAGAACCCATCTGGCGCCGAGGCGAGGCCACCCCCGCCGCCGAGGAGCTGTTCCAGGAGTACTTCCTTACCTGGCAGACCCAGCTCCGGAGGCTCGAGACCTACGAGCAGGCGAATGTCGAGATCCACGGGATTCCAGCCGTACTCGACTCGCGGGCCACCCGCATCGAGCTCGCCAGCGATGGGCAGAGCGTCACGATTCGACAGTGCGTTGACTTCAAACCAGTTGCTACCTACCAGGACAGCGAGCGCGCCCCCAGCGTGAATGACCAGACCCGGGAGCGGGAGATCGTGCTCACCCGGTGCACTGGGAGCCAAGAAACGCCTTGGCGGATCTCGGGCTTCGTTCTGATGAATGGCACCGAGCAATGCTAATGCCGTCGTTGTCCTGTCTCCTCGCTCTAGTGGCTTCGTTCGCGTTGCTGATTGGGCCCACGTCCGCGCCGACCTTTGCTGATCCGCCCGCTGACTGCGATCCCGGCCAGACCCCCGTGGACACAGGAGGCGCCTGGGTCTGTGTCGATGTCACAGACCCAGGCGGCGGGGGTGGCGGCGGAGAGGAGGGAGGAACAGATCCCATCGGTGGCAGTAGTGGCGCTGCGACGTGCACCGATGCGGACGGCAAGGAGATCCCATGCAGCCTCGACGGTCTTGCATGGTTCTCCAACCACACCTGCTATGCCGGGCCATTGACGCCGACGCCCGCGGGAGCCGACCCATTTTGGCCACAGGGTGAAGGACCCGACACTGGTCTGCTCTACGAATGTCAGCTGCTGGGCGATGGCACGCCGTTCACGGGCTCCCAGCTGATTTTCTTCGTGGCTGATGGCGCGGCGCCGGTGGCGTTGATCGACCCGGCGATCTTGGCGCAGCGCGCGTTGGACCAGATGCAGCTGGCGACCCCGAACATCCGCACCGCGCCGCAGCCGCCGGACATGACCTACGTCGGGCTCGAGACCTGGTTGTGGATGGACCCCGACCAGTGGGAGACCCTGGAGCTGACCGTGACTGCCGGCGCGACGTCGGTGACGGTGACCGCGGCTCCGGACCGGGCGACGTGGGATCTGACGACCGGGTCGACGACCTGTGCCTCACCCGGCCGGGCCTGGGTGGACGGGATGAGCGGTGATGCTCAGACCGACTGCTCCTACACGTGGGACCAGACCTCCGACGGCCAGGTGAGCGATGGGTTCCCCGTCTCCTCGACGATCACCTATCAGGCCGATTGGAGCTGTTCGGGTGCGTGCCTGACCGACGCCGGGACTCTCGGTGAGGTCGACGGGCTGCCGGGCGCCGCGGCGATCCGGGTCGGGGAACGCCAGTCCGTCGTGATCGGAGGGAGCTGAGCCATGACCATGACCACGAACAACCGCGGTGGGGAGACGATGGCGCCGCGCAAGGCCCAGCCCCCGGCGTCGCTGCTGGCCGGGGGCCGGCGGGCCGCGACCGGGCCGCGGAAGCCCCGTACCCGGTCGTGGGGACTGGTGACGCTGGCGGCGCTGCTGGTGGTCGGCCTCGGCCTCGGAGTCGCGGCCTGGGGCCTGCAGGCCGGTGACAAGAGCTCGGTGCTCGCGATCGGTCAGCCGGTGGCCAAGGGGCAGGTCGTCGAGCGTGGCGACCTGGTCTCGGAGTCGGTCTCCGGCGTCGGTGAGGCGATCGCGGTCGAGGACCTCGACATCGTGGTCGGCCAGACCGCGGCCGTGGACCTGGTGGCGGGGCAGATCCTGACCCCGGCGATGGTCGCCGCTGAGCCGGTCCCCGCCGAGGGCCAGTCGGTGATCGGGCTGGCGCTCGACCCCACCCGCGTCCCCTCCGCCGGTCTGGAGCCGGGCGACCAGGTCGACCTGATCGCGGTGCCGGCCGGTGAAGGCGCTGCCCAGGCCAACGCTGCTGAGACCGAGGCTCCGGAGGTGCTGGCCGCGGCCGCCGAGGTTTACGCCGCCGGCGGGGAAGGCACTGTGGGCGGGCAGCTGCTGCTCACGGTGGTGGTCGGCGCCGAGGATGCGGCCAGGATCGCCGCGTATTCGACCCAGAACCGGGTGGCGGTGGTGGAGACCGCGCCCACCCCCGAGTCCGCCGACGGGGGTGGTTCGTGATGCTGGTCGCGATCTGCTCGGCCAAGGGCGCGCCGGGGGTGACCTCGACTGCGTTGACGTTGGCGGCGGCCTGGCCACGGCCGGTGGTGCTGCTCGAGGCCGACCCGGCCGGCGGGGACCTGGCCTACCGATGCCGAGCGGCCGCCGGTGGTGGCCCGGTGTCCGCTTCCCCGAACTTGGTCACCCTCGCAGCAGCGGTCCGCGGCGGCGTCGCGACCCCAAGCGTTCTGGGCGAGAACACGCAGCGCCTGGCCTGCGGTGTCGACCTGGTCCAAGGGGTCACCGCGCCGGCCCAGGGGCGCGGGCTGGGCAGCTTGTGGTCGACCCTCGCCGAGGCCTGCACGGCCAGCGACCTCGACGTGATCGCCGACCTTGGCCGGCTCGAGGGCACCGGTGCGGCGCTGCCGCTCGCCGAGGCCGCGGACTGTGTGCTGCCCGTGGCCGCCACCTCGCTGGAGTCGGTGATGCGGCTGCGCGAGCAGCTACGCGAGCTGCTCGGCGCTCTCAATACGCATCGGGTCGCGGCCGTGGTGCCGCTGATCGTCGGCGCCGACACCCACGCGGCTCGTGACTGCGCCCAGCTCGACGAGCTGCTCAGCACCGCGGGCCTGCCGGTCCAGCCGAGTCAGCACATTCCGTATGACCCGAAGGCGCTGGCCCGGCTCGAGGCGCGGCGAAGCGGCCACCGGGCGGCTGGGCCGGACCCTGCTGCTCCGGGCCGCCCGGAACGTGAGCGGCACGTTGCTGCAGCGCACCGGAAGAGCGGTGTCGACATGAAGGTGGACCCCGAGCTGGTGCGCAGCCTGCACCGCGAGGTCGGTGACCGGCTGCAGCGCGAACAGGTCGCTCGCCGGCACCGCGGCGACCGGTTGCTGAGCGGGCCGGGAGAGCAGCAGTACGCCCGAAAGCTGATCGCGGACACGATCCGCGAGCACGCCGCGCAACTGATGAACCGCGGCATGCCGCCGCTGGACCCCGAGGCCGAGCAGGAGCTCGCCGAGGGCGTGCACGCGCGGATGTACGGCGCGGGCCGGCTGCAGGTGCTGCTCAACGACGACGCGATCGAGAACATCGACATCAACGGCTGCGACGGGGTGTGGGTGACCCGCGCCGGCGGCGGTGGTCGACAGCCCGGCGAGCCGGTCGCCTCCAGCGACGAGGAGCTCGTCGAGCTGGTCCAGACCCTGGCCTCCTACGCCGGATTGTCCTCCCGTCCCTGGGACGCGGCCAACCCGGAGCTGGACCTGCGGCTGCCCGACGGGTCTCGTCTCTCGGCGGTTCAGAGCCTCTCGGCGCGGCCGGCGGTCTCGATCCGCCGCCACCGGCTGCCCAAGGCGACATTGGGGGACCTGGTCGGCAACGACACGATGACCGAGGACGCCGCGGAGTTCCTCACCGCCGCGATCAAGGCCCGGTTCAACATCATGATCGCCGGCGCCACCGACGCCGGCAAGACGACGCTGCTCCGCGCGCTGGCCTCCGAGATAGGGCCCGAGGAGCGGATCGTCACGGTGGAGAAGGCGCTCGAGCTGGGTCTGTGCACCGATGTCGCCCGGCACCCCAACTGTGTGGAGCTGGAGGAGCGGTCCGCGAATTCCGAGGGCCACGGCGCGGTCACCATGGCCGCGCTGGTGCGCCGCACGCTGCGGATGAACCCCGACCGGGTGATCGTCGGTGAGGTCCTGGGCGATGAGGTGATCACGATGCTCAACGCGATGGGCCAAGGCAACAACGGGTCGCTGTCGACGATCCACGCGCGGTCCGCGCGCGAGGTGTTCAACCGGATCGCCACCTACGCCATCCAGGGCGGGGAGCGGCTTCCGCACGAGGCCTCCTACCAGCTGATCGCCGGTGGGCTGGACTTCGTGGTCTACGTCAGCCAGGAGCTCGGCACCGGCCGTCGGCGGCTGATGACGGTGCTGGAGGTCAACGGCTTCGACGCCGGCGTGCAGGCCTCGGAGATCTTCAAGGCGCCTGAGGGAGGCGGGCAGGCGGCGTGGACCGGGGTGATGCCGGCGCGCGTCGACCGACTGTCGGCGGCCGGCTGGAGCCCCGCCCCGGGAGGGTGGTGAGTGATATGTCCCCGACTGTGCTGATCGGCCTGGTTCTGGGCGTCGCGCTGGGCGGCAGCCTGGTGCTGCTGATCGCCACCTTGCGCGGCTGGCAGCCCACCCGGCACCCCAACCGGGGCAAGCGGGCCGGTGGGAACCTGCTGTGGGGCACCCGGGCCCGCCGCCGGGCCGCGGCCGCGGCCGCGGTGGGGTTGCTGGTCGCGGTGTTGACCCGGTGGCCGGTGGCCGCCGGCGCGACGGCGGCCCTGATCTGGCTGTGGCCCACGATGTTCGGCGCCGCACGGTCCAGTGCGACCCAGATCGAGCGGCTGGAGGCGCTGGCGACCTGGACCGAGTCGCTGCGCGACACCATCGCGGGCTCGATCGGGCTCGAGCAGGCGATCAAGCACTCGGTCTCCGCGGCACCGGCGATCCTGGGCCCGCAGCTGTCGCGGCTCGAGGGGCAGCTGCGGGCCCGGATCCCGTTGCCGCATGCGCTGGCCCGGTTCGCCGAGGAGTTCGACGACGCCTCGGCCGACCTGGTGGTCGCTGCCCTGGTTCTCAACAGCCGGCTGCGCGGACCCGGCCTGGTCGGCACGCTGAGCGCGCTGGCCACCTCGGCCCGCGAAGAGCTGGATATGCGCCGACGCATCGAGGAAGGTCGCCGGTCGCTGCGGCGTACGGCGATGATCATCGTGGCCGTCACCGCCACCTTCGCCGGCGGGCTGGCGGTGTTCTCGCGCGCCTACGTGGCCCCCTACTCCACCCCCGGAGGCCAGGTGATGCTCGCGATCGTGCTGGCGGTGTTCGCCGGTGGACTGGTGTGGATTCGGCAGGCCGCCAACCTCACCCCGCCCGAGCGGTTCCTGGTCGGCGCCGACCAGGTCGACCAGGCGCTGACTGCCACCCAGGCCGCCGCGGCGTTCCGCGAGGAGGGGATCTCGCGATGACGACCGGGGTGCTGCTCGGCGCCGCCCTCGGCGGGGCGTTGTGCCTGTTGGTCTACGCCCTGGTGCCGCCCCGGCCGCAGCTGGCCACCGCGGTGACCCGGTGGGAGCGGCAGCGCTCTCGCCAGGTCGAGGTCACCGAGACCACCTCGCAGACCGTGGGACGGACTGTGGGATGGCGCAACCAGCTGGGCCGGCGCCTGGCGGCCGCACTTGCCCAGCGCGGGATCACCCTGGCCAAGTTGCGCACCGACCTGGCGCTGGCTGAGAAGTCCCTCGAGGAGCACCTGGTCCGCAAGGCCACCTACGCGCTGATCGGGATGCTGGTGCCCTCGGCGTTCACCGCAGTGCTGCTCGCCGCCGGGATCACTGCGCCGCTGGTGCTGCCTGCGGCCGGTGGGCTGGTGCTGGCCGGGGTGTTCTTCTGGGTGCCCGACCTGTCGGTGGCCCAGCAGGGCGAGCATCGGCGCCATGAGCTGCGCCGTGCCCTGTCGTGCTATCTCGACCTGGTCGCGATGTCGCTGGCCGGCGGCCGCGGTGTCCCCGAGGCGCTGCCCACCTCGGCCAGGATCGGCACCGGGTGGGCCTTCGAGCTGCTCCAGGACACCCTCGAGCACGCCAAGTATGTCGGGACCAGCCCGTGGGCCGCGCTGGCCGAGCTGGGCGAGCGCACCGGGATGAGCGAGCTGACCGACCTCGGCGGCGCGCTGCTGCTGGTCGCCGACGACGGCGCCAAGGTGCGGGCCTCGCTGACCGCCCGGGCCTCCACCCAGCGGCGCCGGCAGCTCGCCGAGGCCGAGGGCGCAGCGGAGAAGGCCGACCAGTCCATCCAGATGGCCCAGGTCGTGCTCGCCGTCGGGTTCGTGCTGTTCCTCGGCTACCCGGCCGTGGTCAACGTCCTGGCCCTCTGATCACCACACCAACCGATCGCAGCAACCCAAGCAGACCGACGAAGTCAGGAGAGGAAGGGAAGAAAGATGAATGAGATCCAGCAGCTGATCGCGTGGGTGTCCGCCTACGCCCAGGACACCCGGGAGAAGGCCCGCGCCGACGAGCGCGGCGCCGCGGACCTGGCCACCGTGGTGATCCTGGTCGCGCTGTTTGCGGCCGCCGCGATCGCGATCGCGGCGATCATCATCACCAAGTTCACTGACAAGGCCAACAACATCCCCACCGGCTGACCCGCCGGACGGATCGAGAGGGACGTGTCGGTGAGGCCCAGAGTGCGCGACGAGCGGGGGACTGCCTCGCTCGCCCAGACGGTGCTGGTGGCGCCTGCGCTGCTGCTCGCGCTGATGCTGATCGTGCAGTTCGGGCTCTACTTCCACGCCCGGAATGTCGCCGAGAGCGCCGCCCAGGAAGGCGCCGCGGCCGGTCGCCGGTTCGACGGCTCCCAGGCCGGTGCCCAAGAGCGGGCACGTCAGTTCCTGGCCGAGCTGGGACCACGGATGCTCACCGACAGCGACGTGAGCGCCCAGCGAACCCCCCAGACCGCCACGGTGACCATCACCGGCACCGTGATCTCGCTGGTGCCGGGGCTGAACCTCAAGGTAGAGGAGTCCGCCTCCGGGCCGGTCGAGCGGTACGTTCCTCCCACTGACCAGGCGGCGCCATGAGGTGGGGTGCTCGCGCTCGGGCTGCCCGCGACGAGCGCGGCGCGGCGGCGATCGAGTTGGTGCTGATGGCGCCGGTGCTGCTGGTGGTCCTGCTGCTCGTGGTCGGGCTGGGCCGGATGGCCGATGCCCGCCAGGAGATCGAGTCCGTCGCGGCCGACTCGGCCCGGGCGGCCTCGCTGGAGCGCGAACACCTCCCAGTCCGCGGCCGCGGCCCGGGCAGCCGCCGAACGCTCCCTCGGCGAGGCCGGCATCAGCTGTGCCGGCCTGGACGTCACTGTCGACATCTCTGCCTACCAGCCCGGCGGGCAGGTCCAGGTCACCGTCTCCTGCACCGCGCAGCTGGACGACGTCGCCCTGTCCGGGCTGCCAGGATCCGAAGAGTTCACGGCTTCCTCGACGGTGCCGATCGAGACATTCCGGGCCGGGTGAGCACGATGGCCAACGTCTCGACCACCCGCCCCACACCCAAGCTGCTGCACCGGCTGCGGCACTGGCTGCTGCCCTGGCTGCGGGGTCGCCTGAGTGCCCGTGAACGTGACGAGCGTGGTATCTCCACCCTGTTCGTGGTGCTCTTCGCCACCGCGATGCTGGCCGTGGCCGGGCTGGTCATCGACGGCGGCTACGCCCTGGGGGCCAAGCGGGAGGCGATGAACCAGGCCGAGCAGGCTGCTCGGATCGGCGCCGACGCCCTCGACGAGGGTGCGCTGCGTTCGGGTGACACCCGGGTCAACACCGGCCAGGCGTACGCGGCCGCCCAGGGCTACCTGGGCCAGGTCGGGGCCCACGGATCGGTCTCGGTGGTCGGGGGAGAGGTCACCGTGACGGTGACGGGCAGCCAGGAGACCACCATCCTCTCCGCGGTCGGGGTCACGTCGCTGCCAGTTCGTGCCACCGCGACCGCGCTCTCGATCGACGAGGACTACGACTAGGCCTCGACGGGTCTCCTGGCCCGGTGTGACACATCGGCGGCGGACGGGGACCAACCCCTGTGACTGGTCTGCTTGAGGAAAGGGATGAAACGATGCGATGGTTCCGAGCCGCGGCCGCGGCGCTCATGCTGTTGGCGCTGCTTGTCGTTCCGCCCTGGGCGCTGGTCTCCTTTATCGGCAACCCGTGGCCGGCCGAAGGGGTCTCGCTGTCGGCGCCGTTCACCGACGGTGCGATCATCGGGCTGCTCGCGGCCGCGGTATGGGTGCTGTGGGCCCAGCTGGTGGTCTGCGTGCTCGTCGAGGCGATCGCCGCGCTCAGCGCCGACCGGATCCAGCTGCGTGCCCCGCTCACCCTCGCTGTGCAACAGCAGCTTGCGCGGCGGCTGGTCACCGCGATCATCGTGGCCGCTGTCTCTGCCCCGGTCGCCCTCGGTGGTGCCACGACCGCGGCCACCGACCACGCACTGCAAGTCACCCCCGGCGGAGCCACCACGACTCGCCTCGCCGACTACACCCAAGGCGACCGACACGGTGCCGGAGACCGGCAGAACCGCGTTGGCGACACCGATCGAGGCCAGCCGCCGGCCGAGACCCCAAGGGATGCCCGCGACGCGGGCCGGGCCACGGTCACCGTGATGCGGCTGGACACCCTGATGGAGATCGCCGGGCGAGCGCTCGGCGAGGAGGACCGATGGGAGGAGATCGCCAACCTCAACGAGGGGCGTGTCATGAACGACGGGACCGTGTTCCGCTCCGCTGACTACATCCGCCCCGGCTGGGAGCTCCACCTTCCGGCGGACCCCGCACGGGACGCTCATCGGGGCCTGAGGGGCCGCCATGTCGTGGAGGAGGGCGACAGCCTGTCAGCGATCGCTCAAGAGCAGATTGGCGACGCCGATGAGTGGCCAAGGCTGTACCAGGCCAACAGGGCCGTCATCGGCGCGGACCCGGACCTGCTGCACCCCGGACAGGTCCTGGTCCTGCCGGGCACCGGCGGTGGCCACGGCGCCGACGACGACAAGACGCCCCGGCAACCCAGCCAGAGGCCCAGCAGGCAGCACCGTGGCGACCAGAGCAGTACCGCGGACACCGAGGACAGGCCCGGGCAGGAGGAGCCGCGCACCCCGGAGGCTGCGCTCACCCCGGTAGCGCCTCAGAGAGAGCCGACGGACGACTCCTCGACCGAACAGCCACCCGACGCGTCCGCAACCGAGCACCAGGAGGACGAGGATGGATTCAGCGCGCTCGCGGGCCTTGCTCGCCGCGGCTGCGTGTCTGTCGGTGGGGATGCTGGGTCTGGTCGCGGCCAACCGGCGCCGCCAGGTCCGTCGCCGCCGTCTCGGGCGGACGATCGCTTCGACGCCTCCGGAGCTGGCCGAGGTCGAACAGGCGATCATGGAGCACGGGTCCGAGGCGCAAGAAGACGTGGAGTTCCTGGATCGGGCGCTGCGGCATGTGGCAGCGTCCTGCAAGGCCTCGGGCAACCCGCTTCCGCAGTTGGGCGCCGCGGTGTTGGGCACCGAGGACCTGACGCTGCTGTTCACCCACCCGAGCGAAGGTGAGGTGCCGCAGGGATGGACCGCGACTGACGATGCCCGGGCCTGGATGCTGCCGCGCTGGAGCTTCCTGGAGGCGGACCTGGAGACCCAGCCGGCTCCCTACCCGGCGCTGGTGAGCATCGGGCGGGACGAGGGCGACCGCACCTGGCTGCTCGACTTGGAGACCTTGGGCGTGTGTGGGATCGGGGGAGACCCACGCCAGGTCGCTGACGTGGTGCGGTTCCTGGTGGCCGAGCTGGCCGTCAACGCCTGGTCCGAGGGCAGCGAGGTGCTGCTGGCCGACCGGTTCGGTGCGGAGGTTATCGGCCTCAACCCTGCCCGGCTGCGTCAGGTCGACCGGGCCGACGCACTTGCCCGGGCCGCTGTGCTTGCCGGCGAGATGGGCGAGGTCGAACAGAACCTGGCCGCCGACGTCCTGGCCCGGCGTCGCGATGGGCTGCTGCTGGACACCACCAACCCGGTGGTCGTCGTGGTGGCCTCGCGACCCGAGGGCGAGTTCGTCGCCGACCTCGAAGCCCGGGAGCGGTCCCGGGTCGTGGTCGTGCACGGCGATGAGAAGTCCCCGGCGGTCGAGCTGGCCGGCGGCGGGATGGCCTACCTGCCGATGTGGGGGATCAGCGTGAAGGCCTTCACGTTGCCGTCCTCGGAGGCTGAGGCGATGGCGGATCTGCTGGCCTCGACCCGCAATGTCGACGACGAGCCGGTGCCGACGCCGGTGTCCGACGAGGGCCCGCTGGGCAAGTACGCCCGCGCCGACGGGGCGCTGCGCGAGGAGTACACCGAGTCTCGGCACACCGAGGGCAACGACCGCTCCTCCCAGCTGCCCGCGGCCGACGAGGTCTACCTGGCCGCCACGGCGACGACCATCGAGGACCTCGCCGCGGCCGCACCGAGTGTTCCGGCGGAGGTCCGCGCGGAGATCGAGGCGCTCGACCCGACGCTGGACCAGGACGTCGCGGACTGGTTCGACGAGTCCTCGCCGCGGCCCAAGGTCCATCTGCTGGGCCCGGTCGCGGTGACCGCGCTCAACGGCGGCGACCCTTCGGCACTCGACAACGCTGGCGGAACGGTCTCCTTCATCGCCTACCTGGCCGTTCAGGACCACGGGGTCACCGGCGAACGAGCAGCTGCGGCGTTCGGCTGGAAGACCCAGAAGACGGTCCAGAATCGGGCCACCAACGCCCGGTTCCTGCTGGGCACTCGGCCCGATGGCAGTGATTGGCTGCCGGACGCGAGTGTGAGCGCTGGAGCCCGCCGGGGCACCAGCCCGACCTACGACCTCGGCCGGAGGGCCGGTGGGGTGCTCAACACCGCGGACTTGTTCGTGCGGCTCAAGCACCGGGCTCAGAGGCGAGGCGACGACGGCTGCGTGCAGGACTTGGTGAGGGCGCTGTCGTTGGTCACCGGCGCCCCGTTCGAGGCTGCCACCGAGCACCGGTTCAGGTGGCTCTTCAAGCCGGGGCAGCAGCGCCACGACGAGATCCTGGTCGGCGCCATCCACGACGCGGCCCACATCCTGGCCACGAGAGCCCTCGCCGAAGGCCGCACCGCCCTGGTGCGGCTGGCCTGTGATGCTGCTCGGCGGGCCAGCCCCCACAGCGACGTCGCTTGGTTGGATCAGGCTGCGGCAACCGAGGTCGAGTCCGGTCGCGCCGCCGCCGACGAGCTGGTCCGCAAGCAGGTGCTCGACCGGTTCGACGAGGACCTCCCGGCCCGCACGGAGGCCGTGCTGGATCGGCGCGACTGGGCGACCGGATAGGTCCGCGGAGGGTTCCTGTGGACGGGTTTCGGCCCCGTCTCACCGTTGCGGTGATACGGGGCCGAACCCGTTTCTGGAGGTCCGCAGGGACCGGTGACCAGACTTTCTCGATTCGTTTCGGCGGGCCTTTGGTGAGCGGTCACAGCCGCTTCGACCTGCGGTTTTGTGTCTTGGTGTGTGGGTTTGGTGGGCGGCCACCGAGCCGGTGTGGAAGTGGTGAGCGCGCTGGTGAGCAAGGTGGTGAGGGGCCGGTCCTGTCATGGGCGCGTCCTGATCGCCTCTGCTCTCGGAGGACCGCCATGTCGGCCAGCAGCACCCGTGCCTTCACCCCCTCTCACGACGTCACTACCCGTCACCGGGTCGCCTCTGCGGCGCAGGTCGACGAGCTCCCAAGGCGGCTTGGCCGCCTCAGTTGCCGGCAGCCTCGCCCGGTCGGGGAAGTGGTCGCAGTGGCAGGCCGCGGAGTCGCGGCTGGCCGGGTTCGCCAGCCTCGGCGAGGCGATGGAGGCATGGCGTCGACGTGACGAACGCTGCTACCAGGTCGTCGCCGCGCTGACTGTGCTCGGGTCGCGCCGCGGCGGCGACGACGACGACGCGGCCCTCGCGGTGGTCGTGATGCTGGAGGAGGGCGTAGTCCGGGTCGCGAGGACACTGAGCGATCTGTGCGAGGTCGACGACGTCAACGCGACGGTGTGGGAGGAGGTCAAGTGTGCCGAGCCGCAGCTGGGATGCCACGCTGCGCGGTACCTGCTGCAACGGGCCCGCCAGCGGCTCAGCCGGCCGGCGGCGGGGATGGCCTCCCGAGTCGAGACCACCTCGCTGGAGCAGCGCACCGAGACGAACAACGCACTCACGGGCGGTGCCCACACCCACGGGGCGGGCCGGCTGGACCAAGACCGCGACCTGCTCCTCGCGGTGACTGAGGTCGAGGACCCTCTGGAGGACCTGGCCGACCTGCTGACCTGGGCACGGGAGGTCGGCGTGATCGCCGCCGAGGAGGTCGACCTGCTCGTCGAGCTGTTGGCCGCCGAGAACCACGGCCTGGCCCGGGAGGAAGCTCAGCGGCTCGTCGGCGAGCGCCACGGCGTGGCCCCGCGCACGATCCGCCGGCGCCGCGACGCCACTGCCGCGCGACTTCGTGGGGCGGCGCCGAAGTACCTGGCGGCCATCGCCTGAACAAGCCGATCCGGCGTTCGCGGGATTCTTGCGGCTCTGTGTCCGATCCGGGCAGGGAGCCGTTGCTTCTCCAGCCATGAGCGAGCAGGCATGCACCACCGCAGTCACCGTCTCCGAGCCGACCGCTGAGGTCGTAGCGCAGCTGCTGGACGTGGTCGCCGACCACAACGTCGCCCACGCGTTGAGCGACGTGGAGCAGACCATTGCGCGCGTGCGGGCCGATGCGGCGCAGGCAGCCGAGGCGCGCACGGTGCTGCGCAACACCCCGGCGGTGGTGCTGCGTGAAGCGCTCCGGCTGCGGGCCGCCCGGATCGAGGCAGCTCGATGAGCACCAGCGCCCCGACTGCGCCCCGGGCGTACTCCACACGCGAACTGCAGGCCGCGGCCGCCGCTCTGGCCGCCGGCCGATTCTCCGCCACGGCCCCGGCTGCGGCTCCACCCGGTGCGCGAGCCGACCAGCCGAACGCCGCCGAGCAGTCCACGCCCGCGAGGGACCAGCGGTCCAGCCAGTCCTCGACATCCTCGGCGCCCACCACAGTCCCGAGCACCAAGGCGGTGAGCGGACCCGCGCCACTGGTGCGGGTGCGTGCCGCCAACGCTGGCGCCGGCGGGTCGACCATCGCTCTTGCGCTCGCCGATGCGGCCGACGCCGTCGGTGTTCGGGCCCGCATCCTGGACGCCGCCGCACCCGCCTGGTCAGGGCTGCTCGGCGCCACCGTTATCGAGATGGGCGCCGCCGAGGGGTGGCGCCGCGGACGACGCGGCGCCAACGTCCTCATCGACCGCGTCGAGGACCCGGTTCAGACGCCAGCCTGGGTACCTTCCCCACGCCCGGCCGACGGCGTCGACCTGACCGTGCTGGATGCCGGGTGGTCCATCCGCGAGCTCACCGCAATCACCGCGACCGGCGCCTGGCTCACCACGGCACCGGCCCGCGCTGAGGTGCTCGTCACCCGGCCCCACGGCCTGGCGCTGAGCCAGACCGAGGCTGCCCTGGCCGGCCTCGAGGAGCAGTTGGCCGCCGACCAGGTCGTTGTTGTCGTGGTAGGTGCTGCTCGCTGGAGCGACCGCGAGTTCGCCGCTGCGGGCTACCGGCTCCATCAGGCCCACCGGCAGGGCGCCGTGCACTTTGCGCCGCTCGTGCCTTCCAAGGCCCTCGCGCGCCTGGGTCCTGACCCGCTGCCCAAGCAGCTCACCAGGCCCGCCCGGCGCCTGCTGGAGCGGATCACCACCATCACCGGGCCGCTCACGGCGAACCGGACCTGAAGAGGGAGACGACAGATGTTCATCGAAGCCATCTTGGAGGTCGCCACCCAGGTGACGGCTCCCAATGGGGGCACACAGATCCGCGCGATAGGCGATGTGTGCGCGCAGGCACCCGAGGGCGTCGACCCATATGTCCAGGACATCTTGGGCTGGGTCAAGTACGGCGTGATCGCCATCATCATCGGCGCCGGCTTCGCCTCGGTCGGGGCGATGATCGTGGGCAAGATCGGCTCCATGGGACGGGCTGCCCAGGTCGGGGCCTCCGGCCTGTTCTGGACCGTCCTCGGCGCGATCGCGTTTGTCGTGATCTACGGCGTCCTCAACGGCATCGTCGGGAACGGCTGTTGACATGCCCAGGCTATCTGGAGGCAACCTCAAGGGCGCGGTCGTCGATCCGCAGACTGAGTGGACGCGACGTCGCCTCCAGATCCTGCTTGGCGCCGTGGTGGCCGTCGTGCTCGCGGTGGCCGCCGGTGGGGTGTGGTCGGTAGCCAGCATCCTGACCGGCGGATCGGCGGCCAGCGACAGCACGAACGACCCGGCGCACTCCGCGCAGGACCAGCTGGCCAACAAGCAGCTGCCACAAGCACCACTAGAGGCCGCACAGCCGGGCAACCTCTCCTCCGGCACAACCGGAACGATCCAGATCCCTGCGCCGATGGAGGTGGGTCAGGTCGGGGTCGCGACCGGCTACCCGCACACCCCGGAGGGGGCGTTGGCCCAGCTCGCCGCGATCGACACGACCACGCTCACCTCTGCATCAGTACGCGTGGCCCAGGAGGTGATCACCGAGTGGGCTGCCCCGGCTGGCCCCACGACAGAGAACTGGTCAGGGGTGCTGGGACTGGCCGCGCTGCTGGAGTCGGCCGGCATGCCCTCTGACGGGCAGGGCAGCATCACCATCGGCACGGAACCGAAGATGGGATTCATCAAGGGCACGGTCGGCGAGGACTTCGTCATCCCGTGCATCGACTTCATCGTCACTGCCACCACGACCACGAGCACGACGACCACGACCACGGGGCAGCCTCAGCAGGTCGCGGTTGCCGACTGCCAGCGCATGGTCTGGCAGAGCGACATCGAGGGGGGCAGGTGGGTGATCGGGCCCGGCCAGGAACCCGCCGCGGCCCCGTCGCTGTGGCCTGGCTCCCAGGAGTCCTTCGACGCCGGCTACCAGTGGCTGGAGGTCCCGCAATGAGCGCGCCGACGCGTCACGCCCGTCGTCCCGATGATCGACCTCGACCCGCTGAACTGGCTCGGCGACAAGGCCAAGGAGACCCTCGCCGACGGATTCACCTCGATGATGATGGGGCTGTGGTCGGGAGCGATGTGGCTGCTGCAGACCGCGTTCAGCTTCCTCGACAAGTTCACCCCCAGCGTCGAGGACCCAGACCTTGCGAGGCTGTACTCGCTCACCTTGTGGATCTCGCTGGTGATCGCGTTGGTGATCGCCTTCGGCCAAGTCGGCTTGGCGGTGCTGCGCCAAGACGGCAGGGGTTTCGGAACTCTCGCGGCCGGCGTCGTCCAGTACGGCCTCGTGCTCGCCTGTTGGGTCGGGGTCTGCGCGGGCGTGATCGCCGGCACTGCCGGCCTGACCAAGGCCATCTTGAAGACGCTGCTCGAGGTCGACAGCTTCTCCGGCTACGCCGCCGGTGATGGCTTCGTCGACACCGTCTCAGGCACCGTCCAGGCAGCGACGTTGGGGGTGTGCGCGATCTTCGTCCTCATTCCCGCGGCCTTCGGGCACATCATCATCATGCTGGTGCGTTCGGCCGCCCTGTTGATCCTGACCGCGACGATGCCCATCGCCGCGGCCGGGGCATTGTCTGAGGGCACGAAGTCATGGATGTGGAAGTCGGTCCGATGGTTCTTGGCCTGCTGCTTGCTGGAGCCGATGCTGGCCCTGGTTCTCGGGCTCGGAACCCAGTTCGCGTGGGGCGGGATGCCCGACGGCGCCGCTGACGGTTCCTCGAGCGCCGAGAACATCGGCATGTCGGTGGTCGGCACCGTGATCCTCCTGGTGGCCTGCTTCACCCCGCTGGCACTGTTTCGGCTGCTGGCCTTCGTCGACCCCGGCACCGCATCTGGTGCCTCGTTCCGATCGACGATGAACGCCAACGGCGGAGTCGCCGGTCTGCTGAAGGGCAGGGGCGCCCAGGGGGCGGCTGCCGGAGAGCACGGCGGGTCAGCGGCAGCCAGTGAGACCGGCTCGGATGGGCGCACGAGCTCGGAGAACGGCGCAGACGCGGAGACCGCCAACCGGTTCCAGTCCAAGGCCGCCAGAGCCCTTCCCGCAGTGGGCGGTGTCATCGGTGGCGCGATGGCCAAGACCGGGCAGATCGCCCAGGCCGGTGCGTCGATGAGTCTCGACGTGCTCGGCCAGTCCGGTGTCGGCAACCAGGGCTACTACGACACCAGCTACAGCGTGCACGGTCGCCGACAGCGTCGACCGGGCAACGCGCGGTCCAACGAGCCCGGCAAGTCCGACAACGACGAGGCCAACCAGGGCACAGCCAACGACGTCGCGCCCATGGCGCAGGAAGCCGCTGAAGAAGCAGTGATCGTCCCGTGACGACCTATGGAGCCTCCGCGACCCGGGACCGGCAGGGCTGGCTCTTCGGGCTCAGCGGCCCCCAGTTCTTCATGGTCATGGCCGCCGGGTTCCCCACCTGGATGGCGATGGCCATCGGCAAGTGGATCGCGCTCGTGGGCCTGATCCCGTTGTGGGGGTTGGTCGGGCTGTTGATCTGCCTACCGATCCGGGGCTGGTCGGCCTTCCAGTGGCTCGGTGTACTCCTGCGTCACCTTGGCGGGGCAGCATTCGGCTGGTCACGATTCCAGTCCATGGCCGCCGCAGGTGACCTGGACTTGGGTGAGGCGGAGAACGACGAGGACGACGGTGATGCGGGGGAGGCTGACCTGCCCGGCACGCTTGCCGGCATCCAGATCCACGACGGCCCCCCGATGACCGGGCAGACCGCTCGTCCCGCGATCATCCAGAACCACGCCGCCCGCACCTGGGCGGCCACCGCGCGGATCGTCCACCCCGGTATCGGGATGAGCGACGACGCTGACCGGTTCCGGATGGGCGCCGGGCTGAGCGAGATGTTCGAGGCCGCGACCGCCGGCAACCAGATCGACCTGATCGCGCTGCAGGTGCGCACCATCCCCGACGACGGGACCGAACGCGACGCATGGGTCAGGCTCAACGCCCGCGAGGACGAACCGGAGGTCTCTCACCGCGTCAACACCCAGCTGGAGGCGATGACCGCTGGCGCCGCGGTGCGCCGTGAGGCGTTCGTGACCGTGGTCGTGCGCGAGGAGGTCATCAGCAAGGACGCCAAGCGTGCGGGCCGCGGCGTGGCGGGGCGTGCCAGGATCCTGTACTCGCTGCTCGCCGAGGTCGAGGCTCGCCTGACTGGCTCGATCGGCTGTACCCGGGTGCACTGGCTCGACACCGGCGAACTAGCGGTCGCCATCCGCACCGGTTTCGAGCCCGGTGACGCGCCGGCTCTTGCCGACGCCGCGATCCACCACCGCGACGACCCTTCGATCGCTGCCGGCGTCCCGGTCGCAACCGCTGGCCCGACGAATGCCTCGACCGCGATCCGCTCCTATCGGCACGGAGAGTGGGAGTCGATCTCCTCAACGATCCTGCTGCCCCGCAAGGGCGCACGGATGGGTGCGCTGGCGCGGGTGCTGGTGCCCTCTCAGCCCGGGGAGCGGCGCTCGATGACGGTGTTCTACCGGCCCGTCTCCCACCAGGTCGCGGACCGGTCCACCGGCCGGGCGCAGATGTCGGCGGCGATGGCGGCAACGATCCGCACGAAGGTCGGCAAGGAGGAGCGCGCCAAGGATCGTCAGTCGCGTCGACAAGCTGCACGAGCGCGACGAGAAGCTCGAGTTTGGCCGCTCGCTGGTGAAGGTCTCCGCGGCGGTCTCGATCACGGTGCCTACAGGCTGGAACGTCCAGGACTTCGGGCGCCGCCTGGACGCCTCGATCCGCATCAGTGGCTTCACACCGCTTCCTCTGGACGGCGCCCATGATGCCGCGTTCGCGGTGTCTGCGATCCCGTTGGGGGCGGGCCTGCCGAAGAAGCGTCGCTAACCCATCGCTCACCCGGGAGGCGCCGTCGTTCGGCTCGGCCTGCAACAGCCCGGTCGGCAGATGTCCGATCTGGTGGCCGGGCTGTTGCTTCTCCGGGCATCGGAGCACCAAATCCCGGACCTGTCGAAGGGAACGCCTGTGATGTCGACACGATCGAGGGCCCGCTCGGCCCGGAGTACGCGGCGGCCGCCGTTGGTTGGCCGCCTGCGCGAGGCGATCGCGGGGGAGTCGTGAGCGTGGCAGCGACCAAGGCCCGACTGCGCGGCGGTACGAAGCCGGCACGGGAGACGTCGCGGACCATCGACGACCTGCTGGCGGACTTCGGGACCACGATGCCGCGGAAGGCGCTGCCGCCGCCCGAGCCGCGGGCAGAGCGCCTGTTCCCGGGTTCGGTCAAGCCCAACGGCGTACGCAGGATGGGACACGGCTGGGCCGCCACCCTGCCCCCGCTGGCCGGCTACCAGATGACCTCGGAAGAAACCCCGGCCCTGTGGCCGCTGATCTCCGGGGACGGGCTCCCGCCATGGGGAGCGGAGATGGGCTACGACGTGCTCTCGGGCGGCAAGTTCTACTGCGACCCGATGGGCTGGGTGCTCGACGACTCGATACCGGTCACCAACCCGAACATCTTCGTCTTCGGCAAGCCGGGCCGCGGCAAGTCCGCCACGGTCAAGGCGTTCATGCTCCGGATGATCCGCTACGGCTACCGGTCGCTGGTGCTCGGCGACGTCAAGGACGAGTACGAGGACCTCGCCCGGTTCCTCGGTGTCGACCCCTTCCGCATCGGACCAGGCCTCGCGGGCCGGATCAACCCGCTGGACCTGGGCCCGCTCGGGGTGGACTGGGACAAGCAGACCCGCGAGGAGCAGCACCGCCGCGCGAACGTGATCTTCAACCGGTGGCTGTTCCTGATCCGGGGCCTGATCGGCTCCCAGGGCGTGAGGTTCACCCCGACCGAGGAGCGGGTGATCAACAAGGTGCTGCGCCACCTGACCGGCTGGTCAACTGGTGCCTCCCAGCTCAAGCCGGTCACGATCCCCCAGGTGTGGGCGGCACTGGACTCGCCCACCAAGGACCTGGTCGCCGACTGCCGCTACGCCACCGAGCAGGACTTCTACGACGGCACCCGGCCGCTGCGCGACGCGCTCGGTGCCCTGTGCGAGGGATCGCTGCAGGGCATGTTCGACACCGAGTCGACCTTCCGCCCCGACTGGCGGGCACCGATCCAGACACTGTCGCTGCGCTCACTGCACGAGACCGGCAACAAGGTCGCCGTCGGCATCGCGCTGATGTGCCTGAACTCCTGGGGTCAGGGCATGCGAGAGACCGCATCGCCGGGCGATCGGCGGATCGTGCTCCGCGACGAGGCGTGGCTCCAGACCCGCCTGTCCCTGGACGCTGTCATGGCCCTTGACGCCAACCTCCGGCTCTCCCGCACCGAGGGCGACATCCAGATCGTGACCTACCACAAGCCTTCCGACCCGCTCTCGGCCGGCGACCAGGGCAGCCAGGCCGCCCAGATCGCCAAGGACCTGCTCAACCTCTCCGACGTCCGGATCCTGATGGGTCAGGACGATTCGGTCGCCGACGAGCTCGGCCGACTGATGGGGCTCTCCCAAATGCAGCAGAGCGTGATCACCAACTGGGCGATGCAGGAGAAGGGCCGCGCCCTGTGGATGGTCGGCGACCAGCGGTACAAGGTCCAGACGCTGCTCACGCCTCTCGAAAGACGGCTCACCTACACCAACGACGCGATCGACCCAGCCCTGTGACTGTTCGCCGGATTGCTGACGGTTTCTCGCCGAACTTGCACACCCTCGGCGTCCGCTGGAGGAGGTGAGTCGTGAAGAAGGGCATGCTGCTCGGCCTGCCGCTGGTTCTGATCGCTCCGCTGATGCTGCTCATGCTGGTCATGGGGAACGCCAACATCGAGGCCGTCAGGGCCGCATGCGACACCACGAGAGGCACGAGCGGGTCGTTCGGGATCGGAACGCTCAACTGGCGCGGCGCCTCGCACTACGAGAAGAACCCCCATCCCGGCGAACGGCTCCACAGCGAGCGGATGCCGAACATGGTGACCAAGATCGGCGCCTCCGGGGCCTCGATCATCGGATTCCAGGAGTTCGAGCCGCCGCAGGCACAGGCCTTCCTCGAGGTCACCAACGGCGCGTGGGAGATCATCGCCGGCAAGCGCCGAGGGCACCGATCCACCGCGGACGCGATCGCGTACCAGCCCTCCGCCTGGAAGGTCGACGAGGTCCGCTACGTCTCGATCAAGTACGGCGACCCCATGATCGATGTCCCGCTGGTGCGGTTCACCTCCATGTCGGGACTCGGCTCGATCTGGGTGCTCAACACCCACAACCCAGCCAATGCCGTCGACGGCACGGACGCGATGCGCGGTGCCGCCGTACACGCCGAGGCCGAGGCGTTGGGGAACCTGCAAGCCACCGAGCCGAGCACGCCGATGTTCCTGACCGGCGACGCGAACGACAAGGCCCGCTTCAAGCGGTTGTTCTCGTCCCTGGGGTCGGGCTGGTCGGCGGCCAACCCCAGTGGCGAGCAGATCGGCTGGATCATGGGCAGCCCCGCCGCCACGTTCTCCGGCACCGTCGTCGACCAGAGAACCAACGACAAGGCGCACAGCTACACCGACCACCCGTTCGTTCACACCACGGCACAGCTGACCGGTTCAGGGTCGGGTCGAGCAGATCCCAGCACTGGCCTGGGTGTGATGCCCACCGGGATCACGGCCACCCCCGGTGGCCCGGTGACCGGTCAGGTCCTGGTCGCGAACGCCAACATCAAGCTGCGATCTGGGGCGACACCAGGGATCCGCGCCCTCGCCGGCCCGTCTCCAGACTTCATCACTCTCAACGAGGTCGAGGACGTGCCGCTGGCGCAGATGCGTTCTGCCGCGCCCGGGTACGACGCCTACCGCGAGGACTTGCCGGCGGACACAAATGATGCTGGGCAGGCGATAGGGAGCGCGATCATGTGGCGCGCGGACACCTGGACGATGCTCGACGGTGGCCGGGTCAAGATCGTCGACGACGACCACGTCGTGTTCCAGGGCAAGCACAAGCTGTGGGACCGGTTCGCCGCCTGGGGCATCTTCCAGCGCTCCGACGGCGCGGTTGTCTCGGTCATCGCGGTCCACCACATGACGAACGCCTACCGCTATCCGCGCCAGTGGGGGACGCCGCCGATGAGCCGCGCCGAGCAGTACGGCCTCGGCATGGACTACCTGACCGGTCTGGTCGGCGTCCTGGCCCCGTTCGGGCCTGTCCTGGTCGGTGGTGACATGAACTCCCACCCCGGAGATGGGCCCGACGCGGCCGCGCCCCGGATGGAGGCGGCCGGCTACCGCTACACCAAGGACGCCGGCGTCATCTACAACTTCTACGCCGCCCCAGTGAAGGTCACCCAGACGTGGGAGATCAGCAGGGCCGCCGTCCACTCCGATCATCCCGCGCTGTTCACCCGTATGGAGATGAACGGCGCCGGCCCCGGTGTGAACTCGCCCGCAGGCGACATCCGGCCGGCGGGCTGCCCGCCGTGCCCGACCACGGTGACCAACGTGTCGATGTTGCTGCCCAACGCGACTGGCCCCGGATCGGTGAGCGATGCCGAAGTCGCGGCCGCGGCCGCGCACCAGGCAGGCTTTCGGGGGGAAGACTTGGTCACCGCGGTGGCCATCGCCCGCGTCGAGTCGACGTGGGATCCAGAGGCCACCAACGGGAGCCACTTCGGGCTGTGGCAGATCGCCGCTGAGCACAAGGGCAAGGTCCCCGGCTGGGACACCCAGGCCGACATCTTCGACCCCCTCCTCAACGCGAGGTACGCCTTCGCCCTCTACTCCGCGCGACCCGGGTCGGGGAAGGCCAGGTTCGCCGACTGGATCCCCTTCGAGAAGATCGACTACCGCCAGTACCTCGACGCCGCCCGCCAAGCGGTCGCCGCCACCGAGGGCGGCACCAACAACGTTGCTGGGAACGTCGCCGACACCGGCTGCACGGCCTCGCCGATCCAGGTCGCCGGAGAGCTCTCGGCTGCGCTCTCGACCCGCCTCGACGACCATGATGAAGACCTCCAACGGCCTGTGCGGCCTGTCGTGGACCAGCGGCGCACCCTGCACCTACGACAACCAGTGCCCCAAGGTCGTCGACGCGCTCTACGGAGGCCCCGGAGTCGGCCGAGGCTACGGCAATGGCGAGGACGTCGCCCAGGGCATCATCCACGCAGGCCTGGCACAGTCCCACGGAACCGGGCTCGACCCGCTCCCGCCCGTGGGTGCCGTGGTCTCCTACAACCGCGGCGATGGTGTCGGCCACGTCGCAATCTACGTCGGCGACGGCAAGATCTTCGGCAACGACTACGGCTGTGCCGCGAACGGCGTCTACGGCTGCGTGGGGTTCGCCGACGTCAACACACCGAGCGGATCGGTCACTTGGGCCATGCCCAAGCAAGCATTCGATCTCGGCGGGACGCCCTCGGCGGCCGCGTGACCCCAGCGGTAGCGATCCGCCATCGCACCACTCTGACGTTCCATGGGCGCTCAGTGTCCGATCGGCGCCGTTCTAGGTTGCCTTTCCAAGCATGGACGTAGGTATCGGCACCACACTGGACGGCCAGGCCGCCGGGTTCGACACCAGCAGCGCCCGGCCGCTGCTGCTGGTCGGCGACGTCGGCCGCGAAAAGACCACCACCGCGCGCTACCTCACCCGGTGGTGGCTGGCGAACACCCGACGGCATGCCCACGTGTACGCCCAAGCCCCCAGCGCAGTGGGCAGACCTGCGCTGCGAACCCGAGCACCCCGACCAACTAAAGCAGCCAGCCGGGCATGACTGCGTCGCCGGAACGTGCCTGGTCGTGGCCGACGACGTCGACCTACTAGCGGACAACCGCGTCTCGTTCCTGCCGCCGGGAAGGGCGCGAAGGACCCTGACCTCTCACGGCGGCAACAGCCGGGCCGGCCGGGCACTGATCGACGACGGCGTCCTCTGCCTGGGTCTAGTGCGACCCGATCACGCGGACCCTGCCGAGGCCGCGGTCTTGGACGGGCAGGGGCGGCTGGATTGGCCGATCGGCTCGATCTCGGTCATCGCGGATGAGCGGGGACCGATGGACTTCCCGTGCCACCGCTGGCAGGCGCCTGCGGGTAGCTGGACGGCGGCCGCGCAGATGAGCATGGAGCGTTCTCGGCGCGCCCGGTTCACCAACCTCGCTCCCACGGCGGGCGAGTTCACGATGGTGGTCCTCTTTGCCGGGCTCTTCTTCTTCCTGATCACCCCGCTGGTCGTCCAAGGCGTCGTCGCGTTGGCCACCTCGGGGGACTTCGCACTGCCGAACGGGCGTCTTCTGGAGGCCTACGGTGGGCTGCTGCACGGCCACTTCGGCGCGGGCCTGCGCCGTGGCGCCGCCAACGATCTGCCGCCAGATGCGGTGATGTGGGTGCTTACGGTGATCGGCGAGGTGCTGGTGCTCGGAGCCTTCGTGGTGGTCGGCATGTGGATGCGCAACCTGACCGGCACCAATTCCCGGCACGGCTTGGCCACCTCGACGCAGGCCGCGGAGGCGCTCGGGGTGCCGCGGCTGCGCACGAGCGCCGCGCTGATCCGGCCAGACCTGTACGCCCGCGCCGGGCGACGCGGCCCCGGCCGACAGCAAGTAGCCGGGACCCAACAGACAGCGGAAAGGAAGCCCGAACCATGACCACAGCCCGCAAGCACGTGAAGCCGCAAGAGGTCGGCTGGCGGCTCGGCCAGGCCGGGCGCAGCGGCCCCGAGCTGTGGGTGCCGTTCGATCGGACGACGTGCGTGATCGGCCCCCAGGGTTCGGGCAAGACCCTGGACCTGCTGGTACCCGCTCTGCTGGATGCGCCAGGGGGCGCGCTGGTGACCCTCACGAAGCCCGAGGACCTGTTCCTCACCCTGGAGGCCCGGCAGCGCGGCAACCGCCCGGTCGCGGTCCTCGACCCCTTCAACGCCGCCCCCGGCACGCCGGAGCTGGTGTGGGACCCGATCAAGGGGTGCGAGGACGCGATGCTCGCTGAACGGCGGGCGAAGGCATTCTCGAACGGGACCATCAAGGGCGCTACCTCTCAGTCCTCCGACCAGGCCGCCCGGTTCTACGCCGGGGAGTGCGCAAAGGTCCTGCAGGCCTACTTCCACGCCGCGGCGATCGCTGGCATCGGTCTGGAGGAGGTGCTGATGTGGGTCTCCAGCCCGCGGGAGTACCCACAGGCCGAAGAGATACTGCGAACCCACCCGGCTGCGGAGCCGCTGTGGGACGGTCTGCTTCGCGGAGCGCTGTATGGCGATCAACGGACCGCCGGCAACACGATCACCACCGTCCAGCAGTCCATGGCGCTGTTCTTCCAGCGCTCAATCAGAGAACGCTGCGTCCCCTCCACGACGCCGACCGGCCACCGACATCGAGGCCCTGATCAAGGCGGGCGGCACGATCTACCTGCTTGGCCGCGACGACCCGTACGCCAGTGCGTCGCCGCTGATGACGGCGGTCACCGAGCAGATCCTGGACACGGCCAAACGGTTGGGGGAGACCGCCCCGCACGGGCGGCTGTGCCCACCATTCCTGGCTTGCCTGGACGAACTGCCCTCGACGGCGCCGATCCCGACCCTGTCCACCCGGATGGCCAACGAGCGTGCGTTGGGGCTCTCCTTCATCCTCGCTACCCAGACGTGGCAACAGTTCGTGGTCTGCTACGGCGAGGACGAGGCCCGCACCATCTACGGGCTGTCGAACAACCTGGTGGTCTTCGGTGGCGGCAAAGACATCCGCTTCTACCAGGAGCTCTCCGACCTGATCGGATCGACCAGACACACCGAGACCCGGTACTCCTCGCGCGGCCATGAGTGGTTCGGCGTGATGGACCGCTCATATGACCAGCGCAGGGTGCCGATCCTCGAGCCAGCCGAGCTGCGCCGCATCGAGCAGCGCAAGGCCCTGGTGCTGGCTGAGACCTACGACCCGATCATCGCGCATCTGCACCGATGCATCGACGGCAAGCGCGGCAACGAACTACTAGCCGCGCAGGAGCGTTCCCGGCTCGCGACCCGCGGCCACCACGAGGACGCGAAGACCACCCACACGGTGGAGCTCGAGCCCACGGTGCCGACCAAGACGCTTTCCCGCACCCGGCAGCGGCTCGGGATGCCGAAGTAACAAGGAGCAGCCGATGACAGCAACACACCCCTCTCAGCTCGCCGCCCGCGCAGCGGGCGGGGCCGCCGCACCGAACGGCAACGGCATGACGGCGCTGGTCGGCCTGATGGTGCGCCCGTTCCCCGGACCCGGCCCGACGATCCGCACGGCGATGGAGCAGCTGCTTCAGGCCACGGTCGAGCCGCCAGCCGATGAGGAAGAGCTGCGCGAGCTCGCGCAGATGCCGCGGCCGTGGGACCCGGCCACCTGCACCGGGCTGATGCGATCCGAGCTGTGGGCCTGGCTGGACCTGGTCGCGATGTGGCTCAACGAGCAGCACCTGTGGAACGTGACCCACCCCGGGATCCCCGAGTGCTGGCCCGCGCACCCGCACCTGGTTCACGACCTCGCGGTGCTGGCCTGCAGCCGCCACTACACCAGCTTCGCCGTCACCCCGGCCGCGCTGGAGGACTGGCACCGCAACGGGCTACCGGGATTCCTCGAGCGGCTGCGGAACCGGCTCGGCGACGGCTGCCAACCAAGCAAGCACCAGCCCCGCCCCCGACGCGAGCGCGACCAGAGCCACGCCTCCACGCCCATGCGACGCGGTCGCAAACGGCGCTACCGAGACGACGTCCAACACGCCGAGGAACCTGCCGCGGTCACCAACAAACCCGACGACGCCACGCCCGACCACGACGAACTTCACGAAAGGTGGTGACCGCCATGGCCACTCGAGACAACAACAGCCGGCGGCTCCGACTCGTCGACCACCAACAAGACCAGCCCGCCGAGGCGGCGGCACCGGGCGAGGAGGCCACCGCCAAGCAGGCGGCGGCGTTCGCTGCGCTGGTCGCCAACGCGAATCAGTCCGCAGTCGAGCGGACGCTCGACCAATTGAACGCCGCGCAGCTGCGGTCGCTCGCGATAGCGCTTTCCACCCAGGTCAACGCAGCTGAAAGCGCCACAGGCGAGGTCGCCGACGTCGGCCCCGACGGCATCTGCGCGATCGCGATCGCGACAGCCGCGCAGTCCTTCGGTACCACTCGCGACGCCGTGCTCAGCGCCGATCGCCACCGAGCCGTCACCGACGCCCGTGCCGTGGCCATGACGGCAGCCCGGCGCGGAGGCCTAACGCTACCGGCGATCGCGACCTACTTCAGCAAGGACCACACCAGCGTCATGTATGCCCAGAACAAGGTCGCGAACAACCCTCGGCTCAACGCAGTCTGCGCCCGCATCGTTGACCAACTCGACGACCACTACGCGGAGCCGACCAGCATGCCCGCAAAGGACCCCGCCGCCGAGAGCGGCCGCAGCACAACGCTGCAGCTGGCCGCCCTCGACCAGGCCCGCAACGACACCGCCCGTCGACACCAGGACGGAGGCGGTCAGCGGATCACGGTCTCGGCTGCACCCGCCAGGTAAGGCAAAGCCAGCTGAGCTGGGATCAGCAGAAGCTGCTGGGCGGATTGGGCTCCGCGATCCCGGCCGACGCTCTTCTCGATCGTCGCCGTCAGCGCGGGACACCGAAAGGTGGCCGATCGGAATCGCAGGAAGGTCGGCGATAGGCCCCGCCTCGTGGCGACGGCGGCCCGTCCGAATAGGACCCCGTCACCGGAACACATCACCGGACGGGCTAAACGGACACCAGCAGTGGCGCAGGCACGCTGGCCTGCGTCGTCCCCGTATGCGGTTCGGCTTCCGGGCGTCCGCCGTTCCTATGTCTTACATTGTGTGCCACAACTGATATATGGCTGACACCATTACTTTTCGTCCCGACGAGGACGCTTCTCGGGCCCTCGCGATTTTGACCCGAGACGGCACCCCCGTCTCTGCCGCCGTTCGTGCGGCACTCATCGATGCCGCTCGCGAGCGTGCCCGATCGACGATTCGCGCCGAGGCAGAGGAGCTCGCCGCCGATGAGAAGGATCGAGCGGAGGCCGCACAGGTCCTGAGGGACATGGAGAGTCTGCGTGCGTGGTGAGGTGCACCGGCTGCGCGCACCCCGAGATGCTCGTGGAAACGAGCAGCGCGGTGCCCGGTACGCGGTTGTAGTGTAATCCGATCAGCTTCCGCTCTCCACCTGGCTGGTGGCTCCGACCTCCGCGTCGGCACGTTCAGCAAGCTTCCGGCCAGAGATCGAGGCAACGGCCGAGTGACACGAGTGCTCGCTGAGCAGACCGCAGCAGTCGACCCCGGCCGCCTCGGGGAGGTCATCGGACATCTCAACTTCAAGGAACTGCGTCAGGTCGAGGCGGCGCGACGACTCGTACTCGACCTGTAACGCGGTCCAGAACGATGTTCCCCGCGGGCCAACCGCCGACCTGGTCGATGGGCGACGCTGTGTGTACCGAATGTCGTTCGGCCCCGGAATCAGGTGGTCTTCGCAACACCCGATGGAGGTGTTGTAAGTGGCTACGTCCTACACCCAGATCGGTGCGCTGATCGGACGACACAAGTCCGTCGTCAGCCGCGAGGTCGCCTGCACCCGTGGCCTGACGGGTCCTACTGGGGCCTGGTCGCGCGCCGCGCCGCCCACGAACGCAGGCGCCGGCCCAAGCAGTTCCGCCTGGTCGCCAACCCGGTCCTGTGTCGGCGTGTCGAGGACGCCATGGACACGGCTGGTCCTCGCGGTTGATCGCCCGGGTGCTGGCTGAGGAGTACCCGGACTCGATCATGGCCCGGGTGTCACACGAGACGATCTACCAGGCCATCTGCGTACAGGGCCGCGGGAGGCTGCGCCAAAACCTGCACCGCCAGACCCCGCCAGACCCGGGACACACCAGAGCCTCCATCAGACCCGGCACGCGACACCACCAGTTCTCTTGCGCGAGGCTTGCCGTGGTGTTCCTGTGCACCTCACCGGATCTGGGGTCTGACCCGATCACGTGGAGCGCGCGTCGATCCCGGTTGCAGCGCCGGCGTCGCCTACGCCGGCATCGTGGCATCAGCCCTCGATCCGCACCTGACTATTCCAGGATGTGATGGCCCGTCGAGAGGTGGCGGAGGTCGATGCCTGCAGAAACGAACCTGGCACCAGCCTGGATGAGGTCGTGCAAGTGTCCGCTTTCGACAGGGACGCCGCCGACGCCGGCGAAGCACCCCGCCGACTCAGCCGCGGCGATTACGCGCCGGAACGCCGCTGGGCCAGGTCGCTGCCGTAGTCGCCGGGCACACCGAGATCGGCGGTGAGGTCATTCGCGCCGATCATCAGGACATCGATGCCGTCGACCGCTGCGATCTCATCGAGCCGGTCTAGCGCCGCCTGCGACTCAATCATCGCGATGACGAGCGTCGCCTCATCGACGGCTGCAGTCGCGGCGACCGGGGGCACGGCGCGGAAATCAAAGAACGGCAGTGCGGACGAGACCCCTCGCTCGCCGCGCGGGGCGTAGCGCGCAGCCCGGACCGCTGACACGGCCTCCGCGGCGGAGTCCACGTGCGGCACGATAATCCCGAGTGCACCGCCATCGAGGCATGGTCCGATGCTCTCGGAGTGGGCCGACTGCACATGCACGAGCGGCGTGACCCCGGCGGCCAGCGCGGTGACGCTGATCTCCGAAGCTGCATCTGTGGTGATGGTGCTGTGCTCCAGGTCGACGAATATGCCGTCGAACCCGGCGGCGCGCGCGAGCAGCACGATCTCCGGCGTGCGCACGAGCCGAACCGAGAGCACGGTTGCGACTTCTCCGCGGCGCAACGTTTCCCGCACGCGGTTACGCACTTGGCACGAGTCGGCGGTGGGTGCGCTCATATGGGGCCCTGTTCCTCTTTGTGTTAAGCATTCATCGCACTAATTCGCAGCGCACACTCCCTGCGGGTCGCTCGCACCTGCGGATGCCTCCGACCTAGGTTGGACTATGCCGCAACCCCGCAAAATGATGCACCTCCTCACCTGGCTGATGGCCAACAGCTATCACGTCTCGGGCTGGCGTCATCCTCTCGCGTGGGAGCGCACCACCATGCGGCTCGACGCGCTGATCGAGGTGGCGAAGACCGCAGAGCAAGCGAAACTGGACGCCCTCTTCATCGCTGACGGAAACGCCGTGCGGAACATGGACAAGACCGGTCTCTTCGAAGCCAACACCCCCTCCGCTCGTCCAGCGGTATTCGATCCGGTCAGCCTCATGTCCGCGATCTCGCAACACACCCAGCATATTGGCCTCGTCAGTACGGCATCGACGACCTACGAGTCGCCGTGGTCCGTGGCTCGACGCTATGCGTCCCTAGATCATCTCTCGAATGGTCGCGCAGCGTGGAACGTCGTCACCGGGTCGAACCCGGGCGACTCGCAGAACTTCGGCCTCGAGTTCCACCCCGACCGCGAAGAAAGGTACGCACGTGCCGAGGAGTTTGTCTCTGCCTGCATCGCGCTCTGGGATAGCTGGGACGGCGATGCGTTCCTCGAGCACAAGGACACGGGGCAGTACCTTGACTCGACGAAGGTGCGAACCGCGGACTTTAGGGGCGAGTACCTGTCGGTGAAGGGGCCGCTCAACGTGGCTAGGTCCCCGCAAGGACGCCCGGTACTTTTCCATGCGGGTCAGTCTGAAGGCGGGCGGCGGCTCGCCGCCCGTCGTGCGGACTGCGTTTTCGCTGCAGCCGCGAACGTCGATGCTGCGCGTGAATTCACCAGTGACCTGAAGCGCCGACGAGCAGAGCTCGGCGGCGATCCAGACCAGTTGCGAATCATCGTTTCGGTCGCGATCTACTTGGGCCGGACCGAGGATGAGGCGGCCATTCTTTACCACGAACTCAACGAGCTCATCGACCCCAACATCGGCGTCGACTTCCTTGCCAAGACCGTCGCGGAGGACTTGACGGGGTACCCAATCGATGGACCGATGCCCGACCTGAGCGGCGCGGTCGTCGGCGGCAACTCGATCCGCGGACAGCTCGACGCTGTCGCGAAGGCTGAGCACCTCACGATCCGACAACTCTACGAACGTGTCGTTCCGTCAGTCGGGAACGCCGCGTTGATCGGCACCGCGACACAGGTCGCAGACGTAATGGAGCAATGGTTCATGACGGGCGCGTGCGACGGATTTGTGCTCGGCGCCTCGATCAACCCCTTCACGCTACGGCTGATCCGCGATGAACTCGTGCCCGAACTGCAGCGCCGAGGTCTCTTCCGAACGGCCTATACCGGGACGACCCTGCGGGATCACCTCGGACTAGACCCGATATCTTGAGCATCCGACCGCGACCTACCCGGGGGACCTACATGTCAGCACGCCCAAGAAGGAGCATCCTGACCATCGTCGCCGTGGCGTTGACGGTCGGCCTAGCGGCGTGCGCGACCGATAGCCCCGCCGAGAGCGAGGGTGATGCGCCCAAGACCGAAGGCACGCTCACCTGGTACACCGATGACGACGCGCAGGAGGTGGACTCCGGTAATCCAGGCGTTCAGCAAGCAGACCGGGATCGAGGTAGTGCTACTCGCAACGGAGTTCGTCGCACCACGCCTCTTGTCGGAGAAGGCGAGCGGCGTGGACACGGCCGATGTCATCTCGTTCGCGGGAGCACCGAACGTACTCAAGCTCGAGGCGGCCGATGCGCTCGCGCCGTTGCCAGCGAGCGTGTCAAGCGCCCTGCCCGAACAAGACCCCGTATTCGTCAGCGAGAGCGGCAAGTGGTTCTCGAACCAGGCTTCGTCGTGGGGTGTGTTCTACAACACCGACCTCGTCGACGAGGAGCTCGCGCCGACTGAGTTCAGATCCTTCCTGGACCCGTATTGGAAGGGCAGCTTCTCTATTCCAATCTCGACCAACGACAGCTCGATCGAGGGTTATTACCAGATCGCGGAGGAACCGTCGCTCGGCAAGACATTCCTCGCGGAGTTGGGCGCGAATGACCCGGTGATCTCAAGCAGTAGCGGTCAGCAAGTCAACGATGTCATCGTTGGCAATGAGCTCGGCGGAATCACCAACGACAACGCGGTCTGGCAGCAGATCGCGAAGGGCGCGCCACTCGCGTTTGCGTACCCACCCGATGGAACAACCTTCTCGCAGAAGTACAACGGCTTGGTCGAAGGCGCCGCGAATCCCGAAGCTGCGGAGGAGTTCCTGAATTTCCTAGTTACGACGGATGCTGCGGAACTCCTGTCAGCCGACACTGGGAAGCTCAGCACTTTCCCCGGTATCCCCGCGACCCCGGAGGGTCGACCCACGATCGAGGACGGAGTGTTCTTCCCTCTGCCCGATCCACAGGAGCTCATCGACGCGCAGGCGGAAATGGCGCCCTTCCTCAAGGGTGCGTTCCACGAGTAATCGGGCCGCCTGGCCCGGCAGGACCACGGCGTGGATCCCTGCCGCCTTGCTGGTGCCGTTGATTATCGTCCCGATGACGTTTCTGGTCATCGGGGCGTTCCGGTCTGCGCCACCTGGTCAAGCTGCAACTTGGACAGTCCAGAACTTCGACGTGCTCTGGGCTGGCGACTTCCTGGAGCTCGTCGCGAATAGCTTGGTTCTGGCCGTCGCCGTGACGATGATCTCGCTCATAGGAGGTGCGGCGCTTGCGGTTGCACTCACTAGATGGGACACGCCAGCAACCCGCTTCTTCGAATCCGTCGCCATCATCCCGGCCTACATCCCCGCCTTCGTCGGGGCGATCGCTTGGTCGCTCTTGCTCGCGCCGCGAACCGGGTACCTCAACGCGCCGCTCACCGCGCTCGGCCTCCCACCGATCGACATCTATTCGTGGGGTGGGGTGATCGGTGTCCTATCGATTCATAGCATTCCTGTCGTGTTCCTCTACTTGCGGCCAGCCTTGCTGACAGTCGCACCCTCCTTGGAGGAGGCAGGACGTCTGCTTGGAGCCGGGCGGTTCACAGTGCTACGACGAATCCTTCTTCCCGCGATCCGGCCGGCCATCCTGTCATCGACACTCATTGTCTTTATCAACAGTCTGGGCGACTTCGCGGTGGTTGGCGTCCTCGGAACCAGAACGCACATCGACGTCGTGGCGTTGCGGATCGTCGAACTCACAACGAAGGGAGTCTTCGACACTGGCCGCGCAGCAGTGCTCGGGCTCGCGCTCGCCACGGCAAGCCTCGTCGGACTGAGCGTGATCGTCCGCGGGCTTGCGCATCGCGACCTCGCTACGATCGGCGCACGACACAGCGAGGCCGCGTCGACGGCCGGCAGACCGCTACGGTGGCTGGGGCTCGCCCTGTGTGCAGGCTACGCGCTGATCGGCGTCGTACTGCCGGTTGCCGTGCTGATTGTCGGGTCGCTGCAGCCGTATCTGTCGACTACATTTAGCTCTGGGTGGACTCTCGACAACTACGTACTGATGGCCCGCTATCCGGGAGCGCTCACCTCGATCGCCAACAGCGTTCTCCTGTCGTTCCTGGCGGCAGCGGCGTGCGCCGTGCTGTCGGCGATGCTTGCCTACGTCGTTGTCCGGCGCGGTGGAGGACTGGGGCGCTTCGTCAACAACCTCGCGTTCTCGCCGCTCGCGGTGCCGCACATGGTATTCGCGGTTGCACTTATCTGGACCTGGGTTGCCACGAGCGGCCAGTTCTACGGGACCAGGTGGATTCTATTGGTCGCGTATGTCGCCCTGCTGCTGCCCTATGCGCTGAGGGCTTCAGTTACTGCGTTCCAGCAACTTGACCCCGTACTCGAGGAGGCGGGCCGGGTATCCGGGGCGAGTTGGTCGAGAGTAACGTTCCGGATCGTCGCGCCGCTGATCTTGCCCGGGGTCTTTGCCGGTGCGACCCTTGTGCTCTATCAAGCGATGAAGGAGATCTCTGCATCGCTCCTGCTCTACCCGCCGGGCGAGCCAGTGATTCCCGTGGTGATTTGGAGCTTGAGCTATCAGGGTCAGTTTGCCCAGCTCTTCGCGCTATGTGTTGTCTACGTCGCCCTGATCCTTGGTCTTGTTATGGGGGCGACAGCTCTGAGCCGTAGAGGATCGAGACTGTGATCATCAGGCGCGAACGACGGAGCCGCTCATGGCACGGCTGAGCATTCAGGCATCGGTAAGATCTTCACGCACGGCGCGCGGACGGCGGGAGTCCACCGGCTGGACCTTGAGGTCGGGCTGGGCGAGCTGGTCAGCTTGCTCGGCCCGAGCGGTTGTGGCAAGACAACGACCTTGCGCTGCATCGCGGGACTAGAGATGCCGGATCACGGGCGAATCGAGTTGGACGGTGCCCTGCTATTCGACGTTCGGCGAACGACGCGCCGCAGTCGTGAACGTCCGTCCCGAACGACGGGGATCGGGATGGTGTTCCAGGACTACGCGCTCTGGCCGCACATGGACGTATTCCGCAATGTGGCGTTCGGCCTGCAGAGCGCCCGCCGCTCCCGCGTTGAAGTCGCGGATAAGGTCGAGGAGGCGCTGCGCCGCGTCCGGCTCTGGGACCACCGCGACAAGCGGATCTCGCAGCTGAGCGGGGGACAGCAGCAGCGCGTTGCTCTCGCCCGCGCCCTCGCCCCCCGACCGAAGGTCGTGCTATTCGACGAGCCGTTGAGCAACCTCGACACGCAGCTTCGAGATGACCTACGGGTCGAAATCCTTGACCTGCATCGGCAGCTCGGGCTCACGTCGATCTGGGTCACCCATGATCAAGAGGAGGCCCTCGGCATGTCGGATCGGGTAATTCTTATGAATGAGGGGCACGTCGAGCAGACCGGCAGTCCGTCCGACCTCTGGACGGCGCCGGCAACGAAGTTCGCGGCGGAATTTCTTGGCGCGACGAACCGACTGCCCGGAACAATCGTCGACGCCGGCGGCCAAGCGATCGCGATCGCGGTCGACAACGGACCCCGACTGCTCTTGTCGTTGGCCCCCCCGTTGCGATTGGGGAGCGCGCGGTCGTCTTTGTTCGGCCTAGTGCGATCAAACTTGTAGACGAGGCGCATGCCGCTGCAGTGAACGTCGTTCCGGTCAAGGTCATCGGGCGGACCTTTCATGGCGACTACTCGATAGCTACAGTTCGGTTGGGCGGCATAGCTTTTCGAATCAGGGTTGAAGGGTTCCTCGATCCGTCGATGACGAACTCGTTCGCGCTACTCGACCCATCACAACTACTCGTGTTCTCCGATGACGGGCACCTGGGCGGGCCCACAAGGCCCGAGTTCCGGGGATGATGGACACATGCGGGCGTGGTCGAGTGCGTCGTCGCAGGGTGGGCGTGTCGCTTCACTTCACGGTGAGGTTCTGCTTGAAGAGGGGGTCACCTGCCCGAGGGGGGGTCACCTGCCCCCGGCCGACTCGTCAGCGGCAGCGAGGTTGTTCCGCGAGGTCACGGTTTGCGGGTGGTCGGGGCCTAGGTGTGATGCCCAGGCACGTTGGTCGAGATCTTGCGACGACACGATCTGATCTGTAGATGGACGAAGGCCTCCCCGGTGTGGAGTGGAGCTGTCTAGAAACCGCTCCGCACCAAGGAGGCCTTCGTGTCCCACGCTACCCATGCCAACGCTGCTCTGACCCCTCGTGCCCGACTGAGGCTCGCCCGCCTGATCGTCGACCAGGGCTGGCCGCCCGCACGCGCAGCCGAGCGCTACGACGTCTCCTGGCGGACCGCGAAGAAGTGGGCCGATCGCTATCGCGCCGAGGGGCCGGCCGGCATGCTCGATCGGTCCTCGGCGCCCGCACCACCAGCCGAACCGGACGCCGGCGCCGGTGGTGCGCAAGATCGTGCACCTGCGGTGGAAGCAGCGCCTCGGCCCGGTCGAGATCGGCGACCGGCTCGGCATGGCGTCCTCGACCGTGCACGCGGTCCTGGTCCGCTGCCGGATCAACCGGCTCACCCACATCGACCGCGCCACCGGTGAGCCGATCCGCCGCTACGAGCACGAGCAGCCCGGCGACCTGATCCACGTCGACGTCAAGAAGCTCGGCAGGGTCCCTGATGGCGGCGGCTGGCGCTACGTCGGCCGCCAGCAAGGCAAGAAGAACCGCGCCGCGACCGCGGCGCGCACCGGCGCCCCAAGCAACAAGTACCGCAACCCGCTGATCGGGACCTGCTACCTGCACACCGTGATCGACGACCACTCCCGCGTCGCCTACGTCGAGGCCCGCGACGACGAGACCAAGGAGACCGCCACCGAGGTCCTCAAGAACGCGGTCGCCTGGTTCGCCGATCGTGGCGTCACCGTCCAGCGCGTGCTCAGCGACAACGGGAGCTGCTACAGGTCCCACCTGTGGCGCGATACCTGCACCGACCTAGGCGTCGCCCCGAAGAAGACCCGCCCCTACCGGCCGCAGCCCAACGGGAAGATCGAGCGCTTCCACCGCACCTTGAAGCGCCCCAGGTTTGATGCCGCTCCTGTTTGAGTCCAGGAGGATGAGCACCATGCCGAAGAAGATCGATGAAGAGCTCAAGGCCAGAGCTGTGCGGCTGGTCAAGGACCACCAGGGCGAGTACTCCTCGCTCACGGCCGCGGCGGCGGTCGTGGCCAAGCAGCTCGGGGTCGGCAAGGAGTCCGTGCGCCGCTGGGTGATCCAGTCCCAGGTCGACGGCGGGCAACGCGCCGGCGCCACGACCGAGGAGCTGGCCGAGATCAAGGCGCTGAAGGCCGAGAACCGGCGGCTGCGCGAGGACGTCGAGATCCTCCGCGGGGCGACGACTTTCTTCGTCGGGGAACTCGACCCCCGCAACCGCTGATCATGGGCTTCATCGACACCATGAGAGCCGAGGGCCACGCGGTCGAGTCGATCTGTCGGGTCCTGCGCGAGCAGGGCTGCCAGATCGCCGCGCGGACCTACCGCAGCTGGAAGCGAGCAGGGCGAGTCGTCGCGGCCACGGACCGTGACCGATGCCCACGTCGTCGACGCGGTGCGTGACATCGCCTGGACGACCAAGGTCGACGCCGACGGCGTCCTGGTGCGCAAGCTCGCCCCGAGGGGCTCTACGGGCGCCGGAAGATGACCGCCTACCTGCGCCGCACCGCCATGCCCGAGGCCTCTGCTGGCTCGGTGGACCGCGCGATGCGGACCCTCGGGCTTGTCCGGGGTCCGGCGTGACAAGGGCATCCGGACCACGATCCCGGCCAAGGACGGCACCCGGGCCGGCGACCTGCTCGACCGCGACTTCACCGCCGCGGCACCGAACCGGACCTGGGTCACCGACTTCACCTACGTCAGGACGTGGGCCGGGTTCACCTACGTCGCGTTCATCGTCGACGTCTACGCCCAACGGATCGTGGCCTGGCACGCCGCGACGACCAAGCAGACCGACCTGGTGATGATCCCGCTGCGGATGGCGCTGTGGCAGCGCGACCGCGAGGGCCACCCCACCGAGCCGGGCGAGCTGATCCACCACTCGGATGCCGGGTCGCAATACACGTCGTCTGCGGCTGACCGAGCACCTCGCGCTCGAGGAGATCCGGCCCTCGATCGGGTCGGTCGGCGATGCCTACGACAACGCGCTGATGGAGTCCATCAACGGCCTCTACAAGGCCGAGTGCATCCGCACCACGGTCTTCCACGACGGCCCCTACAAGACCATCGCCGACGTCGAGTACGCCACCGCCGGCTGGGTCGACTGGTACAACAACCGAAGGCTCCACTCGACCCTGGGAAACGTCCCACCCGTCGAGTACGAGCAAGCCCACTACGCTGCCCTCAACCGAGAGCCGCACCCCGTATAGGAACGGCCGAGAACCTGGGGCGCTTCAGTACGCCGAACTTTTTCTGCAACGACTACCAGTACCCGACCGTCGGCGAGGACGACTACCTCACCGACCTCAGGGCCTTCCTTCTCCACCACAACGACGACGCCGCGTTCGCCGACCTAGCCGAATCCCTCTTCTGGGCCCTCAGAAACCGTCAAACCACTCAGCCGGGATGACCGGGACAGCAACACCCCACCAAGACCTTGACCCGCAACGCCACGGTCTGCAGCCCCAGCCCACCACTTGCCGTCGTCTGCCTAAACGAGCGGCGCCGACCACCGACGAAACCCACCGGCGACCCTCACGGAGTCGCAGCAACTAAAGCGG